>JAZQFJ010000041.1:0-17696 GCA_045539475.1 Eubacteriales bacterium | reverse complement strand
AATATTTGTAGAGCATATTGGATCCTCCGTTCATGGTTTCTGGACAATTCCATTTTAACGGATTTCTTCCAAATATGCTCTACTTTTTTTAATTTTTTTCGTAGGCTCTACTTGGTTACCCCAACTTTTATTATAGAGCCTGTAACAATTACACTGCACGCCGTGCTTTTATCTCTTCATTTTCGCAATATATCCGATAGTTACCCGCGGCACACTCGTTTTTGAGATATTCCTCAGCCAGAATATCCGAAACTTTGCCCTGTATCTCACGGCGGAGCCCCCGTGCACCGTACTTTTCATCAAACCCCCGTGAAACAACGGTTTTCTTTGCTTCTTCCGTAACATCAAGGACAATACCAAGCTTGAAAACTCTTTCCGACAGCTCCGATATCATCATATCGCATATACGGCTCGCTTCTTTCTCCGCAAGCTTTGAAAAAACAATCACATCATCAATACGATTAAAAAGCTCGGGCCGAAAGCTCTTTTTTATATCCGCTACTACGCTTTTTGATACCTCGGAAAAATCGCTTTTCGCGCCGGTTCCGAAGCCAACGCTTGCGGCGCACATCCTCTCAGCACCGATATTGGATGTCATCACGATTACGGTATTCTTGAAATCCGCTTTTTTGCCGTGGGAATCGGTAATCGTTCCGTCTTCAAGAATCTGGAGAAGAATGTTCATCACATCAGGATGCGCTTTTTCGATTTCATCAAAAAGAATAACCGAATACGGTGCGTCGCAAATCCTGTCTGCAAGCGTTACCCCGCCGTCATATCCAACATATCCCGGAGGCGAGCCTAAAAGCTTTGACAGCTCATGCTTTTCCATATATTCCGACATATCCATACGGATAATTTTGTTTTCATCGTCAAAGAGAGCTTCTGACAGTGCGCGGCACAGCTCGGTTTTTCCAACCCCCGTAGGACCTGCAAACAAAAACGAACCTATAGGACGTTTCGGGTCTGAAAAGCCAAGACGTCCGCGCCTCACTGCCCGCGCCACTGCCGCGATTGCCTTTTCCTGTCCCACAACTCTTTTTCTTAGAAGTGCTTCAAACTCGAGAAGTCTTTGGCTTTCCTCGCGCGTTATCCTTGATGCGGGAATTCCGGTACGCGCGCATACAACATCGGCGATACTGTCAAAATCAATTTCAGTATGCCCGTCAAGCACCTTCTGCCAGTTCTCACTTATAAGCAAGAGCTCATTTCTCAAGCCTTCTTCCCTATCGCGGAAACGGGCAGCACCTTCAAAATCCTCGGATTGTATGCACTTTTCCTTCAGCCCGACAGTGCTGATTATTTTTTCTTCAAGCTCGCGCATACGCGGCGGCGGTGAAGATGCATATATCTTTGCGCGGCTTGCCGCCTCATCAATTAAATCTATTGCCTTATCAGGAAGACGGCGTTCCGGAATATACCTGTCAGAAAGCTCAACTGCGGCTTTTATCGCCTCATCCGTAATCCTTATCTTATGATGCTGTTCGTATTTCCCGCGCAGTCCCGCGAGGATTTCAGTGCTTTCCTCCTTTGACGGTTCTTCTATCTTAACCGTCTGAAATCTTCGCGAAAGTGCGGCTGACGGCTCTATATATTTACGATATTCCTCGTGAGTTGTTGCACCTATAAGCTGGATTTCACGGCGCGAAAGCGCAGGCTTTAGTATATTCGCGGCATCTATCGCTCCCTCGGCTGCTCCGGCTCCCACGATAGTGTGGATTTCATCAATGAACAGTATTATATCTCCCGCACGGCTTACCTCACGCAATATCGAGCGTATGCGTTCTTCAAACTCACCTCTGTATTTTGTTCCCGCAACAACTCCGGATATATCAAGCATAAAAATTCTTTTCCCCGAAAGAACGCGCGGCACATCTCCTTTTACAATGCGCTCTGCAAGTCCTTCTGCAACAGCGGTTTTCCCAACGCCGGGATCTCCTAAGAGAAGCGGGTTGTTTTTTGTTCTGCGCGCAAGTATTTCTATAACGTACTGAAGCTCTTTTTCCCGACCGATTACCGGATCCAGCTTTCCTTCTCTGACAAGCTCACACAAATCTCTTCCGTAATTTTTAAGTAATTTCGTCTCGCTCTTCTCAGAATTGCGGCGGCTATCGGCATTTTTTCTGCAATCAGCTCCGTTGTCACCGCCTGACGGCATAATAAGCCGCGCAAGCTTTTCCGTATCCGCGCCCATGCTTTTTAAAAGCTTTTTCGCGCTCCCCGATTCTTCGCAAAGGATGCCGACCAGAAGATGCACATCCCCGATAAATCCATCTCCCGCGCTTTTTGATTTATTGTATGCAGTTCTCACTATTCTCCGTGAACAGGGGCTCAACCCCTGAAGCGTGTTTTTATGAGCTTTTCCTATGCCTGTATGATTAATAACGGCTCCCCTTATTTTTTCGGCAGAAATACCCTCTGCATTCAATATTTTTGCAGCATCGCCCTCTCCGTCGCGAAGCATTCCAAGAAGGATGTGCTCACTTCCCACATATCCGTGCCCCAGCTCTGCCGCACATTCATGTGCACACCGAAGCACGTTTTCTGCGCGAAGCGTAAATCTGTTTTCAAAAAGCATGGTCTCCTCCGATTTGTATTTTGATTCCACAGATTAAATTTTACCTTTTAAGGCAGCTTTTTATACATCCTCTGTTTCGACAAAAAAACTTTTTTTGAATTTTTTAAATTTTTTTAGTTTACCCTATTGATTTTTTTCTTATTCATTGTTACAATAGATATATTGAAAAAGATGGAGGTGTTATTGACATGGCATATGTAATTAGCGACGAGTGCGTAATGTGTGGTTCTTGTGCAGGTGCTTGCCCCCTTGGTGCAATCTCCGAAGGTGATACAAAGTACGTTATCGACAAGGACGCATGCGCAGGCTGCGGCGAGTGTGCAAGCGCTTGCCCGGTAGAGGCTATCTCCGAGGAATAATCCCCAGAAAGCTTCAATGAGCTGTGACGAAATTCGTCACAGCTCATTTTCATATTATTTCATTATCCGGCAAAAACCGCAAGGCAGATTTGCCTTGCGGTTTTCTTTTTAATATCTCTTTTTCTTTGCGCGTGCGGCTTCGCTCTTCTTACGGCGCTTTACGCTCGGGCTTTCATAATGCTCTCGCTTACGCAGCTCGGAGAGAACGCCTGACTTTGCGCAGGAACGCTTGAATCTTTTGAGAGCGCTCTCCAAAGACTCATTTTCCTTTAAACGGATTTCTGACATTGTTATCCCTCCCTCCGCGATCAGAACCAAAAATAAATATTAACATTACTATTATAATAGAAAACTTGCATTATGTCAACAATAATAATTTTAAATTATTCGTGAATTTAAAAATTTATTTTATAATGAGGTTGACAAGTCTGTTTTTAACGACAATACTCTTCACAAGATTACCGTTTGCGAGCGCTTCTGCCACCTTCGGCTCTGCAGATGCAAGCTTTATAACCTCATCATCGGCAAGGTCTGCCGGAACGGTTATGCGGCTCTTTATCTTTCCGCAAACCTGAACGGCAATTTCAACCTCGGATGCGCGAGTCTTGCTCTCGTCATACTCCGGCCATGTTTCCTTTGCAAGCATTGTCTTCTCGCCGTAGCTTTCCCAAAGCTCTTCTGCCATGTGCGGAGCAAACGGAGAGAGAAGCTTAAGAAGAATCTTCATTTCGCCGTGGGTTGTGCCGTTTGCGCTGAAGTCGTTTATAAGCGCCATCATAGCAGCGATAGCGGTGTTAAACTTCATATTCTCGATATCGTCGCCGACCTTCTTTATTGCCTTATGAATTGCCGCCTCGTTCTTTGCAGTTATCTCATCGGACGCATCGGCATTCTCGGCAAGGTTCCATATACGGTCAAGGAAGCGCTTACAGCCCTTGACTGCCTGGCTGTCCCATGATGCAACCTTTTCAAAGTCGCCGATATACATAATGTAAAGGCGCATTGTGTCCGCACCGAACTGATTGATGATATCATTCGGATTAATAACGTTTCCGCGGGATTTGGACATCTTCTCGCCGTTTTCACCGAGAATCATGCCGTGGCTTGTACGCTTTGCATACGGCTCCTTCGTCGGAACAACGCCGATATCGTAGAGGAACTTATGCCAGAAGCGTGAATAGAGCAGGTGAAGCGTTGTGTGCTCCATACCGCCGTTGTACCAGTCAACCGGTGCCCAGTAATCAAGCGCTTCTTTGGATGCAAGTGCGGTATCGCAATGCGGATCCATATAGCGGAGGAAATACCAGCTGGAGCCTGCCCACTGTGGCATTGTATCAGTCTCGCGCTTTGCCGGTGCGCCGCAATGCGGACAGGTTGTGTTTACCCAATCGGTGATATTTGCAATCGGGCTTTCGCCGTTATCCGTCGGCTCGTAGGACTCAACCTCGGGAAGGCGGAGCGGAAGCTCGCTTTCCGGAACGGGAACCCAACCGCACTTTTCACAGTATACAAGCGGAATCGGCTCGCCCCAGTATCTCTGACGTGAGAAAACCCAGTCGCGGAGCTTATAGTTTGTTTTCGGTGTACCGAGCCCCTCTTTTTCGAGGTGTTCGATAATCTTCTTCTTTGCCTCTTCTACTTCAAGACCGTCGAGGAAGCCGGAGTTTACCATCTTGCCTGTTTCAACATCGGTAAATGCCTCATTCTGAACATCTCCGCCGGCAACAACCTCGATAATCGGGAGATCAAACTTCTTTGCAAAATCCCAGTCACGCGTGTCGTGTGCCGGAACTGCCATAATCGCGCCCGTACCGTAGGACATAAGAACGTAGTCTGAAATGAAAATCGGGATTTCCTTACCGTTTACGGGGTTAATTGCCATAACGCCGTCAAGACGTGCGCCTGTTTTGTCCTTTGCAAGCTCTGTACGCTCAAAGTCAGACTTCTTTGCAGAGGTCTCAACATATGCAGAAACCTCGTCATAGTTCTTTATAATATCCTTCCACTTTTCGACATACGGATGCTCGGGAGAAATAACCATATATGTAGCACCGAAAAGTGTGTCAGGACGTGTGGTGTACACGGTGAGCGTGTCGTTTGCGGTTGTTTCAAACTTAACCTCTGCACCGGTAGACTTACCAATCCAGTTCTTCTGCTGGATTTTTACGCGCTCAATAAAATCAACGTCGTCAAGATCGTTGATAAGACGCTCTGCGTATTCGGTAATCTTGAGCATCCACTGGCTCTTTTCCTTGCGGACAACCTCGCTTCCGCAGCGCTCACAGCCGCCGTTTACAACCTCTTCGTTTGCAAGCACGCACTTACAGGAGGTACACCAGTTTACGGGCATCTGCATCTTGTATGCAAGTCCCTTTTCAAAAAGCTTTAAGAAAATCCACTGTGTCCACTTAAAGTAGTTCGGATCGGTGGTGTTTATCTCTCTGTCCCAGTCGATGGAATAGCCGAGAGATGTAAGCTGGGATTTGAAGAATGCAACATTCTTCTTCGTTACCTCCGCAGGATGGATTTTATGCTGTATAGCATAGTTTTCCGTAGGAAGACCGAATGCGTCCCATCCCATCGGGAAAAGAACGTTATAGCCGTCCATACGGCGCTTTCTTGAAATAACATCAAGAGCAGTGTACGGACGAGCATGACCTACATGCAGACCGTTACCGGACGGATACGGAAACTCGACAAGCGCATAAAACTTTTTCTTGTCACCGCCGTTTTCAGCACGGAATGCCTTGGTCTCTTCCCAGCGCTTTTGCCACTTTTTTTCAATTGCACTAAAATCGTACTTCATTTGTAAAACCCCTTTACTCTTTTATCATATCGTCAACGGATAAGGCGGTTGCGTCTGCCCATACCTTGTCAAGCTGATAAAATTTTCTTCCTTCATCTGTGAAAATATGGATTATTATGCTGCCGTAATCCATAAGAACCCACGAACCACCGTGACCTTCAATGTGGTGCGGTGCAATTTCCGCTTCGTCAAACTTCTGCTCAACTGCTTCTTTGAGCGTTCGCACATGGGTGTTTGAGTTACCCGTGCAGATTATAAAATACTCGGACAGAGTTGAGATTTCTTCAATCTTCAAAACGTTTATGTCCAGCGCAAGCTTTGCGTCAAGAGCACGAACCGCGCATTTTATCTGTTCGTTTACAGTCATTTTGTATCCTCCTTTTTAATCCGAGGGGAGTCGAACCCCTCAAGCCTTAAACAGATTAAGCTCTTCAATCTGTGTTGTATACGGATTATAATATTCATTGATAAGCGCAAGCGCTTCATCTTCCTTAGTGAAATAATACGAAAGCCCGTCGTAATAATTTGCATATCCCGGAAGCGTGTGCATTTCCACATCTTCTTCAAGATTCATTGTAAGCATCTGCTTGCCGAGCCAAATTCCGTTGCCGAGGGTTAAGTCGGTTTCGAGGTTCTCTGTTATTATTCCGGCAAGCTCCGGAATTTTTGCGAACGTTGCAGGGGTAAGCATTTTCTTTATAACAGCTTCGACGAAGGTATGCTGAACCTTGATTCTGCCAAGGTCTCCGTCGGCATACGTTGCACGGTAACGCATAAAGCCCATTGCATCGTAACCGTCAAGAGTCTGCAGGCCCTTATCTATATCTATAACAAGATCCTGCGTCGGATCCTTATAGTGCATATCAATAGGTACATCCACCTCAACTCCGCCGATTGCGTCAATAACATCCACAAACGCATCAACAGTGACAAGAACATATTTATCCGGACGGATGCCTGTAACACTCTGCACCTCATCAAAAAGCGCGTAAATATCGCCATCGGACATCGCATACGCGGCGTTTATTTTCTTTGTCGCGCGCCTTGCGTTTATAATTGTATCGCGCGGAATGCTCAGAATATTCATTTTCTTCTCGACCGTATCAAAGCTTGCAAGCATAATTGTGTCCGTGCTTCTGCTTGCGGCATCGGTTCCGACAACAAGCATTGTGAAAACGCCTTCCCGGTGTTCGCGGTCTATCATTGATATCTTCTCATCGCGGATAACGCTCCCGCGTGAGCTTCCGCTCACGGGCACAGCCTCCGGCGGGCGGATGTTGTCTATCACCAGCGCCGCCGCAACCATAATTGCCGCCGCGATAATCAAAATTGCCGATATTGTATATTTAGCCTTATTGCTGAGTCTCATTTTTTTCATCTTTTGTGAAGCAATCCTTTCAACTATTGGCGGCAATTTCAAAATTGCGTGCCTTTACCATATTTGAGTCAATCTCACATCCGCGCGATATAAGCACGCGCAGTGTTGTATCAAACCCTGAAATAAGCGCACGGGACAAATCTTCAAACGCCAGCTTGCGTATTTCGCAAACCCCGTCAAAGCTTCTTCCCTCTTCGGTCAGATCAGCAAGCCATATGATTTTTTCAAGAAGCGTCATCCCGCTCTTCGCCGTCGTGTGCCAGCGGATTGCACCGCAAACCTCCTCCGGCTCGTCAAACTCACGCCACGCAATGATTGCCCCTGAAAAGGCGTGGATGATTTTTTCCGAGCGCTGAACGCGGTTTAGTATAATACCGTGTTCGTCAACTAATTTCTTCTGCCTGTCATACGGCATTTCCTTTGCTATATCATGCAAAAGCGCCGCCCGACGAGCAAGAGCGACATCCGCCTCCCAGCGCTCGGCAAGACGCTCTGCCATATCAACGCAGCCAAGCGTGTGAAGATATCGCTTTTCGCTCATTACTGATTTTACACGCTGTTCTATCTCTTTTTCTGTCAAATTTTATCACACCCCGAAATTCCGTAAAGATTTTTTCGGATTATATAATCATAAACCTCCGGCGGCAAAAAATCCCGGAGCTCTTTTCGATTATTCCTGGGACGAAGCTCTGTTGACGATACGGTAATCGCCGCTGCTTCCAACACGCGCGTTTTCGCACCGTATTTCTGCCTGAGCTGTTCCGAGTGTGCGAGAAGCTTTTTTTTGTCATCATCTTCGCGTGCGACTGCCGCAACAGAGGCAAGAGAAAAAATCTCTTCAAAACAAAACCATGTCTCTAAGCTTAAGAACATATCCGTTCCCATAACAAGCCACAGCTCATCATCGGGATATTTTGAGTGAAGCTCGCGCAAGGTATACACCGTGAAGCTTTTTCCCTCACGCCGGATTTCAATATCACTTACCTCTGCGCCGAGAGTCTTCGCCGCAAGGTAAGTCATTTCAAGGCGCTGCTTCGCAGTTGCTGACTTTTCTGCCATCTCTTTATGCGGCGGAGTCCCCGTCGGGATAAAGATAAGCCTGTCAAGAGAAAGCTCGTCTTTTGCCGCGCGAGCGGCGTTTATATGTCCCATATGCGGCGGATTGAACGTTCCGCCCATAAGCCCTGTCCGCATTTATAAAACTTCCTCTAACTTTTCTGCCATAATACGAAGAGATTTCGCGCGGTGGGAAATCTCATTTTTTCTTTCCTGCGTCATTTCCGCGGTGGTCATTCCCTCATCGGGAACGAAGAAAATCGGGTCATACCCAAAGCCACCCTCTCCGTGCGGTTCGCGAAGTATCTCTCCCTCAATTTCGCCGCGAGCGGAAATCTCGCGCCCATCGGGGAATACGCACGTTATAACTGAAACGAAGCGCGCCTGACGCTTCCCGTCCGGAACATTCTTCATATTTTCAAGAAGATACTCATAACGCTCTACATCATCGCGGCACTTATCTCCGCCGTAGCGCGCAGAGTATACCCCCGGCTCGCCGCCGAGCGCATCAACCTCAAGGCCGGAATCGTCTGCTATTGCAGGAAGCTTTGCAACCCGCATCGCGGCAAGTGCCTTTATGCGTGAATTTTCTTCAAACGTCATTCCCGTTTCCTCGGCATCGGATTCTATTCCCGCCTCTGCAAGAGACAGCGCGCGAACACCGAGTTTTTCAAGAATTGCGCCCATTTCGCGCAATTTCTTTTTGTTGTTTGTAGCGATTATAAACTCCATTTATACCACCTCAAAAAGGGCATTGACAAAGCCTTCGGCATCAAATTCCGTAAGATCGTCAATCTGTTCTCCCACGCCTATATACTTTATCGGAAGGCTCATTTCATCGGCAATTGAGATAACGATACCGCCCTTTGCCGTACCGTCAAGCTTTGTAAGGATGATTCCCGAGAGGTTTGCAACCTCATTAAACTTTTTTGCCTGAATAAGCGCATTCTGCCCTGTTGTTGCATCAAGCACGAGATACGATTCAATATCAGCATCCGGAAGCTCACGCTCAAGCACACGGCGGATTTTTGCAAGCTCGTTCATAAGGTTCTGATTATTGTGCAAACGTCCTGCTGTATCGCATATAAGCACATCAGCACCTCTTGCGCGTGCGGCATTTGCCGCATCAAAAACCACAGCCGCAGGGTCTGCCCCCTCGGCATGGCGGATGATATCCGCGCCTGAGCGTTTTGCCCAGATGTCAAGCTGCTCACCTGCCGCAGCGCGGAAGGTATCTCCCGCCGCAAGCACAACGCGCTTTCCTTCTGCAATATATCTTGATGCAAGCTTTCCTATCGTTGTGGTTTTCCCAACTCCGTTTACGCCTACAATAAGAATGGCTTTCTGCTTTGCTCCTACATTTTCTTTTACGTTTGCGGTGAGGATATCAAGAAGAATTGATTTAAGCTCGGAAAGTATTTCATCCGGCTCATGAAGCTTTTTCTCCTTAACGCTTTCCCTAAGCGTTTCTGTTACCTTCATTGCCGTCGAAACACCGAGATCCGCCATGATGAGCGTTTCTTCAAGCTCTTCAAGCATTTCCTCGCGGTCGGACGAAAAGCTGCGCACAATGCTCGCAAGCTGATTTCCGACTGCCGCACGGGTTTTTGCAAGCCCCTGTTTTATTTTATCGAATAATCCCATTTTGAAAAACCTCTTGAAAATTCTTTAAGCAGCTGCTTAAGTAAGCTTTACGCCGATTGAACGCTCAACCTCCGAAATACTGATTGCAAGCATCTTGGAAACGCCTTTTTCCTGCATGGTTACGCCGTAAAGCGTGTCCGCCTCTTCCATCGTTCCTCGGCGGTGCGTGATAACGATAAACTGTGTTGTCGCGGCAAGGCGGCGAAGATACTCTGCATATCTTGCAACGTTGACATCGTCAAGCGCGGCTTCGATTTCGTCGAGCACGCAGAACGGTGTCGGGCGTATCTTCATAATGGCAAAGTAAAGCGCAATGGCAACAAGCGCACGCTCACCGCCGGAGAGCAGGGTTATGGTCTTGAGCGTCTTGCCCGGAGGCTGAACGCGGATTTCAATACCGCAGTTTAAGATATCCCCTTCATCCTCAAGCACAAGCTCTGCCATACCACCACCGAATATTTCGGAGAAGGTTTCTCCGAAATTCTTGTTGATAACCTTGAACTGCTCAGCAAAAATCGTCTGCATTTCTTCGGTTATTTCGGCAATCATCCGCTCAAGCTCAGTCTTCGCCTTTTCAAGGTCTCCGCACTGCTTTGTCATAAACTCATAGCGCTCGGATACCTTATCGTATTCTTCAATAGCATTGACGTTTACGTCGCCAAGCTTTCTCATCGCGCTCCGAAGCTCGGATATGCGCTTCGTTGCCTCAGGAAGTGACGGAATCTCTACGATATATTTATCAGCAGTTCCCATTGTAAGCTCGTAAGTATCCCACAGCTTTTCGGTGATCTGCTGTTCCTCACGGGCGGCAGACTCCTTCTTCATTTCAAGGCGGGAGCGCTCTTTTTCAAGGTTAAGAATCTCGTTATTTCGTTCCTTGCTTTCCTTGTCCTTGCGGTTGCGCTCGGCTTCGAGAGAAAGACGGTCTTCCACAATACCGGATATTTTCTTTTCAATATTCTCTTTATTTTTGCGCTTATCTTCCGCTTCAAGCTTCTTCGCTGCAATACTTTCTGCCAAAGCTTCGTTTTCGCTCTCAATTGTGCGGATGCTCTGCTCTTTTACCTCACGGTCGCCCGCAAGTGCATCTGAAAGCTGTTCTATCTCCTCGCGTGCACGCACGGCTTCCGCTGCCTCTGCGCGAACAGCTGCAAGAGACGCTGTGCACTCAGACATTTTCTCTGCAAGCTCCGTCTTACGGGTTGCAAGCTCGGCATTTCCCGAAATGAGCGCCGCTTCTTCTTCACGAAGAGCTGAAAGCTCTGCCTCTTTTTCTGCTATGCACTCGCGCGTGGTCTGCATAATGCGCTCGGACTGACTTTTCTTTCCGGCAAGAGATGTAAGCTCTTCGCCGAGAGAGTCGATAAGCTCGTTCAAGTGACGGTGGAGCGTTTTGTAATGCTCAATTTCCGTTTCTGCCTTAAGGAGAATGTCCTCACAAGCGCGCTTATCATTTCGGCAGACTTCCATTTCATAAGTAAGCGCATTATACTCACGCTCTGCCTCTGCCCTTTCGGCATTTGCCGCATCTATCTTTCCTGCAAGCGAGGAAATCTCTGCATCTATCTTTTTTATCTCATTCGTTCTAGTAAGTATTCCGGAGGTCTTGTTCACACTACCACCGGTATACGTACCTCCCGAATTTATTATCTGCCCGTCAAGCGTAACTATACGGAAGCTATAGCCGTATTTTTTCGCAAGTGCTGAGGCACTGTTTATGTTGTCGCAAACTGCGATTTTCCCGAGGAGATAGCGGATTGCGGGAGAGTATTTTTCATCGTATTCCACAAGCTCCGATGCAAGTCCGACAAACCCGGCCTGTTCGGAAAGGCCTTTCTGTGTAAGCACATTTCCCTTTACAGTGTCAAGCGGCATAAAGGTAGCTCTTCCACCGTCGGTGCGCTTGAGGTATGCAATCGCCTCTTTTGAATCGCGCTCGTCCCCGACAATAACGTTCTGAAGCGCACCGCCGAGTATTGTTTCGACAGCGACTGTATATTTTTCTGAAACACGGATAAGCTGAGAAACCGTTCCGTATATTCCGCCGAGAGTTCCCGCATCCTTTGCCTTCATTATATTTTTTACGGCATACGAATACCCCTGCAAATCTCTTTCCATTTCACGGAGCATACGAAGCTTGTTTTCAAGGGACTCACGGCTCAGCTGCAGCTTTCCGCAGCTTTCCTTCAAACGTTCAAAGCGTTCTCCGCGGGATTTGTATTTCATTTCAAAGCCGTTTAACATATTTTCCGCACTTGAGCACTTTTCCTGTGCCTCGGAAAATTCTTCCTTTACAACGGCGTATTTCTTTTTTGATTCCGCAAGCTCTGCCTCACGGGTAGCAAGCTCTGCCTCAATATCGGCACGGCGTGTGTCAAATCCCGCAAGCTCGGCTTCGGATGCTGACATTGCAATACGAAGCTTGCTTATATCATCCTCGCACATGCGCTCACGCAGACGTAAATCATCAAGCTGCGCTTCGGTAGTCTCACTCTTGCCGGTCGCGGCAGCCGCTGCCTCGCGAAGCTCTTCAATGTTCTTTTCTATCTCACGGGCAGAAGCTTCAAGCTCCTCCACCCTGTCGTTTCTCGCCTTTATCTGTGCGGCAATATCCTCTGCACGGGTTGTTTCGTCATTTATCTCCGCGCGGATACGCTCAATATTCTTTATATTGTTTGCAACAGTTGCCTCAAGCGTTGCAATTTCGCTCTGCGTTTCATGGATTTCCCGCTCGGCTTCGCGCTCAGCTTCACGCGCGCTTTCCGCCTCGATATCCTTTTCACGCATTTTCTCAGCAAGAGACTCAACCTCTGCATATAAGTTTTCAAGAGAAGCCTTTGAGGACTCAAACTGAGCACACACAACCTCATAATCGTTTATGTATTTTTGCGCATTTTCCTTTGCGCGGGCAAGGTTTTCCGTCCATACGGTAACCTCTAGACCTCGCAGCTCGTCAAAGATTTTTATGTATTCCTTCGCCTTTTCCGCCTGAATTTTAAGCGGACCTACCTGCGCTTCAATCTCGGTCAGAATATCGCGCAGACGGATAAGATTTTCCTCCGTTGACGCAAGCTTGCGCTCCGATTCCTCTTTGCGATGGCGGAACTTTGAAATGCCCGACGCTTCCTCAAAAATCTCGCGGCGGTCTCCGCTCTTTGCGGAGAGAATTTCATCAATACGCCCCTGACCTATAATGGAGTAACCGTCGCGCCCAAGACCTGTGTCCATAAACATCTCGTTTATATCACGCAGGCGGACAGAACTCCGGTTGATGTAATACTCACTTTCACCCGAGCGATAAAGACGGCGGGTAACGGTAACCTCGTTATACTCACACGGGAGCACACCGTCGGAGTTGTCAATAGTCAGCGATACCTCCGCAAAACCTACTGCACCGCGTTTTTGCGTTCCCGCGAAAATAACGTCCTGCATATTGCTTCCGCGAAGCGTACGGGTGGACTGCTCACCCAGAACCCATCGCACAGCATCGGAAATGTTAGACTTTCCACTGCCGTTAGGTCCGACAATCGCCGTTATGCCGTCGCCGAAGGATATTACGGTTTTGTCCGGAAATGATTTAAACCCCTGCAGTTCAAGACTTTTTAAACGCAAACAATCCACCTCCCTTTTTATAAGTGTAAAATTGAAAATTGAAAGTTGAAAATTATTTTATGCATACATAATCATACCATTATATTCTATCAATTTTTGTATCATTTTGCAAGAAATATTTTTAAAAAAACTCAAAAAAGCGTTTTTATTTTTAATTTATTTTAAAAACAAGGAAATCTCCCACTTATCCTGACCGCAATTACTTGTAACACCGAGCCCGTTTCGGACATAAGTTAAAATGAAAAACTACATTTCGGGAGTGAATTTTCCATGCACGGAAAAATCCGTCTTTGCGATATGCTTCCGGGAGAGCGCGGACGCGTCTTTTCCCTGTCGGAGAAAAGCAGTATCTTCGAACGTCTGCGCGATCTCGGACTGATTAAAGGAACGAGGATTGAGTGCGTTATGAAAAGCCCGCTCGGTGACCCTACGGCTTATCTTATACGCGGTGCGCTTATCGCCCTGCGCTATGATGACGCAAAATATGTTCTCATTGAAAGGATGGGGTGATTTTATTTGGGACTTACACGTGATTCCGTGGGCAAGGGGGCCGCGGACAGTACGCTTATTATAAAAAAAAGAAATCCGGATGACCGGGTTATTGCACTTGCCGGAAACCCGAACGTCGGAAAAAGCACGGTTTTCAACGAGCTGACAGGACTGCGCCAGCACACCGGCAACTGGCCGGGAAAAACCGTGACAAACGCACAAGGCTTTTGCGAAAGGAACGGCCACGGCTATGTACTCGTTGATATTCCGGGTACATACTCTCTTTCTCCGTCTTCTGCGGAGGAAGAAGTCGCCCGCGATTTTCTGTGCTCCGGCACTGCTGATGCCGTTGTTGTTGTCTGCGATGCAACATGCCTTGAGCGCAATCTTATCCTCGTTTTGCAGACTGCAGAAATCGCCGATAATGTTATTGTCTGCGTAAATCTTATGGACGAAGCAGAAAAAAAGAAAATTGAAATAGACCTTGATGTACTCTCCCGCGAACTTTCTCTTCCCGTGGTTGCAACCCGCGCACGTGACGGCAAGGGACTTGATATTCTTCTTGATACCGTGGAAACCGTTATTTCGGAGGATTTGCCGCACAAAAAGCTCCTGTTTTCTTCTCCGGAGGAGCTTGCATGTGAAGCCGGACGCATTTACAGCATCTCGGTGAAGGAATCGGACAGCGGAAGCTATTCGCCTCATGAACGGTTTGCGGATAGAATTCTGACGAGCAAGCTTTTGGGATTTCCAATAATGCTCCTGATGCTTCTCGGTATATTTTGGCTGACTATCGAGGGTGCAAACTATCCGTCTTCTCTCCTTTCCGGATTTCTTCTCGGGCTTGAAGACGATATTTTCCGCTTTCTCTCTTTTCTGCACTTTCCCGCAATGATTTGCGAGGCGCTCGTTTTCGGCGTATACCGCACGCTTTCGTGGGTAGTTTCCGTAATGCTTCCTCCCATGGCGATATTTTTTCCTCTGTTTACGCTTCTTGAAGATCTCGGATATCTCCCGCGCGTTGCGTTTAACTTAGACCGCATATTCAAAAAATGCGGTGCCTGCGGGAAGCAAGGGCTGACAACGTGTATGGGCTTTGGCTGTAACGCCGCCGGTGTTGTAGGATGCCGCATTATTGATTCTCCGCGCGAGCGGCTTATTGCAATGCTTACAAACAGCTTTATTCCCTGCAACGGGCGTTTTCCGGCGCTCATTTCCATTCTTACAATATTCTTTATCGGGCACAGCGGAGGTCTTTTGAAATCCGGACTCGCAGCGGCTTCCCTCACCTGTCTTATCCTTCTCGGGATACTTATGTCCTTTCTCGCATCAAAGCTTCTGTCAGCAACTGTTCTGCGCGGAGTTCCGTCATCCTTTACACTTGAGCTTTCTCCTTACCGCGCACCTCAGGTTGGCAAGGTTATCATCCGCTCAATCTTCGATAGAACTCTATTCGTCCTCGGACGCGCCGTAAGTGCCGCCGCGCCTGCCGGACTTCTCATTTGGCTCATGGCAAACCTCACGATTGGCGGAGAAACTCTCCTTGCCCACTGCAGTACTTTTCTTGACCCATTCGGGCGGCTTTTAGGACTTGACGGCGTTATCCTGATGGCTTTTATTCTTGGACTTCCTGCAAACGAGATAGTTATTCCCATCATAATAATGGCATATACCGCCGGAGGTTCGCTTACCGACATAAGCGACCTCGGCACACTTTCTACGCTTTTGCGCGACAACGGATGGGGAATACAAACCGCAATAAGCGTTATGCTCTTTTCTCTTATGCATTGGCCGTGTGCAACCACTCTGATGACTATAAAAAAAGAAAGCGGAAGCCTTCTCTGGACGGTTGTTGCCTCCGTCTTGCCGACGCTTTTCGGTATAATTTCATGTGTGCTGCTGAACGCAATTGTAAAAATATTGTTATAGCGCAAAAAAGCCGTCTCAAAACATTGACATTCAAGCGATTTTGTGTTTTAATTATTCATCATAAGGCAGTGTTAAATCACCCCGAAAGGAAGTTTTTATATGAAGATAAAAGTTGCAATCGCAGGCTACGGAAATCTCGGCCGCGGAGTTGAGTGTGCAGTAAATGCAGCCCCGGACATGGAGCTTTGCGCGCTCTTTACAAGGCGCGCACCCGAAAGTGTTAAACCTGCGACAAATGTTCCCGTATATCATATGGACAAAGCAATAGAAATGAAGGATGATATCGACGTTCTCATCCTCTGCGGCGGAAGCGCCAACGACCTTCCCACCCAGACTCCCGAGCTTGCAAAGCATTTTAACGTAATTGACAGCTTTGACACACACGCAAAAATCCCCGAGCATTTTGCGAATGTCGATAAAGAGAGCCGTGCGGCAAAGAAAGTAAGCATAATCTCCGTCGGCTGGGACCCTGGTATGTTTTCTCTCAACCGTCTTTACGGTCAGGCAATCCTTCCCGAGGGCAACGACTATACCTTCTGGGGCAAAGGCGTAAGCCAGGGGCACTCCGATGCGATACGCAGAATTGCCGGAGTCCTTGATGCACGTCAGTATACCGTTCCGGTTGAAGGCGCACTCGCAAGTGTCCGTTCAGGAGAGAATCCGACACTTACAACACGCGAGAAGCATACGCGTGAATGCTTTGTCGTAGCGGAAGAAGGCGCTGATCTCGCGCGGATAGAGCGCGAAATCGTGACTATGCCAAACTATTTTGCAGATTACGATACAACCGTTCACTTCATTTCTCAGGAAGAACTTAACCGTGACCACGCAGGCATTCCGCACGGCGGAAGAGTTTTCCGCACCGGAACAACCAACAACGGCAAAAACTCTCACGTTATTGAATACAGCTTAAAGCTTGACTCAAATCCCGAATTTACCGCAAGCGTTCTCACTGCATATGCCCGCGCGGCATACCGTTTGAATAAAGAAGGCGCATATGGTGCAAAAACCGTTTTTGATATTGCACCGGCATATCTCCACCCCGCAAGCGGTGAAGAGCTTCGCAAAAATCTTTTATAAAACACCTCCAACAGAAACAAACGTTCCTGCAGCGAAAACACGCCGCAGGAACGTTTTTTGTTTTTTATTTTACGCTTTTATACGCCTCGTCAAATACTGACAATAACTCTTCAACCGGAAGCCTTGAAAGCTCCTCCCTGAAAGAATCCCATTCAGACAGAGGTCTCTGTCCAATAATGAATTTCTGGATGTTTTCCAGCACAAATGTTTCTATCGATGTTTTCAAATCTGCAATTTTGTCGTTCTGCTCGCTTGAAAACTCAAGATACAGATTCGGCTGAAGATTTGGATAGGTATGCTCAAGAATGAAATCAGTTGTTGCTGCCTGCTCTTCAGAGATTGATGCATCTATAGCATCAGGTGCAAAGCGTGTATGCGTGCCGAGCGTGTTTACGCCGTAAAGCGTTTGGATTGTTTCAGCTTCGTCACCCATAATAAACTGCTTTTTCCCGTCGCGGACCTCATAAGTCTCACCTTCTTTTCCCCACGAAACAAGCTCACACGCCTCGTCGGTATAGAACCAGTTGATTATGCGGAAAGCATTCGCAATGGATGCACTGTCTCCTGTGTTGCATACCGAATATCCGGACGGTACGAAATTGAACTTGTTTATCATATTCACGCCCATGCCGTTATCCGCGCGCGGCGGCTTCATTCCAGTGAGGTTAAATTCCGGATTTGACGGTCTTGCCATGCAGTTGAAAAAGTCAATACGCACCTGATACTCCAGCATGATAAAGCCGCGGTCCGTAGAAACCAGCTCCT
>JAZQFJ010000040.1:0-31155 GCA_045539475.1 Eubacteriales bacterium | reverse complement strand
TGCTTAACGCCTTGTAAACATTATATCACAGGAGCGTTGTCAAGGTAAGACTGCATAGCAGTTCCACCTTGACAAGGAAAAGTTTGGAGTGAAACTTTTTTATTTCCTCGAAAGTGTCACCCATCATTGACAATCGTACACTCCATAATCACGACACCGTGCTGTTGTTTATTGCATAATCCAATAGAATATTTATCAATTCATTTCTTGAGCGATTTGTTTGCTTGGAAAGATTATTTAACTTATTTACGATTTCATCCTTCAAACGAACTGAAAACGTCTTATATCCATCCTCTCCTTTTAAATTCTTCTTGTTTATGATAAGCTTTTCGTTCACAACCAATCACCTCACATAAATTATATCTTGACAAACCACATAGATATATGTTATTATCTATAACATAAAATATAACATATGGAGGTTTTTGAAAATGAAAACGAAATTACTACATTTAATGCTTATTGGTATGTTGCTTTCTGGAGTAATCATATCTTCCGCTTCGGCTCTTGGTTATGGTGAAGAATGGACCGACCACACAACACATAGCACACAGCGCTATTTGGATGTGCCAACATCTCATTGGGCTTATGATAACATAGAACGGGCAACAAATAAGAACTGGTTTGGCGGATATCCGGATGGTACTTTTCGACCAAGTGCATCGATAACAAGAGCAGAGGCACTTAAAGTGTATGTTGTTTTTCTTGGTCTTGAACTTGAAAGAGTCACAAATAGCAGTTACTATGATGTAAATGTCTATGATTGGTACTCTCCATATGTTGAAGCAGGAAAAGACCTTTTCCCAAAAAGAACAAGTATACAGGGGAAAGTGCCATTTCAACCAAATATGCCAATAACCCGCGAAGACGCAATATATGCACTTGTAAAAGCCTTGGGTTATGAATCAAAAGTAGCATTCGCTGATCAATCGATACTTAATATGTTCAGTGATAAGAATAGTATTTCCAATAGTATAAAATCCTATATGGCGGTAGCTGTAAGTGAAGGGCTTGTTGCCGGATATGCAAACGGAACAATAGGAGGACAAGACCCGTTAACTCGCGCAGAATTTGCAACGCTTCTTTATCGAGCTTCATTTAGCGGCTTTAATTCTCAACAAGAAGTAAAACTCCATTCTGTAAGCATAAATCCATCTATCAAAAAAGAACTTAAGGTAGGAGAAACCTTTACAATATCTGCAACAGCGACATATTCTGATGAAAGCAAAAAGGAATACGAAAACATCAATCCTTATAATAAAGATAACAATGAGGTTGTAAGCATAAACGGAAACAGAATAACAGGTATCAAAGCAGGGACCTGTGTAGTGAATTTTAATGATGAAAACTTAAAAGATCAATCATTAGTAGTTATTGTATCTGAAATTCCTGAAGAAAATGAAGAGGAAAAAAACGAAAACATTGGTTCAAATAATAAAGTAGAGAATGAAGGCTCAAAAGATAATAGTGAAACAGATAATAATAATAATGATAATATTTCAGAAGATGTTGACGAAGATTCAGGAGACGGCAACAACCTACCGGACACAAACGTTTCAGCGGCAAACGGAGAAAACTATAACAGAAATACAGCTCTTCCGATAAAAGTAAACAATACGATAAAAGATAGTATCCTTTTTTCTATTGAAGAAACAAATGTTGCAAAATTACAAGAAAGATGGTACAAGATTACGCTTCCCGTAGCCGGAAAACTCTCTATTTTATATTTATCTCCCGATATGAGTGCAAACGTAGAAGTTCGAAGCACTGATGCTTCTAAATATATTTTTGGACTTTTTGCTGACGACCATGAGGCAAAAGAAGAAAGTGAATATCTTTTAAAAGGCACTTACTACATAAGAGTCACAAAGCCAAAGACATCTTACGGAACTTACTCGTTGAACGTACGTTTTGAAGAAACAGGTGATGATAATGGGTGGACAGAAGAAACATCCATTCAAATAGAAGTAAATCCTGAACATAAAGAGTATCGCTTGAAAACAAAATACACCGATGCGCTTCAATCCGATAAGTATTATGATTCCTTTGGCGACATATATGATCATCGCTATTACAAAATGACAGTTCCTGCAGGTTATTTAGAAATACTGTGCAAAGACAACAACGGAAAAACAAAAAAACTCTGTCAAGGAGAGTATACAGGAGGTTTATGTAAAGAATTAAAACAAAATCATACGCTGCCAGCAAAAGAAAAATTTTTATTTCATTTAGATACAAATAAAACAACTACGTTTATATTTGATATAACACATAAGTACAGTTCTGACCTAGGGATTATACTAGATGTTTAACAAAAATCTAGTATATATTCTCTAACCCCATTACAGGTACTGATACTGTATATACAATACAAAAAGGTTCTTTATCTAATGATATACAGATTCAAAAAACATCCGTTGAAAAAATTTCTTTTTCAACGGATGTTTTTTGCCCCCAATTTCTTTCATTTTACTATTGACTTTAGCACGGTAAAGTGGTAAACTATGAAAGTGACTATTTTAAGAACAAAGGAAGTGACGCATATGGCAAGCTTTCATTCAAAATCTCTTGACCGTCTTTTTGAAGCAATTCTGCATCTTGAATCTGTTGATGAATGTTATAACTTTTTCGAGGATGTATGCACGATAAACGAGGTGCAGGATATGGCGCAGCGCTTTGACGTGGCTCTCATGCTTGACGAGGGAAAGAATTACCAGTCCATTGCAAAAGAGGTAAACGTATCCACCGCAACGATAAGCCGCGTTAGCCGTTGCCTTAACTACGGCAGCGGCGGATACCGCAACGCAATAGAAAAAATCAAATCAGCAAAAGAGGACAAAGCAAAATGAACATCAGCGATAAGAACTTAAAAAACGAAGAACGCGCATCGTTTGCTCTGCGCTCGCTGTACGCCGGCTATGGCTATTCACAGTTTAAAATGAGCAAATTTGAGGAATATGACCTTTATGTAAGAAATAAGGATTTTCTTATCTCCGACGGTGTTATAACCTTCACCGATACAAACGGCCGCCTTCTGGCGCTCAAACCCGACGTTACGCTTTCCATAATCAAGAACTGCAAGGAAGAGACGGGCGTTGTGCAGAAAATGTATTACAACGAAAACGTTTACCGCGTTTCGGGAAGCACAAAATCCTTCCGCGAGATTATGCAGGTAGGTCTTGAATGCATCGGCGATATTGATGCATACTGCATCTCTGAGGTTCTCACCCTCGCGGCAAAGAGCCTTATCACGATATCAGACGAATGGGTGCTTGATATTTCTCACATAGGCATTCTCCTTGATGCGATTGACGCGCTCGGTCTCTCCGACGAAGAAAAACGTGCGCTGATAAAGTGCGTAGGCGAAAAAAACCTTCATGAAGCCGCTCTTATCTGCGGAGAGAGAGAGGAAGCTTCCCTCCTCCTTTCGCTTATCTCCACCTATGGAAATGCGAGTGATGTTACCAAAAAGCTTTATTCGCTCGGTGTTCGCGAAGAATATATAAGAGAGCTTGAAGATATCTGTAACGCGCTTGATGTTTGCGGTCTGTCTGAAAACCTTCGCATTGACTTTTCCGTTGTTGACGATATAAAATATTACAACGGCATTGTGTTCAAAGGATATGTCCACGGCGTTCCTCAAAGCATTCTCTCCGGCGGAAGATACGACAATCTTATGCGCCGTATGGGAAAACGTGCCGGTGCTATCGGCTTTGCCGTATATCTTGATGCTCTTGAAGCGCTTTCGGAAAAGAGCGAGCGCTATGACGTTGATACGCTTATAATTTACGATGAAAACGAAACTCCGCTCAATATCAACCGCGCGGCAACACGGATAAGAGATACGGGCGCAAGCGTAATTGCACAGAGAAAAATACCTGAAAAGCTCAGATATAAAAGACTTTTAAAGCTATCTTGCGGGGAGGTGACGGTTCTTGAAGAAAATGCTTAATGTGGCACTGCCCAAAGGCAGGCTCGGTGAAAAAGTATATGATATGTTTGAAAAGGCAGGCTTTGAGTGTCCGTCAATAAAAGAAGAAAGCCGCAAGCTTATATTTGAAAATGAAGCCGCAGGGGTACGCTATTTCTGGGTAAAGCCCTCTGACGTTGCGATATACGTTGAGCGCGGTGCAGCGGATATAGGCGTTGCCGGAAAGGATATCCTTTTAGAATACGCACCCGATGTATACGAGCTTTTTGACCTCGATATAGGAAAATGCCGTATGGCGGTTGCCGCCCCGCGTGATTTCCGGGACAATCCGCAAAAAACGCTGAAGGTTGCAACAAAGTTTTCCAACATTGCGCAAAGCTATTACAGCTCCAAAGGGCGCGATATTGATATAATTCACCTAAACGGCTCTATCGAAATTGCACCTATTCTCGGTCTTTCCGATGTTATCGTTGATATCGTTGAAACCGGAACTACGCTCAAGGAAAATAACCTTGAGGTGTTTGAAACCATTGTTCCCATTTCGGCAAGGCTTATTGCAAACAAATCAAGCTTTATGTTCAAATCCGAACAGATTGAAAAGATTGTAAATTCAATGAAGAATATGTAGGGAAACACCTGCGTGTTGTTCCGAAAGGACAGAAACAAATGATAAAAATACTTAAATACGGCGAGGTTGAAAGCGCTGATATCTTTGCAAGAAGCGAAGATACAATGAATGTTTCCGACACCGTTGCCGAAATAATAGAAAATGTAAAAAAGCGCGGAGACGCAGCGCTTTTTGAATACTGCGAGCGCTTTGACAAAGCAAAGCTTTCCTCTCTCGAGGTTACGGAAGAAGAGATAGAAGAAGCATTTGCTTCCGTTGACGAGAAATTTATCGACATTCTCCGTCGCGCAGCAAAGAACATCCGCAAATTCCACGAGCGTCAAGTAAGAAACAGCTTTATCATAAACGATGAAGACGGCATTGTTATCGGGCAGAAGGTAATCCCGCTCGACCGCGCAGGTCTCTATGTTCCCGGCGGCACGGCGGCATATCCCTCAACCGTTCTTATGGACTCTATCCCCGCAATTATCGCAGGCTGCCGTGAGGTTGTTATAACAACGCCTCCGGGTTCCGACGGGAAAATAAACCCGGTAATTCTTGCTGCAGCGCGTATTGCCGGAGTGAATCGCATATTCAAGGTAGGCGGTGCCCAGGCCGTTGCCGCGCTTGCATACGGCACAGAGAGCATTCCGCGCGTTGACAAGATTGTCGGGCCCGGGAATGCGTTTGTTGCAGAGGCAAAGCGTCAGGTATTCGGCAGGGTTGCGATTGATATGATTGCAGGCCCCAGCGAAATTCTCGTTGTCGCCGACGGCAGTGCAAATCCCGCTCACGTTGCGGCAGACCTTCTCTCTCAGGCAGAGCACGATAAGATGGCATCAGCTGTCCTCGTAACGGATTCAGAAGCTCTCGCAAGTGCCGTTTCGGACGAGATCGAGCGCCAGCTTGCGACCTTACCGAGAGCAGAAATTGCAAGAGCATCAATTGACAACAACGGCAAGATTATCGTTGCGGAAAACCTTTCAGCCGCAATTGAGATTTCAAACGAGCTTGCACCCGAGCATCTTGAGCTTTGCGTTGACAACCCGTTTGACTGGCTTGATAAAATCCGCCACGCAGGTTCAATCTTTATGGGCAAGAACTGCCCGGAAGCTCTCGGTGATTATTTTGCAGGTCCGAACCACACTCTTCCGACAAGCGGCACGGCAAAGTTTTCAAGCCCGCTTTCCGTCGACGATTTCGTAAAAAAATCACAGTATACATATTACACAAAGCAGGCTCTTTCCCGCGTGGCAGACGATATTGCGTACTTTGCAGAAAAGGAAGGACTTTCTGCTCACGCAAGATCGGCAACAATAAGGACTAAGGGTGATGTCAATGAGTAAATTTTTAAGTAAAAAATACGCTAAGTTATCACCTTATGCCCCGGGTGAACAGCCGCAGGATATGAAATACATAAAGCTTAATACAAACGAGTCCCCCTTCCCGCCATCAGAAAAGGCACAGAAGTATGCAGCGGAGGCGGCTGCAAAAATGCAGCTTTATCCGGATCCCGAGTGCCGCGCTCTCACGGAAAAAATTGCGGAGATGTGCAATCTCTCCTTTGAAAATGTGCTTGTGACAAACGGCTCTGACGAAATACTCAACTTTGCATTTATGGCGTTCTGCGACGATGAGCATCCGGCGGTTTTCCCGGATATAAGCTACGGCTTTTACCCCGTTTTTGCGTCTCTTAACAACATCCCGTATACCGAAATTCCTCTCCGTGAGGACTTCACGATAGATATAACAAAATACTTCAATGCCCCTGGTATGGTGGTAATCGCAAATCCGAACGCACCTACGGGCATCGCGCTTTCTCTTTCTCAGATTGAGGAGATTGTGAAAAACAATCCGGAAAACGTTGTTGTTATTGACGAAGCATATGTTGATTTTGGTGCGGAAAGTGCGTTGTCGCTTATTCCAAAATACGAAAACCTTCTCGTTACGCAAACATTTTCAAAATCCCGCTCAATGGCAGGTGCAAGGCTTGGCTTCGGTGCCGCAAACGCCGCGCTTATTCAGGATATGAATACGGTGAAATATTCAACAAATCCGTATAACATAAACCGCATGACGATGGCAGCTGGGCTCGGTGTTCTTGAGGATGAAGAATATACGCGCAAAAATTGCCGCACGGTTTCCGAAAACCGTGAATATACAACGTGCGAGCTTGAAAAGCTCGGCTTTGAGATGACGAACTCCCTTGCAAACTTCATATTCATCCGTCACCCTGATTTTGACGGAAAATATCTGTACGAACAGCTCAAAGCGCGTGGGGTTCTTGTCCGCCACTTTAACAAACCGCGCTTGTCAGAGTATCTGCGCGTAACGATAGGCTCAAGAGATGAAATGGATGCGTTTTTGAAAACGCTTTCGGATATAATCGGAGGTGGAAACAAATGAGAACTGCAGATATAACACGAAACACGGCAGAAACAAAAATTTCTCTTTCCTTAAATCTTGACGGAAAGGGCGAGAGCAAGATAAATTCCGGTTGCGGATTTTTAGACCATATGCTCACGCTCCTTGCACGTCACGGAAGCTTTGACCTTAACCTTTCCTGCGACGGTGACATCCATGTTGATTATCACCACACTGTTGAGGATATCGGCATATGTCTCGGAAAAGCGTTTAATGAGGCGCTTGGAGATAAGCGCGGCATCTTCCGCTACGGAAATATGCTTCTTCCTATGGATGAGGCGCTTATCCTCTCCGCGGTTGACATTTCAGGAAGAGGGATGCTTGTGTATAACCTTGACATCCCCACGGTAAAGGTCGGCGATTTTGATACAGAGCTCTGCGAAGAGTTCTGGCTCGGTTTTGTGCGTGAAGCAAATCTTACCCTGCACATAAATCAGCTTGCAGGAAAAAATTCGCATCATATTATCGAGGGCGCGTTCAAGTCCGTTGGGAGAAGCCTTCGCGCAGCAGTTAAGATCGATGCGGATGATGCCGACAGAATCCCGTCTACGAAGGGAGTTCTCTGATGATTGCAATAGTTGACTACGGCGTTGGAAACCTTTTTTCGCTCACGGCGTCTTTCCGCGCAATAGGTGCCGATGTATGCGTAACATCGGATGCAGAAGCTTTAAGAGCAGCAGACAAGATAATTCTTCCCGGTGTCGGCGCGTTTGAGGATGCAGCAAAAAAGCTTCGCGCTTCCGGGCTTTCCGATGTTATCTGTGAAGAAGCAAAGAACGGAAAGCCGCTCCTTGGCATTTGCCTTGGTATGCAGCTTTTGTTTGAAAAAAGCTATGAGTACGGCGAACACAAAGGGCTTGGTCTTATCCCCGGAAACGTGCGCCCTATTGCGGATGTTATTCCGAAAGATCTGAAAATCCCACACATCGGCTGGAATGCGCTTCAAATGAATGGCGAAAAAAGCCCGATATTCAAATACATAAACGAGGGTGACTGTGTATACTTCGTCCACTCCTTCTACGCCGCAGACTGTGATGAGTACGTCACATCCTGCGCTGAATACGGCGTGCCTCTTACGGCATCAGTTGCAAAAGGCAACGTATACGGATGCCAGTTTCACCCCGAAAAAAGCGGAGAGGTCGGTCTTTCCATCCTCCGCGCGTTTGTTGAAATGGAGGTGTAACAGATGCTGATTTTTCCGGCAATTGATTTATATGAAAAGAAAGCAGTACGCCTTTTCAAAGGCGACTATAACCAGATGACCGTTTACAGCGAAAATCCGCCTGAGATTGCGCTTGATTTCAAAAATAGCGGTGCAACGCATATCCACGTTGTTGACCTCGAGGGTGCAAAAAGCGGAGAAACGCCGAACTTTGATGTTATCTGTGCAATAAAGAATGAGGCAAAGCTGTTCACCGAGGTTGGCGGCGGAATCCGCTCTCTTGAGGTTATCGAGAAATACGTAAGCGCGGGCATTGACCGCGTTATCCTCGGCACGGCGGCAATACGCGATTTTGAATTTACCAAAGCCGCTGTAAAAGCTTACGGCAACAAAATCGCCGTGGGGTTAGACTTAAAAGACGGCTATGCCGCTGTTTCCGGCTGGACGGAAAAAAGCGGGCTGACTGCTGATGATGTTCTTTCAAAAATGCAGGACATCGGGGTTAAAACCGTAATCTGCACCGATATCTCAAAGGACGGAGCAATGAAGGGGACAAACGTTTCCCTGTATGAAGAGCTCGGCTCAAAGTTTGATATTGATTTCATCGCATCAGGCGGGGTCAGCTCTATAAATGATGTGAACGCCCTTCGTTCACTTAACCTTTACGGCGCGATAGTCGGCAAGGCATACTACACCGGCGCGATTGATATAGCTGAGGCGATAGAGGTGGCAAGATGATAACAAAAAGAATTATCCCCTGCCTTGACGTGCGCGACGGCAGAGTTGTCAAGGGCGTGAACTTCAAAGGGCTTGCAGATGTGTCAAGCCCTATCGAGCTTGCAAAATACTACAGTGAAAACGGTGCTGACGAGCTTGTTTTCTATGATATCACGGCATCTGCAGAAGGTCGCCGTCTCTTTACCGACATTCTCACTGAAACTGCAAAATCCGTATTTATTCCGCTTACCGTTGGCGGCGGTATAAACACCACAGACGATTTTGACCGTGTTCTCAAATGCGGTGCAGATAAGGTTTCGGTGAATTCGGGTGCGATAAGAAACCCCAACCTCATTTACGAGGCTGCAAAGCTTTACGGTGACCAGTGCGTTGTTCTCTCAGCTGATGTAAAGCGCGTTGACGGAGAGTTTCGCGTTTTTGCCAAGGGCGGGCGCGAAGACACCGGTATGGAGGCAATTTCATGGATAAAAAAATGCGTAGACCTTGGCGCCGGTGAAGTGGTTGTTAATTCAATCGACACCGACGGTGTAAAAGGCGGCTTTGATCTTCCGATGCTCGAAGCGGTATGCAATGCCGTGAATGTTCCGGTCATCGCCTCCGGCGGTGCAGGTGGCATAAATGATTTCATCACGCTGTTTAACACGCTTCCGCGCGTAGACGCCGGACTTGCCGCATCAATCTTCCACTTCGGTGAGGTCGCAATAAGCGATTTGAAGAATGAGATGAAGAGAAACGGCATTCCCACGAGAATATAAATTTATAAAATCCCTCCACCGCCATACGGCGGTGGAGGAATACAGCAACAGACATTTTAGCTGAAAAGAATTTTCGACGTTTCTCACCGCCGGAGGCGGTGGGAAATACAGGAATATAGACTTCAGTCAAAAATATAAAAGGAGTTTTTTATTATGATAAACATTGATGAGCTTAAATTTGACGAGCGCGGGCTTATCCCTGCGATAGTGCAGGACGCACACACAAACCGTGTGCTTACTCTTGCCTATATGAACCGCGAAAGCCTCGAGATTTCAATGAAAGAGAAAAAAACATGCTTCTGGAGCCGCTCACGCAAGGAGCTCTGGCGCAAGGGGGAAACGAGCGGAAACTTCCAGCACATTGTTTCAATAACTGCGGATTGCGACAATGATGCGCTTGTCGTCCGCGTAAATCCCGATGGACCTGCTTGTCATCTCGGAACAGAGTCCTGCTTTGAAAATCCCGTCTGGGCAGACGACGAAGCTTCGGACTTCACGATTGACGGCCTTATGAAGATGCTTGAGGGAAGAAAGCGCGACCTTCCCGAAGGCTCATACACAACATATCTCTTCCGGAAGGGACTCGACAAAATTCTCAAGAAGGTCGGCGAGGAATCAACAGAGGTAATAATCGCCGCAAAGGCAGAAGACAAGGCAGAAACAATCTATGAGATTGCCGATCTCGCATATCATGTTATGGTATTGATGCTCCAGAGCGGAATAACGCTCAATGAAATCCGCGACGAGCTTGCTTCCCGCCATGTCATTGACCACAAGGTCAAGCAGGAAAAAATGACGAAGTAAGAACCCCATCCAACAGCGCAATCAAAAACTGCTGTTGGGTTCCGCAATAAAAAAATTTAAAACTTTTTCGATTTTCCACTTTACAACGGTAAAGTGTTGTGCTATAATATACTCACGCCCGAAAAGGGTGAAGTAAATGTAATCATTTTTAGGAGGCAATTACAATGAAAAGAATTTTAACTCTTATCCTCGCGGCAATGATGCTCGCATGCTTGTTTGCAGGCTGTGGCACAGATGCAAACCTTGACGACAGCAACACCTTCTCCGACGGCGGCGACGCAACCGCTACAAGCGACGCAGACTACATCATGAACAACGGCAAGATGATCATCGGTATGACTCTCTTTGCTCCGATGAACTACTACGACAACTCCACGAACGAGCTTATCGGCTTTGAAACAGAGTTTGGTAAGGCAGTTTGCGAGAAGATTGGCGTTACACCTGAGTTCGTTGAAATCAACTGGGACAGCAAGGAAATCGAGCTTAACGCAAAGAATATCGACTGCATTTGGAACGGAATGACAATCACCGATGAGCGTAAGGCTAACATGGAGATTTCCGATCCGTACATGCAGAACCGTCAGGTTATGGTTGTAAAGAAGGAAAACCTTGAAAAGTTCTCTGAGGGCGTTATCGGTGCAGCAATTGTTGCAGAGGCAGGTTCTGCCGGCGAAGAACTCGCAACAGGCGATGAGTTCTTCAAGGACAGCGCTTTCACACCGGTTGACTCTATGGCAAAGGCTCTTATGGACGTTGCAGCAGGCACAAGCGACGTTGCAATCGTTGACTATGTAACAAGCATCGGCTCCATCGGTGCAGGCACTGATTTTGAAGACCTTGTTGCAATTGAAGAGCGCGAGTTTGCTCCGGAGCAGTACGGTATCGCATTCCGCAAGGGCTCTGATATGGCAACTATTGTAAACAACACAATCGACGAGCTTATCGCAGACGGTACTCTTGAAGCTATCGCAGCTAAGTATAAGCTTCAGAACCTTCTTATCAAGGAATAATTAAAGGCGGAAATTAATATGTCAACTTTTGAAGTTGCTTTTCGCTCGCTTACCGAGGGCTTCGGGCTTAACTGCATAATCTTCGCGGTCACATTGCTCACAGCAATTCCGCTTGGTCTTATTATCGCATTCGGCTCTATGTCAAAATGGCGCCCTCTCCGGTTTCTTGAGCGAAGCAAAAAAAGATTACTGCATGCGATTTCAAAATTTGCACCTATCCGCTGGCTGACACGCACATTCGTTTGGATCATCAGGGGTACGCCCCTGATGCTCCAAATTTTTGTCGTATTATACGCACCGGGTCTTTTATGGGATATGCCGATGCGTGAACGTATGGTAGCGGTGCTCGTTGCATTCGGAATAAACTATGCAGCGTACTTCTCGGAGATTTACCGCGGAGGTATCGAGGCAATTCCGAAAGGCCAGTATGAAGCATGTCAGGTGCTTGGAATGACAAAATCGCAGACATTTTTTAAGGTTGTTCTCCCGCAGGTGGTAAAGCGCATAATCCCGCCTATGGGAAACGAGATTATAACGCTCGTAAAGGACACCTCTCTCGCCCGCGTTGTCGCGGTAACGGAGATTATCATGTGCGCAGAGCGTTTCACAAAGCAAGGCCTTATCGGTCCGCTTTTCTCAACTGCGCTCTATTTCCTCGCATTTAACGGAATTCTCACCGTGCTCTTCGGATACATAGAGAAAAAACTGGACTATTACAGAGGTTAAGCCATGGCTATATTAGAAGTAAACAATCTTTATAAAAGCTTCGGCAAGACCGAGGTTCTCCGCGGAATTGACTTTTCGATGGAACAAGGCGAGGTCCTTTCCGTTATCGGCTCCTCCGGAAGCGGAAAAACAACACTTCTCCGCTGTATAAACGCGCTCGAAGTACCCACAAGCGGGAGAATAGCAATAGACGGAGATGAGTTTTACAACTCTGACAAAAATCTCGGCAAATCCAAAGCAGATCAACGCCGCTGGCAGCTTGCCTGCGGGCTTGTTTTCCAGTCGTACAACCTTTTCCCGCAGTACAGCGCACTTGATAACGTTATGCTTGCACCGTCTCTCCTTGCAAAGGAACGGGATGACTATAAGCAGAACAAAAAGCAGATACTGGACGAAATACGCGAGCACGCCGAGTCGCTTCTTGCACGCGTCGGGCTGTCGGACAAGACAGGAAACTACCCGTGTGAGCTCTCCGGCGGTCAGCAGCAGCGCGTTGCAATTGCACGTGCCCTTGCGCTGTCTCCGAAGGTGCTTTTCTTCGACGAGCCGACCTCGGCACTCGATCCCCAGCTTACGCAGGAGGTTCTCCGCGTTATCCGCGAGCTTGCCGATACAAATATGACGATGGTTATCGTCACCCACGAGATGAAGTTTGCACGCGATGTTTCCGACCGCATAATCTTTATGGCAGACGGACTTATCGAAGCAGACGGCACTCCCGATCAGGTCTTTGGCGGCACAAACGAAAAGCTCCGCGCATTCCTCGGAAATATCGGAGAGTAATTTATCAAACTCAATATAAATAGAGCACCGCATAGGAAAATTCAGTCCTATGCGGTGCTTTTTTTAGTGGTGGAGACGAAGAGGATCGAACTCTCGACCTTACGGATGCGAACCGTACGCTCTCCCAGCTGAGCTACGCCCCCACAATCAACAAAGTATATTATAACAAAACTGTGGGGATTTGTAAAGGCTTTTTAGATTTAATTTTGAATTTTTAAATGCACCCTGTTATATTCAGAACAAAGCTGCCACTTAATACCCTAATTCTTCTATCCTCTTCTGCTCAGCTTCAATATATCCGGCTTTATAAGCATCGGGATTATCCCACGAAAATCCGTTCATAACCTCAGGTCGTCCTGCATTAAAGTCTGTAACGGTCAGCTTTCCGCCATCCTCAATGCGGTAGGTGAAAACGTCAAAATTCATCATTCCAACACCCGTTGCGGTTGTGAAGCAAACCTTTCCGTCCTTTTTGAAAACTCCGTCAATCGAAAACGGCATATCCTCTTTTGTAAGATACTCCTCATCCCCGTCGGTGCTTATTCTCATAATCTCATTTCCGCCAAAATGTACCATTCCACTATAACGTTTTCCCGGCTTGTGGGTGAGAATAACAAAGCTTCCGTCATCCTCCGGAATAAATCCGTTTACCGGGCGGCCCGTCACCTGAACAAGCGTTTTGCCGTCATGGTAGTAAAGTCCGGCTTCACCGTAATAGTATTTTTCATACCGGCGGTCAATGTCACGATATCCTTCGCCGTACTGCCCGCGCTCTATATCATCGGGAATATTATAAGAAACCTTTTCCTCACCCGTTTTTGCATCAAGGAGCAGTATATCAACAGAGCTTTCATTTATCCGCTTCGCGATTATATCACCGCCAATGTATGCAAGCAGGGAGAGATTTTTCTCTCCGATTTCGGAAAAACCATTCTCCGTCACGCGGAAATACTTCTTATCCGTCATAATAAGCGCGCTGTCTGCATCCACCATAACGTTTTCGTCCGCATACGGATACCACGGCGTTTCGCCGCCGTTTACAAAGCTTAACACTTCTCTTACTTCACCGTTGCGTACTGCAAGAACGGTGTTTTTGTCCTCATATGCAAGGGTTTCAAAGATAAAATGAGTTTCGCCGAGCTTAAAGATGTTTTTGTAGTTAAAATGACCTTTTATTCCTGTTCTCCTTGCAAGCTCGCTTGTTTTAAGCGTTTCCGGATTCATTGTGTAAATTATCACGGTTTCGCCATCCTGTTTATACACGAACGGATCGTATTTCGTTCCGTCGCTTGCAATCGGGTCTATGGTATCAAACACAAAATATCCGGTATCTGCGGTTTTTGCAACCTCAATTCCAAGAACGCGCCGTACAATGCGTTTTTCATTGTCTATCGTATATGTTGAGCCGTATAACTCTCCTGCGGCTTCTCCAAACTTTTCGGCAGTAAACATTTTTCGCTCAATGCACACATCGGCAAGCGGACGATAGTTTTCATTTTTGGTGTACTGACATCCGAGCGCACGAATGCTCATTATCGCCGCATCAGCGCGCAAAAATGCGCTTTCCTTGTCTGTTTTTTCTATCTCAGCAGGAGTTGCAAGCTCACGCGGAATTTCCTCTTCGTCGCGCAAAGCTCTTGTTATAAACGTTGCATACTGCCACGCCGTAACGGGCTGCTGTGAACCGTAAAGCGTTTTTGAAACTCCCTTCGTAAGCCCGCTCCGGTACAGCCAGCCGACATATCCCTCCGCCCATGCGGGAACATCGGTAAACGGATGAGAAAAGCTGCCGCTCATCGCCTTTTCCTCTGCACCTAAAAAGCGAACAAGCATCGCTGCGGCTTCCGCACGCGTCATCTGCCGCTCAAGCTCAAAGCCCTTATCCGTCCCGCGGAACAGGTTAAGCTCTTTTAGCGCCTCCGCGCTTTTTTCCGCATCTCCCGAAAGGTTTGCACCGTATGCTGAAAAACATAGGCTTGCACAAAGAATCACACATATCAAACACGAAGTAAAAATCTTTTTCATAAGTAAATCCCTCCATACTTACATTGTATCAAAAACATATCCGCAAATCAATGTTTTATTTTTAACTTACATTGCAATTATAACCAATTTGTGGTACAATGTAAGAAAAGCTACAAAAGGAGCGATAATTATGAAAATGACTTTCCGCTGGTACGGCGAAGGCAACGATAAAATCAGCCTTTCCGATATCAAGCAGATCCCCGGCGTTGACGGTATCGTCTGGGCGCTTCACCACAAGATGCCCGGCGAAATCTGGGAGGAAGAGGAGATTGCCGAGGTTAAGCGCCAGCTTGACGAATACGGCTTCAATATGGATGTTATCGAGTCTATCAACGTTCACGATGACATCAAAATCGGTCTCCCGACACGCGACAAATACATCGAAAACTACAAGCAGTGCATCCGCAACGTCGCAAAATTCGGCGTTAAGGTTATCTGCTACAACTTCATGCCGATTTTCGACTGGACACGCAGCAACCTCTTCCACGAGGTCGGCGATGGCTCCACAGCTCTTTTCTATGAAAAGGGCATGATTCAGGACGACTATAAGGCTATGGCAGACTACATCCTCGGCTTCACCGAGAAGTACAATATGTCCTTCCCCGGCTGGGAGCCTGAGAGAATGGCAAAGCTTGACGAGCTCTTCAAGGCATACGAGGGCGTAACTCACGAGAAGCTCTGGGCAAACCTTAAATACTTCCTCGAGGCTATTATGCCTACCTGCCACGAATGCGACGTCAAAATGGCTATACATATGGACGATCCGCCATGGGATATCTTCGGTATTCCGCGCCTTCTCATCAACGAGGAGAACATCGACCGCTTCCTCAAGATGGTTGACGATCCGTACAACTGCCTTACTCTCTGCTCCGGTTCTCTCGGCGCAAATCCGAACAACGATGTTCCGGCAATTGTCCGCAAGCATTGCGACAGAATCGCATTTGCTCACATCAGAAACGTCAAGAACTTCCCGAACGGCGACTTCTCCGAGGCATCGCACCGCGACTGCGACGGTGACACAGGTATCCTTGAAATCGTTAAGGCATACCATGACTGCGGATTTGAAGGATATATCCGTCCCGACCACGGCAGACACCTCTGGGATGAGGGTCCGGGCAACGTCCGCCCCGGCTACGGCCTTTACGACCGTGCGCTCGGTATCATGTACATGCACGGTATCTGGGATACGCTCGACCGCATCAAGGGCATTAAGTAAAATAGTTATAATAGCAATATGGACTGTTCATTTCCGAACAGTCCATATGTTTTTTAGTGCAATTACTGCATATATCTGTGTATACTTCCGGTTTCTTCAAGGCTTATTAAGCCGAGCAACATTCGCGGCAGGTGAAACGGACCTTTTATAAGGCTTCCTTTGTTTTTGTTTACAACTTTCCCTTCGTCACTCGCTTCCGAATACCACTCTCCGCCTTTGAAATCCGCAAAAACACCAAAGGCATTCTTTTCCAGGTAATTCGCAAGCTCAAGATACTTTTTATCCCCGAAAATGTTATACGCAAGACGGTATGTAATTATCGCCTCACACTGAGTCCACCAATAGCATACCTCCTCTTGATTTCCGAACGGTGCTGTTTTCACATCCCGCATTGTCGGAATAAGCTTGCGCACCTTTTCAAATCCGTCCGGCATTGCGTAGTCACACAGTTTTCTTCCGAAAGCGCGATACTCATCATTGTTTTTCACTTCGCCCTCGCACATTACAAACCATGCTGCCTCAAACACATGACCGGGACAAGACTGCATTGCGCCGTTTACAGTAAGTATTTCACCGTTTTCACTTACTTTTTCAAAAACTGTGCGGTATTCGTCATTGACATATCCGCCGTGCATCATTTCATCTATTGCAAGCTTTGCAAGCTCATCATATTTTTCTGCATTCCTGCCGACATTTCTGATAAACTGAGCCATCGAGAGGACAAGCAAATTAGGACCGAAGCTGCGGATAACACCTTCTGCTGTCTGCTTTTTGCTCCTTTTTTCCCTGTACCACGCTTCGACAGTATCATAATACTTATTTGCAAGCTGCCATACCTCTTCTTTTTTGCAAGCTTTGTAATATTGAGCAAGCCCCATAACAGCGTGCATTTCGCTGTGAAACAACTTTGGACTTATCTTTTTTGCAGTTCCGTCGCGTTCCGTAATATGCGCAAGTCTTCCGTCCGGAAGCTCGCATTTTTCGTAAAAGCGATAAAGCCGCTCGCACATATCAAGATATTCCTGCCGCTGTTCCACGGTGTTATACGCAACAGCATATGTCCACATTGAACGACCGATGAACCAGACGTTTTTATCTTCGCAATACACGTTTCCGTCTTTGTCCAGATGCGTCATAATTCCGCCGTGAACATTATCAACAGCATTCTTTATCCAGAACGGCAGAATATCCTCTGTAAGATATTTTCTGTAATTCATAATATTTTCCCTTATTTCACAAACTTCTTACAAAACGGGCAGTCCGGCTTTTTACAGAGAATCGCAAACTCATCCTCAGAAAGCATCTGCATAGTGATGTCATAAAGCTCGCGCAGCTCCATACGGTAAAGCTTTGAGAGACCGAATGGCACCTCATATATATGAAGTCCGCGGCGAATTGCCTCCCGGTAATAATCATTGTCAAGTCCACCGTAAAAGTTCCTGCAGCCGAAGAGCTGCTTTTCTATCATTGCCGTTTTTGCTCTTCCGTCTTTGTCGATATACTGTACGCACGCAGGCTCGGTATAGGGTACGTTTGCCATAACCTCAACATAGTGCAAAAACGTATTTGCCGCAGGAGAGCATCCGAGAAACACTACGCTTGCGTTTTTATCAAGCGCTTTTCCGAGCGGTGAGCTTTCTCCCGTAGGTGCATCGAGAAGTCCGTGACCTGCTACAAGCTTTTCCGCATCCTTTCCGATTGCAACCCATTCGTGCGTTGCGTGACCTGAGCGGAAAGAATCCTTTCTCTTCACCATTGCTTTCGGAAGAAGTCCTGTTTTTACGGTCTTATCGCGCAAAGCTCCATCCGCTCTCGTATCATACGGGCGGAAGAAATATCCTTTGTTTACATCCCCGTCAAACATAAGATACGGGAAGGTAAAGGCAGGTGCCATAAATGCTCCGTCTTCTCCGAGGGTGTTTTGCAGCGCTTCTGTCATTGCATCTGCGCCGCCCTCGAGATATCCGAGGTTTGATATTCCGGAGTGGACAACCACGGTATCCCCCTGCTTTATGCCAAGCTCGATAAGCGCCTCTGAAAGAGCTTCCTTTGTCAGCGGATTTTCAGCCTTCATCGTAAGATATCCGTATTCCGAGAACATTATGCAATAGTGAAGCCAGCGCTTTATTTCTGCTTCCGTATAGAGAATGCCTTTATCCCACTCTGCTTCCTCTATTGCGGTGCGGAGAGTTTTCTTTCCGTCCATTTTTGAGAACACTTCGGCAAACTTGTTATATAGCATACCGCCAAAGCCCATTGTTCTTTTCTCAGGAGGTATGCAAAGCATATCGTGCGGAAATCCGCGCATTGCACGGGAGAAAACAAAGCTTTCGCAATAGTCAAACCACGGTGTTTTCTCCGTCTTTTCAGGTGCGTCTGGAATATTTTCCGGCACCCTTACCTTTTCTGCAAAAGGCTCTATCTCATCAACATTGCCCCAAAGCGCGAGATTCTCTATTTTGCTCTTTTCCCTATGAAGCAGATATTGCATACGCGCCCTTGCATCCGTTCCCGGGCGCACGCTTTTTTTCGCTTCCGCCGCAAGAATTTCATTTGCCTTTGCAGCTGCATCGGGAAGAATATCTGAAACCTCGCCTTCCGTAAGTGCTGCCATTGCGCGCACCCACTCTGCGGCGTATGCAAAATTGATTCTCGCGGCATCAGCATCCATTATGCTTTCATCCTGCGCAGAATTGTGATGATAGCCATACGGATTGTGAAGAATCCACACTGTCGGCATACCGATTGTACTGTCGTTAAAGAAGGTGTCATCACCCATTCCGTGATCTTGTTTTGTCACCGTATATTCAGGATGGTTTTCTTTAAAGCTTGCATCTACTCTGTCAAGGATAATATTTCCCGCAAAACCGGGTAAATCCGAGCCCTCGCGTGATTTCAATTCATTGTGTACGGACTTATCCGTTGACGAAGTAAAGCCGTCCATATTTATCGCGCCGATTGTTCTGCCGGACAAATCTCCGCCGTAATACTCGCACAGTGCGCTCATTCCGTAAAGCTCAGATGCAAACACAACGCGCACGCTGTAACGAAGCTTTATCTTTCCGGAATCTGCAAGCTCGCGCAGAGCTTTGAGAATTTGTATTGATGCAACAACTCCGTTTGCATCATCGTCAACAAGCGGTTCGCAGGTATGTGCAACAACCCACACCTCGCGCTTGTCCTCTCCGGGAAGCAGGGCGCTTACTGCGGGGTATACCGTTTCATATCTTCTTGCATCGGAGAAGATATGCGCTTTTACCGTTCCGGTGCTGCACGCCTGACGGAGCAGTGTTCCGTTTCTCTCCGATATCTGAAACGAGATAAATTCACGCTCATTCGCCGTTATATGCCAGACACCGTATTCCGTTGCGGAGTTTGCCCAATAAATGCCGTCGGGGTTTGCGTTCGGGTTCTCGGAATAATCCGACACCCAGCCAATTGCGCCGAGGTCAAGAAGCATTCTTACTGCTTCACAGCGCGGCATCGTCCTGTGTTCGAGAAGAACAAGCGCACCGGTTACATCCGCACCCATCTTCATCTGTGATTCGGTGATAATCTTTACATCAAGCCCCTCGGGCGGGGTTGATACCGAATGCTTAACCGCGTGAAGCGGCTCACGCTCATAATCGGCAATTACCGGATTGCGAAGCCCCGGGATTTTCGTCGTTATCTCAAGGCTCATTTTGTCGACATCCCAGCCTATCGGCATACATTTGTCCTGATAGCGCGTTTTGCCGTCTGCCGGAAATTCGATGTATTCCGCATCAAAGCCTTCCTTCCGAAGCAGATTGTATGTATATTCCGCCGCAGCCTTGTATGCCGGAAACGTCTGTTTTCGCTCAAGGCGATATATATTCAGCGTATGCTCCGTAAAGTATTCGCTGTTAAATATATCTTCAAATGTCTTTATATAGTTTTGCATATTTTCACCTTCCCTCAGAGCTTCACCGTTTTCATTTCAAGAGGCTTAAGTATCACCGTTTTTTCTTTGCCGTCTTTTATCGTCTTAACCTTAATCGGCATATCATAATCGGTATTGAGCAAATACACTTTATCCCCTTCATACACCGACCAGCGAAGTCTGTCGCTGCCGAGAACCTGTATGTCAGCTTTTCGCGCGCTTGCCGTTATCATCTCACGCACGAGCGTACGGTAAAGCGGTGACACCGCAGGCTGTCCCGGATAATCAACAGCCGTCACAAGCGTTGCAACGCCTTTTCCGATTTTATTCTCAATCACAGCGGGGAGGATGGACGGGTCCGCCATAAATGCATCGGTAAGCAAAGCTGTTTCAACTCCACCGCAAAGCTCAAACTCTGCCCAGTCTGCATAACCGGCAGAATATATCGGATCGCAGAACAAATCGCGGCTTCCGGGGTATACTGCATTTTCATCAAGCGAGCTGTAGCGGAATTTGATACCGGCGTTCGAGGATATAATCTTCCCCGTGAAGCTGCAGCCGAAAAGCTTTTTGATTTTTTCTTCCGAAACGGGTGTAAATTCCCCGCCGCGAACAACGGATGCATTAAGATGCGCCGCGCTCATAAGAAGATGCCCGCCGCGGTTTACATACTCATAAAGCTTCGCCATATCCTCTTCCGTCATGCTGTTCCAGCCGAGGAAGATAAGATAATCATAACGCGAAAGGTGCTCTGCATCGGCTTCTATCGGGACGATGTCATACATCCCATATGCAGGAGCAGCGGAAAAGTCCCGCTCTCCGAAGTTTGCTATATCATTCCACGTCCGCCTTGTGCCGATTTCGTCAAGCAGGCGCCACGAGTGTTCCGCATCGCCGTGTCCCCATTCTTTACGGTTAAACTGGTTCCACACGGAGCTTCCGCCCCAGCCGCCGTAAGCATCGTGACGTCCGGATACGAACGCAAGCTTAACCTTAGGGCCACCTGACGGGCGCGCATCCCGCTTAATATAATCCATCATATCTTTAAGGACTTTTCGGTATTCGGCACAGAGAACCGAGCCTGCGGCACAGTTATACCCATAAGCTGAAATAAGCTCATCTCCGCTTTCAAGGCAAAGTGCGTTTGTTCCTGCAAGGTACGCATATTTATATGCAAGCTCAAGCCTTTTTCTTTTTAAAACATCATCGTGGCGCATACCGCCGTACCATTCGTGAGCAACGTATGTTCCCCACATTTTGGAATCGTAAGCGCGCGCAACGCCTCGAAGCGATGACACAAGAACATCCGGGCTTCCGCACATAAGCTCGAGCATCGGAATCGTAACGCCCGCTTCGGCGTTGTATTTATTAAGCCCCGTGGCCTCTACGGAAACTATTGCGGGAACACCGAGCTTTTTGTCTATCTCTATGTATTTCGAGACATCCGCAACATAACCTTCATGAGCTGCCTTCATATCGGGATAATCTGTTTTTACCTCGGTGGTATCCTTTCCGGCACCCTCGCCGCGGTTGAAATATCCGGCGAACTTGCACGCAAAGGAGCTTCCCGTCTCGCCTATCATATCGCCGATGTAATACTCGCCGGCGACTTTCTTCATCTCATCCACGGTTTCCTTATCAAAATGGCTTTCCCTGCCGTCCGGCGCGTGCTGGATGGTATACAGGAAAATGAAATATATCTTGTTCTCTGCCATATACCTTGCCCACTCAACAAAATAATGCTGCGGAATAGGTATGCGGCGCCCCATATACCCCGGGCGGATCGTTACGAAATTAAGCCCCGGCTTTACGCAACGCTCGTAAATCTCATCAATAACCTTTTCCGGATCAAAACCGTGCTCCCCTATATGAACACCGTTTAAAACAATGTCTTTATTCATAAATATTCCCTCACTTTCAGCAATAAACAGAGCGAGGATAACCCGCCCTGTTTATTGTAGCATTTTCGAAAACAACTCACAAGGTGCAAACTTGTATATTCGGGCAAATCTGCAAAAAGCGTGAGCCGGGGATATACCTTATCATACCTTCCGGCAAGCTTTGCCACATCAGGTAAGTATGCAGGATATCTGCCGCTTTCCATTCGAGGTTATCAGTTATACATATCCCCGTCCGATATTATTTCGTAATACCAATCATCTTTATTATTTACGCAAACCCTTGCACTGCCGATTTCATCGGAAACGATAGTTTCCTCAAGTCTCTTATTATAAAAATCATAGTCCTGAACATACTTTTTGTATTGTTTTGTATACTGAGAACGATTATATACCTTATCATTCGGAATGAAAACAACCTTAGGGTTTAACGTGCGAATAAACTGCGGGCTTACATCGCAAATAAAATGATGATTTCCGAAGAACCAATCGCACGAAAGCTCATCGGTGCGCTTTTGCTTTATCATATCATACATATATCTTTCCTGGCAGAAAGCATAGTTATCCGCGCCGTGGTAATAGCGGAAGCCGTTGTAATCAAGCATAAACGAAACAGATGTTGAGTTTTCATAATTATGCTCATTTATACGATAGAACGAATAGTTATAAACCTCCATTTTCTCGCCGTTTTCATCAAAACGGCTGTTGAGAACATCCATCGTCACACCGCCGAGATCCCAGATTTCATGAAGCTCGTCATAATAGCAAAGCATTGTGGAATCGAGATAGCCGAAATTCTTCAGGTAATCATATCTTTCCTGCTTATCAGCTTTAACAAGCGCATCTGCCTTGTCCTGATCAGGCTTTTTTATTCCGTTCATTTCAAGGATTTCATCCTTCATACCCCAATGGTCTGTATGGAAATGAGTTAGCAGATAATAGTCAAGCTTTATATTGTGCTTCTCAAGATACGGAATAATCTCGTCCTTTGCGTTTGCATCATATCCCGAATCAATAAGCATATTTTTTCCGTTAGGAAGCTTTATGAGCGTAGAGTTCGCCTTACCCACATTGAAATTTATGTATTCAAGCCCGGTTTCCGGTGCGGTTTCAAGCACATTTATTTCCTGAGTAAGCACCTTGCCGCTTTCAAGGGTATACTTCAGCGTATGTGTTCCTTCCGGAAGCTTTGAGACTATTTCTTTATCAGGATACACCCTTATCATGCTCTCCGTAACGAGCCGGTCTCCCATAAGCTCGGTTGTGAACGGGAGTTCAACGCCATCCGTTGTTTCTATCTTTACAAGCTTATCCTTATAGTTTGTGATAAGACTCTGCGGAGTTTTGGGGGCATCAAGGAAAAACGTCACCTTCGTTGGTGAAATTCGATACGGTAACATCTCGGTCTTTCCGCGGTTTTCAATATATAAAATTTCAAACGGCAGGCTCCACACAGGCTTCTTTGTCTGCGCATGACGTATGCGAACTAAGTTCTTTCCCTTTTCAAGCCATATCGGAGCTTGAAACTCGCTTTCTCCGGCCACTGCACTGTAGTCATCTATATTGGCTCTGCCGTCCGGATACGTTACCGTAATTTTGAAATACAGTTCCCAGCTGTCATGCGCATACCCCATTGCTATATCATAATATCCGTCGGTCGGAACAGTTGTTTCAAAATCGAAATAGTCGTCGTTTGTTTGCAGCAAAAGTCCGCTTTCGGTACCCATTACGTTCGTTTCCACAACATTGAATTTTTCACAGAAAGCATCGCGCAATGCGTGCTTCTCCGGAACATCGGCAGTTCTGCAGAGCATTGCCGCCATCTGCGCACGGGTAACCATTCCTTGCGGTTTCAGAGTTCCGTCACTGTATCCGGAAATGATTCCTTTTGAAACTGCAAGCGAAAACAGAGGCTTTAACGTCTCCGAAACAGAGGCATTATCCGAAAACGCATTGTCAACAAGAAACCTGTTTGCAAACCCAAGCTCACTGTCATATCCCATAGCATATACTATCATATACACCAGCTCTTCGCGGGTTACCTCTTTTTCCGGCTCAATACGGTTGCTTACTTTCCACGCAACCGGAAGAAAATCTTCTGCCGCGTATACGTATGGCGCATACCATGCATCAGCTTCTACATCCTTGTATGTGTTTCCGATTTTCGCCGGTTTGCGCTCTGAGAATAAAACAACGGTTTTTACCGCTTCCGCGCGTGTCATTCCGCGCTCCGGCGCAAAGCTTCCGTCAGGATATCCTTCAAGCCAGCCTTCTACTGTGCATTCTTGTATGTACCCATATGCCCAATGCTTTTCGGCAACATCAGAATACATCATATTTTCCTCCGCGCCGACAGGAAGAACCGTCGGCAGAATCGACATTGTTATTGCTACTAATAAAAGAATTGATACAAACTTTTTCATAGGTTACTCCTTTTGTTTTTCCGTTTGCGGAAACCCGCAAGGGACATCTCACAAAGGGAACTTTGCTCAGTTCCCTTTGAAACCCTCCACGCTTTTGCCGCTGCCCGCGCACCGGATAAATCATCGCGCTCATTATGCCGTCGATGCTAAATGGAAAACTGCGTTTTCCGCGCATCCCCGTATGCATAATTTCGCTGTGATTTATTACCGCTTGGCGCGAAAGGCGGCATTACTGTGCCGGAATGTTTCCCTCTTTTTATTATAGCGGAGAGGGAGGCCTCTCCGCTATAGATAAATTATTCCTCTGTTTTTGAGTAAGAGCCGTCAATATACTCTGTATATGTTCCGTCTGTATTTTTTACAACGGCATATCCCTTTGCGCTTGTTGCTTCTCCAAGCTCAACTGTGAATTGTGATTTCTTGCTCGTCATTGTAATTTTGGTAGTATCATCGAGAATTATTCCCTTTTCTACTGCGTTATCAAATCCGATGAACTCTGCCATTACATTGTTGTTTCCAAAAACATCAATTATGATTTTGCGTGCAACCGATGTAAGTGGGACATAATCTTCTTTATACACTGCGTTTACGGTGCAATCTTCCCATGCAGAAAACTCATATTTATCAGGATCTGTGCTTACAATCTCTCCGTCCTTTGTCCATGCGTAGAATGTTCCGTTTCCGGTCAGTGTGCAGGTTACCTTTTCGCCGTAAGCGTATTCTTCTTTATCGGTTTTGCAGGTTTCATTCGTTGTAACTGTAATGTCCGCTGTCGGGTCGTCATACTCTGCAATAAGCATCATTGTATCGGTAACCGTTATTGACACGTTGCCTGCGTATGTTGTTCCGTCTTCCGCTACCCAACGTTTCGCTGTACCGTAACCTGCCATTGTCGGAAGCTCAGGAGTGCTTCCGCTTGCACCCTCTACCGTTTTATAAAGCAAGCCGTTTGCGTTATAGAACTCTGCCTTAGGAGTTGTCGCACCGTTCTTTTCATACACTGCGATAAGGTAATTTACAACACCACCGGTCGGTGCATAGACAAAGCTTTCCGCACGGGAAACAACTCTTTTTGCTCCGCCGTCAAGTCCTTTTACCCAGTAAAGGAATGTGTTCTCTTTATCCGTTGTTGACGTGCTCATCTGATATGTGCCGTCATCAAGCTGTTTTGCAGTTGCGGTTACGCCTTCTGTAACCTCTGCGCCGTCAACATACGGAAGAGCCTCTACTTTGTCTGTGTATACAGCCGCTTCAAGTGTGTTTGTATCATCCGGAGTGAATGCTTCGGTAAGCTCTGCATCCTCCTCCGGTTCTGCGGGAGCGGTTACGGTTACTGTCTTTGTTATTGTATTGCATCCCTCAACTGCATCAGCACTTGTTGCTGTAATTGTCGCAGTTCCTGCCGCATTTGCGGTTAAAGTATTTCCAACAATTTCAACAGCGTCGCCTTCGACGGAATAGGTGAAATCAGAAATTTCAGCACCCGTAGATGAGAGGTAACCTGTTGCAGAAACCGTTGCAGTATCGTCGATTTCAAGCGTATCGGAAACACCGCTGATCTTTCCACCCATGATTGCGTTGCCGGTTCCCGTTCCGTTTTCGGTGAGGGTGAGAGCTTGCAAATACAGAATAACGTTAGTTGTTGTATTTTTATTCTGATATGGATTTACTACAAAATAATACTCACCTGCATCAAGTGGTTCGTTCGTTCCTATTTTATGTTTTTTCGAGCTTGTAGCCGGATTTGTATAATCAAGATTATAGTCATTACCGATTACCAATAAATCTTTTATATTTGCTGTTTCTTCTGCCTTAAATATGAATGCATTTATATGCGTATTACTCCGAATTCCCGAGTTGGTAGATGTGGTATAGGTGGTAAGACTAATATCATAATTTCCTTGCTTCGGAACATCTATTTTAACAGCAATCCAATATTGAGGTGTAGTCGGAGACGCCATCACATAAATATACCCTGATGAATCAGCTCTGAAGCCCGTTGTTTTTTTACCTAATGTATCCTTAGGTTCCATTGAACTTGCCGCATATTTCCAAAATCCTTTTGATTCTGCGTATGTCAGTTCATTAAGATCTAAAGTAGCAGCGGTGTCTGTATCATTAACCAAATCCGCAAACTTATCACTTTTAAAATCATACACAACCTTGATTCCGGCTTCTGCTCCCGTATCTGCTGCGAATACGGCGGGGATGAGAGAAATAAGCATTGCTGTTGCGAGGATAATTGATAATAATTTTTTCATTGTCTTTTACCTCCAAATATTTCTTTTTTCTATGTTAACACAAATGTGTTGATACGGTTATTAACCTGCCCCAGGGGGATTCCTCAAAGGGAACTTTGCTCAGTTCCCTTTAAAACCCTCCACGCTTGTGCTTATAGGCGGCATTACTAAACAAGAACGTTTTAGGTTTCCGTGGGGTATGCAGCCCCCACACGCCCTATTCCACGTACTGCTTTCCGTCGTTGCGTGCGGAGGGGTTAAAAGGGGAGGTTTCCTTGCGCCACGGGAGTGGGCGCACGAGTTCTCCCCTTTTTCGCGTTCTTTGCTTACTTTCTTGGCGAAACAAGAAAGTAAGAACCACTTCGGGAATTTGCCGAAAACCAAAGAAGGTATCCCTTCGCCCGCAGGCGAAAAATAAGTTTTTACTTTTTCGTATAATCCAATATCCGTTTGAGAAGAACTGCAACTTCAGCGCGTGTGGTGTAGTCCGTCGGTGCGATGCGTCCGTTCTTACCGTTCACAAGCCCTGCGCCGATGAGCGCGGAGACAGCGTCGCGTGCGTAGTCCGCGACGGTGGAGTAGTCGGGGTATTGCTCTGCTGAGGCTCCCTCCGGGAGGGAGCTGTCGAGCGTAGCGAGACTGAGGGAGCCCGACGCAACGTTGCTACTTTCCGTTGTGTCCGTCATTCTCCTTCCGTCACGGACTTCGTCCGCGCCACCTTCCTCCCGGAGGAAGGCTTCAAGTGCCCGGTAGACTATTACCATCATATCCTGACGGGTGATGGTGTTTCGCGGAGCGAATTTATTATCACCGATACCATTGACTATTCCTGTGTTACGTGCTACTGCAAGCTCTGCTGCGAAGTAATCGTTTATCGATACGTCAGCAAAGTTTTCAGCGCTCGAGCTTTCAAGCTTGAATGCACGGACGAGCAGGGACGCGAAGTCTGCACGGGTTATATTTTTTGCCGGTGAATACGTGTCAGATGTTGTTCCTCTTATTATTCCATCGTCCGCGAGTGTGTTTATCGCGTCCGCTGCCCATGCGTGGCTACCAAGGTCTTTGAAACGGATGTTATCCGTTTCACCGGAGGCCTCCGGTGATTTTTCGGTATTATCGGATTGTGTGGAATCCTCATCCTGCGGGACGTCGGAACCGCCGTCCCCTACATCGGTTTGGTCAGAAGAACCACCGTTATCCGGTGCGGCACCGCCGCCTCCACCGCCACCGCCGGCGGTTCCTTCATTTCCGGTGCTTTCTTCCTTCTTGTTTGAAGAGCTGCCTGTTGTTGAGCCGTAAACGGTTACGGTAAAGCGGACTGTGCTCTCAAGAAGTCCGTCTGAAACAGTTATTGCAACGTGGTTTTCACCGACCTGAGATGCATCCGGCTTCCACGTAACAGACATTTTATCCTGATTTACGCTCATTCCGCGCGGAAGCGTTGTTCCCCGAAGCTCCTGTACCTCGCGCCCGTCGGCACACAGAACACTAATCGGAATTGTTATTGAGCTTCCCGCAGAGACCGTTGCATTTACTACCGGCTCTATCACGGGTGCCGAGGTTTCGTATGCGGTAAGCGCGATACGCGCTTTCTGATGCTCTTCGATGTTGCATTTATATCCCTTTGAGAAATCGAAGGCATCTGCATATCCGCGCACGGTGGTAACATCACCTATATCAAGGCGCAAGGTGTTGCCGGAAAGCTCAGCACTCTTTATCCAATAGTCGCCGTTCTGAACACCGTCGTTTGCTATATCAAGAAGCTTTCCGGAAAGTGCGGAGGTATCAAGCTTTGATGCATCAATGCTGTCCGAAAGCTCGATTTCGATAAAGTTTTCAAACTCAGGCTCACGCGTGAAGTCTTTTACTTTTCCTTCGATTGCCGCGTTTTCCATTGCCGTTTCGCCTATCTTTGTTCCGTCAAGGAGATAGCTTCGAAGATACGTTTTGTGCTCGTCATCCGAAACGGTGTAAACCCCCACAAATCCGCAGAAGTCAAACAAATCATCAACGCGGTAGGTTGCTTTATTGTCTGCAGAGTATACAACATAATCAACCCTGCCGTTTTTCAAGGTTACCTTAACCGCCGCAACGGTATCGGCGCTTCGGATAGGACTTCCGTCCGCCTTTGTGACCTTCGCACGCTCGAGAGACTTTATGTTGCTCTGCCCGATATACGGTTCAAGAACGGTGGTAAAGAGCGTATCCATATTCTTTCCGCTTCGGCGTGCAAGCAGGTATCGGTACGTCGGCGGGTTTCCGCCTCTTTCAGGTGCCTCGCCGTCTGCAAGCGCAACCTCTGAAAGCTCGAAATCGTTAAGCTGAGTTACGCGCAGATGCCAGTCGCGTTCCGTGAATTTATAAGGACGCATCTTTTCAATATCGAAATCAACGGTAAAGCTTCCCGTTCCGGGGTTCTGCGCACGTTCCACATTTTTAAGGTAGTTATATCCCGAATCGTGGGATGCGGAATATGTATCATCACCGTAAGGTACGTTCATTCCTGCATATGTTCCTGTGCTCTGCACCTGCATATCAAGGCTCGACTCCGCTTCTCTGCTCTGTGCGTGGAAGCTGTACACATGCTCATCGCCGCCGATAATGCGGAAGAAGTCGAGCGCGTAGGAAACGGTGTCATCCACGTCGACGGAGACTACCGTTCTTCTGTAGGTATCAACATCCGTATTATACGCTTCAGGTGCATCCACATCTACGACCTTAACCTCGCCGGAGTCGTCAAAGTGCATTACGTTGCCGGATTCGACTGTTCTTCTCTGCCGTTTGTCATTTACGACAACGGTGTTGTGAGAAACGGTTCCCGATACCCAATGGTCACGGATTTTTCCGCCCTGGGCACCGGTGTCTGATGGGTAACCCAGATCCGGAGAAAGGTTCATTCCGAACGCATCAATACCAAGCTGCAGGGTATCATAGTGTCTGTGTGAGGTTGCTCCGTGCCCGAAATACAGCCAGAGCGCGCGGGTGGTGATATCAAGGTTTGATGATGCTGTTTTCCCTCTGAAGTCCACACCGTCTTGAAGCGTTGCAAGCCCGAAGCCCGTGCGGATATCGCTCTTTACAAGCTCGTATTCTCCATGCTCACGGATAATATCCTCTATCTGCTTCTGCATATATTCCGGGTTTTTGGTGAATATGTCAAAGTGCAGGCCGTCTGTGCTGTTGCCATTGTTGAGATAAAGAATCTGCGAATATAAAATGCGCTGCTGCTCTTTAAATTCCTCCGATGCATCCCACTTATCAACCGTCTCAAGCGCTGCAAGGAAGAGATCTGAATTGAAGCTTATGCCTATGCCTCCCGGACTTCCGTTATCAGCAAGGTTTATCCGGCGTATTCCGGCAACGATACCTCCCGTTTCCATCGGAAGCATCTTAATAAACTTAGGATGCGTGGCAAGGTTATATTCCTCGGGAACATTATCATAAAGCGCAAGGTTTTTTACTGTCGCGAGAATATCTTTCGGCCAGCCGTCGTTGTAGCCGAAGGAGGATTCGTCTCCGTAGCCGTCGCGGTCAACCGTGTTCATAAGCTCGGCAAAAACATCTCCGCCGCTGCAAACGCCGTTTTTAACTCCGCCGGTCTGCATTGTAAACCGTATCATCTCGCTTGTGAGCGGCTCTGTATCATAAACCACGGCTATCTTCGTAAGCGCATTTTGCTTCATACCAAAGTTTCCGTCAATTTGCGCGGTCTTAACCGCCGAATACATCCCTTCAAGAAGATTCTTTTCGATATTCCGGCGAAGAGTTTCGCTCGTTACGCTCTTCTCTCCGTTTTCACCCTCAACAAGCTTTTCATCATAGCTGTATTTTTCTGCCTTTTCGGTGAGAAAGCTCAAAACACTCGGATCATCGTACATCGGGAAGAACGCATCATACGCCGTTGCAAAATTCCCTGCTATTCTGCTGGAATCCCATATCGCACCGAGGATTTTTCCGGTATTTCCGCCGGAGTTATGATATCGGTCAAACGGGAAGTTCGGATCAACAAATGCATCAATGCTGTAGTCCGGGAAGAAATCTGCAATTCTGTCAAGCAAAACCGCGCCCGCTCTTCCGTATTTTGCATCGCCCGTGTATACATACGCATCACGCAGGCTTTTGATTGCGTCCATAATAACATCTGTTCCGAGCTTCGGTGACGACGGATGCAGCCAGACCGAGAGGTGGTTTGCAACGGCAACATAGGTGTGAATCTCGGGAAGTCCGTTCGGATATTCTCTTCCGGTGTCATAACCAAAGCCGTCATCAACGCCCCATTTTGTTCCGTCAATCGTATCTCCTGTCAGCGGGTCCTTGTTATAAAGCTCGCTTGAGGGATTGTAAAACTCCGGATAAAGCGTGTTTTTGAGATAGTCAACCTCTCCGTTTGTCTCTATGCGTAGCTTTTCGTTTCTCTCGTGTGCAAGATTGACGTCATATTCGCCGTGTTCGTTTTTGCCAAGCTCATAAAGCTTTGCAAAGTCGTTACTCGGGAAAAGGCGCTTACAGTCC
>JAZQFJ010000039.1:0-6642 GCA_045539475.1 Eubacteriales bacterium | reverse complement strand
TTATTTAGCAAGTGCAGATTTATACATCGCTCCTTTGACAGACGAGCTTGAAGAAAAGTTGACCGAAGGCAATGAAGCGACCTACGGGAAAGTTGCTGACAAAGCCCGAACAGAGGCAGGAAGCTTTGAAAGTTTAAATATTCCCGAAACTGCTAAGGTAGGAGAAGTAACCTTCAGCAGGAGCGGAAGTGGCACTAGTGACCTGGCTATATTTGACGGAGCGGATATGACGCTTTCCGCAGGTGAGAATATAGTTCTGTACAAGGCTACAGCCGCAGGCCTTATGTGCCCGACCTCACTTACACTTATCCGGCGGATGGCGGTTTCAGCTGATAAGACGCAGATAAAGCTATCTGAGACGGCAACGCTTTCGAGCGTTGTAAGAGACAAAAACGGAGCGGTCCTTGATGATGTCACGGTTTCGTACACAACCGATGATACAAATATAGTTGCAATCAATGGCAATGCTGTAACGGGACTTGTAGAAGGTACTGCGGAAATTACGGCAACGGCAACCGTTGATGGTGATGAATTAACAGGGACTATAGAAATTACTGTTACAGACGGAGCATTGGCGATAGTTGAGGTTTCGATTGACGGCAGTAATGCAATCCCTGCATATGCAACACGCCGCGTAAAAATTGTCCTCAAAGACAAAAACGGTGTAGAGTTCACAGGGCTTACAGAAATCCCCACCGTAAGCGTATGGTATGAAATAGACGGTACGCGGTATGAGGGAATACCGGATGGCGAAGAATGGTATATTACCGCACCTGCGTCATCTGAGCCGATGAAGCTTTATGCCGAGGTAACATATGACGGTAAAACAAAAACAGGAAGCACCGATATTGAAATAATAAACACTGATAATGACAAGCACGTTATCATAGATTTCAGGAATCAGCCGATAACGGATGCGTACGAGGCAACGCTCCAAGAGCATGGTTGGAAAGTTGCTTCGTGGGATATATCAAGCAAGGGGACAATCACCCTTAATCTCAATGGCTTGTCTGTTACTCCTCGAAAAATCGGAAAAGGCGTTATAGAGGTCAATATTCCGCGTTCGGGCTATTATTCTGTTTCGCTTGCGGGCAGAGCAAACGGACAGAGAACTGCAGAGGATGTAGATGTATATCTTGATGGAGTATACGCAGGTGACTATACATTTTACAAAGACGGAACATCGAACAACATTCTGCCGGAGACCTTCCGTACCTTCTATCTTGATGCGGGAACGCACACTCTGACATTCGACTGCCAACCGCGTGTCTTGCAGGTTTTCAATCCTGTAACGGGAGAGATGGAGTATGTAAATAATACTTATTACGGACAGTCCTATTATTCAATTGTTTTTTTTGCGCAGGAGAATATATCTGCTATTAAAGGGCTTGTGCCATCTGAGGCGTGTTATGAGATAAACAAGAGCGAAAGTGTAGCATTGTCAGGCAGCGTGCTTTTTGAAAACGGAGTGCTGCATGAAATCATGTCGTCACTTGACGGAGCTGCTTCGGACTATTCGCTCACATATGAGCTTACAGACGGCGGTGAATATATCGACCTTGCCTCTGACGGCACGGTAACCGGCAAAGCCGTCGGCACGGCACACGTTAAAATGACGCTTACGGATAACACAGGCGAGAGCTTTGGTAAAACGTGGACAGAAACCGTAGCGGTTAATGTGCGCGATTATTCCGAGCTTGCAGGAATTGAAATAACCGGAGACAGCTTCGTTATGCGCCAGGGCGAGCGGGAGAGCATCGAGCTTGGCGTAAAAGCAATAACCCTCGGCGGTGAAGGCTTCGGCGATGTTGTATGGGATGAAATTACGTGGACATACGATGAAAACGAAGAAAATGTAAGCTTTTCCGAAAATGGCGGAATGCTGTCGGCTTCAATCGGGGAAAATGCCGAAGAGGGCGCATATCCTGTTTCGGTTGTTGCAACTCTTGACGGCGTTTTCTATGAAGCGACGGCGGATATTACCGTAACGCACGGCAAGGCAGGACGCACGTATTATACCGATGAACGCATTGCAATTGCGCAGGAGAACATAAAAAAATACGATTGGGCGAAGAAAGAAAAGGATGCCGCAGTTGAGGCGGCGGATAAATACGTTGCTCTCGGTATGGAGGGAATATGGAAGCTGCTTGTCGGAGAGGGTGTTCCACGCTCTATCCAGCTTAGCCGACGCGGCGATGAAATATCGACCTTTGTCTGCCGTTATTGCGGAAAAAAGATTGCTGAGTCCGGATATCCGTGGGCTATATCTCCGCTGACACGTCCGTGGAAAATCCAGTGTACGGAATGTAAACGAGTTTTTCCGTCGAATGATTTTGGTTCGTTCTATGAACTCGGTATCGGCAATGACGGCGTTTTTGACCGCTTCCTCGCGCTTTCCCGCCACCACAATATGATTTATCATAAGGCTGAATTTGCGGAAAATCACGACTTCGTATGTGAATGTGAAAAGCCCGAGATGATGGATCCAACCGGAACAACGGCGTTTTTCTCTGAATATGGCACACAGCTTACCAACTGGTATAAATACTATGGCTACGGTCAGGGATACCTTAAAAATGATATGTACGCTGACCTCTATACCGAGGGCAAAGAGCTTAATGGAATAGACCCGTTCCGTTATAATGCAGACCTTGACGAAAACGGAGAACCCGACTGCGAGGTATACACCCTCGTCGGAGGATATGATAATGTCAAGAGCGGAATGCTCTGGTGTGTTGATGATGGCTGGGGGTATGCTCCGGGTAATGCGTGGGCAGCCAATGATACCGTTTCCGATGTGTGGAACTTTATTGCATATTATAATCACTGTGGCTTTTGGTTTTGTGGTTCCAATACGGCGATGAAAATACTTGAGTCACTTCGACTCGCATATTTGTATACCGGGAATGAAGAATATGGACGTCTCGGTGCAGTTATGATTGACCGTATGGCAGATCTGTATCCCGAGTACAGCTCAACGGATTGGGTTCATAGCAATGGTAAGAAGTATAACTGGAATGAATACCGATACGCTTTCTCTTCGAGTTCATTTAAAACGGGTAAAATTTCAAACGATATCTGGGATAGAATGTTTGCGGTAGAGTTTGCGCTTTGCTATGATGCTTTCTGGCCGATGTATGATGACTCACAGGTACAGAGTTTTATTGCGGAAAAGGAAGCACAGTATCCGGGAATAAAGGTTCATCCCGTAACAGGTGAGACAAGGCTGCCGAAAAATTCAAACAAAAACATCCGCGATAACATTGAGCGCGACCTTATCTATGAAATATATAATGCGGCAATGGCACACGATATCCACGGAAACTTCGGTATGCATCAGTTCGCTGTGGCAGTTGCAGCAATCGTATATGATCGCGAACCGTATTCGCGCGAGATGATTGACTGGCTGTTTGCAGAGAGTAAGAGCAATGAATCAACTGCTGGCAAGACCTTCAACACCGGCGGCGAGCTTCTTTATAAGATTGTAAACGATGTTTCGCGCGATGGCCAGGGTACGGAATCCTCATCATCCTACAATTACGGCTGGGTTGAAAATACCGTTGGAGCGGTAACTGCCCTTGGTCTATATAAGGGAGAGCTTACCGAAAAAGAAAACCTCTGGAGAAATCCAAAGTATATCAGAATGCTTACCTGCTATAAGGATATGATTGATCTGCACCGCGGAACGCAGTCAATAGGTGACCAGGGAATGATGGGTTTATATCGCGTTATGCCGTCGGATGTATACGTTATTGCTGAGGCATATAAGCAGCTGACAGTATATCTGCAGGAGCTTGAAGAAAATCTCAAAATTGCACAAGCTGAGGATAAAACAGAGCTTCAGGAAAAAATAGGCGGCTATCGTAAGGTAAAAACACAGCTTGCGCAGATTATGTATGAAAATGTCTTTAAAGGAAAGAACTTTGCACTTGAGGATTTACATTACGATATTTTCACAAAAAATCCCGAAAGCCTCTATGACGACATTGAGGAAGAAATAGAAACCTACGGTGAGTATGACTTTGACAGAAGCTCAATGATGACGGGATATGGCTTTGCATCCCTTCGCGGCGGTGCGTTGTACAACAATGCGCTTGGAATAAATGCGATAAAAGACACCACGCGCGATTTCTGGATGTATTTCGGGGGAGCTACATCACATATGCACCGTGATTTTTTGAATCTCGGTATTGATGCATACGGAATTTCGATTTCGTCAGATAACGGATACCCCGAGAGAACAGGTGCATATCCGAGTCGTCATCAGTGGACAAATGTTACGCTTTCGCATAACACTGTTGTCATAGACGAAACAAGCTCCGTTAAGCCCGAGAATCCGGCAAAGCCGCTTCATTTTGACAATAAGGATACGCGCGTGCGGCTTATGGACGTTGACGGAAGCGCGACATATCAGATAGCGGATGAATACCGCAGAACCGTAATGATGATAGACTATGACGATGAAATCTCCTACGGCGTAGACTTCTTTAAGGTTCTCGGCGGAGAAGACCATATCTGGTCCTTCCACGCATCAAGCAACACGGTAACGGAGACAACAGGACTTGATAGCATTGAACATCAGACCGATAACGGAAAAGCCGACGGAAACTATGTCGGTACATACGCCGGAGTAGATGCTCAGTTCGGAAACGACCCGTGGACCAATTCGACAAGTCAGTATGTTCCGCTTAAATATCCCTCCGGATATACATGGCTTGAGAAAATCCGCAAGGATACGTCTCTTGAAGGCAATTTCTCCGTGGATTACAAGATTGCGGATATGATGAAACTCTCACGCAACAACAGCAATCTGATGGATATCTATCTCAAGGTAACAACGGCAAACGACTGGACCGCGGATGAAGTGACGCTTGCACAGAGTGTTCCTCCGCGTAAGGAAGATTGGGATAAGGTTATAAACAGAATTGAATATCTGCTCATCCGCCGTAAGGCAGAGGCAGACGAAAAGCTTGATACGCTTTATACAACTGTTTTCCAGCCGTATAACAAAACCCCGTATATAAAGAGCATCGACCGCATTGCGATGGTGCCGGCAAACGGCGAAAGCCTCGGTACAGATAAGGCGGCGGCAGTCAGAGTTGAGCTTGCGGACGGCAGAGTAGATTATGTAATGTACGCAACGAGAAAGGATATTACATACACAGTAACCGATACAACTGTCGGAACCGCTACTGAAGGCTACAGCTTCCCGTTCTCGGGCTTTGCCGGAGTGTGGACAGTTAAGGCTGTCGACGGTAAGCTTGAAAACATTTACAGCTACCTCCACGATGGAACGGTTATCGGAAACGAAGAAAATGAGAAGACCGATGTTCTTACCGGTAAGGTGACGTGGCATACAAAGGGGCTCTCTATTGTAAATAAAGCTCAGGTTGAGTTTGACGAGCCGATTGCTGCAGAGCTTCTTGAGAATTTAGGTAAGGAAGGCACAAGCCTTTCGGGACGCATCTTCGTGGGAGAGAGCACGGCACCCGGAAATGCGGCATTCATAATAGAAGCTGCCGAAATCTCCGGGGACGGAAAAACAGCAATGCTGAATTTCGGAGAGGTAAGTCTCGTCGATTCATATGACAGCTATGAGAATGACACATATAACTATATTATCAACGAAGGAATGCACTTTGCAATCCCGATGTCGTATGAGGAAAACAACGTACCGGAGTTTGACGAGGTAACGAATGTAACAACATCTGCCAAAAGCTCGTTAAAGCTTGCAGTAAGAGCGGAAAGTATGCTTGATGACGGCAAAATCACATATTCAGCAAGAACCCTGCCGCGCGGAGCAAGCTTTAATGCAGAAACGGCAACCTTCACATGGAAGCCGGACGGCAGTCAGGTGGGTGAGAGCCTTGTTGCAATAGACGCGTCTGATTCCTTGGGCAGAACATCAACGCTTTATTTTACCGTCACGGTATATGGCTCAACAACAGGCGGTTCATCCTCGGATAAAACGGAAGAAAACGATGATTCCGGAAGCACCGGAACCGGCGATACATCCACCGGCGGCGGTGGCAGCGGTGGCAGCGGTGCCGCACCGACCGATACGCCGAACAACGGCGAAACCGACACATCCGATGAAACGGACAACGTTGCCGGCACCGACAACAACGATGTAGGGTTCGGCGTTCACGACGAACCGAGCTTCACGGATTTAACCAATCACGCTTGGGCAGAAGCTGCGATAAATGTACTTGCAGCAGATGGAATAATAAAGGGCACAACTGCAAGTACGTTCTCTCCGGCAAGCAACATCACCCGCGCAGACTTTGCACTGCTGCTCGTTCGTGCGTTTAAGTTAAGCTCGGATAATACGGAAAACTTTGCGGATGTTATGGTGAATGATTATTATGCATCCGAGCTTGCAATTGCGCGAAACACCGGAATTGTAAACGGCATCGGTGATAATAAGTTTGCTCCGCAAAGCACCATTACCCGTCAGGATATGATGGTGATTGTCTACCGCGCACTACAAGCCTTCCTCCGGGAGGAAGGTGGCGCGGACGAAGTCCGTGACGGAAGGAGAATGACGGACACAACGGAAAGCAGCAACGTTGCGTCGGGCTCCCTCAGTCTCGCTACGCTCGACAGCTCCCTCCCGGAGGGAGCCTCAGCAGAGCAATACCC
>JAZQFJ010000038.1:0-55167 GCA_045539475.1 Eubacteriales bacterium | reverse complement strand
AATATTTGTAGAGCATATTGGATCCTCCGTTCATGGTTTCTGGACAATTCCATTTTAACGGATTTCTTCCAAATATGCTCTACTTTTTTTAATTTTTTTCGTAGGCTCTACTTGGTTACCCCAACTTTTATTATAGAGCCAAAAGTTATTGTGTGGGTAAGTGTTTCGCGCTCGCCTTCCGCAAGAGTGCGTATGCGCCACTTATTTGTGAAATCATCATACGGCTTCCACGAAAGGTCCGGTGCACCTGCCCACGGCTCGATGCAGACGAACTCCCCGCCCTGTCTTTTCCAGACAAGAAGCGTATCAAAACCAGGGAATGCAACATGAATGCTCTCGCCCGTGCGGTCATCACGCACGGCAAGTCCGCGTGACTTCATATCAAAGAAGATAAGCGCATCGACAGCAAAGAAATCGTCATTAAGCTTAAGCTCGCGTGAATTATCAAATACAAGCGTTGAATCTTCGCCGATACCGCCGATGGGAAGAACTTCATATTTCCCGAGCGTTTCCGCTTCATCAAGCACGAGGCTGTAGTTTTCAATTCCGCCGTTTATCGCATAACCCTCGTGCGATCCTGCGGAATAGTACATATTTCCCTTTGTCTTGTTATCCGTAATAAAGTCAACCTTTAGCTTACGTCCGTCAAGAGTGTAGACAATCCGGAACTCAAAATCAAACGGGTACTGTGCCCGTGTTACCTCACTTGAGCGAAGCAAGAAGGTTGCGCCGCTCTCACTTGCGCTCTCCACTTCAAACTCCGAGTTTTTTGCAAAGCCGTGCATACCCATCTCATACATTTTTCCGTTAAGCGGATATTTACAGTCGCCGTGGTTGCGAAGACGGCTCACTATCGGGAACAGGTTCGGGCACTGACCTTCCCATACCTCGGGATTTCCGCACCATATGTATTCCTTTCCGGAATTATCCGTTACGGATGTAAGCTCTGCTCCGCGCGTTTTTATCTTTACGGTAAGCTCACTGCTTTTTATTGTTACAACAGACATATTTATACCTCCGAATTTTGCATTTATATATATTGTACCACAACCGCAAGGAAAAATAAAGACTTTATTGCGCCGGAGAACGACAAAACGGGTATCGGAAAACCGATACCCGTTAGAAGCTTATTTATGGAAGCTTTAATTATGCATTGATACCGATAACAACGCCTGAACCGACAGTTCTGCCGCCTTCACGGATAGCGAAGCGGAGACCCTCTTCGATAGCGATCGGAGTGATGAGCTCAACGTTCATAACAACGTTATCGCCCGGCATGCACATTTCAACGCCGTCTTCAAGTGTGATAACACCTGTAACGTCAGTTGTACGGAAGTAGAACTGCGGACGGTAGTTGGAGAAGAAGGGCTTATGACGGCCGCCTTCTTCCTTCTTAAGGACGTAAACCTGGCCCTTAAACTTTGTGTGCGGGTTGATGGAACCCGGCTTTGCAAGAACCTGACCGCGCTTGATTTCGTCACGTGCGATACCACGGAGAAGAGCACCGATGTTGTCGCCAGCTTCTGCATAGTCGAGGAGCTTACGGAACATTTCGATACCTGTAACAACAGTCTTACGGCTCTCATCAGCAAGACCAACGATTTCAACTTCTTCGTTCATCTTGATCTGACCACGCTCAACACGACCTGTAGCAACAGTACCACGGCCTGTGATTGTCATAACGTCTTCAACCGGCATGAGGAACGGGAGGTCAGCCTTACGCTCCGGAGTCGGGATGTACTCGTCAACTGCATCCATAAGAGCAAGAATCGGAGCATATGCAGCGTCGTTGATGTCGTCGCCTGCTTCAAGAGCAGCAAGAGCAGAACCCTTGATGATCGGAATGTCATCACCCGGGAACTCGTAGTCAGAGAGGAGCTCACGGATTTCCATCTCAACGAGCTCGAGGAGCTCTTCGTCGTCAACCTGGTCGCACTTGTTCATGAAAACAACAATGTACGGAACGCCAACCTGACGAGCAAGAAGGATGTGCTCACGAGTCTGTGGCATCGGGCCGTCAGCAGCGGAAACAACGAGGATAGCGCCGTCCATCTGTGCAGCACCTGTGATCATGTTCTTAACGTAGTCAGCGTGTCCCGGGCAGTCAACGTGAGCATAGTGACGAGCGTCTGTCTGATACTCAACGTGAGCTGTGTTGATGGTGATACCACGCTCTCTCTCTTCCGGAGCCTTGTCGATCATGTCGTATGCTTCGAACTGAGCCTTACCCTGGAAAGAGAGTGTCTTTGTGATAGCTGCGGTAAGAGTTGTCTTACCATGGTCAACGTGACCGATAGTACCGATATTTACGTGCGGTTTGCTTCTTTCAAATTTTTCCTTTGCCATTTTTATTAATCCTCCTCTTGTATTTCAAGAATTTAATTACATATTTTTTCTGCGTATGGACTGCTACGCAGATGTATACTGTTATTTTATAGTAAAACTATAAAATTTGCAACTGTTTTTTTGAATTTCTTCAAAAAACTTAGTCTTTCTTTGCACGGACAGAGATAATTTCCTCAGAAATGCTCTTCGGAACCTCAGTGTAGCTGTGCGGCTCCATTGTATACTGACCTCGTCCCTGTGTTCTGGAACGGAGATCTGTTGCATAACCGAACATCTCAGAAAGCGGAACGAGAGCATCAATCTGCTGTGCACCGAAGCGCGCTTCCATACCCTGAATCTGTCCGCGGCGTCCGTTGAGGTCACCCATAACATCGCCCATGTAATCCTCAGGAACGATAACGACAACCTTCATGATCGGCTCCATAAGAACCGGGTTTGCCTTGCGGCAAGCTTCCTTGAACGCCATAGAACCTGCAATCTTAAACGCCATTTCGGAAGAGTCAACCTCGTGGTAAGAACCGTCATAGAGGGTAACCTTAACGTCAACAACGTTATAACCTGCAAGAACACCGCTCTGCATTGCGCCCTGGATACCCTGGTCAACAGCCGGGATGTATTCCTTCGGAACAGCACCGCCGACGATCTTGTTGACGAACTCGTAGCCCTTACCGGACTCGTTCGGCTCAACAATGATCTTAACATGACCGTACTGACCCTTACCACCGGACTGACGGGAGTATTTGTGGTCAACATCTGCAGACTTGCGGATTGTTTCTTTATAAGCAACCTGCGGCTTACCTACGTTAGCTTCAACGCGGAACTCACGGAGAAGACGGTCAACAATGATCTCAAGGTGGAGCTCGCCCATACCTGCGATAATTGTCTGACCTGTTTCTTCATCTGTGTAGGTACGGAATGTCGGATCCTCTTCAGCAAGCTTTGCAACAGCAATACCCATCTTTTCCTGCCCTGCTTTTGTTTTCGGCTCGATAGCTACGCGGATAACCGGTTCCGGGAATTCCATCGACTCGAGGATAATCGGATGCTTTTCATCACAAAGGGTATCACCTGTTGTGGTGTTCTTAAGACCGACAGCTGCAGCGATATCGCCGGAGTATACCTGCTCGATGTCTTCACGGTGGTTAGCGTGCATCTTAAGGATACGACCGATACGCTCCTTGTTGTTCTTAACGGAGTTGAGCACGGAGCTACCTGCGTTAAGAGTACCGGAGTATACGCGGAAGAAGCAAATCTTACCAACGTACGGGTCGGTTGCAATCTTAAATGCGAGAGCGGAGAACGGTGCCTTGTCATCAGACGGACGGCAATCCTCTTCGCCTGTGTCAGGGTTTACACCCTTGATAGCCGGAACATCTGTCGGAGCCGGCATATAGTCAATAACAGCGTCAAGAAGCATCTGAACGCCCTTATTGCGGTAAGAAGTTCCGCAGCATACGGGAACCATCTTAACAGCGATGGTTGCCTTACGGATAGCCTTCTTAATAGCTTCTTCGGAAATTTCCTCACCCTCGAGGTACTTTTCCATAATTTCATCATCGAACTCAGAAATAGCCTCAAGCATTTCTGCACGGTACTGCTCTGCCTTTTCAAGCATATCAGCCGGGATGTCCTCATCACGGAAATCCTTACCGAGGTCATCATAGTAAACCTCAGCGCGCATTCTGACAAGGTCGATGATTCCGCGGAACAGATTTTCAGATCCAATCGGGAGCTGAATCGGAACCGCATTACAATTGAGTCTGTCTTTCATCATGGCGACAACGTTGTAGAAGTCTGCACCCATAATGTCCATCTTGTTGACGTAAGCCATACGCGGAACCTGATACTTGTCCGCCTGGCGCCAAACTGTTTCGGACTGAGGCTCAACGCCACCCTTAGCACAGAGAACGGTTACGCTTCCGTCAAGAACACGGAGCGAACGCTCAACTTCGATTGTGAAGTCAACGTGTCCGGGGGTGTCGATGATGTTGATGCAATGATTCTTCCACTGGCAGGTTGTAGCAGCGGATGTGATGGTAATACCGCGCTCCTTCTCCTGCTCCATCCAGTCCATCGTTGCTGTACCCTCATGTGTGTCACCGATCTTATAGTTACGGCCGGTGTAGTAAAGGATACGCTCGGTGGTGGTGGTCTTACCGGCGTCGATGTGTGCCATAATTCCTATGTTCCTTGTAAGTTCAAGGGGAAACTGTCTTGGCATTTTATATCTCCTTTCGGTAGTAACAGGTAAGGATTACCAACGGAAGTGTGCAAACGCACGGTTTGCCTCTGCCATCTTGTGTGTATCCTCACGCTTCTTAACTGCGCCGCCGACGCCGTTTATAGCGTCAACAAGCTCACCTGCGAGACGCTCGCACATTGTGCGCTCGCTTCTTGCACGGGCATAAGCCGTGAGCCAGCGGAGACCAAGGGTCTGTCTGCGCTCAGGGCGAACCTCGATCGGTACCTGGTATGTTGCACCACCGACACGGCGTGCCTTAACCTCAAGTACCGGCATAATGTTTTCAAGTGCTTCGGTAAAAGCTTCAAGCGGAGCTTTACCTGTCTTTTCGCTTACGATGTCAAAAGCGCCGTAAACGATTTTCTGTGCAATGCCCTTCTTACCGTCGAGCATAATGCTGTTGATAAGCTTTGTGACAAGCTTGGAGTTGTAAAGCGGATCAGGCAATACATCTCTCTTCGGAACAAATCCTCTTCTTGGCACTTTTCTTCCCTCCTTCATATAGGTAATGATTTCATAGGTACTCCAAAACTTTATTAAAGCATGGAACTGTGCCCGCCCGAGGTTTATACATATATATAAACACTGGGCAAGGCGTTGACTTTGCCTTGCACTGTGCGTGGTAAAGTCGTGTTTAAGCGATTAATTTTACTTGCCTGCCTTCGGCTTCTTTGCACCGTACTTTGAACGACCCTGCATACGGTTTGCAACACCCTGTGTATCGAGCGTACCGCGGATAATGTGGTAACGTACACCAGGAAGGTCCTTAACACGTCCACCGCGGATCATAACAACGGAGTGCTCCTGAAGGTTATGACCTACACCGGGGATGTAAGCGGAAACCTCAGTGCCGTTTGTAAGGCGAACACGGGCGATTTTACGGAGAGCAGAGTTCGGCTTCTTCGGGGTAGCAGTACGAACAGCTGTGCATACGCCGCGCTTCTGAGGTGAGCTCTGATTCGTAACCTCTTTCTTTAATGAGTTGTAACCGTTCTGCAGAGCAGGAGCAGTGGACTTATAGACCGAAACCTGACGTCCCTTTCTGACAAGCTGGTTTACTGTAGGCATTAATCTTTTCCTCCTTTCCTCAAAAATAAATATATATTCTCTGCCGACCGGCTTCCGGAAAATCGGAAGTCGGTCAGCCGGGAATTTTAAAAGAAATTTGGGTTTGTGCTTATTTTGAAAGCACTGCCACGGCGGCACCTACGTTAATTCTGCAGGCACGGCCGAGCTCCTCCATCGAATCCGCATAAACAACCGACACACCGTTTTCCTCGCAAAGGCGGGCAAACGGCTCGGTCACTCCGGGATCTGCATCCTCGGCGACAAACGCCTTTATGGCAAGACCTCCGAGCACAGCCTTTTTTGACTGCTTAAGACCTACAATCGGTTTCGCGGACGCAAATTCGGTCAGCATTCCGGGTTTACCTCCAAAAAATGCGCGTAAAATCTGATTATACAATCATACATTAAGATATTATAACAGATTATTTGCAAATAGTCAATGATTAATGCAAAAATTTTCTAAATTTCTGCTGTTTCTCCGGATGCGTCGCCTTCAGACTTATATTCAACGTCAAACTCACGGTACATCGACATTCCCGAACCTGCAGGGATGAGCTTACCGATGATTACGTTTTCTTTAAGTCCGACAAGCGGGTCAATCTTGCCCTTGATTGCCGCATCTGTGAGGACACGGGTTGTTTCCTGGAAGGATGCAGCGGAGAGGAACGAGTCTGTTGCAAGAGCAGCCTTTGTGATACCGAGAAGAATCGGAGTGCACGTTGCCGTTGCAAGAGCCTCTCCGTTACCGATACGCTCAAGCACCTTCTTGTTCTCGTTCTCAAACTCGAAGAAGTCAACCATAGAGCCTGAGAGAAGTGCTGTATCGCCGGGCTCGTCAACCGTAACCTTACGGAGCATACGGCTTACGATAACCTCGATATGACGGTCGTTGATATCAACGCCCTGCTGACGGTAAACACGCTGAACTTCCTGGATAAGGTAGTTCTGAACAGCGGAAACACCGCTGATGCGGAGAACGTCATGCGGATTGAGCGCACCTTCGGTAAGCTCTGCACCTACCGTTACGCCGTCGCCCTCTGAAACCTTTACGATTGCGCCGAACGGAAGCGGATAGCTTCTGACCTCACCGGTAATCGGGCTTGTAACGTTGATTGCGCGCGGAGCGTTCTTCTTGATTTCATCGAAGGAAACAATACCGTCGATTTCCGAGAGAATCGCCATCTTCTTCGGCTTACGTCCTTCAAACAGCTCAACGACACGCGGGAGACCCTGTGTGATATCGTCACCCGCAACACCACCGGTGTGGAACGTTCTCATTGTAAGCTGAGTACCCGGTTCACCGATGGACTGTGCAGCGATAACACCGACGGACTCACCGATGCTTGCAGCCTCGCCTGACGCAAGGTTTGCACCATAGCACTTAGCACATACACCGTGACGTGCACGGCATTTGAGGACAGAGCGGATCGCAATACGCTCAATGCCTGCGCTGATAATCTTCTCTGCATCCTCTGCAGTCATAAGCTTATCCTTGGAGACAATCACATTGCCCTGACCGTCTGTAAAGTCCTCAACGAGGAAGCGTCCGACAAGTCTGTCGCGAAGCGGCTCGATAGTCTGTCCGCCATCGCGGATTTCAAATACCTCGATTCCTTCTGTCGTTCCGCAGTCGTGTTCACGTATGATAACATCCTGAGAAACGTCAACGAGACGGCGTGTAAGGTAACCGGAGTCCGCAGTACGGAGAGCTGTATCGGCAAGACCTTTACGCGCACCACGGGATGAAATAAAGTATTCAAGAACCGAAAGACCTTCACGGAAGTTAGCCTTGATCGGGATTTCGATTGTTTTACCTGCGGTATTAGCCATAAGTCCGCGCATACCTGCAAGCTGACGGATCTGATTCATGGAACCACGAGCACCGGAGTTTGCCATCATGTATATCGGGTTGAAGTGGTCAAGAGCATTTTCAAGAGCCTTTGTAACGTCATTTGTTGTCTTTGTCCACTCTTCGATAACAAGGCGATAACGCTCATCGTTTGTAATAAATCCGCGCTGGAATTTCTTTTCGATATCGGCAATTGCCTTTTCGGAAGCCTTTATATATTCGTACTTTTCCTTCGGAACAACCATATCGGAAATAGAAATGGTGATAGCACCCTTCGTAGAGTACTTATATCCAAGGCTCTTAAGATCGTCAAGAAGCTCTGACGTCTTTGTGAAGCCATGCTTATGAATAGCCTTATTGATAATCTTACCGAGTTCCTTCTTTGTAACAAGGAAGTTTACCTCAAGACCGAGTTCGTCTTCATTTCTGTCAACAAAGCCGAGGTCCTGCGGAATCGGCTCGTTAAAGATGAGACGACCTGCTGTACAGTCGATTATCGCACTCTTCATCTCACCGCCAATTTCACGCGTAACGCGGAGCTTGATGGGAGCGTGGAGCCCTATAACGCCTTCGTTGTAAGCAAGAAGAACCTCATCCATGCTTCCGAACACCTTGCCTGCACCCGGCTCATCGCGCTCTATTGTAAGATAGTACGCACCGAGAACCATATCCTGAGACGGAACGGTTACCGGGAAGCCGTCCTGCGGCTTTAAGAGATTGTTTGCCGAGAGCATAAGGAAGCGCGCCTCTGCCTGAGCCTCCGCGGAAAGCGGAACGTGAACAGCCATCTGGTCACCGTCGAAGTCAGCGTTGAACGCCGTACACACGAGCGGGTGAAGCTTTATTGCGCGTCCTTCAACAAGTACCGGTTCAAACGCCTGAATACCGAGGCGGTGAAGCGTCGGCGCACGGTTGAGAAGAACCGGATGATCCTTAATGATGGTATCGAGAGCATCCCAAACCTCGGGCTTTGCACGCTCAACCATCTTCTTTGCACTCTTGATGTTGTTTGCAACGTTGTCTGCAACGAGCTTCTTCATAACAAACGGCTTGAAGAGCTCAAGAGCCATTTCCTTCGGAAGGCCGCACTGATAAATCTTAAGCTCCGGACCGACAACGATAACAGAACGTCCTGAATAGTCAACGCGCTTACCGAGAAGATTCTGACGGAAGCGTCCCTGCTTACCCTTGAGAAGGTCAGAAAGAGATTTGAGCGCACGGTTGTTCGGACCTGTTACCGGACGGCCGCGGCGGCCGTTATCGATAAGTGCGTCAACTGCTTCCTGAAGCATACGCTTCTCATTTCGGACAATGATATCCGGTGCATTAAGCGCAAGAAGGCGCTTCAAGCGGTTATTTCTGTTGATAACACGACGGTAGAGATCGTTAAGGTCACTTGTCGCAAAGCGTCCGCCGTCAAGCTGAACCATCGGGCGAAGCTCCGGAGGAAGTACCGGAAGAACAGTGAGAACCATCCACTCCGGACGGTTGCCGGAGCTGCGGAATGCCTCAACAACCTCAAGACGCTTGATGAGACGAAGCTTCTTCTGACCTGTAGCCTCCGCAAGCTCTGCATGAAGCTCTTCGGAAAGCTTGTCAAGATCAAGCTCCTCTAAAAGCTCGCGGATAACCTCCGCACCCATGCCTGCCTTGAAATCATCCTCATACTTGAGGCGATAATCGCGATATTCCTTTTCGTTGAGAACCTGTTTTTTCTCAAGCGGTGTATCACCGGGATCGGTGACAATATATGATGCAAAATAGAGAACCTTTTCAAGTATTCTGGGGGAAATGTCAAGAATGAGACCCATACGGGACGGAATTCCCTTGAAGTACCAGATGTGGGAAACAGGAGTTGCAAGGTCAATATGACCCATACGCTCACGGCGAACCTTTGCCTTTGTAACCTCAACGCCGCATCGGTCACAGACCTTACCCTTATATCTTATCTTCTTATACTTTCCGCAATGACATTCCCAGTCCTTCATCGGACCAAAGATTTTTTCGCAGAACAAACCGTCTCTTTCCGGCTTTAAGGTTCTGTAGTTTATGGTTTCGGGCTTAACTACCTCGCCGAATGACCAGTCAAGAATCATTTCCGGAGATGCAAGTCCGATTTTGATTGCTTCAAAAGTCGTATAACTCATAACCTTATTACCTCCTTAAAACTCATCCGAATCCGCGAAAAGATCGGGGTCTTCATCTTCATAATCATCTGCGCCGAACAAATCATCGGTATCAATACCGAAATCATCCTCGGCATCTTCAACGGTGTAGCCCGCATCTTCAATATCGCCGTCCATAACGTAATCCTCGTCTTCACGGGCGAACTTTACAAAGCTATCATCGTCATCGTCCTCGGTAAGCTCGATTTCTTCCATATTCTTATCAAGTACACGGACATCAAGGCAGAGAGACTGAAGCTCTTTAACGAGAACCTTGAACGATTCCGGAATACCCGGGTGCGGGACGTTCTTGCCCTTCACGATTGCTTCATAAGTCTTTACACGTCCTACAATATCGTCGGACTTGACCGTAAGGATTTCCTGAAGCGTATAAGCTGCACCATAAGCTTCAAGAGCCCAAACTTCCATTTCACCGAAGCGCTGACCGCCGAACTGTGCCTTACCGCCGAGCGGCTGCTGAGTAACGAGCGAGTACGGGCCGGTTGAACGGGCGTGAATCTTATCGTCAACAAGGTGGTGAAGCTTGAGGTAGTAAACATAACCGACAGTAACCGGATTGTCAAACTGCTCACCGGTACGTCCGTCATAGAGGATGCTCTTTCCGTCAGGTGAGAGACCTGCAAGGCGGAGCGTCTGCTCAATATCATCCTCGTTTGCACCGTCGAATACCGGCGTTGCAACCTTCCAGCCAAGCTTTCTTGCAGCGTAACCCAAGTGAACCTCAAGAACCTGACCGATATTCATTCGGGACGGAACACCAAGCGGGTTAAGAACTATATCAAGCGGAGTACCGTCCGGAAGGAACGGCATATCCTCCTGCGGAAGAATGCGTGAAACAACACCCTTGTTACCGTGACGTCCTGCCATCTTATCACCGACGGAGATCTTTCTCTTACGTGCGATGTAGCAGCGGACAACCATATTAACACCGGGGTTCATCTCATCGCCGTTTGCACGGGTAAATACCTTAACATCAACAATGATACCGCTTTCGCCGTGAGGAACACGGAGGGAGGTATCACGGACCTCACGTGCCTTCTCACCGAAGATTGCACGGAGAAGTCTTTCCTCGGCGGTAAGCTCGGTTTCTCCCTTCGGCGTAACCTTACCTACGAGAATGTCTCCGGGGCGCACCTCGGCGCCGATGCGGATAATACCGCGCTCGTCAAGGTCGCGGAGAGCATCGTCACCCACGTTCGGGATGTCACGTGTGATTTCCTCGCAGCCAAGCTTTGTATCGCGTGCTTCTGTTTCGTATTCTTCTATGTGAATTGAAGAGTAAATATCTTCTTTTACAAGGCGCTCATTAAGGAGAACAGCGTCTTCGTAGTTGTAGCCTTCCCACGTCATAAAGCCGATGAGAACGTTTCTGCCAAGTGCAATTTCGCCCTCTGCCGTTGACGGACCGTCTGCAATAACATCGCCCTTGCGTACCTTATCGCCGGCGAATACAATCGGGCGCTGATTTACGCAGGTGCCCTGGTTGGAACGCATAAATTTAGTAAGCTTATGGGTCTTAACCTCGCCGTTATCATATTTTACCGTGATGCTGTTAGCCTCTACGCGTGTAACAACACCGTCATCCTCTGCAACAGCACAGACACCGGAGTCAACCGCAACCTTGTGCTCAATACCCGTAGCAACGATAGGCGCTTCCGTAACGAGAAGCGGAACAGCCTGCTTCTGCATGTTTGCACCCATGAGCGCACGGTTTGCGTCGTCGTTTTCAAGGAACGGGATCATCGCAGTAGCAACGGAAACCATCATCTTCGGTGAAACGTCGATATAGTCAACGCGCTCACGCGGGACTTCAACGATTTCATCGCGGATACGGCAGGTTACACGCGCCTTCGCGATTCTTCCTTCTTCGTCAAGCGGCTCGTTTGCCTGAGCAATGATAAACTCATCCTCGGCATCTGCCATCATATATACAACCTCATCGGTTATCTTACCTGTCTCTTTGTCAATCTTGCGATACGGTGCTTCAATAAAGCCGAAGTCGTTTATGCGTGCAAAACTTGCAAGATAGGAAATAAGACCGATGTTCGGACCTTCCGGAGTTTCAATCGGACACATACGTCCGTAGTGGCTGTGGTGAACGTCTCGAACCTCGAAGCTTGCGCGGTCACGCGAGAGACCGCCCGGACCGAGCGCAGACATACGGCGCTTGTGAGTAAGCTCTGCAAGCGGGTTGTTCTGATCCATAAACTGCGAAAGCGGAGAAGATCCGAAGAACTCCTTTATCGCAGCAGTTACAGGACGGATATTTATAAGTGACTGCGGTGTAACGATATCAAGATCCTGAATCGTCATACGCTCGCGGATACCGCGCTCCATACGTGAGAAACCAATTCTGAACTGGTTCTGCAAAAGCTCACCAACGGAGCGGAGGCGGCGATTTCCGAGATGGTCGATATCATCCGTTACACCAATGCCCGATGCAAGACCGTTTAAGTAGTTGATAGACGCAAAGATATCATCAACCGTAATGTGCTTCGGAATAAGATCGCCGAGTCTCTCGGTAATCTGAGCCTTGAGCTCGTCACCCTCATATTCATCAAGAAGCTCGGAAAGAACGGTAAAGCGAACCATTTCGGTTATGCCAAGCTCTTCCTTTGCATCAAAGTCAACGAAGTCGTTGATATTGACCATTCCGTTGCCAAACACCTTGACATTGCGGTCGTTCACGGAAAGAATAACGGTATTGACACCGCGGCGTGCGATTTCCTCAGCCTTTTCGCGGGAAAGGATTTCGCCTGCTTCCGCAAGGATTTCGCCTGTACGCGGGCAAACAACAGTTTCCGCAAGGGTCTTGTTTGCAATGCGGCGGCCGATGTTCATCTTCTTATTATATTTATATCTGCCGACTGCAGAAAGGTCATAACGTCTCTCATCAAAGAAGAGGTTGTTGATGAGTGTTCTTGCACCGTCGATTGTCGGCGGTTCACCCGGACGGAGACGCTTGTAAATTTCGATAAGCGCATCCTCTTCCGTCTTGCAGGTGTCCTTGTCAAGAGTCTGAACGATTCTGTCATCCTCACCGAACACCTCTTTAATCTGTGTGTCCGTAACAAGACCGAGCGAACGGATAAGTGCCGTAACCGGAAGCTTTCTGTTCTTGTCGATTCTTATGCTGAAAATATCGTTAAGGTCAGTTTCGTACTCAAGCCATGCACCGCGGTAAGGAATGATGGTTGCGCTGTAAATCGCGCTGTCTGCCTTGTCCATCTTCGCATCGAAATACATGCCCGGAGAACGGACGATCTGTGATACGATAACACGCTCTGCACCGTTAATGACAAAAGTACCCGTATCTGTCATAACGGGGAAATCACCCATAAAGATTTCCTGCTCTTTTATCTCCTCTGTTTCCTTGTTGCGAAGTCTTACCTTCACGCGAAGCGGTGCTGCATACGTCGTATCGCGCTCCTTGCACTCATCTACGCTGTACTTGCACTTGTCATCGAGCGTATAATCAATAAACGACAGCTCGAGATTGCCCGAATAGTCCTCGACGGTGCCGGCATCCTGCAATACCTCGCGGAGTCCCGTTTCAAGGAACCACTCGTAAGACTTTTTCTGAACCTCAAGAAGATTCGGCATCTCTAAAATCTCATCGATATGCGCGAAGCTCTTTCTTTGGGTTCTTCCGTACATAATGTCCTTCATTCGGCTTTCACTCTCCTGTTGAACTCGGAAAAGACGCTCCTCCGCCTTCTCCTGTATTTGTGCCGCTCCTGCGGCGAAATCTCTTTTTTCCGCACACTTGACAGCCCACAGCGGGCAACAAATGAAACACGCGGGTAAGTTGATATTTTTTTGCTTTAAACTATTGTTTTTTTCAACTTAATGAGGTAAAATAAACCCATAAGGGGGCACATTACCGCATTATAATTGAGACTATCATTTTATCATTAAATGTGCAACCTTGTCAACTTTACATTATGAAAATAACAAAAATTCTGCGAAATAGCTAATATTTCACAGAATTTTATTTTTGTTTTTATGGATTTTGTACAAAAATAAGACATCTTTACCATCTCTTGCATCGTCCTGAAACTTCAATTTCCGTGATATTCTAACACTTCATCCCCAATGTCATCCTGAGGCTTGCCGGAGAATCTCACCGTTTGCAGCAGACCGCAACTTTCTTTTCCTTCCGAGTAGCATAGCCTCCCTTGCCTAAAGGGAGGGGGACCGCCGAATGGCGGTGGAGGGATTCTACAAAGGGGTTCTCTTGCGAACCCCTTTGGAACCCCACGCCTTTGCCGCTCGGCGCGCACCGGATAAATTATCGCGCTCATTATGCCGTCGATGCTAATTGGAAAACTGCGTTTTCCGCGCATCCCCGTATGCATAATTTCGCTGTAATTTATAACCGCTTGGCGCTTAAGGCGGCAGTCCGATACAGGAACGTGGTCGCTTTTCAACACCACACCAAAAGCCGTGCAGGATTTCCGCACGGCTTTTGGTTGAAAGTTAACAGCAAATCACCGAGGGTGGTGACAGCAATTGTTTAGATTCAATAAGAAGCTGCCGAATACTGAACCGTAACACGCGCACGCTCTTCGTGTACCGTTACGGTCAGGCGTATCTGCCCGCCCTTTGAATCATTTAGGTTCCAGTCCTCTATAAAATTATCAAAGGTAACGTCTGAAAAATCGCGCTTATCACCGAGCGCACCGCCATGCCCCGGATATGTTGTCGGTTCGCCGTAGGTGTCAATGAGTGTGTTTTTCAGCTCAACAATAAGTGATGAGAGCTCTTCACCCTTGCTTTCTAGAACAGTTTCATATCCGCCGCCATAGAAAAGCTTTTCACCGTCTTTATCTTCGAAACAGAGGTATCGTGTAAACCGGTGCCCCGCAAACTCGGTTTTTGCATTAAAATCATGCCTCATAATCTGCGGATTTTCCGTAATGTCTGCTTCTTTCGTATTGAGAAGCTCACAAACCTCAGCAAGCGTCTTGCCGACGCACGGCTCAAGATTCAGCAGCAACGTCTCTTCATTCTGATTTGCAGAGATATCTTCTACTTGCCTGATTTTTCTTGTGAACTCTTCATCCGCTGCGTAGAAACAAATACTATCAGTAGAGATAATTGCATTTTTTAGTTCACTGTCTAAATACATAGTTCCAGTACTAAAACTTTGCATCCCGTGCGTCACGGCGATCGCAATAAGAAACACTCCGTTAGGAGAATCAACAGATCCAGTCATTTTGTATTCATATAGACCGGTGCTATTACTTGGCGATATACTCACAACTCCGCGCATTTCATTGGCAAAAAATTTATAACCGCGAATGTATTCTATTTCACATATTGCATCTTGCTTTTCTCCGTTAATTATAATCTTTCCGTTAAATCTCATTGTTCTATTGGTAGCAAAATAGCCCAACGAAAAAACGAGTGCAATAACAAGAAAAAGTAAAATCAAACGTTTCATACCATTAAAAATTATGCAAATGAGTAATTATAGTCTCATTTTCTAAATCATAGTCTACAGCTCCGGTCGTATCCCATTGTGTCTGACCAGCCAAATATCCAATTACTGCATAATCTCTACGCCATGTTCCATTATTAAATTTAGATGTATACTTAGTAATAGTGGGAGCCGATGCATTTACCGTTTCGTATGAAGCAGTATCTCTATTATAATAATATCCGAAAATTTGAGCATTTAAAGACACCTCTTCAACACAACATCCATTTTGCCATGATGAATGATCCGCACTCCATACCTGAGTATAGCGCTGTGTCCAAGCAGTTGCTGCCTGCATATCTAACACAGTTTCTGACGCAGGATAAATATCAGCTATACTAATACCACAGATTTGTCCTATGACACCTATAGCGTTTGCTATGTCTGAATATGCCGACAAATATGCATAAATGCCCATATCCAAAACATTTGTTATAACATTAGTGGAGGTTGATTCAAGGAGGTTCACAGAGGTTGCTTTTCTCCTCAACAAATCATAAGAAGAATGAATCGTCATCCATCTTAAAGTATAAGTTGTACCATTATATGTGTGAGTAAACGAAGCGCTTGTCTCAACCGGATTAGTCGATCTTTGTATTTCCTCTCCTTCTATTATAATTATATATTGTCCAGCAGGATTAAGCCCGGCATCTTTCAAGTCAGTTTTAAGCGTAGCCTCGATGTTTGAAAATGACTGCGAGTTAACATCGTATGCTTCAAATCCAGCTTCGCGAAGCGCCGATACGGTTTCCTGCTGTATCTGGGCAGTTGCTTCCAAATAACTTTCTTGAGTCGAACTCCGCGCACTTTCCCTGTTAGTTGAAAAATTCAACTCATTGAGCGCATCTTTGTACCCACGAATTATCTCATCGCGTAACCGCATCTTGGAAGTGTTTTGTGCTGAGACATCTTCAGCAAAAACAATGCCCGCAAACATACCGGTTAATATTGACATTAACAAAACTATTGACAACATTTTTTTCATAGCAAATTTTCCTCCTTCAAAATCCTTACGTCGTCTTTCTGCTTTTACTACATATATAATCATATTACTTTACCATAACACATTATCCCACCTTCCGTTATTCCGACAAAACAAAAACGCACAGAAGCTGCTCCATAATTTTCGGAGAAAGCTCTCTGCGCGTAACTTATCTTGAATTATATACCGCTATGACCGAATCTTTCCGGAGGGATACAACGTAAGACACACCTTTGCAGAGACATTTCTCCGAATAAGCCTGCTTACCATTGTTATCACCCCGTTTCCTTTTTATGGTTATATTGTAGCATACATATGTGTTTTTGTCAATGCTTTTTGTTGATTTTTTCGCAAAATTATTCCACAAAAGAATAACCAAATTGTAATGAGCGAGCTACCGGGAACGCCACGCCAAAAGCCGTGCAGGAAATTCCCGCACGGCTTTTGGTTGGTCTCCCTGGGTGCAGGGTCGCAACCCTGCTCGTTTTAAGGGGATTTGCAAGGGGGAAATCGAAATCCCCCTTGCATTCGCTTTGCTTCTTTGGGGAAAACCAAAGAAGGCCCGCCCGGCAGGGCAAGGACTTTGCGGTCTTCCGCAAGCGAAAAAACAAACGGATTCACAACAGAACCCGTTCATTAAATGTATTTTTATCCCAACACCTGCTCGATTACATCAAGGTTGTGACGCACTGCGTTTATATACGCATCCTTGTCGTTGCCGTCCTCCGCACCTGAGGTAAGGGTGTCTATGCTTACCGGAGTGCAGCCTGTAACCTTACAGATTTCACGAACCGCATCGCTGTCAAAAAGGCTTTTCTGAACAAGCAGATGTGAAAACTGCGTAGCACCCGGCACGGCAAAATATTCGTCCAAATCCGCATCGGACAGAATTGTGACGTAACCTATACCAAGCTCTTTCGTAAAATACTCAAGCGAATCATGATACACTGTAACGCTTCCGTCACCAAAGCCCTCCGCACGCGCTTTTGCCTCTGCAAGAAGTGAATTGAGCTTTTCTGTATACTCAGCGGCGTTTTTTTCATACACCGCGCTGTTTATCGGATCAAGACGTATAAGCGTTCGCTTTATCTTTTCGCATTGATTTATCGTGTTTTCAATATCCATCCAGTAATGGGAATTCTGAATTTCATCCTCATCACCGATTATATTGGGAACGTCCTCACCGCACTCCAGCGTCTCAAGCCTTGGAATACCCATTGACGTTTTTCCGACAAAGCTTTCCATTCCCATACCGCTTGCGATAAACAAGTCCGCCCCGGTCATTTTTTTAATATCATCCGGTGTAAGCTGGTAATTATGCAAGCATCCAATATCCGGGTCGATAAGGTTTACCATCGAAACACCCTCCGCGCCTTCAACAAGATTGAGCGTGGTAACATATACCGGATAAAAAGACGTAACTATGCGAAACTCTTCCTCATCTTTTTTCTGCGGTGCTTTTTCCGTACAAGCGCAGAGGGAGAGCGAAAGACAAAAAGAAAGAAATAAGCAAATAAGTTTTTTCATTATCAGAGAGACAAACCTTTCATATAATTTTTAAGCCATTCGGAAATTTCAGGATTTGCAAGTGCAAGCTGAATGGATGCTTCCATATATCCACAGATATTTCCGGAATCAAAGCGCTCTCCTTCAAAATCAAGAGCAAGCATACGTTCTTTCCTGCAAAGAAGGTTCAGTGCATCGGTAAGCTGAATTTCGCCGCCGAAGCCCGGCTGCGCATTCTCAAGCAGCTCATATATTCCGCTCGTCAGCACATATCTGCCGAGTATTGCATAATTCGAGAGAAGCTTATCCGGAGTCGGCTTTTCGATAAGCTGATTTACATCAAACAATCGCTCTTCAACCGGCTTTACCCCCAACGTGCAATACTTTGAAATTTCCGAGGTCTCCACATATTTTACTCCGACACAGCTGCAGCCATACTTTTCCGCATTGTCCGCAAGCTGTTTTGTTACCGGAACGTCACTTCTCATAATATCATCGCCAAGGAGTACCGCAAACGGCTCATCACCGGTAAATCCGCGAGCGTGCATTACGGCATGGCCGAGCCCACGAAGCTCCTTCTGACGGATAAACGTGATATTTGCCATATCGGCAATCGCACGAAGCTCACGGCGAAGCTCCGTCTTTCCGGATTTTTCAAGACGGTACTCAAGCTCGGGTGAATAGTCAAAATAATCCTCAATTGCGCTTTTGCCGCGGCTTGTAATGATAAGAATATCTTCAATACCGGAATCGACCGCTTCCTTAACTATATAATGTATTGCCGGCTTGCCCGCAATACATATCATTTCCTTTGGCACGGATTTCGCCGCCGGAAGCATTCTTGTTCCGAATCCCGCAGCAGGGATAACAGCCTTCTTTACCTTCATTTATTTTTTCCTCCCAAACACTTTTTCCATAACCGAAAAGAGCGGAATACCGAGACCGTAACACGCGATAACCTCTCCGGCTCCAACGGTCATAATGTTATACCACAGCGGCACTGTTTCCGCCGACGGTAATATTATATATGTAAGCATAATTCCGACAAGGACGGCGTTTGATATTACCGTCGGCAACGGAACAAGCCACTTTATACGTATTTTGCGTGTAAGAACAACAGAAATAAAGGTTGCAAGCGTTCCGATAAGGACGTCCCACGGAAGCGTAACTCCCATAGTAACTCCAACGAGGTTTGCGACAAGGCAACCCACGGTCAGCCCCCACACAGCCTCCGGCATAAAAAACGGCAGGATACAGAGTGCTTCGCTTACACGCACCTGAACAGGTCCGTAGGACAGCGCGGGAAACGCAAGGGTAAGTACGGCATACGCCGCCGCAATAAGCGAACAGCGCGCAAGATAAGAGGTTTTTTTCATGGTTATCCTCCAAACATTAATATATTTTGTTTTAATTAATTATAGCAAAGACATATAGAAATTTCAAGTTAAATGAAAATTTTGGTTGACTTTTTTCAAAAATTGTGTATAATATTATTTTGCAGAGTTTTGCACACGTTGTGCATTGCTCTATCCTTGCTCCCGAATACACACGGGGGCCATAAGTCCAGAAGGAGGTGTTTTACAATGGCAAAGGTTTCCGCAAAGTACGAAACAGTTTTTATCATCAACTGTGAACTCGGCGAAGAGGCTATCGCAGAGCTTGTTGCAAAGTTCAAGACTCTCGTTGAGAAGAACGGCACTCTTGTCAATGTCGACGAATGGGGTAAGCGCAGATTCGCGTATCCGATCAACGACATGAACGAAGGTTACTATGTTCTCTTCGATTTTGAGTGCGTTCCGTCCTTCCCGGCAGAGCTTGACCGTGTCTTCAAAATCACTGAAGGCATCATGCGCTCTCTCATCATCTGCAAAGATGAAATCGCTTAAGGAGGTAACTTCCTGTGCTTAACAAAGTTATTCTCATGGGTAGACTTACCCGCGACCCCGAGCTTCGCCACACACAGTCCGATATTCCGGTAGCGTCCTTTACGCTCGCTGTTGACCGCGGCTATTCCCGCCGTGATGACAACCAGCAGCAGACTGCTGATTTCGTCAACATCGTTGCATGGCGCAATACTGCTGAATTCGTATCAAAGTGGTTTTCAAAGGGTCAGCTTGTCGCTGTAAGCGGCAGACTTCAGGTCCGTAACTATAAAGACCGCGACGGTAACAACCGCACGGCCACAGAGGTTGTTGCAGACGAATGCTTCTTCGCTGAATCAAAGCGTGACGGTGCATCCGGTGCAGCTGCTTTCTCTCCGTTCGGTGAGCCGCCCGCTCCGTCAAACGTCGGGCTCAACGCCGTTTCGTCCGGCTCTGATTTTGAAGAGCTTGTTGGTGACGACGGCGAACTTCCATTCTAATTTTTGAATAAAGGAGGACCCTTAAATGGATAGAAACCTTAAGAACCGTAAGCGCAAGAAGGTTTGCCCGTTCTGCGCTGATAAGGTAAGCTTCATTGATTACAAGGATGCAGCACGTCTTCGCAGATTCACATCTGAGCGTGGCAAGATTCTTCCGCGCCGTATGACAGGCGTTTGCGCTGCTCATCAGCGTCAGGTTACAGAAGCTATCAAGCGTGCACGTCACATTGCGCTTCTTCCCTACGTTAACGACTAATATGTACATTAAAATCACCTGCGGAAATCCGCAGGTGATTTTTGTTGTCTTTTTCTTTATTCTTCTCTCATTTCGATAAGTGCATCAGCCATCATATAGCCCGCATCTGAGCAGAGTCGGTTGCTTCCGGGAGCTGATTCGTAAATTGTATCGTAGAAAAGCTCTCTTGTTGGAATATATCCGAAAAGTCCGTTGCAATAGGATATTACAATACGCTTATCATTTCCACATTTTGCCTTGACATCGCGGCCAAAATAGCAATATACCTCACTCGGGAATCCGAAAAGCTCGAGCTCGCCTATTTTTATATAATGAAGCGGAACATCGCTTATCTCCGGAACTTCTGCCATAACGGAAAGAAGCTTTCTTGCCATCATAAGATGGTATGCATTGCTTTTTCCACCATCAGCTTCAAGCTTTGCATCCGGATCTACTTCCAATGTTTCAGCGATGTACTTTGCCTTTGCATACTGCTCTTCCGTCACTTCTCTTCTTGGAATCTGTATCGTGCGGAAGCGGCAAATAATCTTGTCGCCTTCAACCGGTTCGGCAAATGCTACTGTCTTTATCGCCTCGCCGGCGATTTTCCGTCCCATAAGCCTGTAGTGGTCAGACGCAATCTCCGCTACATTTACATTAACGTGGTTTATATCCCCCGCAGTTCCCATGAAGAATACCGTAACGAAATCTTCTCCGTAAACCTTTTTCATCTGCTTTGAAAGCTCGGATGCGAAGTCACCGGAAAACTCAAGCCCTCCGACGCAATCAAGATGGCAAGCAAAAGAGACAATCGCACCGAGGTTTTCTCCCTTTGCAGACTTTACAAAAAGTACAGGAAGCTCGTTGTCGGTTTCCGATGCAGGCCCGATGATGTCGGGATTAAGTCTTCCCGGATTTGTGCGCGGCGTAGAATTCTTCATTATGTAGTCACGGCAGAAGGATATCCCTTCAACATTTCCGATGCCGAAGGTCATTTTGCTCTCCTGCATTCTCTTGTATGCAAGAATTGCACAGTCTGCAATAATATCGGCAAATACGTTAAAATAATATTTCTGACGTTCCCCCATTTCCGGATGATTATCAAAATCCGGATCCGGTATTCCTGTGTGGGAATGAGTCGCCGCCACAAGAACATTTTCCTCAGATATTCCCGTAAATTCGCTGACTCGCGCAGCAATTGCATCCCTTATTTTACGATGTGTGCGAAGTGCATCAATCGCAATCATCGCAACGGTTTCTTTGCCGTCGGAAACAACAAACGCGCGTGCATAAAGACGGTCCTTTACGTCAACAGCCGGTCTGATATTGCCGTATCCCGAAAGATGGCATCCGAGCGGCGGCGTTATTTCCCTTTCATAAAATCCGCATTTAAACATAGCTACCTCTCCTTTTATATAGGCTTATTTCACCAATGTCTTTTCCTTACGTTTCAATGATGCAACAGCAACATTGATCAAAACTAATGTTATTGCCGCCACTACCGTCGAAATCCAAAAGGATAACGAGTAACTGCCGGTAAGATCATACGGAAGATGCGCCAGCGGTGCGTTCAACGCCTGACCAACCGTGAGCACCGTACTTGTTATCGCAAGCGATTCCGCAAAGCTTTTTTCTCCAAATAGGTCAAGTGCCAATATCGGAAGCATAACCGTCTCAAGCGGCGTTGCAAGAGCATTTAAGAGACTGTGGGAGATTACGAGAACCTTGCCCAGCTCTGTTGCTGTAATAATAATCAGCAGCCCTTTCGCTGCAAAAGACGAAATAAGGCAGGTATTAACTGCCGCTTTTATTCCGAAGCGGTCATAAATAAAACCGACAAGCAGCTTACTTATCGCAAGCGCAAATGTAGAAATACTGAATGAAGCGGTAACAAACTCCTTATCAAAACCAATATACTCCAAATGCGGAATAACCGCTCCGTTTATTCCCGACACGGCATAGGAAAAAAGGCATCCAATGACAACATAAAACCAAGGGCTTTTGAAAAACTCCCCGTGTCCATGCTCCGTTAATTTCCTATTTTGCTTTTCTTCTGTAACGCTTTCCTCTCCGGATGTCTCCTCCGGCTTTTCTCTGTAAAACACAAGGAATATGACCATAACCACAAGCAACACTGCGGCTGTCAGAAAGTACGCATTGCGATATCCGAACACATTCCCTTCTCCGCTCATGAGCTTTGCCGCCGCAAAGGCTGCAATGGTGGCTCCGATGGCATTTGAAGAAAGCACAACGCCAAGAACCGTTCCCTTATTTTTCACAAACCATTTATTTATCACAACGCTTATCATTGTTGTTGAGGACAATGCAACACCAATTCCGAGAAAAACTCCGCCGAGATAAAAGAGAGGGATAGTCTCCGCGAAAATATTGATCACTGCATATATTATGTAACATATGAGTCCCGCGCATATCAGCTTCCTTGTACCGAATTTTTTCACAAGCTTATGAAAAAATACGGTTACAAAAGAAACCGTCACATATCTGATGCTGTCATTTATCGTGAACAAGCTGCTGGGAAAACCAAATGCCTCCGTTATCGGTTTGATATACAGATTTTTGGCAGAGGAGCAAAAGCCGAGACCGGCAAATAATATCAGGATACACATTGCCGCAATAACCCATTTATAATCCGGTCTGCTTTTCTTCAGAAATCCTTTCCTCACATTCAACACTTCCTCAAAATCGGTTCGCATGCAATCTATATATGCACACTGCTGTTAATTATACTCTCATCGGTGCCTGTTTGTACATTGACAAATAATAACCTCAGATGTTATAATCATAACCTGAGGTGAAAAATATGCGATACAGGGTTTATTCAATAGGCAAGATACCAACTCTAAAGATGCATCTTATCGGCTATTCTTCCGATATAAGCGGCACAACCTTTGTTGCCCGAAAAAACGAGACGCACCTCGTAGGTTATGTTTTATCGGGAAAGGCAACGTATAACGGACATCCCATTTCTGCAGGGCAGGGTTTTCTTTTTACGCCGAATGTTGTCGAAAATGTTTATCCGGACAAATCCACCCCACCGGAGCTTCTGTGGTTTACAAGCGCCGATTCCCGTTTCAACGAGCTTCTTCCGTATTACGGAGCCGACAGCAAAACAAAAATTTTCAACCACACCGCTCCCGCAGAGCTGCAGTATATAAAAGAGCTTGTTATTACGGAAAACAGAGCAACAATCAGCGACGGAAGAATGCTTGAGCTTTTTTTCTCTGTTTTTAAGTATCACTTGAACGAACAAAACTACATTTCTCCGAACCTTCCCGCCGCGCAAAGCTACATTGATTTTTCCTTAAATTACATCAAAACCCACTATAACAGCATAACGGTATCAAAACTCACTGAGCTTCTTGGCGTAAGCCAGCCGTATCTCTATCGGATATTTAAAGAAGCCTTCGGAAAATCGCCGAAGGCCTTCATCACTGAATATCGCATAAATCAAGCAAAAAAGCTTCTTAAGGAAACAGACTTGACGGTATCGGCAGTGGCAGCTGCCGTGGGGTATTCAGACAGCTTCGCATTCTCCAAAGCCTTTTCTTCAATTCAAGGTACATCGCCGTCCGAATACAGGGCTCAATGCCAAATATAATGCCTTGTGAGCATATGTTTTCCTTGTCTTTATCCTGCTTTTATGCTATACTGAAGATATAAGCGCTCAACAGAGGAGGCGATATGATGTCACGCATTTTCCAAACACACAAAAAGCTTTGCATCTGTTTTATAGCTGCTTTTGCGCTTGTTCTTCTCGTGCTGTATCTTTACGCCGCTTTTCTTCCCGGCGTATGGCACAAAGATGCTTTTCTGTATCGCAACTCCGGCGGGGTATTCTCCGGCAAAAACTCCTACTCCGACTATGAAATGAGCATCACGCGTGCAGATACCGACATAGGCGTCACCTTCCGAGTTAACGATACAATTCGCGAATATCGCATTGTCCCCGCCGCCGACAGCCGTGCGGTAGAAATATTTGAAAACGGCACATCCGTATTCCGCGGCAGAGCAGTTGTAAACGGCGATGCCACTCTCCTTATGAATGACGAAGAAGGAATTGCTGACATTATCGTAACAACGACTTCGCACGATGATTTTTTCACCGTACCTACCGATGAAGAACAGTTTCCGTCGTATACCGCGCTTTATAATTGGACGGTAAGAAAGAACACTGATACCCGAGGCAATTTTCTTATGATATTTCTTGCGGCACTTCTTGCCGCGATCCTTGCGATAGATGTTAAATACCCTGACCTTTTCTTTCGTCTCAGATACGGTCTGAACGTTGACGGTGGCTCACCGAGTGACTTTTACCGTGTCGGACAGGAAATCGAAAAAATCATCTCGCCTATTGTCATCATCGGCTTGCTCATCGCAGCCTTTGTAGTTCATTGATATTTAAAGAAGTATTTTTGCTATATAAATAAAACAATTAAAAGGAGACTAACTATGTCTAATATCTGGCACGACATTTCACCCAAGAGAATACAAGCAGAGGATTTTATATGTGTTGTTGAAATTTCAAAAGGAAGCAAGAAAAAATATGAACTTGATAAAGAGACAGGTTACTTGATACTTGACAGAATTTTGCACACTTCCACTCACTACCCCGCAAATTATGGCTTTATCCCCCGTACTTACGGAGATGATAATGACCCTCTTGATGTTTTGCTTGTGTGTTCTGAACAAATAGAGCCAATGACTTTAGTCAGAGCATATCCTATCGGTGTTATATCAATGATAGATAATAATCGCAATGACGAAAAGATTATTGCAATTCCATTCAGTGACCCTAATTATAATGTCTATAAAGATATCGGTGAGCTTCCCGAGCATATTTTTGATGAAATGAGACACTTTTTCACCGTTTACAAAAATCTCGAAAATAAAAAAACAGCAGTTAATGAGGTAAGCAACAGAGAAGCATCGATTGAAATAATAAGAAATGCTATAGATAATTACATAGAAAAATTTTGCAAATAATCCTTGGCGGATTATTCTATATGAAGTCCTGATTACACCTGATTTTATATATAACTGTGTGAATCAAAAAGCTCCCACATTTTTCGTGTGAGAGCTTTTCTTTTATCCTCTTATCTGTCCGCTTCCGCGGATTGTGTATTTCGTTGACGTAAGCGCGCGGAGCCCCATCGGTCCGCGGGCATGAAGCTTTTGCGTACTGATGCCGATTTCCGCACCGAAGCCGAATTCAAAGCCGTCGGTAAACCGCGTTGATGCGTTTACATATACTGCCGCGGCATCAATTTCATTCAAGAACTTTTCCGCATTCTTCTCATTTTCGGTTATAATCGCCTCAGAGTGCTTTGTGTTGTACTTATTGATATGCTCAATCGCCTCGTCAATACTGTCAACAACGCGAAGCGAAATTATCGCGTCGAGATATTCCCTGCCCCAGTCAATTTCAAGCGCAGGACGGATTTCCGGAGAAATTGCACATGCCCGCTCATCTCCGCGGATTTCAACGTTCTTTTCCGTTAAGGCAGACACTATTGCGGGAATTGCCTTTTCCGCCACAGCACTGTGAACAACGAGAGATTCGCACGCGTTGCATACGCCAAGACGCTGTGTTTTTGCGTTTACTATTATATCACGTGCCATTTCTATGTTTGCGTATTCATCCACGAAAATATGGCAATTTCCGGTGCCCGTTTCAATAACGGGAAGTGTACTTGTTTCCACAACGGTTTTTATAAGCCCTGCACCTCCGCGCGGGATAAGAACGTCGATATACCCGTTAAGCCGCATAAGCTCCCGCGCAGTCTCGCGGGACGTATCGGTAACAAGCTGTATGGCATCGCCGCTTATTCCGCATTCTGTAACTGCAGCGCGAAGCGCATCTGCAATCGCAATGTTTGAGTTTATCGCATCGCTCCCGCCGCGCAAAATAACAGCATTTCCCGTTTTAAAGCACAAACCAAAAGCATCCGCCGTAACGTTCGGACGCGATTCATAAATTATTCCTATAACGCCTATCGGTACACGCTTTTCCGTGATATGCAAGCCGTTAGGACGGATGCTTTCCGTCACGGTTTCACCGAGCGGAGTCGGAAGCGTGGCAATCTGGCGCAATCCCTCCGCCATTGCAAAAACACGCTTTTCATCAAGACGCAGTCTGTCAATAAGTGCAGGGCTCATTCCGGATTTTTCCGCGCGAGTAACATCATTTGCATTCGCCGAAATAATATCCGCGCACTTTTCACAAAGCTTATCCGCCGCACAAAGAAGCGCACGGTTTTTTTCTTCATCACTTATAACGTTGAGAGAGCGCGCCGCGGCTACGGCACGGCTGCCCATATTTTTAAGGTAATCCATACAACATTCCTCCGCGAAATGGCATTAAATCAGTTTATAACTACTTTTATAGTTATAATACCATAAACGGAGCATTCTTACAAGCATTTTCGTCTGTTCTTCACTTTGCATATATTCTTATTTACAGAAAGTTCAAAAACGCTTCAAACTCCCGAAATATATATATCATATAATACAGTATTATATCTTCGTGACGTATCGAAAGTTTATCTTCGGTTTATTCATATCCGATATACCGAAACAAAATAATTGCAAAAGGAGACCATAGATTCTATGAAAAAACTTTTTTTTCGCGCGCTATCCTCTTTTCTCGCGTTTATCCTGCTTCTCACCTCGGTATCGGCCACAGCCGAAACCGTAAGTGACGCTTCATCCTCAACGCTTTCCTGGGAGAAGCTTGAGGAGCAGATCAAGGCAAAAAGCCCGAGTTATCAGATACTCGATAAAAACATCAGCAGCATCGAAATTGTTGACTATACATATCTTTACAACAGTATGCAAAAGCAGCTTAATGAGCTTTCTTCTATGCAATCCTATCTTCTCGAAAGCGGTGACCGCGAAAAGCTGAATACGCTTAATTCCTCTATGGCGGCTCTCCGCAATACATACGAAGATATCCGCGACGGAAAGCTTCAGCGAGACAGCGATGATGCCGTAAACAAACTGCGCGATATGCAGAATCAGGTTCTTTCCGCCGGTCAGACCCTCTATATCACAATTCTTTCGCTTGAGCAGTCGCTTGCCGACGGTGAACGCGGTCTTTCCGCACTGCAGCGGGCACTTACGGAAATGCAACTCCGTCACACGCTGGGGCAGGTTTCGGATATAAAGCTCAAGGAGCTTGAGCGCAAATACGACGACACAAAAAGCCAGCTTAAAACATTAGAGAACACAATCACCTCTCTGAAGGCACAGCTCCAGCTTGTCATCGGAGAGGCTCCCACGGGAGAAGCAGAGCTTGAAGCACTTCCGCCGGTTGCCGTTGATGAGATAGCCTCCCTCACTCCCGAAACGGATCTCATCGCCGCAAAGGAAAAAAACTATTCCATAAGCACAGCCGCCGTTGCGCTTGAAAAAGCCGAAGAGGATGTTTCGGATAAAAACTCCGACTATCTCAGCGGCTCAATCAAACGCTATGAGCTGACATCTGCCGAACACACAAGAGACGCCGCAAAGCTTTCGCTGCTTTCCGCAGAGCAAAGCTTGGAGTTTTCCTTCCGCAATCTGCACCGTTCGATTCTGAATTGCCTGCAGATATGGGAAAACAAAAAAGCCGCGGCAGAATACCAGCAGCAGCTTCTCGCTCTGTCCGAAAAACAGTATGGGCTCGGCAGAATTTCATATTTTGCGCTTCTCAACGCGCAGGATAATGCAAGCAACGCGCTTTCAGACGCAGAAAGTGCCGAAAGAGACCTGTTCAGTGCTCTTAACAACTATCGCAATGCAGTTATGTACGGATTTGTAAACGAACAAACACAGGAGGGCTGACTTTGATGAACAAAACATATAAAAGACCCGCCGTTTTTCTTTGCACGGCATTGCTTTTTTCATTTGGCGGATGCTCAAAGGATGAGCCCCAAATGATGAATACAACAGTTTCTGTCGAAACCTCTGCGGTATCGCGCGGATCTCTGTCTGCAAGCAGCACATACATCGGAACTATCTCTGCCGAAGGTACGGCAAGCGTTGTTTCCCTTGTTTCCGGCACAGTAGAACACGTTGCCGTTTCTATGGGCGACACGGTATCCGCAGGTGATTTACTGTGCAGCTTTGATGATGAAAGCGCAAGCCTTACGCTTCAAAGCGCGCTTGCAAGCTATGAAAGCGCCAAAGCAAGCCTCGGCAGTGCACGCGAGGGATATAACAGCGCACAGAAAGGCTATGACAGTGCCGTCGCAAATCACGGCGGTGAGGATATGTCGATAATCGAAGATCAGGTACGCACAGCCAAGGAAAATTACGAAGCAACAAAAGCGCTTTTTGATATAGGCGCCGCTTCCCGCCTTGAGGTTGACCAGGCACTGCAGGCATACAACACTGCAAAAGCAGGGCTTGATGCCGCAAAAAACAGCCTCAGCGCAACAGCGGCGAATATCGAATCTGCCCGTGCCGGCGTAGAAGCTGCAGAGGCAGGGGTTCAGGCTGCAGAGGTAGGCGTGGCTTCTGCCGAATATCAGCTTTCCCTGTACCGCATCACGTCTCCGATATCCGGTACCGTAGAGTCTGTAAACGTCATTTCCGATAATTTCACCCCATCCGGCACCGTTGCTTTCGTCATTTCAAATGCAGACAATAAAACGGTTACCTTTTACGTCACCGATGAGGTTATGAAAAATATTGCGGTCGGCCAGTCTGTAACGGTTTCCGCAAGAAACGCAGAATATTCCGGTACAGTAAGTGAAATCAGCGGGATTGTTGACCCACAGACAGGGCTGTTCCGCATAAAAGCACTTATTAACGATGCAAAAGAGCTTCCCGACGGGCTTTCCGTCTCGGTTACCACAATTTCCGACAATGCCGAAAACTCAATTATCGTTCCGTCAGATGCGCTTTATTTTGACAACGGAACAGCTTTTGTTTACACCGTCAGCGACAACACTGCCCGGCGCACGGATGTTTCGGTTTCTCTTTATACCAAGGAACAGACCGCAATCTCCGGAGGCCTTTCCGACGGAGATATCATTATAACAAGCTGGTCAGAAACACTTAAAAACGGTTCTCCGCTCAATATTGTAAATCAACCGGAAGGCAGTTCCGACACCGGCAGGGAGGCTGCACAATGAAATTGATTCAGACAGTTTTGCGCCGTCCGGTTTCTGTTTGTATGATAGTCCTTGCCGTTCTTGTATTCGGCATCTCATCCATTGCGGGAATGCCGCTCGGATATATGCCTGATATGGAAATGCCAATGGAGCTGGTTATGATTACCTGGCCGGGAACGGACGCAGACAGCATAGAGCGCCTTGTTACCGAACCGGTCGAGGATACCTGCGAGGTTCTTTCGGACGTAAACACTATAAACTCCGTTACATATGACAACTACACTTTAGTTCAAATCCAATATAACTACGGAGTCGACCTTGATGATGCGTATATGGATCTGAAAAACAGCCTCGATAATATGGAGCTTCCCGATGGCTGCAACGATCCAACCATTATGGAAATAGGTATGCTTACACAGGGAACGATGATGATTTCCGCCAACGCGCTCAACGATGACAACATACAGGAATATCTGGAAAACACTGTTGTTCCCGAGATTAAAAATATCGGCGGTGTTGCAAAAACCGATCTTTCCGGAACGAGAGATGAATATCTCCGCATAGTTCTCGATGAAGCAAAGCTTAACCAATACGGCCTCTCTATAGCCGCAATCGGCGGCGCAATCGCAGCAGCAGATTTTGATATGCCTGTCGGAAGCGTCACAATCGGCACTCAGGATGTTGCACTTTCCGCCTCGGGTGATATTGATATAAGCACACAGAACATACGCAACATTCCCATTCAGACAGCAAGAGGGCAGATGATACGCCTTGATGACGTAACCTCTTTCATCAACCTTTATCAGAAGGACGCCGACAGCATAAGCCGCCATAACGGTCATGACAGCGTGCTTCTCACCGTCACAAAAGCCAACAGCGCAGATGCGGTTTCCGTCTGCCGTGAGGTCGAAAAAATTCTCGATGACTATTCCGACGGAATCGTTGGTTTCGAAATTATTTACTCTGAAGCCGAAAACATTCTCGATTCCATATCAGAGGTTATAAAAACGCTTGCAATCGGAGTTATTCTCACGATGCTCGTTCTTCTCCTGTTCTTCGGCGAATGGAGATCCTGTCTCATCGTCGGTTGCAGCATGCCACTCTCGGTTTTTCTTGCTGTCATTCTTCTCGGTCAGATGGGCTTCTCCTTTGACCTTGTTACCGGCACATCGCTCGTTATAGCAATAGGAATGATAGTGGACAACGCTATCGTCGTTATAGAAAGCTGCTTCCGCGCAAATGAACGCGGTCTTAATTTCCATGATGCCGCGCTTGAGGGTACGCGTGAGGTGCTTATGTCCGTAATTGCCGGAACGCTTACAACCGTTGTTGTTTACGTTCCCCTTGCAATGGCAGACGGTATGTCCGGACAGATGTCAACACCGCTGAGCTGGACTATTGCACTCACCATGCTTTCCTCTCTGCTGTGTGCAGTAACAATTGTTCCTCTTATCTTCTCTCTTGTAAAGCCGCGCTCAAGACAGGAGCTTCCGATAAACAGGCTTCTCACAAAGATGAAGACCTCTTACCGCAAAACACTTCCCCGCCTTCTCCGCCGTCCCGGCCGCGTTATAGTTGCCGCTGTGGCAATTCTTTTCCTGTCGTTTTTCCTTCTCTCGCAGATGAGCTTTGTTCTCTTCCCGAGCGATTACGACGGAAGCATAAATTTGAATGCATCCTTCCGCGCCGGAACAAAGCTTGAGGTCATAGACGAAAAGGTACGTGAGCTTGAAAAAACACTTATGGAAGACACATACTTTGAAAGCGTAACGCTTGATATTTCCGGAAATACGGCTTCGTTCACAGCGTACAGCATTGACAACTGTCCGCGAGGAAGCGAAGAAGCCGTTGAAGAATACACCCGCAAATATGCAAATGCGGTTGATATGGATATTGAAGTCACCCCAACCGGCTCCGGAGGTATGGGAAGTATGATGACCTCCGGAAATACCGTTGACATAACGCTTGCCGCCGATGTTCTTTCCTCCTTACGCGAAGGTGCGGCAATGGTTGAGGAGATGATGGCTTCCATTCCCGGAGTTATCAGCATCGACAACGAATTTAATCAGAGCCGCGTTCAGGGCAAGCTTATAATAGATGAACAAAAAGCTCTTTCAAAAGGGATGTCGCAGGCATCGGTTGCAATGCAAGTCAGCTATATGCTGAATGGTATGACCGCATGCACCATAGATTATGATGACAAGGAATATGATGTCATTCTTGAATATCCCGAGGGTATGTACGATGATATCTCCGCCCTTTTGGGACACCCGATTGCCACAGCAGCGGGCACATGGATATCTCTCGGAGATATCGCAAGCGTTGAATACACCACCACGCTTCCCGCAATTTCGCGTCAGGACGGGAGCTTCGTAACAACAATAACTGCTACCACCTCCGAAAAAGACAAAGCAACCGTTACAAAAGAAGCAAATCAGGGCTTCAAGGCACTCACTCTTCCCGAGGGCGTTTCAAAAGGTGTAAGCGCAATGGATAAAGTGACCTCAGAAGAAACATCACAGATGACATCAACTCTTTTGACTGCCATATTCCTTGTTTTCCTCGTTATGGCAATTCAGTTTGACTCACCAAAGCTCTCGCTTATGGTTATGATGTGCATACCGTTTAGTCTTATCGGTTCTTTTGCTCTTGCTTTCATCGCCGAGGGGCAGCTCAGTATGATAGACCTTATGGGCTTTCTTGTCCTGTTCGGCATAGTTGTAAACAACGGTATTCTTCTTGTGGATGCCACAAACGAGCTGCGAAAAACGCTCCCGCTCGGAGAGGCACTGATTTCAGCCGGAGAAACGCGCTTGCGGCCTATTCTTATGACTACGCTTACAACAGTTATCTCAATGTTCCCGATGCTTTTCTCCACCGACAGCGGTATGAATATGATGAAGGGTATGAGCATAATTATTATCGGAGGCCTTGTTGCATCAACAATCCTTACTATGTTTATGATGCCGCCGTTCTATCTTCTCATCAGAGGAGAGGACATCGACGGAAACAAACGCAGAAAAAAGCGCAAGAAGGAATGTACAGATTAAATACTTAAAGGACTTGCAGCAAAACGCATTTTGCTGCAAGTCCTTTACTTTTTATCTCTTGTATTCTCTCATCTTTCGGATTATTTCATCCGCCACCTCTGTTGTATTCGCGTTTCCGCCAAGGTCAGGTGTCAGAACCTTTTTCTCGACAAGAACCTCTTCGATACATTCGATAAGAATTTTCCCCCAATCCTCGTGACCGAAAAAGTCTAACATCTGACTTGCCGACCACACAGTTGCAAGCGGGTTGGATTTTTTCATTCCGGCAATATCAGGTGCCGAGCCGTGTATCGGCTCAAACATTGACGGAAACTTTCTTTCGGGATTAAGGTTTGCGCCCGCAGCAAGCCCCATGCCACCTGCAATTGCCGCACCGAGATCTGTAAGAATATCGCCGAAAAGATTTGATGTGACAACGATCTCAAAGCGTGCGGGATCCTTTATCATAAACATACTTGCCGCATCAACAAGATAAGAGTACGTCTTAACCTCGGGATACTCACGTCCGACTTCTTCAAAGATCTGATCCCAGAATACCATGGAATAATTGAGTGCATTTGCCTTACTTATGCTGGTAAGTGTCTTTCCCTGTGCCTTTGCAAGCTCATAGGCATAGCGTATAACGCGTTCGCAGCCCTTGCGGGAGAAAACTCCGTCCTGTATGACAACCTCGTTATCCTTACCCTTGAACAACCAGCTGCCGCTACCGGCGTATTCGCCCTCAGTGTTTTCACGAACAAAGGTCATATCAACATCCCGGGTTTCCACACCCTTCAGCGGGCACGGAGCGCCGCGAAGAAGCTTTACCGGACGAAGATTAATATACTGGTCAAAGCTTTTTCTTATGACGAGAAGAAGATCCCACAGCGAAATATGGTCCGGAACTCCCGGTGCGCCTACCGCGCCGAGAAAAATCGCATCAAATGCAGAAAGTGTCTCTATCCCGTTCTCCGCCATCATCCGTCCCGTTTCACGGTAATATTCACATCCCCACGGAAAATGAGTAAATTCAAACCTGAATCCACCGTCAAGCCGCGCCGCTTCATCAAGAACCCTTATTCCCTCCGTGATGACCTCGGGGCCTATTCCGTCTCCGGCAATAACCGCTATCTTATGTGTGTTCATATGTAAAAACCTCCGAAATACAATATATTACTATAATAATATCACGGTGCAGTCCATTTGTGAAATATATATTTCATTGACAATTATAGCTATATACTATATAATTATAAATAAAGCGAGGTGAGGCAATGAATCTTATTCAGTTGAAATATTTTCATGCTGTCTGTGTATATCAAAGCGTGTCTGCCGCGGCAGAATATCTCCATATATCGCAGCCTTCTCTCTCAAACGCAATCAAAGATCTTGAAGACGAATTCGGCGTCACGCTGTTTTTCCGCCACCACCGCGGAATGTCACCCACCGAAGCCGGAAAGAAGCTTTTGGAAATGTGTGGCGATCTGCTGTTCCGGGTTAAAAACACAGAGCGTGTTATGAATGAACTGGGCAATAAACGGAACAATCTGCGGCTCGGCGTTCCGCCGATGATCGGCTCGCTCATTCTCCCTGGGATATATAACGACTTTGCCAGAAATAACCCTGAATTGTCGCTTGAAATCAGTGAGAGCGGAAGCACCGAGCTTTCGCGCCGCCTGTCGGAGGGGTTTCTCGATATGATTTTTCTTCCGCATAATAAACCCATCGAGAAAAATCTTGTATCGGAAAAGCTCGGAACGCTTGAAATTGCCTGCTGTGCCGCAAAAGACCATCCGTTGCAAAAGAAAGAAGAAATTAAGGCATCTGACTTGCGCGGTGTTCCTCTCGTTCTGTACAAAAACGGTTTTTATCAGACAGAGGAAATCAAGCGCTGGTTCTCTGCTTCAGGAGTCGTGCCGAATATACTGCTTCAGACCGAGCAGCTTTCCACAATTGAAACTATAATATCAAGCGGTGCGGCAGTCGGCTTTTTATTCAGAAGACTTATTGAACGCAATACAAGGCTTCACGCAATAACGTTAAAAGAGGCAATATACGCGGAAGTAAGCCTTGTGCGAAAAAAAGATGCACATTCTTTCAGTTATATGAAAGCCTTCCGCGAATATATAAATAAAACAAAAATTTTTGAAAGGTAGAAGAAAAATGTTTCCAAGAAAAAAACTCAATGGTTATGAGGGCGAAATGCGCCCGTTTAAAATGATCGGCAATCTTTATTATGTCGGAACCTATCAGGCTTGCTCGCATCTTATTGATACAGGCGACGGGCTTATTCTTATCGACACCGGATATGCAAACACGCTTTATCTTGTTGTCCACTCTATTCATATGCTTGGTTTTAACCCAAAGGACATCAAGTATATAATTAATACTCATTGGCACGGAGATCACACAGCAGGCACAGCAGAGCTTGCCGGATTATCCGGAGCGAAAACCTTAATCGGAAAAGACGATTTTGAAGCCGCGAAAAAGTATTTTACTGCAGACATAACGGTAAAAGACGGAGATGTACTCTCACTCGGAAATACAAGCATCCGCTTTGTTGAAACTCCCGGTCATACAAAAGGCACAATTTCAATGTTTTTCGATGTCACGGACGGCGGGAAAACATACCGCGTAGGAACCTTCGGCGGTGCCGGAGCAAATACACTCCGTAAGAACACCTTCGAATATGAGAATGCCCGCAGTGATTACTTTAACTCGCTAAACCGTCTGCGCAGCGAAAAGGTTGACGTGTTTATGGCAAACCACACCTGGAACAATGACACGGAGGAAAAGTCAAAAGTACTTCTTGAAACAGGAGAAAATCAATTCATCGACGAAGCTCTGTTCCCGAAGTTCCTTGATTTCTGCGAAGCAAGACTGAAAAGCATTATTGAAGAAGAAAAGAATCTGTAATTTAATCCTGAAAAAGATGTCAAAAGCCGGCGGCTTTTGACATCTTTTCCTTTTCTGCTCTTTTAGCAGCAGCTGTTCTTCATTACGAAGGACTGACAGTCAGTGCACTGATCCTGCGTCGGATTCTTCTCGTGAGTTCCGACATGGATTTTGTCGAGTGAGCAATAGTCAACGCCCGAGCAGTGATGCTTGCAGGATGTGACACAGCACTGAATGCTTTTGTTTACATTTTCGTTCATTTGTAAAAAACCTCCTTACTTTTTTGTGCAAAATTATCTTGCGCAGAACAGGCGAAGTTTATTCCGGGGAAATTTTGCTTTTAAAGCTTATATAATTTGACTTATTTTTTTTAATATGTTAATATTATAAATAAAAAAACTGTTTTTCGGTCAATGAAAGGACTGATTTTCTTGAAGCACGGCAGAACACTGCGCTTTATGGCGCAAACCTCAAAGAAAGAAATGCCGTGGATGCTGCTTGTGACGCTTCTCAACGCCGCATCTGCCGCTCTATCCGTCTATTTCGCGCTTGCAATGCGAAATGTCATAAACTGTGCCGTAGCAGGAGATATGACAGGAGTTCGCGGTGCGTCCATTATTTTTATCACAGTTGTTGCGTTTCAGATACTTCTTTCTTTCTCGGTTCAGCTTTTAGCTGCACGCACAACGGCACGCCTTGATATCTCATTTCGCAAAAGCGTTTTTTCAAAGTTGCTGAAAAAGGAATATACGTTTGTGTCCAAATACCACAGCGGTGAGGTCCTGAACCGTCTTTTCAACGATGTCTCCGTTGTAAGCGACAATGTCGCCACTCTCATTCCAAATGTTGTCGGGCTTGCAACCCGGCTTTTAGGTGCGCTCGTTGCGGTTTTCTTTGTGGACCGTACCTTTGCATTTATCATCCTCTGCGGCGGGCTTGCGCTTTTCCTTTTTGCCCGCTCATTCCGCGGCGTTATGAAAAAAACTCACAAATCCGTTCAGGAAGCGGGCGGAAAGCTTCGCTCATTTATTCAGGAGGCGTGTGAAAACATCCTTGTCATAAAAGCCTTCGGAATGGAAAAACATATAGAAACAGGCGAGAGTGAGCGTGCTGAAAAGCAATATAAAAAGAAGATGATACGCGCACTTTTCTCCAACGGTGCAAGCTCAGGCTTCTCCGCAATCATCAATTGCGGATATGTCTACGCCGTGCTTTGGGGCGCAGGGAAAATTCTCACCGGTGCCGCAGGCTTTGGCTATGGTGATTTCACTGCCATAATGCAGCTTATCGGTCAGATTCAGGCACCGTTTGCCGGTCTTTCCGGAAGCCTTTCGCGTTATTACAGTGCCGTCGCCTCAGCAGAACGTCTGCTTGAGCTTTATGACCTTCCGGACGATGGGAACGGCACGTCTGTGGACACCGCCGCCGTATACAAACGCCTTGCTCACATAAGCTTCTCCGGCGTTACATTTGCATACGATGACATCCCGGTATTTGACAATGCCAATATTGAAATAAAAAAAGGAGAGCTTACGCTTATCTCCGGAATCTCCGGTATCGGCAAAAGCACGATGATAAAAATGCTTATGGGCGTGCTTAAACCTCAGAGCGGTGAAATTTCGGCACATCTTGATGACGGAACAAACATTCCCGTAAACACATCCACCCGTTCGCTCTTTGCGTATGTTCCGCAGGGAAATCTGCTTATGAGCGGTACAATACGCGAAAATATGCTCCTTGCAAAAGAAAATGCCGCAGATGCGGAAATCCTTGAAGCACTCCGCATTTCTTCGGCGAAGTTCTTCGATGAGCTTCCCGACGGACTTGACACCGTGCTCGGTGAGCGCGGAAGCGGACTTTCCGAAGGACAGATCCAACGCCTTGCCATTGCCCGCGCAATTCTCTGCGGTGCACCCATTCTCCTTCTTGACGAGGCAACAAGCGCACTTGACGAAGCCACAGAGCGCGAGGTTCTTGAAAATATCATGAAGCTTCCCGATAAAACCTGCGTGTGCATATCCCACAGAAGTGCTGCGCGCGCCGTCTGCGATAAGGAAATCTTTGTGTGCAACGGGAAGATTGAAGAGCGACCAAAATAGCGATCCACATAAAAATCAACCCACGGTTGATTTTTATTTTTTTATATGCCTTTTAAATGTCGAAAAATTTGCTATAATGATATAAGAAATGTAACATAGAGAGTTGGTGCAGTTATGATACACAAAGATTTTCCCGAAAGACTCGCGTCACTTCGCCGCAGAGAAAAAATGAGCCAAAGTCAGCTTGGAGAATATCTCGGACTTACAAACCGTGCCGTTTCCAAATGGGAAAACGGCATATGCGCACCGTCCGCCAAAAACCTTATCTCCTTATCAAAAATATTCAATGTGCCGCTTGAGTATTTTTATGCAGAGGTTTCCCCTCCCCCGGTGAAAAACAATATATCCGGAATGGAATCCCTGCGCGAGCTGTTCCGCACGGGGCGAGGTCCTTCAAGCTCACACACCATAGGTCCGGAAGCCGCCTGCCTGCGTTTTCGCACAGAAAACCCCGATGCAACAAAATTTAAAGTGATTCTCTATGGCTCACTTGCAAAAACGGGAAAAGGGCACGGAACCGAAGCCGTAATACGAAAAACGCTTGCTCCTATCCCCTGTGATGTTGAGCTGAATTTCGCGGAAAGCAATCTTCCTCACCCAAACACAATGGACCTTTTTGCCGATAAAGACGGAGTTTTTCTCTCCCGTGCGCGCGTTCTCAGCGTTGGCGGCGGAAAAATTGTGTTTGACGGCGAAACCGGCATAGTCCCGCTCATTTATCCGCACACCACATTCTCCGATATAGCTGATATATGCGCAAAGCGAAACTTTCGCCTGTGGGAATACGCCCTTCAATATGAGGACAGTTCTTTTTTTGAATATATGCGTACTGCGTGGACAGCTATGAAGAAAAGCATCCAAGCCGGTCTTTGCGATGAAGGGATTCTTCCCGGCGGTCTCGGCGTTGCAAAAAAAGCGAAACAGCTCTATTGCCGCGAGCACGTTGACGAAAGCGCCGTAACTCGTGAAAACCGCCTTGTCTGCGCATACGCCTTTGCCGTCAGCGAACGCAACGCCGCCGGAGAAACCATCGTAACTGCCCCCACCTGCGGCGCGGCAGGTGTAGTTCCCGCTGTACTTTATTATCAGCAGCAGAAGAACGGATATTCCGACGACGATATAGTCCGCGCACTCATAAGCGGCGGAATAATCGGAAATCTCGTCAAGACAAATGCATCAATATCCGGTGCGGAGTGCGGATGTCAGGCAGAAATCGGAACGGCGTGTGCAATGGCGGCAGCATCGCTCGGCGAGCTTTTCTCACTTAACCTCGACAAAATCGAGTACGCCGCGGAAATTTCTATAGAGCATCACCTCGGACTTACGTGCGACCCCATATGCGGCCTCGTGCAGATTCCGTGCATTGAGCGCAATGCAGTTGCCGCAATGCGCGCCATAAATTCAGTAAACATAGCAAGCTTTTTAAGCGATACCCGCAAAATATCCTTGGACAATGTTATAAATGTTATGCGCGAAACCGGAAACGATTTGTCAAACCGCTACAAGGAAACCTCTGAGGCAGGGCTCGCAAAGCTTACAATTTAACTGCCGGAAGCTCTTTTTTTGCCCGATTATATAATATCGTTGCATTGTTACACCCGGTAAACTGTGATATAATTGAAAAAAACAAACATTATTACGCAGAATAAGGGGTTTTCGGTATGAACAAGAATTATGATAATCTTTCTTTTGACACAGTTGTTATAGGCGGAGGACCTGCCGGAGCGGTTGCTGCAATTGCGGCGGCGCGCGGCGGTGCAAGCGTTCTTCTCGTTGAACGCCACGGTTATCTCGGCGGAATGCTTACCGCGGCGGGAACAGGGCCCATGATGTCCTTCCACGCAGGCGATGAACAGGTTATTCTCGGTATCCCTGAAGAAATCATTTCAAGAATGAAGAAAAAAGGCTGGTCTGTAGGGCATATGGCTGATGCGGCAGGGTCCTGTTCTTCAATAACTCCGTTCTCAGCAGAAGGACTTAAGGTTACTCTTGAGGATATGTGCCTCGAAGCAGGAGTCCGCATTCTTTATCACACAACATTTATTGACTGCACAATGGATGGCGATACGATAAAAAAAGTACGTCTTTTCTCAAAAAACGGCTTTTTTGAGGTTTCCGCAAAGGTGTTTGTTGACGCCTCTGCAGATGCCGATCTTGCCGTTCTGGCAGGCGTTCCAACCTCTTTCGGCAGAGATAGCGACGGCATTGCCCAGCCGATGACGCTTAATATCCTTGTCGGCAACGTTAAAAGCGAAAAGGTTATAGATTACATACGGAATAACCGTGAGGATATGTATCCGACAACACCGTTTGATCTTCTTCCCTCACTTCCGAGAACTGCAATTCAGGGTATGGGAAGCGTTCTTTCCCGCGCCCGTGGGGAAGGCGAGTTTTCTCTCTCAAACAATATGCTTCTTTGCTTTGAAACACCTACACCCGGTCAGTTCATAATAAATATGGTACACGTCTATGAGAAAAGTGCAATAGATGCATTTGACCTTACCGACGCGGAAATAGAGGGCAGAAAACAGGCGTGGGAGATTTTTGCCGCGCTTAAAAAGTATGCGCCCGGCTTTGAGGACGCACACCTCATCACCACAGGTCCGAACATAGGCATCCGCGAAAGCCGCAGAATTAAGGGCGTTTACACGCTCACGGATGCGGATGTAGTGAATAATGTTATGTTTGAGGATGCAATTGCAATGGGCGGATATCCCATAGATGTTCATTCTCCAAAGAAAACAGATAAAGGAACGCTTCCGAAGCTCCGCTTGGGTACATGGTATTCCGTTCCGTACAGATGCGTTGTAACAAACGAGGTGTCAAATCTTCTCGTTGCCGGCAGATGCATCAGCACAACCCATTTTGCCTGCGGTGCAACGAGAGTAACTCCGCCCCTTATGGCAATAAGCCAGGGCGTTGGAAGTGCGGCGGCAATTGCGGCAAAAACAGGAGAAGACGTCAAGGATATTTCCATCTCGCTTTTGCGCGAAACACTGATACGCGACGGCGCTTTTCTTAAAGAGTATAAAGAATAGTTTTTTCAGATATCAAAACAGTAAAACATCACGTCGAAAAGAAAACGGTGTGATGTTTTTCTTCTTTAATTTTCAAATAATTGAAATTTAGCACTTGTCAAACGGAAAATTTTATTGTATAATAAAGAAGTTCCTCGCCGGCGTGATGGAATGGCAGACGTGACGGACTCAAAATCCGTTGGTGGCGACACCGTGTGGGTTCAAGTCCCACCGCCGGCACCAGAAAAAAGCGCTTGCTTATGCAAGTGCTTTTTTCAGTTATATTTGCCTGCGGCAAGCTATAAGTTATGATTGCTTCGCAAGTTATGAATTGACTTCGTCAATGTTTGTTTTTAGTGGCAAATATATCATAACTGCAAACAAAGTTTGCATCATAACTCAAAACTCTAAACTCTCTCTGCGACGAGAGAATTATCCGAACAGAAAAGAGGTACTGTATATGCTTATATCAGGCATGCAGAAGCTTACGCTTCTGGATTTTCCCGGAAAGACCGCCGCAACGATATTCACGCTCGGCTGCAATCTCCGCTGTCCTTTCTGCCACAATGCGCTTTTAGTTACCGACATCCGCGATGCTGACATCATCCCGGAGGATGAAGTCCTTTCATATTTAAAAAAGCGCGCGGGAATACTTGACGGTGTTTGCATAACCGGCGGTGAGCCGTGCCTTCAGCCGGATCTTCCCGATTTTATCAGGAAGATAAAAGAGCTCGGGCTTTCGGTAAAGCTTGATACAAACGGCACCCGTCCCGATGTTCTTCGCGCTCTTGTTAAAGACGGGCTCCTCGATTATGTTGCAATGGATATAAAAAACAGCCGCGAAAAATACGCCGAAGCTGCAGGAATTTTGGACTTTGACATCACCCCTGTTGAGGAAAGCGTTGCATTTCTTCTCGAAGGTCATGTGAATTACGAATTCCGCACAACCGTTGTGCGCGAGCTTCACACAGTTGAGGATATCGGCAAAATCGGGGAATGGATATCGGGTGCACCGAGATACTTTTTGCAGAATTTTGTTGATTCCGGAAATCTTATAGGAGAAAACCTTTCTGCCCACGATTCCAAAACCCTTGATTCTATGCGGGTTTGCGCTGAAAAATTCGTAGATTTTGTATCACTCCGCGGAATTTAACACAATATATTGTGTATTTTTCCAAAAAAACTATTGACAAGAACACTATATATATGATACAATGCTCTTACACTACCAAAACCACAAGATACACAAGTTAAGCATATCAAAACCGGCATATGTTGGGTTTGTGTATCTTATGGTTAAACAATAAAGTGGGAGGGTATTTTTTATGTATCAGGTAATAAAGCGTGACGGTAAAACCGTAAATTTCAACTTATCTAAGATAAGCAATGCTATTATGCAGGCGTTTGATGCCTGCGACAGGCAGTACAATTCCGACATCATCGACTTTCTTGCACTGAAGGTCACATCGGAATTCGAGCCGAAGATTGAAAACGGAGTTATCTCTGTTGAGGCAATCCAGGACAGCGTTGAGTCTGTTCTCATCAAGGGTGGCTATGACGATGTTGCAAAGGCATACATCCTCTACCGTAAGCAGAGAGAAAAGATTCGCAATCTCGGTTCCACAATCGTTGACTACAAGGAGATTATCGACAACTATCTCAAAATCAACGACTGGCGTGTTAAGGAAAACTCCACCGTTACGTACTCCGTCGGTGGTCTTATCCTCTCAAACTCCGGTGCTATCACCGCAAACTACTGGCTTTCTGAGGTATATGACGATGAAATCGGCGATGCTCACCGCAACGCTGACCTTCACATCCACGACCTTTCAATGCTCACCGGTTACTGCGCCGGTTGGTCGCTCAAGCAGCTTATCCAGGAAGGTCTCGGCGGCGTAACGGGCAAGATTACCTCTGCACCCGCAAAGCATCTTGCAACTCTCTGCAACCAGATGGTAAACTTCCTCGGCATTATGCAGAATGAGTGGGCAGGCGCTCAGGCATTCTCATCCTTTGACACATACCTTGCACCTTTCGTAAAGGCGGACAATCTCCCCTACGACCAGGTAAAGAAGTGCATTGAGTCCTTTATCTACGGTGTTAACACCCCCTCACGTTGGGGTACCCAGGCTCCTTTCTCTAACATCACTCTTGACTGGACCGTTCCGAACGACCTTGCAGAGCTTAACTGCATCATCGGCGGAAAAGAGGCAGACTTCAAGTACAAAGACTGCCAAAAGGAAATGGATATGGTCAACCGCGCATTCATCGAGATTATGATTGAGGGTGATGCAAATGGCCGCGGCTTCCAGTATCCGATTCCGACTTACTCCATCACCTCTGATTTTGACTGGTCGGAAACCGAGAACAACAAGCTTCTCTTTGAAATGACATCAAAGTACGGCACACCGTATTTCTCAAACTACATCAACTCCGATATGGAGCCAAGCGACGTCCGAAGCATGTGCTGCAGACTTCGCCTTGACCTCCGTGAACTCCGCAAAAAGTCCGGCGGCTTCTTCGGAAGCGGCGAAAGCACAGGTTCTGTCGGTGTTGTAACTATCAATATGCCGAGAATCGCATACCTTGCAAAGGACGAAAAAGAGTTCTATGAGCGCCTTGATAAGCTTATGGATATCGCGGCACGCTCTCTTAAGGTAAAGCGTACCGTTATCACAAAGCTTCTTGATGCAGGTCTCTATCCGTACACAAAGCGCTACCTCGGAACCTTCAATAACCACTTCTCAACAATCGGTCTTGTCGGCATGAACGAAGTCGGCTTAAACGCAAAGTGGCTCGGCAAGGACCTCACCGACGAGAAAACACAGCAGTTCACGAAGAATGTTCTCAACCATATGCGCGAGAGACTTTCCGACTATCAGGAACAGTACGGCGACCTCTACAACCTCGAGGCAACTCCTGCAGAATCCACTGCATTCCGTCTTGCAAAGCATGACCTTAAGCGTTATCCGAACATCATTACTGCTGCAAAGAGCGAAGATGATGCTCCGTACTACACAAACAGCTCTCACCTTCCGGTAGGATACACCGAGGACATTTTCACAGCCCTCGATATCCAGGACGAGCTCCAGACACTCTACACATCAGGTACTGTTTTCCACGCATTCCTCGGCGAAAAGCTTCCGGATTGGAAGGCTGCTGCAAATCTTGTCCGCAAGATTGCAGAAAACTACAAGCTTCCGTACTATACCCTTTCTCCGACATATTCCGTATGTAAAACACACGGATATATCGCAGGTGAGAAGTTCGAGTGCCCCGAGTGCGGCGAAAAGACAGAGGTTTACAGCCGTATCACCGGTTACTACCGCCCGGTTCAGAACTGGAACGACGGAAAGAGCCAGGAATATAAGGACAGAAAAGTTTACGACATTGCAAACTCAAAGCTCACAAGAGCGGGACGTGAAGAAGACGTAACCGAAACCCATACATCTCCATCTGCTGAAGAAAACAAGGTTTCTGACGGCAACTACCTCTTCACAACAGCGACCTGCCCCAACTGCAAAATCGCATGTGCAACGCTTGACAAAGCAGGCGTAGAATATGAAAAGCTTCTTGCAAACGAAAACAAAGAGCTTGCAGAAGCACTCGGCATCAAGCAGGCTCCAACGCTTGCAGTTGTCAGAAACGGCGAAGTCACAAAGTACACCGGCGTTTCCGATATAAAGAAAATGCTCAACGCATAAGAAAAGATTGTAGGGATTATATATGTATGATATTATAATAATCGGCGGTGGCCCGGCAGGGCTTACCGCCGCCCTCTACGCAAGAAGGGCAAACAAAAGCGTGCTTATTATTGAAAAGGGCAGCTTCGGCGGACAGATTACATACTCTCCGAAGGTTGAAAACATCCCCGGCTTTTTAAGCGTAACGGGTAATGAATTTGCCGAGAAGCTCGTCGAGCAGGTTCTGGAGCAGGGTGCTGACGTTGAAGCGGCAGAGGTTCTTGAGGTTCGCGACGGCGATGTGAAAACCGTTGTCACCGACAGCGGTGAATTTGAAGGCAAAACCGTCATTATTGCAACAGGTGCGCGCCACAGGCTTCTCGGTCTTCCGAACGAGGAAAGCTACGTCGGCGAGGGCATTTCCTTCTGCGCTGTTTGTGACGGTGCGTTTTATGAGGACAAAACCGTAGCCGTTATCGGTGGCGGAAACTCCGCATTGCAAGAGGCACTTCTTCTCTCTGACCTTGCAAAAAAGGTTTATGTTGTTCAGAACCTTGATTTCCTCACGGGCGAAGAAAAGCTCTCCGAGCAGCTTTATGAGCGCGAAAACGTCGAGGTGATTCTCGGAACTGTTGTTAAAGCTCTCCACGGTGAGGGTGAGCTTACGGGCATTACCGTAGCTAATGAAAAAAGCGGCGAAGAAACACTTCTTTCCGTTGACGGAATGTTCGTCGCAATCGGGCTTGTCCCGCAGAATGAGATTTTTTCCGATATTTTGTCGTTAGATGGGCGCGGTTATGCCGTGGCGGGCGAGGACTGCATCACCTCAGCCCGCGGCATATTCGCCGCAGGCGACTGCCGTGTAAAAAAAATACGTCAGGTTGCAACAGCTGCAGCGGACGGTGCGATCGCCGCGCTTGCCGCATGTGACTATATCGACGGAAGATAAACTTAGGGGCTGTGAAAAACCAGCCCCTATTGAATTGCTGAGGTGGTGATTGTAATGAAGCTTATAATTGCAGAGAAGCCGAGTCTCGGGCGCAATATTGCCGGAAGCATCGGCGCAAAAAGCCGCGGCGACGGATTTTTGTTTGGAGACGAATACATAGTCACATGGGTTTTCGGCCATCTGTTTTCGCTTGCCGATATCGAGCATTACAATCCAAATCCCGACGGAACAAACCGTTGGTCGCTGAAAAATATCCCCTGCTTTCCCGAGCGGTTTGTGTTTGAGCTTAAACGTGATTCTGCCACAAAGCAGGTTGACAGCGGTGTAATCAAGCAGTTTGAAACAATAAAAGCGCTCATTAACCGCGATGATGTTGATATGATAATAAATGCAGGAGATGCCGACCGTGAAGGTGAGATAATAGTCCGCACCTGCGTAACCCAGGCACTTGAGTCAGAAAAGCCTTTTATGCGCCTATGGCTTCCCGACCAGACTCCGGAAACAATCCGCACCGCGCTCTCCGAGATGAAGCCCGAAACGGAATATGAGAATTTAGCAAACGAAGGCTACGCAAGAACATATATCGACTGGCTTTACGGCGTTAACCTCACGAGATATGCAACGCTTAAAAACGGCAGGCTCCTGCGTGTCGGCCGCGTTATCGTTCCTATCGTAAAAGCAATATATGAGCGCGATATGGCAATAAGAAATTTCAAGCCTGACATTTACTATGCCTTGGTGAGCAAAGCGGAAACAAACGGCGAAGAAATTGAGCTTCAAAGCAAGGAGCAGTTTGCAAAAAACGAGCTTCGCAAGGCTCAGGAGACATGCGATAAATACAACGCAGAACGCGCCCTTGTCACTTCAAAAAAGAAGAAAAAGGACACCATGCGTCCCGGAAAGCTTTATTCGCTCACAAAACTGCAAAACGTTCTTGGCAAAAAATATAAAATGCCGATGGAGCAAAGCCTGAAAATAGTTCAGGAGCTTTACGAGCGCGGATATGTAACCTATCCGCGAACAAACTCTGAATATCTTGCAACTGCCGAAAAGGGCAAGGTTAAAAATATACTCGATGCCGTTGCAAAAATCGGCTATCCGGTAAAATTCAAGGACGGCAAAACGATATTCGACGACTCAAAGATTGAATCCCACTCCGCCCTTACCCCCACGCATAAAATACCGAAAAAGACAGACCTTTCGCAGGAGGAATTTACCGTTTACTCTACCATTATGCGCCGCTTTGTCGCTGTTTTCTGTGCAGAGGATTGTGTTGTGGAAAAGACAGAAATAACAATAGATGTAGGCGGTTTTGAGGAATTCAATCTGAAAGGTACGGTTATTACGGAACCGGGCTGGACGAAATATGATGATTATTCGAAAAAAGACAAAATTCTCCCCGCTCTTGAAAAGGGCGATGAAGTGAATATTGACTTTAAACCTACCGAAAAGGAAACTCAGCCGCCAAAGCACTATACAATCGAAACACTAAACAACTACCTCAAAAACCCATTCCGCGAGGATAAGAAAAAAGCTGCCGAGGAGGAAAGCGACGAGGAAGAGTATAAGGCGATTTTCGAAGGGCTTGAGCTCGGCACGGAAGCCACGCGCACCGGCATAATCGACAACGCAAAGAAAAGCAGATACATAGAGCTGAAAAAAGACGTTTATAAAATTCTGCCGGACGGAGAAAACCTCATAGAGTCACTTGCACGGATGAACATAAATATGGACAAATACAAAACTGCCGAGGTCGGCAAGGCTCTCAAAAAGGTGTTCCGCGGAGAAATACGCATTGATAACAGCATTGAGCTTGCAAAGAGCGAAATCCGCGAGGTTTTCGAGCAAAAGCCACAGCCGCCCGAGCTTGATACCGATGACGGATTTTTCGGCGATATTGCCGGTAAATGCCCCTTGTGCGGATGCGATGTCACACGCACAAGCTTCGGCTACGGATGCAGCGGATATCGCGAAAACGGGTGCAAATTCGGCATCAGAAACGTTATATGCTCGCGCGTTATATCAATAGCAAATGTCCGCACGCTTCTCGAAACCGGAAAAAGCCACAAAATAGAAGGCTTTATCTCCCCGCGCACGGGAAAAAGCTTTTCGGCATATTTAAAGCTTGATTCCGGCCGCGCCGTATTTGACTTTGAGGATTGAAATACTGTAAAAATAAGCATCTGCAAGGTGATTGTAACCACTTTGCAGATGCTGTTGTTTTTCACTTAATCAAAATAAGTTTTATCAAAATAGTCTTCCTGTGCTTTGTTCAGAAGATATGTATCCTCTTTAAATGCCTTATACGTCGCTGCAAGCCTTTCGCTCATAATTCGCGCTCCCGCTTTGGCAATCCGCTCGTTAAGACCGTATGGATCATCTCCGTCAAACCAATCCGGCTGAAAATAAATCCAGCCTCCCATTGAAAGCACTACGCCTGAATTTATAAGCTTCTCAAGCTCCGGTATATCACGCTTTGCTCCGCTCTCAATCCCAAGTCTGTCAAGATGAATGGATTCAGGAGCTGCCGCCATCGTAATCGCCGCCTCGTTCATGCAGGCATGCCCCGTTATCATCCCCGCCTCATGGTACTTCAGAATAAGCGCTTCATCCTCAAGTGTAAGCTCGGGAATTGACCCGTTTCCTTTCTCAAGAAGAATCTCTGCCATTGCATGAGGAACTATTCCCCGAGTGCACGTATATGCAAAAACGGATTTATGAGCCCTGACTCCCCAATTTCTCGCAAAGGTCTGCAGCCATGGCTGGTTGCCGCCGTGGCTGTTTACAACGAGAATTTTATTAAAACCGTTTGCTTCTATTTCATCACAAAGCTGCTCAAGTAAAAGCATCTGCGTGCGGACATCAAGGCAAATTGTTCCTTCCGGACGTTTCGCATGAGCGCCGCAAGGAACATCTCCGAATACGAAATCCGGAAAAACGCAAACTGTCTCAATCTGCGATGCAAGGTGCGCAACATAACTTCCTTTTATTATATCTGTACCAAGCGGGCAGTGCAAACCGTGCTTTTCAACGCAGCCCATAGGGATAATGCAGGTGCGGTTTGAAGCCTCGCGAAGCTTCGGGAAATCCATACTGTTTGTATACAACCATCTTGTTTCCATAAAGAACCTCTCCTTTGTTTTTTGTAATTCTACCACAAGGAAAGATAGTTGACAATGTAAAAAAACGCACACTTGAAGGTGGATCTTTCGACCTTTCAAGTGTGTTCGTTTTTATCCTCAATTCAAACTGTTTCCGGCAGTGCTGTGCGGATATCTGCCATATATTCGTCAATGCTATACTCTCCCACACTCCAGCTTCCGTTATCGTAATAGAGTACGGAAACAGAGGCATTTGACGGCCAAGAAAGATTTCCCATATCTCCTGCCGCACCGTACTTTGCCAAAGAATATGCTACGCGCACCGGTGTTGCATGAGATGCAACAACAATCGTTTTGCCGTCGTTTCCCTCTGCTTTTTCCCGCAGTGCCGCCATCATTCTCTCACCAAGCTGAGAAACGCTCTCACCGCCTGGGCATGAGCTGTTTCCGATATCCTCCGCCCACTTTTTAAACTCCTCGGGATGTGTTTTTATGATGCTCTCAAACGGGACTCCCTCCCATTCTCCTGCTGAAATTTCGCGGAAACGTCTGTCTGTCTCAACTGTAAGCCCCAGCTTTTCGGCAATTGTTTTTCCCGTATTGTATGCGCGGTGAAGATCGCTTGCATAAACCGCCGAAACATTGTAGTTTTCCTCTATGTAATGTGCAGTAAGGCTTGCCTGCTCAAATCCGCGCGGAAGAAGCTCGGCATCATAATTTCCCGCAAAAAGATTATCGCGGTTTGCCGAACTCTCTCCATGCCTTACAAGAAGTATTGTCGTCATTTCTTTTCCTTTCTTCTTACAGTCTTATACCAAGACCTGCTCCGAGCTTTTTGCCCTCGCGCAGTCTCTGCTTTGCCGCACGGCGGAGTGAATTATCCTCCGGATAATCCTCAACAGACTCTACCTTTTTCCCGAGCCCTGCGCCCGAGCCGAAAATCCAGCCGATACCGGCATCGGTTTCATCAACCTGAATAATCTTGAACTTCTTCTGGAATTTTGCAATCGTAGATGTTTCGCGAAGCACCTCACAAAGCCACGGATAAAGCATCCATGAATGACACATAAAAATAATGTTATCCATATTATAATATTTTTTAAAGAACTCACGGGCGCGGGCATATGAGGCTTCGCACTCCTCTTCTTCAAAGCTGTCAAAGCGCGGAATATGGACAGCTATGCACATTTCTCCCTCTTTTACGGATTTGCCGTCAACCTCCATATCGCACGGCGCCTGCACAAGCTCAAACTCAAGACGGCCAAGACGGTATATTGTGCAGTCTAAGTTGCGACGGAACCACGAACGGTAAACAGGCTGAGGAAAACCGAATTCCTGCCCCGCATCAAGCGGCAGACGGCTTACAACCGGAAAACCTTTTATGTTCTCAATGAAAATATCCTGACCTATGCCGCGCTTTTCATACTCTTTATATGTATCCTCCATAAGGCGGAGGTATATATATAGGTTAAGCGTATTGACCGGGATTCCCGCCTTATCCGCAAATGCGAAAAGATATTCTGCAAACGCTTCATCGCCCTTGTCGTATTCACCGCGGGCACGTGATAAATCCTCTGCATACTCGTTTTTGCATTTTTCGTCAATATCCGAAAGGAGCTTAAGCTCATCCTCTGTAAAACCGAGTTGTGTTACATATTCTTCGTACTTCATTGAAACTGCCTCCGTATAACAATATTGTATTCATTATACACTACAAAGCGCGCAAAATCAAGAAAAAAGCGCGCCTTCGAGCCAAACAAATAAGCATCAGGACAAAAACTCGTCCATTTCCGCGATACTCATTCCCTTCTGCAGAGCAGAATTTATAGCATACCCCAGTATTCTTCCGATGTCAGATATATTAACATCTATATCCTTTGGAGTGACAAGAAGCCTCTCACTGTATTCCGAAAGCGTTTCCGCCGGAAGCTCTATCCCTGAATCATCCGCAAAGTTTCCGATAATTGTAGCAATATCCACAACAGTAGGCACGCCCACTGCTATCACGGGAAATCCCATCGTTTCGCGCGTTATTGCACTTCGCGCATTCCCCACTCCTGACCCCGGAACAATACCGGTATCCGTAATCTGAACGGTTTTGCAAAGACGCGAAAGCTTCATTGAAGCAAGTGCATCAATAACTATTATAACATCAGGCTTTATATGCTCTGCAACACCGCGAATTATCTCTCCGCTCTCAACGCCCGTCATCCCGAGAACGCCCGGAGTGACCGCAGAAACCGCGCGCAGCTTTCCGAAAAGCTCCGGCATTTTTTCAACAAGATGCCGCGTTACCACAATATGCTCTATCGCGCACGTTCCCACGGCATCAGGCGTTATATCTGAATTGCCCAGCCCGACAATAAGCACACACCCGTCCGTTTCCGGCAAAAGCTTTGAAAGCTCTTTTGCAACAACAGAAATGGCCCGCGGAAATGAATTTGTGTCCCGCCGCGATATTCCCTCAAGCTCAACGGTTGTATATGCGCCGCACGGTTTTCCGAGGTTTTTCTCTCCCTCTTCATTTAAAATTTTAACCCGCGTTATATGAAAGCCGTCCTCATCAAGCTCGCGCGCCCACACTCCGCGAAGCGAAGTGTTTTCTTCTGCACTTTCCTGCCACACCTCACGGGCTTCAAGCGCAAGGTCGGTACGTACATTATTCATAAAAATCACCCCATATCTGCTCTTTATTTTTCGTATTTTCGGTGCACATATACAAAATTTAAAAAATTTTGAAAAAAACTATTGCAATTCTTTCAATTTAATGGTAGAATAGTTCGGTAACAATAACAAGTACTTTAAGGAGGTGGACGCTTTGCCCAATATTAAATCTGCAAAGAAGCGCGTTGAGTTGACAAAGGTCTACGCAGCACGTAACCAGGCTGCGAAGTCTCAGCTTAAGACATCGCTTAAGAAGTGTGAGGCCGCTATTTCCGAGGGCGGCGACGCTCCGGCAGCATACAATCTTGCAGCACAGAGCATCGACGTTGCAGTTCGCAAGGGTATCATCAGCAAGAACTGCGGTGCTCGCAAAAAGAGCCAGATGGCAAAGAAGGCTAACGCTGCTCAGTAATTTAAGCAATTTGAATTTACCATAAAAAATCCTGCAGAGCTCTGCAGGATTTTTTATGTCTTCACACTTTCCGCCTCTTCCGAATAAGATAAAGCAACACATCTTTCGGAGGACGCGGTATGCACAGAAACACAAACGGGCGGGAGTTTTCTCTGCTCTTTTTTCCAAAGCGCTCATCGAATACATACGCAATGTATGTCTCTTCCCCGCCGCCGTCATGGCTTGACAGCTCTGATATGTCAAAAATCGTGATAGACTCACCCGGAATGTACTGTCTGTTTTTCCTTGTAACCTCCGGAAAAGGAGGCGAAGCGCACATAACCGTCAACGGCCGCGAAATTCTCGGCTCTTACGCCTCAGAAAAAGACGGTGTTATAAGCGGCAGTGCAGTCTGCAGCATACGCGACCGTGCGCTTCCTTGCCCACTCGGAATAAAAACCGCAGGGCGCGCGCGGGAAGGGATTCTCCTCGTTGCAAAGTGCGATGTGTAATCCGTTTGGTTTTGTTTTATGGTGCTTGACAAATACATCGGCGTTGTTATATTATATATAAGGTGAATTGATGAGATAAAATTTCATTTCAGGATACGGTGATTTAATATGAAGAAGTTTATGGACCGGGATTTTCTTTTGAAAACAGAAACGGCAAAGCGCCTTTATCACGAGGTTGCTGAAAAAACTCCGATAATTGACTATCATTGCCACTTAAATCCTCAGGAAATTGCAGAGGATAAGCATTATGAAAGCATCACAGAGGTATGGCTCGGCGGTGACCACTACAAATGGCGCATTATGCGAGGCTTCGGCGTTGATGAAAAATACATAACCGGAGATGCCTCTCCGAAGGAAAAGTTTTTGAAGTGGGCAGAGGTTATGCCATATTGCATCGGTAACCCGCTTTACCACTGGACGCACCTTGAGCTCCGCCGCTATTTCGGCATTGAAGAGCTTCTCTGCCCTGAAAACGCAGAGGATATCTGGAACAAATGCAACGAAATGCTCCGTCGCCCCGAATTTGGCGCACGCGGACTTATCAAGCGTTCAAATGTTGAAATTATCGGCACTACCGATGACCCATGCGATGACCTTCACTTCCACGAAATTATCAAGGCGGATGAGAGCTTTGATGTCGAGGTTGTCCCGTCCTACCGTCCGGAGCGCGCACTCAATATCTGGCGTGCGGAGTTTCCCGGATATATAGAGAAGCTCTCCGGCGTTGTCGGCTATGAAATAAAGGATTACAAGAGCCTTGAACGCGCACTTTTCGAACGTCTTAATTTCTTTGTAGAACGCGGTTGCCGCAGCTCTGACCATTCTCTCAATATGGTAAAGTTTACGAAACCGGACGAAGCGGCGGCGGACAGGGTTTTCCGTGCAAAGCTTGCAGGAAAAGAGCCGTCAAAGGAAGATATTGATATCTACTACTCCACGCTCTACCTTGCCCTTGCAAAGAAATACTATGAGCATAATCTTGTTATGCAGCTCCACATTGCCGTTCTCCGCGATAACAATACCGCAGCATTTAACGCACTCGGCGTTGACACCGGCTTTGACACAATGAGCGACGTTTCCGTTGTAGAACCCATCATCACGCTCCTTGATTTGCTTGAGCGTGAAAACAAGCTCCCGAAAACCGTTCTGTACAGCCTCAACCCCGCTCACAACGAAGCACTTATGACGCTTGCAACCTGCTTTAACGGTCACGGCATTGCAGGCAAAATCCAGATCGGCTCTGCATGGTGGCTCAACGACCACATCGACGGTATGGAAAAGCATATGCGCGCACTTGCCAGCGTCACGCTCTTCTCAAAGTTCATCGGTATGCTTACCGACTCTCGCAGTTTCCTAAGCTACACACGCCATGAATACTTCAGACGCATTGTATGCAATATTATCGGCTCGTGGGTTGAAAACGGAGAAGCACCGGACGATGATGCACTCCTCTCGCGCATGGTCCGCGATATCTGCTACGGCAATACAAAAAATTATTTCTTCAGTTAAAACCCTGTGGGGCTGTAGCAAAACAGCCCAGAGCGCATAAAGTGTAAAAGTGATCTTTTTTGCAGATAACATCGAAAAAAGTATATGGTATGAAGTTTGAAAGTAAATTGAAAATTCGGCAGAAGCCGAATTTGAGGATTTTGTTACACTTTATGCGTAAAGCTTATCGGACCTCTCGACGTACTTATGTACTACTTCGGGTCCGATTTGCTCATTCTGCACTATTTTTCTAAAGCCCCAAAGAGATTGTAGCAAAATACATTTCGCTACAATCCCACTTAAATTTTAAGCAAATGTAAAACTTTTCATCGGTTTTTCAAAAACTCTTGACACGGTATGCAAAACATTGTATAATTTAATTCATCAAATTACCGGAGGTACATACCGTGATTTATAAAATAGTATCCGATTCTTCATCAAACATCTTATCTATGGAGGATATAGCCTTCGCCTCTGTTCCTCTCTCTCTTGTGTTTAATGATAAAGAACATATCGACACCGCATCGCTTGACGTCGATGCAATGCTTTGTGAAATGAAAGAAACGCGCGCGCGCGTCACCTCTTCCTGTCCGAATGTCGGACAGTGGCTTGACGGCTTTGACGGCGGTGACTGTATTTTTGCACTCACAATAACAAGTGCGCTCTCAGGTGCATACAATTCCGCAATGCAGGCAAAAGAAGAGTTTTTAAAAAAATATCCGGAGAGACGCGTCCATGTTTTTGACACGCTTTCAACCGGTCCCGAAATGCGGCTTATTTGTGAGCATCTGCAGGAGCTTATATCAAAAGGTGCAGAGTTTGATGAAATAGTTAAAGATACCGAAGAATATATGAAGAAAACCCACCTTTCCTTCAGCCTTTCTTCTCTTGAAAATTTTGCCCGTGCAGGGAGAGTAAGCCCCATTAAAGCAAAATTTGCGGGTATTCTCGGAATCCGCGTAATCGGAAAAGCCTCGGACAAAGGAACGCTCAGCGATGAGGCAAAGGTTCGCGGAGAAGAAAAGGCAATCGCCGCATTGCTTGAGCATATGAAGGAAAACGGATTTTGCGGCGGTAAAGCAAGAATTTCTCACACGCACAACAAGAAAGGTGCAAAAAAACTGCGTGAGCTTATTCTCTCGCAGTTCCCGCAGTGCGACATACAAATTGAGAAAAACCGCGCGCTCTGCAGCTATTACGCAGAAGAAGGCGGCATCCTTGCCGGATATGAAGGGTAAAATACGATAATATAAAAATAAACAGGAATGGTTTTATGTACCGTTCCTGTTTTGTTTGTTATTCGGCAGAAGTATCGTAAAAGCAGTCTTTTTCCCAACAAATTACATTTGAGTCAATGTATTGCCAAATTTTTTGATAATCCCGCTCCCCACGGATTATATGGTCGTGAAAGTGTGATTGCCAGATATTTTTTCCTATTTCACGATTGCAGAAACGTTTAAGCAGAGACACAAATTTTGATGTCTCGTTATTGTAGGGTTCGGCGCTTGCCGACGAACCGCCTTTCCGTTCTGTAATATATAAAATCATATGAAAATGATTCGGCATGACAATATATTTGTGAACCTTTATATGAGGATATTTTTCATCCATCAATTTTATATGTTTGTCAAGGATTTTTCCATATTCAGACAATGTCATTTTCGGTTCGTCGTAAACGCCGAACCCTACAATTTTGCCGAGCAGGTGTCGTTTTTCTTTTGTACACACCGTTACAAAATACATTCCCGGCGTGGAATAATCAAATCCCTGCATCCGCGTCGGTTTTCGTTTTGGTAACTCCATAATCACGACACCGTGCTGTTGTGTTATGATACAATTGATGGGTGACAAATAAAAAGGAAAATGAACTCCCAATATGATATAATGTTTAATAACCACAAAAAACATGTATCAAAGGGGAGACATTTTCCAATGAATATTTTAACATCAAGTGCGCACTTTCGT
>JAZQFJ010000037.1:0-14605 GCA_045539475.1 Eubacteriales bacterium | reverse complement strand
ACAAGCTTATGGTGTGCGCGAAAAATAGATGGACTTGTTTGTTATATAATAAGTTTGACATATAGTCAGAACACTGGTTGTAATGACCGTGCTATGAATTGACATAGAGTCTGTGTTGCGAACAGACGAAACGAAATTGTTGCGTGACGTTTATGGAGATTCTGTTGATAGAAAATACACAGCGTGATAAATCCGTAGCTGTGTATGTTGTCGTTCGTATTGAAACTATTGTGTAGATATGAATTATTAGCGGTGAATGAAGCGGGGAATCCGTTTGGAGCGGAAATCCGAACCGAAGGCTGATATTAAAATGTCAGTCAGGGGCAACGCGTAGGCGGTGAACCTGTCATTGAAATATGACAGAATATAATCCGCGCAAGAGGCACCGCTGCCGGATAGTACAAACGTAGAGTTTGTGGTAAAAAGCTACGCTGGGCTATGACGAATAGTCATAGATGTACGGATAATAAACCGTATGTATAACATTTTTCGAAAATTGTTCAAGGTAATACTTCAAATATAGTCTTTTTGAAGAGTACCGACGACAGTATGCTCGACACCCTTGAAAAGATGTCGGGTAAAACGCATGTCGCAAGAAAAAACAGTAAGCAAGTTACGCGTGATATTGAAAAGCTATTCTTACCGAACGAAGGTAAGGTCGCCTATACGATGTCGGCGGAAGAACGTCCCGTTATCTCGTATAACGATATGGCGTTTATTTCGGAAAGGAACTCTATTGTTTTCCGTGCCGGTGACAGTCCTATCTGGAACCGTAACGAAACGATTCTTCCGATGTCGTGGCGTTTGTTTAAGAATACGATTGTCCATCCCGGACATGATTATTCGCTGCAAACCATTCCGACGTTATCCTCGGCGCTTGATTTTGACGTAAGACAGAATCAGCCCGACTTCGTTAAGATGCTTGAGAAACGTATGGCGCAGGCTTGCTTGTCCAAAGATGTTCAGGATGCGTATAAAGAGGCTTACGGTTATTCCGATTACGATATCTCTCAATTGGATATCGATAATTATTCTGCCGAAGTCATGGAAAACATCAATGCCCGGATGTTGGAGAAAGACAGTGACGCTCAGAGTGTCAGTCCGGAGGATGAGGATGACATCGATGAGCTTCTCAATGACGACTTCTATGAGAACATCGAGGACAACACAGAAGAAATGCAGCAGGCGGTTCAGGATGCTGAGAATAAATACAAGGTTTCCTCGCAGAAGATTTTCGCGAGAGGAAAGCTTGCTCCGAACGATTTGATTCGTGAGGGCGGTTATCCTGACCATTCGCTTGATAAGATTTTGACAGCGGCGTATGCCGAATGTCGCGGCGATATGGAGCAAGACCATGGGTATTTTGTATACCGTAACGGCGACCTTTACGGCGTCGACGGCGCTCTGTATATCAAGCGATTGACGGAGACGGAATCGCTGCAAAGGCTTAATCAGGCGGCGAGCGATAAAAACAGTAATGTATATGCTGAAAACGATATCAGCGAAGCTGAATTGAATCAGTTTGGCTCTTATTTGTTGACGGATGAATTTTATCGCTTCTTGGCGAATCTCCCGTCATGGGATTTCGCAAAAGGTCGTTTTGACCAAGCTGTTTATATGAATTTGGCGAAAGCCGAATGATTCTTCTTTAACACGAGTCCGTGAGGAGAAATCCTCACGGGCTTTTTGTTGACAAAAAAGTTGAACATTTTTATTTTGTTTACTTGCAATTTTTTTGCTGATGTGCTATAATACATTTGTCCAAAGGTTTTTGTTAAATTTTGTCTCGGTTTCGAGTATAAATTTTGTAAAAAATCTCCGCGATGGCGGAGAAAGGAGAGCGTTGTTTTACATGAGAAAATTATTTGCTTTGTTATTGGCTTGTTTTATGGTGTGTATTTTGATGGCGTCGTGTCAAACAGAAAAGAAAGACGCGACACCTGACGAATCTGATGAGATTGTTGAGGAAACAGTTTCGACTGAGTCTGAAGGTTCATCAGTCGATGAAACCGTTTCTGGTGATGAAGAGTCACAGGGTTATTTGTGGGACGGTGATTATTCCGATGTCGTTGACATGCAGGAGTTTTACGATCGCTCTCAAATCGCTAAATATTACGCGAACATTACTGATGAGGATTTCAAGGCAAATTATAAAGAAGCCAATGTTACTGTTGTTGATGAGTCTACGCTGTGTATTGAGTATGTATTCAATGAAACATATGATGATGCCGGTGTGAAGAGTATGAAATCATCGTTTAGTGCGAAAGAAAGTGTTAATGCGATGAAAACTTCAGCCGCTGACGCTTTGTCTTATTTTGAGAACAGTACACAGATTTTGAATCCTAAAATCGAGTTCAAATATACTGATTTGGATGGTACTGTTTTGTATGATGAGACATTTGTAAAAGAGGACACTGTTATTGAGAACGAGACGACCACAAATGCTACGGAATAAGAAAGGGGTGTTTTGTTGATGTTTATTCAAGCAGCGAAGATAGGTTCGTTGGGTATTTTGGCAGCAATCCCTTTATATGTTATTTTATACATTTATTTGAAGAAAAGCAAAGGTAAGCTGCATGATGTTGTGACTAAAAAAGGCGAGGTTTTTAACCATACGGTAAAGTCATATCTTTTAATGGCAGCACCGTTGGTTTTATGCGTTTTGGTTTTCTTCATTATTGGTTTTATCAAAGTATCCGCGTCAAATGCCGATAGCGTTGATAAGAATGTCGCGACACAGGATAGTGTGTCGTCGACTGTTTCTTCAACAGTCGGTGAGACTGTTTCGGAAACAACAAGTACATATGATATTTCCTTTCCTCATGGTCGATTGGTATTTCAATCAACAGAGCCTGCTGAGGTCATGAACGATGATGTTTCTATTATTCATGTCGAGGATGGTTTCATGCTTGTTTCAGGCTTTGGTTATGACGGCGATGCAGACGGCGTATATGAAGCGACACGTAATCACGTTTTGTCGAATTTACCGGATGGGTATTCCGTCACGTCGGATGTGTTGTCGAAGGAAAGCGGTTCTTACAGTTTTCCGACGTCGAATGGTTCCGAGAAGTTATCCGTTCCCGGTTGGCAAATCAAAGGTCTTGTTTCCGTCGAGAATAAAGACGCGCCGATGGGTGTTGCCGGAGCTTGTGTTTTCGACAAAGACAACCATATGATTTATAGTGTTGTCGGTTTTGTTGATAATGGTTCTAATGATGTTAATATGACGGCAATGGGCTATTTGGTCAATCAAGCGATGGTCACGTCCAAAATCAAGGTCGATTGATAACAAAAAGGAGAGTGTTTTTTATGAAAGCTAAGCGATTCATTTGTGTTTTATTGTTCGTATGTGTTTTTGCTGTTTTATTGACAGGCTGTATTGGTGACGGTTCAGTGACACGGACGCTTGCGAATGCGCGAAATGTCAGTGTCATTGACGTCACTGAAGCGACATTGTCTGATGATATTTTGTCGAATACATATACTATGTTGTTTACGACAAAGAACGATATTTCGAAGAAGTTGTCAATGAAAACGCTTCCGTTTGACAGTAATGACGCCGGTATATCGGTCAAAGCGACAGATTCGGCTGTTTACGCTGTTATTGTTCGTGACGTCAAAGACGGCGTGAAATCTGTGAGTGACTTATCGAATTATACTGTTAAGATGGTTTCCGATAAATTGTCCGAGTATACAAAAAACGGTACGTTCAAAGCAAAAACGTCCGCTGTTTACGAGTACGCGAAGCAAGATGTGCTTGTTCAAAACTGCGTTGTGTCGCATGATTCCGACAATGACGATTGCGATTCTGTTTTATATTCATTTATTGTCGGTGATAAGTTGATTACCGTATGCGGTATATCACTTTCGAGAGATGGGCAGTTGCAAGGACATACAGTTTCTGAAATCGCCTATGCGACAGTCAATACTGCGGTAATCAGTGCGGTGTAATATTGGGTAAAAAAGAAAGCCGAAAGGAAATCTCCTTTCGGCTTTTTAGTTTTCGTTGAGCTGTCGCAGTATGTTGTCGATTTCGGTTTCGAGTAGTTCTGCGCTGTTATACGCGCTGCGGTAATCAAGCATCAGTGCTTCGCAGTCGAGTAGACTATCCTCGAATAAATCTTGTTCGGTTATCGACACGATTTTCTCTTTTTCGAGGAGCATGCGACGGTATTCTTCTTTTTTCGCGTTGTATAATGCGAGCATATTTTTTGTGAGTTTTGCCGCGGTGTTTTTGACTGCTTCGAGCTCTTTGATTTCCTTATCGATAGAGTGTTCAATCCGCCCATCGACGATACAACGTGGGCGGAAATTTTCCTTTTGTTTATTTACGGTATACATTTTTCTATTTCACAAATCAAGATACAGCGGTGTTATAGGGAGGTTGTTGCTGCGTGGTTTAATCCTCGTAACGATACTCCAGCTCCGGTATGGGTTCCGCATCCCTGTCGAAGTTAATCAAGACGCAATTGTTTTTTCTTGCGTATCTGATTGCTTCCCGTAAGTCTCCCGGTAAGGAGGATTCATCGCCCTCAGCAGATGTGATCGTAGGAACAGTCACATAATATCCGATGGTTTCGATCGAGTCACCCTTCTCTTTTTTGTAGACATCCGTTTTTATTTGGACATCTATCCCGCATAACTCAAGTTCGCGGGCGGCAGGGGACATTTTCCTTCTTTGGATTTTGTTCAGGACGAAATGTTCATCCAGAAGAGTCAGTGTATCCTTGGACAGATGACATGTTGAGAGAGTCAACATAGAGGAGATATTCACAGACACAGGTATCACCTTTCTCACTTTTGTATTTTTTCTTTTTATGGGGGTGCATTTTTTGATATGGCGAACAAGGGATGCTGAGATTATCTCGAACACCCCTTGTCTGTCAATTTATGCTTTTTATGAGAGCGAAGACCGTGAGAGCGGCCATCGCGATTATTTTGATAAACAATGTTTCCATAGTTTATGACTTTTTAAACATCGTTTTTCTTTGTTCGTCGACGAAGATATTATAGATATCTTCATTGATATTCGTACTGTGCCAGTGTTCCACTTTCGGGTACAGGCGCATGTGCGTCGTGTCGTCAGGCATATTTGTTTTATGGTACTCGACGACGCGTTCGATGAAAGATAACCATTTGGGTATCATGGTTGCGGGAAGCAAGTTGATGGTGAAAACGATTATCGGATTGTTCGTATTCGTTTTCGCCCAAATATGGATGTTCGTGTCAGGGACGGTTGCTTTTCTGCCGTTTAATCCGCTGATTTCGACGTCGTAGCCGTCTGCGAATTCTTTGTACAGGCAGCGTTCGCCGTCAATGTTTTTCACGATATAATCTTCACCGAGAGCGTGTTGTTGGACTTGTCTGAGGATATATTTGAGCCAGTTTTCCATCGTGTTCTCTCCTTTTACAGCTGTGTATTGAATAGGTTACGAAGCTGGTTGATGAGATTCTCTGAATCTGCGTTAATCATAGCCGCTTCATTGATGTTGGACATACGGGTAAGCTCTTTTTCGGCACCGGAGTTTTTGCTCAAATTATAGCCGATAGAATAGACAGGAATTTTGAGACCGCCGATGATGGGTGCTACTCTGTTCAAGTCATAACCGTAGTTTTGGTCACCGTCAGATAATACGAACAACATCATTTTCGCGTTCGGAACCTCTTCTTTCTTGTCCATCATCAGCTTCATGGCGACAAGAACAGCGTCATAGGTAGCCGTAGAATCCTCTGTATTGAGGTTTTTAACGGCACCTGAGAAGTAAGCCTTCTGCGTTGCGTCGAACCGTTCAATGGGCAAATTAACGTGTACCTTGGACGCGTATGAGACGAGTCCGACGTAGTTGTTTTCACTGATGTAGCCCTTGGTTGCGAGCAGAGATTCCTTTAACTGATTTAACGGCAGACCGTCCATGGAGCCGGAGATGTCAGCGACGAAACAGGCAATGATGGGCTGACCGCCGTCCTTGGACTGTTTCCAGATGGTCTGGGCGGACAAATACTGTTGTCCCGTGAAATCAGTATTCTGAGACTTGTAATCATCATGTCTGTTGAAGCCTTTTCCTGTTCCCAATTCCTGTGCTTTTTCAGAAAGACAGTATTCGGTGAACAGCTCAGCGGCTTCTCTCTTTTCGGCTGATACCCAGTCGAACGTATACATGGGATGGTCATGTCTGATGCCGAAGGGCTCATAAACGTAGTTCTTGAGTTCAGGCTTATTTACATAAGCCTGTTCCTCCATGACCATGGCTTTGATAATGCCTTTGGACGCCTGATTGACCAGTACACCTGTTGTGTACGCAACAGGCGGAGATTGTTTTTGATAGTCAAGCAGTTTTTGCTGTGCTGCATCGGATAACGGGTCTTTAGCGTCGAAAGCCGTTAATGTAGATGCGAGAGCGTTCAGTCCTGTTGCGGACGTATATGGATTGGTATATGCGAACGTCAAGTCACCGGCGAGAGACGCTTCGATGACTTTATCGAGACTGAGTGTTTCGTATTTGTCAATGAACGTATCGTAGGTGTCTTTTTCCATTAAGATACCTGCTGTATTGCCGAGAGTTCTTTCGGCAAGAGTGGTTGTCTTGACGCCTTTAGCTGTCAGCATTTCGCCCCATGCGTAGGATGAGGGGATATACAAGTCAGGCTTGTAGTTGCCGTCGGCAATGTAAGTGACAGCTTCGCCCGAGGCAATCTTTCTGACTGTAACGGAAACGGTTTTGCCGTCAATTGTCTTTCTTTCTTTGTTGAAGTCGTCAGCAATGATATTGAGCCAGTTGTCAGGCGCTGCGCCGGAAAGCTCTGACGGTGCCGCAATTTCGAGATTGATATCTCCTGAGCCTTCTGTTGTGAGCTCGAAAACGGAAATGTCAGCAAGAGCTGTTTTCTCGGAATCGTCGTCATAGATATCCATGACAGGGTCGATGGTATCTGTTTTGATTTTCTGGTTGAAGGCATTGAGTTCAGTAACAGCTTCATCGTAGCTGTATACCTTCTCGTTGCCTTCATTATGTTGCGTGCAGCCGGTGATGATAAGTACCATCATCATGACCACAAGTAATAGGCTTAAAATTCTTGTTGTTTTGCGCATATGAGCAGTCTACCTTTCTTCTCTTTTTTGTTTTTAGTAGGGATTTTTAATTGATATTAATGGGGGCTTAGTCTGATATGAAGTAATCTCCGATGCGGTCTGCTCTGCGATAGCAGAGATTTTAACTGTAAATATTGACGAGAGTTTGATCTGACAAGAAGTAATCTCCGATGCGATGGGTATATCTTGAGATGTCTCGCTGTGTCAATTTTCTCTCGTAAATCTTTGTCAGGAAGTTTTCCTGTTGTGTGTCTGTGATATGGGGTTTGAATGAACGGTACAAATAGTAGTTTGTGCCGTCATGATGCCGGTCGACACATACAATGTCTTTGTTGGCTGTGAGGCCCCATGTTGTGAAGTCACCCTGAGCTGTTTCGAAAATTTCTCCGATGTCGGATGAATCGAGGCATTTGTAACCGAGCTTTTGTCCGTTCCAGAGGTTCAGGGTTCCAATTGCGACAATATCGTCTGCCGCATAGGGCGTTTCCTCTTTGAATTCTGACAGCATTCTGCTTAATTCGTCGTCGATTTCTTGTGCCATGAGATAGCCAAGCGCATCGTCATCGGCTTCGTTGACATGTGAATATGAGTTTATGATACGGCTGATACGGGGGATTTTAGCAAAATCGTCCATATAGTTTGACCATAAAATGACTTTGGGTTCTCGTATTGTAATTTGAGTGGACATCGTTCTTCCTTTTCTTCACACAAGACGGTATCCGATGGCGTCTGTGTATCTGGATATATCTTGCTGCGTAAGATAATCATTCATGCAGTATTCAACAAGGTTGTCATACTGTTTCGGTGTAATGTTCTCTTTTAATGCCCGGAACAGATAACGTATCGTTACTGTTTCGTTTGTTGTGAAGAACTTTCTGTATTCTTTCGCAACAAGGTTTTTGTATGAATCTACGCCGTAGACGATATTTGGTATGTTGCCTGTTGGTGTGAGCAGCGTGAACGCGTTGCTGATATCTTTTGAACTGAAGTCGGTGAAGTGAACTACGTTAGGGTTGTTGTCCCACACTTCGAACATGACAACGTTGTTATAGGCGTACATATAGGAATTGATATCGCTTCTGATACGTCGCATGATGTCGTCAAGCTTTGATTGTTTGATGCTTTCGAACAGCTGTTCGTCAGTTTTTGCTTCAGGCGTTTCGGCATAGATTCCTGGGATGTCAATGACGAATCGGATATATTCCGATAAATTTGACCAGAGGATTTTTCGCGGTTCGTGGATTTTGACAGTATGCTTGTTTTTAGTATCCATCGTATTCGTCGTACTCCTCGTCATAATATTCGTCGTCGTAATCATCATAGTCATCGGGGTAGTTGGCTTCTTCAAAGTCACGCATGGCCATGTCGAAGCCGGGGTCGTCACCATAAGGCATAGTTATCCTCCTTTTTGTTGTCAGGCGATGGTTTTGTGTATATTCGCGCTTGCGCAAATGTCGTGCGGAATGGAAATGATGTTGTTGTCCCCGTCAAACAGATTAGGAATTTTGATTTCCATGGATTTTACAGCAACGGGTTCGTTTTCTGTGTGATTAGGAACAAGAAGTTCGATTTTTTCAATCCCGATGATCTGATTGAGACTGATGACGGGTTCAACGGGCGTTTTTTGTTCGGATGTGTTCTTTGCGACATCATATGTCACACCGGTTAACGCAAGAGTCGTTGTAATTTCAACGGTATCGTTGAGAATGCGATTATTTGTTCCGAACGCGGCAATGTCGATATATCGATTATTGCTGAGTCGGAACTTGATGTTCGCAATTCTGCAGTTGATGAACCGTTTGTTATCGAGCGTTACGCATAGCGTAAGATTGCGGTTGTTCATTTTTCCTCCTGTTTTTGCGCGATTTTATAGATGTTGTGATTTTTTGGTATTTTGTTATATGGTAAGGTCATCTTTTTTGTCGACCTCAGACATAATCTTCAGCCATGAATCCAACTCGCTTCTGTCTTCTATACCATTTTGTTCATAGTTGTTGATATAGTTGACAGCATATCTTATGAGTTTTCCTACAGTATCGAGCTCATTATCGTTTGCTTTGATAGCGTTTGCAATAATGTTTTCGTCGAAATCGGTCATAGTTTCGTTGCCGTCTTCAAATAACATCAGGCAGTTAATAACGCTTCTGTAGTTTTTGCACATGCGCTTTTCAGTGTTGTCGAGCGCTGATATGGTATCGTTGAGATAAATGGCCTCGTTTGCGTCAATCAATGTTTGGAGCTTTTCTTGGTATCGGTCCATTTTGTCCATTTGATTGACGCAGGAATCAACAGTTTTGCTTATGTCGGCATTGTGTTCTTTCAGACTCAGCAGTCTTTTTCTCGCTAAAGCAGGATTTAAACTGTCTTTTGCGTAATCGTCAAACGCTTGCTTGTCACTTTTTATTTTATCATCGAGCATTTGTCGGTGTTTTCCGTTAATCTGTTTGAGCTTGATGGTCTTTCTTGTGTACGGAACAAGGGATAAAATTGTTGCCGCGCCTGCGAGGGCTGTTGTTGTGATGGCAATTGTGTGCCATGTTTCAACAGTTCTTATACCGATGGTCACAATCATTTCGGGATTGCTTACAGAGGTGATACCAATTCCGATCGCGCCGAGTATGGCGATAATTAGTGTAAATATGGGTAGTTTGGGGAATTTCACTTTGTTTTTCCCTTTCTTTCTTTTTCGTGGTTGATATGAGAATGGAGTAACCGCCCCTATGAAAGGGGCGGTTTTGCTTGTTAGACCAATTCTAAGTCAGATACACGGGTGGTATGGTCTTCTCTTTCGTGAACGAAAGAACCGCCTTCATGCTCGGTTCTCCCGTCTTCTTCCTTGCGGAATCTGTCAATAGGCATAGAGGTATATCTCCTTTCTTCTCTGTTAAGACAGAGGTTCTTCTTCTGTTACGTCGACACCTGTGGTGTCGACAACATTGTCAGCTTTAGGTTTCGCCGCGTTGAGAATACCCGATACGAGTTTCTTCTCGGAGTCGGCAAGAACCTGCACGGCGGCTGCACGCTGACGGCGTCCCTCTTCTTCGATGGACATAACGTCGGATACAGCGGCGATGACTTCGTTGTAAACGAAGTCGATGGTTTCTGTGTCGATAGAGCTTCTCTGGGAAGCTTTAGCGGATTCGACAACCGCTGTATGGAACTGTTTGGCTCCTTCACGAAGCATCTTGTTGGTCATGTCGTCAACAGCGTTGGCTGCTTCGGCGGCCTTAATGGTATGCTCCTGCGCAATGGACTGCGCGAGCTGATTGCGCCATAACGGCAGCATATCCATAATGGACGTCTGGAGCTTGCGCGTAAGAGCGGTATCCATACGCTGAACAGACTTGATACGCGGCGCTGATTGTAAGCATACGGCACGTGTGCGGCGGAGAGCGTCAATCTGCTTGTCGAATTCATCGATTTGAGCAGAGAAGTCGTCAGCTTTGACAGCGTCTTCGGGACGACCGGAGCTTCTTGCGGCCGAGTACATCTCGGTGAGGTCTGTCTTCGCTTTTTCGATGGCGATTTCGCCCGCTTTGATGTATAAGGTAAGACCTTTGTAGATTTCCCAGTTCTCATTGTAGAGGTCATCGAGCATGTTGATGTCCTTTTGGAGAATCAGCTTGTGACCTTCAAGCTGTTTCTCGATACGTTCCAGCGTATGTTCTACGCTCTCGTTCTTGGTACGGAATACGGTGACCTCGCCCTTGACCTTTTTGAGAAATCTCTCAAGGATGCCGGAAGCTTTTTCATCACTTTTGTTGGTGCCGTTCATAACGGCGACCATTTCGACCAGAAGGTCGGAGACAGCGCCTGTGTCCTTTGTTTTGACATTAGCTAACGTCTTGGAGGACACGGCAGCAGACTGTTTTCGGACGGTAGAGCCGTAATTTGTGGTTATCTCGGTCTTATGCAGGTCAATCTTATTGGCAAAAGCCTCTACTTTTGCCTGTTCCTCAGGTGTGAGGTCTTCGACCTTGGCAAGAAGAGCGGTTTCGTTCGCTTCGGAGGAAGCGGTTGCCGCAGGTGTTTCATCTGCGGTGTCGAGCACTAAATCAATAGCCATGTTTGTGTGTTTCCTTTCTGTTTCTAATATGTGTATTCCACTGACGCATTATCGCCGAGGAATTCTTTTATCGTGGATTCGATGATTCCACCAAGGGATATATATTTCATGTTATCGCGTGTTGCGATAACGGCCGAACCACTGACATAACGGAGATTTTCGTGACCGGCTTCAATATAGATGAAGGCGTCATCGGGATGGAGAATTTTTTGAAGTTTTGAGACGAAGCTGTCGTCGACGGCGAGGTCTGCGATGTCATCCCATCTGCTGTATATACAGATTCCGTTTTCGTTGTACAACTCATCGAATTTGTCAATGTCTTTGAGCTGTTCTTCTGTTAACGGATTAAAAGTACATTCTTTTTTATCTGTGTAAGGAGGGCTTTTGCGTGCGCATATACAGATAGGCTTATTCGTATTGAGTAGTTCGATAACGTCGGGATGCTGACTCGGAGGGATGGAATACTCCGCTGTTTGGAAACCGCCGAAACCGTGATACAGCCCGTCAGGTTTTTCTTCAGAGAAGAATTCGTCTACTCCGACAAGACCTTTGCATAGCTTTTCATAAGCGTCTTCGTCTGTCACACGGAAATAACTTGTTCTGTGCGCGGATACATAGTCTGCCATGTTTGTTCTCCTTTGATTTTACTATTTTTATGCTGTGTTTGTCAAGAGGTTTCGTTATTGTATTCTAAAGAAACGCGCCCTCGGTATCGAGGGCGTTGTTTTTATGTCTTTTTCTTTTTCCAGAAGTAGAACCCGACGCCGCCGCCGACGAGCACAATCACACAAGGGATTATCCATACGAGAGGGGATGTTTTCATTCCGCTCTGTGCTTCAATTGGTGTGGATATATGCTTTGTGGCAGCTGTCGCAATAGTTGTTGCGGCAGATGTTTCATTTGTTGTTCCATTTTTTATGGGCGTTGTTTCTTTTGTTGTGCTTTCTTTTTCGGAAGCTTCTGTTTTGTCTTCAGTTTTTGACGATGAGCTGCTTGTGTTTTCATTCGGCTTGTTATCATTGTTATCATTGGCTGTGTTTTCGTTTGTTTTGTTTTCGGGATGGACTTCGTAACTTTCGTTGTTCGTAGCCTTGTAGTTTTTCTTACGCTCTTCGATATTTCCTACGGTCCCCTTTATGCTCGTGTCAGCATCGGCACTGTCACCTGTCGGTGAGTTAACGAAGGTTCCTTGTTTTTGTTCCGTTTCGGTTTCAAGCTCAGGATTGCCGTTTTCAATAACAGGTGTTCCGTTTACAGAAACGTCGCATTTGAAGGTATATTTTTCGATTTGTTTTTTACCGGCGTTAAAGACGTTTTCGTCATACAGATAGCGAATGAAATATCGGATATTTGTCGTTGTATCTTTTTTCGCGGTGAAGTTGACTGTAAGCATATTTCTTTCTTTGCTGAAGTCAACGCCCCTGATAATACTCCAGTTACCTATGATTTCATTGTCTGCTTTTGTGTTGACGAGGCATTCCCAGTCGTCTTCATTTGTGCTGTTGGTGAAATCGGCGAATGAATCAATACTCATTGCGGATTCGTCGTAATATACCGAGAAGTCGCAGCCTAAGACAGGCTTTTCAATATCTCCGAGTTTGAGCGTGTATTTGACCTTATCGCCTTCGTTTAGTTTGAGTTCCGTGACGCCCTTTTTTTCAGCGTTTGCCGCTATTGTCGCGAACGAAGCAATCAACGTCAACGCACACAGGATTGATATGAATCTTTTCATAGTGAAACCTCTTTTTTTTTCTTTTTTGTTGTTTTGATTTTATCACACAAGTTATATTGCAGTCAACGGTTTGCTTTCATATTAACAAAAAGTTTAATTTTTGAAGTCGATGAATTTGAACGGATGTTTATTGATGTTATCCGCAAGGTCCTGCATTGTCATGTTTGTGTTTTGCGACCATTTCGACAATATGTTCATCAGGTCGTTGACAACGTAGGATAACATTTTCGCGGCTTCTTTTTCGTCAGGCACATTTCTTCTTATGAATTGTACCAGACCGACTAAGGTGACGCCGACGGCTCTTTCAGGTGAGTCGCTTAGTGTTCGGAATTCGATATTTCCGTCGAACGATACACATTGAAGGGCGGCGTCGATTTTTGTTCCGTTGTTTTCATAGTTTCTGACATCATTTGCGAATCGCTTCATGATGTCGCTTGCGTTGTGTGAGATGTTGTTAGCGTCATTGCCGCTGTTATAGGTTGTTTCCCCCATGTGTGGTTTTCTCCTTTTAGGGTTCTATTTTTGTAAACGCTTCGACAAATTTCGGCATTTGTTCTACAAACGAATCGAGCAAATCATCGATTTGTGTCAATGCTTTGCATTTGTTGTCAAGTGTTTGTTTTGTGGATAGTGTGTTATATTCAACGGAAAATATGTTTTCAGGCGTAAGCCGGAAAGTGACAATATGTTCTATATCGTTTATTGCGGTGACAGTTCTTTTTATGAAGTCAAAACGCAGAGCGCTGATATCATAAGGGTTTGTACTGTTTTCTTTTGTTAGAATAATCGGTATTGAAGAACTATCATCAGGGCGTCGTCCGTCGAACCTTACGCTGCATTTTGCGGCGGTGTTCGTGTGTTTAAGTGTTTGGAATGCTTTCCATTTTTCGGGCGTTGTTTCTGTCAAAGCTTTATTGATGTGCTCCATAGCGCTGACGAGTCCACCGTATTTGTTGAACGCTTTGTCGATTTTGCCGCAAACCTTGTTTTCGTATTTAAGACGCGTATCTTCTTTTTCTTCGATATCATTTTCAATATCTGTTATCTTTTTATCAAGAAGAATTTCCAGTTTTGCGATTTCGTCGTACGGGCTGACCGGTTTTGGTTTTTCTTCGTATCCGAACAAGAAGCCATCTTCGTTGAGGTCCGATAAAATAACATCACTCGTTCTATAAGTGTCAATGTTTTCTTTTGACATATTATTATAGAATCGAATAACAGCGTCTTTTTCGGCAAGCCATAATCCGTATTGGATATTTTTGCCGGTAATATATCTGATGAGGTCCATGACGGAATCTATAAATACCTTTTTTGCGGTATTTTTTCCGATATCGTTAGTCACTCTTTCGAATGATTCTACACTTTCGGGATCGCTGTCACCATTCATTTCACGCATTGTTTGCAGTGTGTTGAGAAATCCGCTTTGGAGATTATATTTTTCGAAATCATAATGTTTCAGTATATAATCGAAAATATCGGTGTTGCCGAGCTCGAATACTTCGTATTCGACAATGGCTCTTAAGTCGCGCTCACCGCTTCCGTAAGCATTTTCGGTTCGATATAAATATTTCGGAATTTTGTTGCGGTGATGACTGTTTTGTGTGTCAATCATGTGTTTGGTTCCTCACTTTTTGCGTAGATTGTTTTCGGTCGAGGTTTCGCTACGTCTTTTTCAATGGATACTTGAGTAAAATGCTGTTTGCATGTTTTTATCAAT
>JAZQFJ010000036.1:0-17436 GCA_045539475.1 Eubacteriales bacterium | reverse complement strand
AGTCGTCGTCAGGCGGCTGCCTGCTCGTTATTAGGATGTTTATGAGAGAAAATATGTAAAATACGATTTCTGAATCTGTTGAAATTCTTGTAACCGTATGCATTTCGTTTTAAAACCTTAATCTTATTGTTACAGCCTTCGGTAAATCCATTTGTGATAGAGGTAGAAAAAGAGTTAGAGATACCGGTATACCAGTTGCGGATAGTTTCAGCACATTTTTCAAACGGCAATATTCCGCAATGTTCTGCGTTTTTTACCCATTCAGCCAATGCGTTTTGTGCTACTTCCGGCTCTTTGTGAGTTAATATCTTTAAGAACTCTTCTTTGTACCAATAAGCACGGCTTATGTTTGCGGAATAGTAAAGCATCACATCGACCTGTTGTCGTTGCTCTTCTTTGAGCTTATCAGAACGCTTTATCAGCAGAGATTTTGACCGTTTGAAATATTTGCGAAGCTGAGGTGAGAGTTTCTTTTGTTCAGCTTTTCATATGTTTTCAAAAGCCCATACGGCTTGTCTTATCCAATGGTATTTATCAATCACCTGAGTTGCATTTTTGAACCATACATCAGCAGTATCGGCATATGTTCTCCACATATCACTTACGAAGTATTTTACCTGTTATCGTTCCTTTTGCGGTATGTTTTTGAAGTATTTAGTTAAATAGTGTCCGTATCGTTCCGGTAATATATCTAAAACGACCTTGTTAACGGGATCTGTTAAAATGCATTGGTATTTTTCACCGTTTGTATTTCCTTTGAATTCGTCAATAGATAGTGCTTCCTGCAGTTTTGCTTTAGGGTAAGAAAGAATATCAAATATTCGAATAACAGAAGATACCGAAAGGTTGACTTCTTTTGCTACGCTTGTGAATGAGCGCTCGTCGCGGAGCTTATCTATCACAAAGGCTGCAAGCCGATTAGTCATTCTATGATATTTAGGTAGGAATACATTTTCTTCAAAGAATCTTTTTCCGCAACAGGGACATCTATATCTGCGTTTCCGTAAAACTATGCTTACAAGCTTACCGAATGCCGGAACGTCTTTAATGACTTGAGTGCGATAGTCGTGTATTTTGTTTGTTATTGTTTTGCAGTTCTGGCAGGTATGTTCTTTCCGTTCCATTTCTGCATATATGACGATATTTTTTTCATCTGATTCTATATTTGTGATATTTACCTCTTGAAATCCGAGCAGTTTTTCGGTAAAATGTTTGTAGAGCATATTCGAGTCCTCCGTTCATGGTTTCTCGTCAATTCCATTTTAACGGATTTCTTCCAAATATGCTCTACTTTTTTTAATTTTTTTCGTAGGCCCTACTTGGTTACCCCAACTTTTATTATAGAGCCTTCTTTTAATAGGTAAGAAGTAAATGAGAACCGCCCGGTGTGCTTTCGCACCCGGGCGGTTGTGTTTGTTTACTTGGAACGGTTTGATCGACTGATGGCATTTGCGTCCTTTAGTTGTTCGAAGTAATACCATTATTTGGAACGGGGGGGATATGCAGATAATCCAGAAGTGCAGCCTCAAGAAGGCGAGAGTAATTTACTCCATGCTGTTCTGCTGTGTCTTTTAGCCATATGGGAAGAGTAACGTTTGTCTTTATACGGCGGTTGTCGAGCTCGTTTCGTACCATATCGGGAAACACTGTCACAAGTGATACAAGATATCCGGGAACGGTTTCTTCGTCTATATGCAAAGTTTTAGAAGGAGATGGAATTTCTTCCCCGTCTTTTTCCATACCGTAAAGATGGAGTCCTAAAGCGTCTGAAGCTTCTTTTTGTGCTTCCTCATAGGACTTTCCGTAGCTGATGCAACCGGGGAGATCGGGGAAATATACACTGTAGCCTTCGCCACTCGGTTCGAATACTGCAAGATATGATAATTTACGCATAAGTAGGTTCTCCTTTCATCAATGGTTATTTTAATCCGGCTTGTTTCAATATACTGTTAAGTGTTCCGGAAGGAATGTCTCCGGAATGAGCTGGAACAGTGACTTTTCCGGGCTTTGTCGGGTGCTTTAATTGTATGTGCGATCCTTTTGTGCGGTTTGGAACTTCCTGCCAACCATCACGATGCAATGTCTTCAATATTTCTTTCACTGTCTGCGGCATTCGCTTCCCCCCTTTTTTTTGATCGCACTATCATTATACGCCTTTTTTATGCGTATGTCAATAAGGGGGATGCGTTTAGTATATGTATATGGTAATGGTTTACTCACAGCGGAGTGCGATGTTCCGATAAATCGCGCTTGTATGTGCATTTTCACAGAACAGAAAAAAGGAACCGATATCAAATAAATCCCGCCCGGTGTGCTTTTGCACCCGGGCGGAATTTGTTATTCTGAGATATTTTTAAGCTCATTGAAAAGTTGTATGCTTTTTAATATATACTCCTTTTCATTTGAGGTAAAGTTTTCTGTAAGCTCTGAAATTTTTTTAATAAAATAATTGTTTCCGGACTTGCTGTTTAAATTACCGAAAAGCAAGCTGTCCGTTGAAGATTCAAGAACATTTGCGATTTTAACTAATGTTTCAAGAGAGGGGATGCCTTTTGCCCGCTCTATTTGTCCGATAAACGTGGTTGATACATCGAGTTTTTCGGCAAGCTGTTCCAAAGTGTATTTTTTCTCTTTTCGTTTTTCTCTTATGTGTCTTCCTAATAATTCATAATTCAAAACATTAACACCTACTTTTATTCCATTCTAACATTATATCATTCCCAATGAAAGAAGATAGAAGCTTAAAAAGTTAACTAAAATCTGTATTTTCTATTGACAGTTATGTAAGTTTGTGTTAGAATATGTCGTAATAGGAGGTGGATACAGTGAAAAATAGGTCTGTCTTTTCTCAAGTTATGATTTTGGTTTTTCTCCTTTTAATCTGCCTTGTGGTTACCGTTGCAATTGCTTTTTTTGCAGGATCACACAACGCAGAGCTATTTGATTTTCAAAACTTGAATTTTTCAAATATGATTCCTGTTTTGGTGTTGGGAGGAATTATCACTTGCATAGTTGTAGGGATTAGCGTTATTTTTGTAGCAAGGTCTGTGTTTTTTAGAGTAAGAGAACACTTATCTGATAAAAAAGATGGAGGAAATGAAAAATGAAATGTACTAATCATCCTGAAGTAGATGCACAAGGAATGTGCGCGTATTGCGGAAAGCCCTTTTGCAAGGAGTGTCTTGTAGAGGTAAAGGGGAGAATGTATTGTAAAGATGATTTGGGGAATGTTCTCGATGAAGCAAAGCAATCATCAAGAGGACAGCCTATGATCAACATTACAAATAGTAATGAAAGTGTGAATGCAAACACAAATGTGAATGGTGGAATTTATGGAGGCCCTCGAAAGAGTAAGACAACTGCCTTGATTTTGTGTATTATTGGTTTCTTCGGACTTGGTGGACTTCACAGAATGTATGTCGGAAAAGTGGGAAGCGGAGTTCTGCATTTCCTCACATATGGCATCTGTGGTATTGGTACAATAATGGATTTGATTTCGATTTTATCCGGCGGCTTTAGAGACAGCTATGGACAGCCGTTGGTATAAAGAACAAAATAATAAAAAGAGAAAAAGACAAACCCTACATTCTTTGGGTATAGGGTTTGTCTCTTTTGTTGCATTATTCGTTTTAACAAAGATATTCTCAGTGTCATTATGTCCGGTGAAATATATTTTCGGAATAGAATGCTTTGGATGTGGAATGACAAGAGGTTTTATATCGATTTTACAACTGGATTTTAATTCAGCGGGTAAATATAATGTATTAGCAATTCCGTTATTTGTAAGCATAAGCGTTTACAGTATATGTGCAATCGTAGATATTATTTTTGATAAGGAAAGTGTTTTCATTATCGAGAAGTTTTTATCTCGAAAGTATATGTATCTGATTTATATCACAATACTGATAGCTGCAACTATTTTCAATAACAGATAGCTAAATCTGTTTTATCTATCTCCGTACCTTTATAAGCAACGCTCTGCCGTCCGTGACCGAGACCTCGGCGGTTTTTCCGGGGAGAGGTTCATTGCTTATTCCATACTGATATTCTGCGTTAATTTCCGCGTTCTCAAGCGGGAATTTGGCGTTTTTTTCATATACGCCGCGGCAGGTGCCGTCGATGTTTATAAGTGAAAAATACGGAAAGCTGTCATCAATGTATTTCGCTTCATTGCTTGCGATTTCCATTTCGGAAAAGTCATCGACGATAAGCGCTTTCTTTCCGGCAGAGTGAAGCTTTAAAAGAATTGACACGTTGCCGAGCGTATGGTCAAGTCTTCCTCCGCATACCCCAATCAGAAGAAAATCCTCAAATCCGCGGGAAAGCGCTTCTTTTACGGCGTAGACCGTATCCGTATCGTCTTTTTCGCGCGGAAGGGTAATTGTTTCAACCGCGGTATCCGGTCGCGGATGGGAGTCAAAATCCCCGACAATGAGATGTGCGGAAATTCCGAGCTTTTCCTTGTGATAAAGCCCGCTGTCACAGAAGATATTAAAGTCTCCGTCACGGAGATATGTGCGGATAACGTCATAGTTTCCTATGTCCGCACCGCCGATGATTACACAACGTTTCATTTTTTCAAAATCCCCTTTGTTTTATTTACCGCTACGCAAAGCAGTGAGGTTATCACCATATCCGGAAGGGTACTACCTATAATAATATCACATTTCATAAGAAAACGGTATACCACAAACCCGAAAATCCATACAAAAAGGTTAGAAATTCCGAAACGGTGACCGGAAATATCATTTTTCAGGATAAAGTAGTCCGTAATCTGAATAGCAATCATCGGGGCAAAAACCGAACCGATGAGATAGAGAAAATCGGTGATGTCGTGGAGCGGGAGAAAAACTGAGCCGAGAATACCGAGAACGGTCACTCCTGTGGCAATCCACTTTACGTTGAGCCGGGAAGAGAGGCTTTCACTTGATACCCCCGCTGAATATGCATCAAGGAAGGTGGTTGTTACGGTTGAGAAAACGATGATGAGAAGCCCTGCTGTTCCAAGCCCTGCCCTCATCATTATGCTGGCAATGTCGCTCTCTCCCGTGAAGAGAGCAGCACCCATACCGATTACATACATCCACGAGCTTATGACGCCGTAAGTAAGTGCGCTTGCGGCGGTTGCACGCACAGGATGCTTTGCTTCGCGTGTGTAGTCTGAAATAAGGGGAAGCCAGGAAAGCGGCATCGCAACGGAAAGCTCAACTGCCGCGCCGAAGGTTAAGCCATCAGGCAAAATTGAGATTGCTTTTCCGCGGAATACAACAAAACTCAGGAGTATAGTAAGAACAAACAGCGCAACCATTGCAAGTGTGTTTATTTTACCGAGGTTTTTGATGCCCACGAGGATCCACACGATAATCAGAGTTCCTATAAGAATGCTCCAGAATATGTGCCCGAGGTTTAAAGCACTGTCTGCGGCAAGCGCACCGTCATAGATCATTATGGCGGTCCAGCCAACGAGCTGCAGAATATTCAGAACGGCAAAGATAAGCGCGCCGCGCGTTCCGAAGCTCATTTTCACGGTTTCCATAGAGCTTTTTCTCTCTTTCCCGCCGATAAGACCGGCAGCAAAAAGAAGTACACAGCCGATAATGTGACCGAGTATAATGGCGAGAAGCCCCTTTGTAAAGCCGAGCGGGGCAAGATATGTACCGGTAAGGATTTCGGCAAGAGATACTGCGGCGCCGAACCATATAAGGCTGTTTTCAAATACGGATGTGCGTTTTTCGTTCATCTTATTCAGCCTCCTTTGCAAATTCGCCGGAAAGTGCGAATGCGTGGTTCATAGGTCCGCTGCCGTGTCCTAAATCAAGCATTGCCGAAAGAGCAGCGGATATATATTCCTTCGCACGCGCTACCGAGTCGCGAAGCGTAAACCCTTTTGCGAGATTTGCGGCGATTGCGGAAGAGAGCGTACAGCCGGTTCCGTGGGTGTTCGGATTGTCTATTCTCTTTCCCTCAAACCATGAAAAGGAGCCATTTTCGAACAGAAGGTCATTTGCATCGTTGATGCTGTGGCCTCCTTTTAAAAGTACGGCAGAACCGCACCTTTCGCCAATCACCCGTGCCGCCTTTTTCATATCCTCTGCGGTGCGTATGGCGAGCCCTGCGAGAATTTCCGCTTCGGGGATATTGGGAGTTACAACATCCGCCAGAGGCAGGAGTTTTTCGATAAGCGTGTTCACTGCATCCTCCTGAAGAAGCCGCGAGCCGCTTGTTGAGACCATAACGGGATCAAGCACGATATTCTTCGCACGGCGGGAGGCGAGTACGTCTGCTATTGTTTCAATAAGTCCGGCAGACGATACCATGCCGATTTTTACAGCGTCGGGGAAGATGTCGTCGAACACAGCGTCAAGCTGTGCGCGTAAAAACTCCGGAGAGATCTCCGAAATACCTGTAACGCCGGTTGTGTTTTGTGCCGTCAGCGCACATATTGCGCTCATGGCGTAAACACCGTTCATCGTCATCGTTTTGATGTCTGCCTGAATACCGGCGCCTCCGCAGGAATCACTTCCCGCGATTGTTAATGCTGTTCTCATTGTAATTTCTCCTTTCGTAATTCAGCATTAATTTTATAAAGCGACAGAGAGTGGTGCCCCCGGTCTGCCGCTTTGACAACTACTTAAGCGTTTTGAATGTTTCCAGAAGAGAGCGTGCCGCAATTTCCGGATTATTCGCTTTCATTATAGCGGAAACCACGCATATTCCCGCGATTGGAATACCGCGGAGAATATCAATATTATCATTGTTAAGTCCTCCTATTGCATTTACGGGAATGGGAACCGCCCGGCAAATGTCTCCGAGCGTTTCTGTGGAGGTGAGCACGGTTTTCACCTTTGTCGTTGTGGGATAAATTGCGCCGACGCCAAGATAATCCGCGCCTTGTTCATATGCTTCCTTCGCTTGCGGAACTGTTTTTGCTGTCGCACCGATAATTACACCGTTACCGAGAATTTTTCTTGCCGTGCCTACCGGCATATCGCTCTGACCGAGGTGGACGCCCTCGGCATCAACCGCCATTGCAACGTCAATTCTGTCGTCAATGATAAGCGGTACGTTATATTGACGGCAGATAGCATGGAGGTTTTCGGCAAGAGAGATATACTCTCTTGTGCTTTTTTCTTTTTCACGAAGCTGAAGAAGCGTTACACCGCCGCGGAGTGCGGCTTCGCATCTTTCTAAGAACTCAGCCTCCGAGTATCCCGTGCTGTCCGTGATAAAATATAAGGTGCTGTCAAAGTATTTCATATCGTGGTTTCCTTCGCATTTATGTATTTTGTAATATCATCCTCTGTGAGAACTCCGATGTTGTCCATGAGATTTGCGAAAAAGCTGCCGGGACCTTTTTCCGTTGCGGCAAGCTCACCGCAGATGCCGAGAAAGGCGCACGAAAGAGCTGCAGCATCAAGCGGCGGGCAGACGGCGAGAAACGCTGCACATATCGCGCCGAGCATACAACCGGTTCCCGTAACGCGAGACAGATATTCACATCCGTTTTTTATAAGAAGAGTGCGTCTTCCGTCAGTAACGATGTCGGTTTTTCCGCTTGCAATGACCGTACAGCCGTATTTTACTGCAAGGGATGCTGCGGCATCAGTGATTTCGGAAAGCGCAAGCGTTGCATCCGCGTCAACTCCCGCACAGGTATATGAAAGGTCATAAAAAGCGCGGATTTCGGAGTAATTGCCCTTTAGCACGGTGGGGCGGTGCTTTGTTACTATATCAAGCGCAAAGACTCTTCTCATTTCCGAGCAAGAGATGCCGACAAGATCCAGAAGAGTCGGTATTCCTTTTTCCGCAGCAGCTTCTGCAGAGATTTTTATTGACTCCATACGTGCATCTGTAATGTTGCCGAGATTGAGCATAAGAGCCGTGGCAGTTTCGGTGATCTCCCGCACCTCGCGCGGGTGCTCTGCCATAATCGGACGTGCGCCGAGGGACAGAAGCGCGTTTGCACACTGATTGATTGATATGGGATTTGTTATACAGTGGATGAGAGGCGAACGGTCGCGGAGCAAGCTTAGATATAGTTTGGGTATCATTCAGTTTTCCTTCCTCTTTTTTGTAATGTAATAGAAAACGGCGGCAATAAGCATCAGCGCGAGGAGAGAGTAAGAAATGTACGACCATACCGGAGAGGTCATTTTGAAAATGCTTGTGAGAATTTCGATAACAAGCCACAAAACCGCGCCGAGTGCGGCGATTGCCGCGGCGTTGCCGAAAATCCCGCTTACGTCATTGTAGACATCGCTGCCAAGCTTTTCCTGAAAGCGGGAAAGAAGCCCTGCGTTTGAGAGCTTGCGTAGCAGGAGGTATGCAATGCTTCCGCCGATGAGCGTCCCGCAGATAAAGGACGGAACATAGAAAAGCCAGCTGAGCCCTTCTTTTCCCCAGAAAAAAGTCATTACGGGATAGGATAAAATTGCGCCGATAATTCCCGTGCCTATTATTTCACCGAGCACGGCAAAGATTATTTTTCCTTTTGAAGCTTTGTAGAAAACGCCGGACAGAAACGCGCCGAAAATTGCACCGGTAAGTGCAATCGGGGGGATCGCCATAGTTGCCATACGTATTATTCCGATGACAAACGCGCAAAGAAGTGCATACCACGGTCCGAGCAGACACGCGCAGACGATGTTTATAAGGTGCGCCATGGGGCACATTCCCTCAAAGCGCAGGATGGGGGAAATAACAACGCCGAGTGCCACAAGAACAGAGAGCACAATCATTTTTAAAAGAGCCTTAGAGTTATTCATTTTTATTTTCCTCGTTTCGTAATTAAATACGAGGCGGTATACCTCGCTCGGTCGAAGCTTAATTGCTTCCTCTCACCCCGAAACACGGGTTCCCTCGCAACTTATAAAAAACGTCAAGCGCTCCCTTGCCGTCCTGTTTTCTGCCCTCCTTTGAAAAATAATAAAAGGACAATCCCGATAAGGACTGTCCCAAAATTTCAGAGCTTTATATAACTTCCTCCGTTGGCATTATCCAAATCAGGTACGCCAAAAGGCAAATTAATTTCGTGCGTCTTTTGGCTAAGGGTCGAAGCTCAATTACTTCCTCTCAGCCTGAAAACAAGCTCCCCTGTATTTAATTGTCGAAAGCATTATAACACTATTTCTTGAAAATTGCAAGAGGAAATTTGAATATTTGTGTTTTTCCTGCAATATACTTTACTGAAAATGAAATAAAAAGGAGAGATATAAATTGGAGCTTAGTCTTGAAAAGAAGGCAACAAAGCGCCTTGAGTGCGTTTTTTGCGGAAGCAGTCTGCACGAAGAAAATACAGAGATGATTGTACCCGACCACAGCCCCGATATTATGCGGATAGTAAGAGGAAGCGCGGACGCATTTTTAAGGGACAAGAGTGCGCGTGACGGAAAAATTGACGTTGGCGGAAATATAAAGGGAACAGTGCTTTACATAGCCGAAGGGGAGAAAAAAGTGAGAAAGCTCGATGTTCTGATGCCCTTTGCATATGTTATCGACGCACCGGGAGTGAGTGACTCATCAAGGATAAGTGCGAATGTTTTCCTACGCTCGTTTGATGTGCGCGAAATAAATCCGCGGAAAATTTCTGTCCGCGCAAATGCAGAGCTTTCTGTTTGTGCTTACGGCGAGCGGGAGATTTCATTCTGCCATGATATTACGGACGGCGAGGAGCTGGGCGTCTGCACGAAAAAAAGCACGGTTTCGATGTATCATCCGCAGAATTTCCGCGAAAAAGGATTCACCATAAGTGATGATATAGAGCTTTCTTCTGCGGAAAACGGGATGAGTGGACTTCTCACATCTTCTGCAGCTCTGAAGGTTACAGATACAAAGATTATCGGCAACAAGACCATTCTGAAGGGAAATGCATATATAAGCTATGTGTACGAAAACGAGGACGGATCAATCGGCTGCGGAGAATATGAGCTTCCGTTTTCTCAGATAATCGATATCGAAGGGATGAGTGAGGAAAATGACCTTAAAACAGCTCTTTCCGTCACGGGATTTGAGCTTGAGCCGCAGTATGATGCAGCAGGAAAGGCACATTATATGACGGTAAGCATTGCAGCAGATGCAACAGTTCTTGTGTTATCGCGTGAAACCGTTGCGATTGTAGATGATGTTTACAGCACAAAGCTTCCCCTTGATGTCCGCCGCTGTGCAGAAAAGTGCTCGTCTCTGTGCGCAAAGCCGGAAAAACGCGTGGCGGTAACCGAAAGCGTTGAGGCGGGAACCGGCGTAAAGAGTGTTATTGACGTAAACGTGAGCATTATGCCGCCGTCACGCCGCAGGGATGAAGGCGGCGAGGTGCTTTGCAGTGATGCTTCAATAACCGTTATGTATATCGGAGAGGATGACGGTATATACAATGCATCGCGCAGGAGCATCGTTGTATGCCCGATGCCTCTGGATAATGCACATAAATACGATGCAAGAGCGTCCGTTTCATCCAAAAGCGCATCCGTAGGAGCGTCCGGTGAGATAAATGTCCGCTTTTTTACAGACTTTGAAATAACAGAAACAGAAGAAATTGCCGTTCCGGTAATTTCGGGGATATTCGCCGATGCGGAAACGGTGCGAGATACCGACAGTACCCCGAGCGTTATAGTGAAGCGACTTGCGCGGGAGTGCGATATCTGGTCGCTTGCAAAGGAATACAGAACAACCGTCGGAGAAATAAAGCTTGCCAACGATATTACGGATGACGTAACTTTATCGAGCGGAAGAATGGTTATTATCCCGAAAAAAAGGTAAAGTGGATAAGTGAAAAAACAGATGGAGCATTTAGCTTCATCTGTTTTTCGTTTGACCAGAAGAGAACACACCATCCAAAGGATAGTGTGTTCTCTTCTGGTTGCGGAGGCAGGATTTGAACCTACAACCTTCGGGTTATGAGGGGGTAACATGAAAAAAGCAAGTGCGTAATCAGCCGCAAAACGGCAGTCTTACGCACTTCGTTTTTTTAACAATCCTGTGTTTACGTGATTCAACCCATTACGGTAGGGGTCAAATTGGGGTCAAAATTGTGTGTTAAGTGTGGATTGATTGCCGGAATTTCAAACAAATTAAAGCTCGCAAGCGAAATAGACATTCGAATAACAAATGACTTATCGGAAAAAGTCACAACCACATTTTTTTTGATGTAAGCGAGAATTGTTATGAAAGCAAACCACACTCCTTAAGTATTTTTTCAATAGGCTCCCAGATTGAAAGCGCAGGGTTTTCTTTGTAATAAGTAAAGCCTTTGTATTGAACTGAAACCTCGCCATTTGAAATTTTGGTGCTCATAATTTTCTTTGCTCTATTAATGGCATCATATACGTTATCCAAAGAAAGCTTAGATAAACACCGTTTGAAATTTGCTTCGTGTTTGTATTGATCTAAATTCTCGAAATTTTCCTGATAAGTACGGTTTATGTGGGATAAATATTGAGAACGATTCACCAGCGGTCCGTTGCACATCTGTTGGTGCAGTATCATCCAAAGTTCGAATGTAAAATTGCTGTAAGCAAAATTATATTTGAATTTTCTTCCAATGGTGGAGTTTGCTTCTTTTAACTCAGATAAAATATTTTTGAATTTTGTTGTATGAATCTCTTCGTTGCTTTCATAATCGCAAATATGAGTAACAATAGGATTGGAAATCGGGTTTATTGTCTTGGCGTATTTTTTAGGGTGTTGCTGAACTTTTGTTACCAAACTCACGTTATATAATGAGTTCGGATGAGCATTGATTGCAGCAGATAACCATTCGAAATACCACTGTTCAGTTTCACCCTCAACAGTGAAAACGTACTTTCTATTTTGTTTTCGCTCATTAGCCATTCCTGTTTGCCTCCTCGTGTATAATCGCTTCTAAAATAGAGGAGAAGTCAACATCCTTGATTGCACCATATTGATTAACAAAGTAATTCTTCATATAATCTTCGCCTTTGCGTACACCGTGTTCGCCGGAAGTTTTGAAGTCAGAGAGAGAGTAATGTTCGCTTGTATGTGTTTCGCTATTTCGTTCAACAAATTTAATTTCATCTCTGCGGAACAAATTGGCATTTAAAAATATGGGATTATGGGTATTGAATATTAATTGTGCATGATGAATGTTGATGTCATCATTGTGAAAAATGTTGATGATATTCATAAGTGCCATAGGGTGAATTGATGCGTCGAACTCATCCATAACTAACGTACCACCATTTAATAATGCATCAATAATCAATGGGAATTCGTTTACAAAACGGACTGTTCCGTAAGATTCGTATACTTCTGCAGGCAAAATAGCTTTGATGTTTTCATCATCAATTATGGAACTCAAAGTTGCGGCCTCATTTTCCTTCGGGACAATATACCCTAAAGCATTGGATTGAACACCAAATTCCTGAGCTGCTTGTGTTAAAGTGCGCTCGACATAGATTTTCTTATCTTCTGCTTCTGCGAATTCACGAAGCAACCTGATGGCATCTGACCGGTAAATTACAATAAATTTTTTCTCAAACCAATTTAAAATCAATGAAACCAATTCTTTTGCAAATATATTTTTAAATCCATTTGTGAGAAATAATTCGTCTCTATTTAAACTATTAACAGCAATTTCTATTGCACTGGTTAAATTGGTTTTGATCTTTTTGTTGAGATACTTAGTCTTCACAGGATCGATATCGACAAACACAGATGAATTGTTATCACGCGCAAAAATAGTTTTACCATTAATTTTCAATTCTTCATTTTCAACATAGCGTTCAAACGATTTGTTTAGGAAAAAACCTAATTGAACAGAAAAAGAGTATTCAATCAAGAAACCTTCTTCGATAAATTTAATGTGGAAAAGAGTAGGGGCGCCTTGATTACCTCGAAATGGAATCAATTCCAGATTATTTGCAGCTTGATTGACGTTGTTTTCGTTGATATTTCTTATGTGCCCCCTGAGAAGAATTTCTTTCATAGTGTCCATAGCGCCAATTAAATTTGTCTTTCCGGATGCGTTGGGACCATAGATAACAGCAGAAGAAAGAATACGATATTTATCTCCAGCTATAGATTTCTGTTGAACACTGTAATCTAACCCCTTTTGTTTAGGAGCTGCTATCATCGAAAAGATTGCTTCGTCTTTAAACGATTTGTAGTTTTTAGTTTTAAAGGTTAGCAACATGAAAATTCACCTCATTTTGCAATATTTCCGCAATTTGTTTAGTAATTATAGCATAATAATGAATATCTGTCAATTATTATAACTTCAATTTTGCGAAATATTCGCAAAATTAAAGTCTTTCTGAATAGGGCTTCTTTATCACAGGTGGCTGAGAATGTGTTTACGCTATTTTCTTGGTACAAGATGCTTTAGATGTTGATTTTTGTCGAATTTATTACTATAATGATTATATGGAAGTTATGATAATAAACAGATCTGAGGGGATGACCATGAAAATAAAAAGTGTGCATATATCAAATTATAAATCATATAACGCAGAAGGGGTTACAATACCTATGTCAAATATCACGGGGTTTATTGGCCCGAACAGCGCAGGTAAGACAAATGTCCTAGAGGCTTTGCAACTCTTTTTTTGCCCGCAAAAGCTAACCGTTGCCGAATTTCACAAAAGCAGAACAGACATTCCTATTCAGATAACAGTGACTTTTGCAGAATATATATCGTCATCAGGAACTTTGTGTGAAAAACTATTTGTAAATGACGGTTGTTTTCATTTAACTCGAACATATACATGGAATGAGCAAAAAAATATTGCAGAAGCGGAAAAAGAATTTTCTTTAGCATATGCATGGGTATATGATAACGAAAATGAGATTCTTAATCCGTACAAACCAAAACCATCAGCAACGGCTATCAAAGAATATTTGTTTGATTCAGCAAGTAAATCTTTTAGAAGAGCAATAGATTGGCAATCATCGACACAGCATTCTGAATTTCCTGCCAAAGTTGAATGTTATTGGAATACGCAAAAAACCTCGGACTCTAATTGGTGTTCTAATTTCAAGTGGACACAACTTGATTATAATGAAGAATTAGGCAAGCCTCAGAAAGAATTTCTCAACATTATTAATCCGCAGTTACCTAACTACCTGTATCTTCCTATAAATCATTCTATAGACGATGAAATGTCCCTTAAAACAGGAAGCCGTCTAGAGTCTATATTCTCTAGCTTGTTGAGTTTAACAGAAAAACAAGAACTAAGGAAAAATAAAGCGATAGAAAAAATACAACTACAGATAGATAAGTATTATTCGACCTTTTATGACAAAAAATTAAAAACAATTAACCGTAATCTTAATTCGGCTTCTGTTCAATGGAATTTTCCGGAAACGGAACTTGAACTTAAGAGAGAACCTCAAGCAATCGACAGTTTATTAAAACCAACGTGGTCGCTTGTCGCTGATGATGGATTTTCTTCTGGAATCAGCAACAAGGGGCATGGCATGCAACGCCTAGCTGTATTCCAATTACTTCAATCATATGTCGATTACAAAGTGCAAACATCTAAAAACCAGCAAATAATTATCGCCATAGAAGAACCTGAATTATATTTACATCCACCTTACAAGCGCGCATTGTATAATCTTTTCAGACAGTTAAGTTCGACATTTCAAATATTTTATACTACACATGACCCTAACTTTGTTTGTCTAGAATACTTTGATGAAATAAGACTTGTACGCAAAAATGATTTCTTTGAAAGTCAAGTCGAACATGTTGATTGGTCATTGTTTGATAACAATACAACGTGGAAGAACATTTTTGGCAAAAAAAGGGCAAAAGAAGCACGGCGTAATGAACTCCAGAACAAATGTCACGGTGAGCAAAATGAGGGCTTTTTTGCTAAAAAGATCATTTTAGTTGAAGGGGATACTGAAAAATATGCTTTGCCGCAGTATTTTCAAAAAATGGGGTTTGACCTTGATAAAGAAAACATTTCTTTGATTGAAGTACAAGGCGTTGATGCATTACTTCCAACATACGCTATATACGCTGCATTCAAAATCCCTGTGTATGTGATTTTTGACGGTGACAAGCCAAGTAAAAATAAGTATGAATTGTATCGACAAATTGTAGCAAACAATAAGAACAGGTACATAACGTTCATTAAGTCTCTTGAGAAGTATTTTGATGATACTTCCGATTCTACATTGAAAGAACTAAGGAATAATGCGAACAAAATCTCACATATTATTCCTCCTGAAGTTCTCAAACAAATCAATTCTTCCGACTGTAGTGTTAAATTACTTAAATTTTTGTATGAAAATAGTTTAATATCAGTAGATAAACTTGAGTCAATCATAAAAAAGAATCAACGCAACATAAACTTACAAAACCTCTTTCATTTCGAAAATGCAAAGGGATTTTGTTCAACAATTTTATCTCCTACTTTTACAATGTGGGAATACAATTTTGAAGAGAACGTTAGTAAAAAATTAATCAATTTTGACGAACTTAGCAAATATGCGAACCAAATTTGTTCTGGCAAACCATTGATTGCAAAAGTGATAGCGCATAATGCAGAAAGGAAAAAGTTTGGAGAGGAGTTAGAATCAACGTTATTAGAGCTAATACAACATATCAAAAACTTAGAGTCTATTAATACTACGGTAATAGAAACTGACATAACAATTGAGCAGACTAACCCGTATATAATTAGGCTTTTTACACCATCTTCTGAAGTTACCATCGAAAATGGTGAGAAAAATGTTTACGCATGTGCTGGTGGCCCATTTAATCCAGAAGCTGATCCTCCAATTTATTATGCAACAGGCGTGGTCCCAGAAGACACATCTTATATTATAAAAATTTCCGGAGACAGTATGGAACCAGAAATTCCAGATGAATCTTTTGTAGCTGTCACTAATAAACAGCTAGAACCACAAAACAACAAAATATGCGTATTTTGTTACAATGGCAACTCGATATGTAAACAATACACAAAGGGAAAAGATGGTGTAATACGTTTGATTTCATTTAATAGCAAAACTGATCCAATAGTGATTGAAGAAAAAGAAGAAGGTCAATTGATTTATCGTGGTACTGTAATTTGTGGTAGAGATAAAAAACCAATATTTCTCCAGGTTGAACAAGTATAACAAAACAGTCATTTTAATAGTTATATACCACATGATTCTGTAATACACACACCTCAATCTCAGATATTCATTGTATGCGTCCCCCCTGCTGATGATAACGGCAGGGGGAGTTTTCTGTTCAAATGCGGGGCCTTCCTTTTCGTGCATATTAATATATGTCCATATTTACACAATAAAAAATAACGGGAGTAACATATTCGTAATTAGTGGCCACTGAGTGGAAGAACAACGGTGTTTGTTCTTCCACTTGCGAGGGGTTAAGGGGAGTAAAATCAATAAATTAAAAGTTAAAAATATACAACTATATTAACTCATATATAATACAATACAATATAATATATAAGGAGTTAATACCAATGGCTACATATAAAACAGTTAACCGTAAAGGCAAATACTTTGATGAAATGGCAAAAGAGGATGTCATCTCATACATTTTGAATGACGAAAAAATGGTACACAATTATTGCGGTGGAGTTCATGTAAATGAACACGATATTGCCGGAAGTATGAATCAAATATCAGAACATTTTCATAAAGAAAGCGGAGTTCAGATCCGCCACTTTATAATATCCTTCAATCTTTATGAAACAAATAACCCTTTTGTAGTTAACGAAATTGCTATGCATGCCGTCCGGTTTCTGGGAAAAGAATATCAGGCAATATATGCAGTGCACGAAAATACAGAGTTTATACATATACATATTGCAATGAACCCTATAAGCTATATTGACGGTCATCGTTATCGCGGAACAAAAGCCGAACACTATGAATTTATGAACTTTCTTCGCAGAATATTGAAGCACTACGGCATAACTAAGCTTCAGTATGTTTCGAGTAAAGAAGACTGAAACATAAAATCAAATTCATCTCATCACCCTCCGTAAAATTCCGCTCTTTCAGTTAGATACTATATCTATGATACGTAAAACGTATCGGATAATCTGAAAGAAAGAGAGGGCAAAAGTTATGAGGTTTAACTGGAACCGTTTTTTTAACCGCGTCATACGCGGTGCGATCGCACTGCTCAAATTCGTTGTATCGTGCGTCGCTGAGAACATTGTTTTCGCATAAGAAACTACAAACCAACAAAACGGAGGGAATTGAAAAATGAAGGAACCATTAGTGTGCTCCGTATGCGGAGCGGGACTTACAAAGGAAACAGCAAACGAGTTTGAAGGACAGATAATGTGCGCATCATGTCTTGAAGCGGAGACAACACTCTGCGACTGCTGCGGTGAGCGCATAAGCTGTTCTGCATCTCACGGAAATGATGCAATTGATTTATGTGCAAGATGCTATCAGAACAACTACACCACCTGCGAGGAATGCGGAGCTTTAATACGCAACGAC
>JAZQFJ010000035.1:0-44871 GCA_045539475.1 Eubacteriales bacterium | reverse complement strand
CAAACTGGGTAAGGCTTAAGTTTGCATCCATGAATCTTAAAAAGCTTGCAAAGTGGAAATGGAAGGCGAATAATATACCTTCAAAAATGCTCGGTTTTATCGTATTTTCAATAAAAACGAAGAAGAACCCGATGTTTGCTTAACGCATACTCAGGTTCTTCGACAGTCTGTCACCCGCCGCAAATGCGGCGGGTGAATCCATATCCGTTTTAATTATTCGTTGTAAGCAACTGCATCGTCAAAGAGCTTTTCAACCTCTTGCGGCGGCTTCTTAGTTACAAGAGTTACCGCAACAGCAACAATAAGACTTGCAACGGCACCCGGAAGAATTTCATATATTCCCGTGCTGCTGAGGAACGCAAGCCAGCAGATATCGACTACTGCGCCGGTGATAATACCCGCAACAGCACCCTTGAAATTAAAGCGCTTCCAGAAAAGGGAGAGCATAATGGTCGGTCCGAACGCGGCACCGAACACACCCCACGCATTGGAAACAAGCCCCATAATGGAGGCAGATGCAGGATTTGCCGCAATTAAAAGTGCAATGACCGCAACAGCAAGAACAACAAAGCGTCCAACCCACAAAAGTTCCTTATCACTTGCTTTATTCTTCCGGAGAACGGGCTTGTAAACATCACTTGCAAATGCAGAGGATGCCGCAAGAAGCTGGCTGTCTGCCGTGCTCATAGATGCAGCAAGAATAGCCGAAAGAAGCACACCGGAAAGAAGCGGCGGGAATATCTTACGTACCATTTCAATGAATACAAGCTCATTTGCATTAATTGTTTCATCATATCCGAGGAAGAGACGTCCTACGATGCCGATAATTGCAGCAAAAAGAACGATAAGAGCTGTCCATGTTATACCGATTTTTGCTGATTTTTTAAGCTCCTTCTGTGAGCGGAGAGACATATAACGGATTATAATATGCGGCATACCGAAGTAGCCAATACCCCATGCAAGACCGGAAACGATTTCCTTCCAGCTTGCAATCGGATTCCAGAAATTAACCTCAAGCGTTGCCATATTGCCCGCCATAGTCGATGCATCAAGAACAAACGCCGCAAATATCGGAGCGATAAACATAGAACCGAGAATGAGAAGTCCCTGGAAAAAGTCCGTCCAGCAAACTGCGGAGAAACCGCCGAGGAAGGTGTATCCGATAATGATGAATGCCGCTATGTACATTGCAACCTGAGCATCAATACCTAAAACTGTATTAAAAAGAGTTCCGCATGCCTTGATGCTTGATGCACAGTAAACCGTATATGCAACAAGAAAAACTATTGCACAAAGAATCTGCAATGCACGTGATTTTGAAAGAAAGCGGTTTGTAAGGTATTGAGGAATGGTGATAGAGTCATTCGCCACGATTGAGAACTTGCGAAGGCGAGGAGCCTGAACAAGCCATGAAATCGTGTAGCCAATCGCAAGACCTACCGAAACCCATACCTGACCGAGCCCCGCGGCATAAATTGCTGTAGGAAGCCCCATAAGCACCCATGCGCTCATGTCCGAAGCTCCCGCAGAAAGTGCGGAAACCCACGGTCCCATCTGTCTGCCGCCGAGGAAGAAGCTCTTCTCTCCGCCGTTACGATCACGGAAGAAGAAAAACACGCCGATTCCGAGCATACAGAGCAGATAGATTGAAAAAACTATAATTTCTGTCATTTTCCTATTCTCCTTTAAAAATCAATATGCATAAGTATACCATAAAATGTTTAATTTGCCAATACTTTACTTGAAAAAACTTCTCCGGACACCGAAACCCGGTGTCCGGAATTTTAAAAAAGCTATTGTTTATTTCCGCAGGCAGATTTTGCAACAACCTTCCAAAGCGCAATAAGCGCAATTACGTTCGGGATAACCATAAGGTAGTTAAAGAAGTCCGTAAGCTCCCATACAAGGTCATTTGAGAGAAGCGTACCAAGGAAAATGAATACTATTGCAATAACGGAATAAATTACAACTGCTGCCTTGCTGTTCTTTGTGAGATACTGAACGTTAATCTTGCCGAAGAAGTTCCAGCCGATAATGGTTGAATATGCAAAGAACAAAAGACAAATTGCAATAAACATATTACCGAAGCTTGTGCCGAACACACTGCCGACAGCCATCTGCATTGCGTTCGTTTTCATAATACCCTGAGCTTCAATTGCCGCAACATAATCTCCGCTTGCAAGAAGCCCGCCCTCACCGACATAAAGGGTTGATATAACAACAAGAGCCGTCATGGTAAGAACAATAAATGTATCAATAAACACGCCTACCATTGCAACACAGCCCTGGTCATGCGGTTTCTCGACATCTGCCATTGCGTGTGCATGCGGAGTTGAACCCATACCTGCTTCATTCGAGAAGAGACCGCGCTTTGCGCCCTGGCTGATTGCCGTTTTGAGAGCATAACCGATTCCGCCGCCGATGAGCGCATCGGGCGTAAATGCATACTTGAATATTGCGCCAACGGTTTCCGGGATGTATTTGATGCGTGCAACAAGCACTACGAGACCTCCGATGAGGAAGAGGCAAGCCATTATCGGAACAAGCTTTTCCGTAACGGATGCGAGTCTCTTTACTCCGCCGATGAAAATGAACGCGGATACTGCGGCAACTATGATACCGATAATCCATCCGTCAATACGGAATGCTGTGTAGCATGACTCTGCGATGGAGTTTGACTGTACCATTGAGCCAAAGAATCCGAGAGCAACCGTGATTGCTACCGCAAAGAAAACCGCAAGAAATGTGCCAAAGCCGTTGGGAAACGCTTTTTTTATGTAGTAAACCGGACCGCCGTGGATTTCGCCGTTTGCATCAGAAACACGGGTTTCCTGAGCAAGAACCGCTTCTGCATAAATCGTAGCCATACCCAAAAATGCGATAATCCACATCCAGAAGATAGCACCGGGACCTCCGACGAGTATCGCACCCGATGCACCGACGATGTTGCCGGTACCTACCTGTGCTGCAATTGCAGTAGCAAGTGCCTGAAACGAAGTAAGCCCGCTGCCGTCTTTGTTACCGAAAAGCTTGATGTTGCCGAAAACCTTCTTCATTCCTTCGCCAAAGCAGCGAACCTGAACAAAACGGGTTTTTACCGTGAAGAAGAGACCTGCTCCCACGAGCATAATGATGAGAATGTAGTCCGCAAGAAAGCCGTTTGCCTTCTGGACCATCGCCAAGAGTGAGTCGAGAAATGCCTGCATGATTTTTTCCTCCTGAAAATTATATTTTGGACCGAAAAACAGAAAATGCGTTTTCCGGCAATAAAAAATGCCGCAATAATGCAGCAACTCCGAAAAACGCATACAAGGATGTGGAATTTGTATGGTTTTCTCCGTTCTTTTGCCTGAGAGATTCAGCAGAATTTCTGCCTTACACCTTCGGCACTCATTTAAGAGATTCTCCGGAGTCCCCTCCGCTTTCAGTTTCTTCCGATTCTGAAAGTTTCATCGGGCAATATTCAATTGGATATATAATAACACACTTTATGTCATAATGCAACTGTTTTTTGCAAAAATTTATAGACCTGTTTTGATTATTCGAAAAAATTATCCATAAAAAACAAAAAAGTTATTGACAAACGAAGATCTCAATGATATAATATTTCACAATTAAATATTAAACGCGATGATGCGGAATATTAAGCAAAGCTCTTTTGCCCTTCAGAGAGATGCCGGTCGGTGCAAGACATCGGAAAAGAATTGCTGAACTCACCGCGGAGCGGCTGCCGTGAAATTTTTTAGAGTAGGGGTGGACGGGAACTCCCGTAACAGAGTTAAGATGTGTCAGCATCTGAGGGCATCCTTACAGGATGAAGAAGAGTGGTACCGCGGAAGGTTTTAATTTTAGATTTTAACGCTTTCGTCTCTTTAAGTCAACAAAGAGATGAAAGCGCTTTTTGTTGCTTATCCCGAAACGATTCATATTTGAAAGGGGTTTTCACGATGAAGAAAATCAACATTGCAGACATTACCTTAAAAAAGCTTGCCGGAGAGCGCGAAGTTTCGCTCCTCTTCCGCGAAAAAACAGCTATTGCCGGAACCTCTGATGCGCTGGGTGCAGATGCTGTTGAGCTTGCTCCCATAAGCAGCGTACGCGAGGATACTATTATTTATAAAACAATTGCAAGCACAGTTAAAAAGAGTACGGTTGCAATACCTGTGGGCTTTTCTGCTGAGAGTGTAAACGAGGCATGGGAATGCGTAAAGGATGCCGTCTCCCCTCGTCTCCAGATAGAGGTTCCGACATCCACCGTGCAGATGGAATACTCCTATCACGTCAAATCAGACAAGATGCTCGAAAAGATTGCAGCTCTCACCTCAGCCGCAAAGGCGCTTTGTAATGACATTGAGTTCGTTGCGCTTGACGCAACCCGTGCAGATGAGGACTTTCTCATCACTGCTGCCCGTGCAGCAGAAGAAAACGGTGCAGGGATTATCACCATTTGTGATGATGCAGGCGTATCGCTTCCCGATGAAATCGCAGCTCTTACCGCGAAAATCAAATCGGCGGTAAATATTCCTGTTTACGTTTGTGTGTCTGATGCAATCGGCATGGCAGTTGCCTGTGCAGTTGCTGCAATCAAAGCAGGGGCAGACGGTCTTAAATGCGCGATGGCGGGAAAAGGCGCACTCTCTATGGGAGAGCTTTGCGATACAATAAGCGCACGCGGAGATGCAATCGGCGCATCGGTTTCTCTTGAAAACACAAAAATTCACGCGAGCATTGATGATATGCTCACAAAAATAAACCATGAAGCATATGAGAATACTTCTGTCAGCGAAAAGAAAAAGATTGTCCTCGACGCTGACAGCACGATTTCGGAAGTAGCTCAGGCAGCTTCCATTCTTGGCTATGACTTATCCGATGAGGATAACGGAAATGTTCATCGTGCGCTTGCATCAGTATGCGAAAAAAAGAGTTCCATCGGTGCAAAAGAGCTTGAGGCACTTATTGCAAGCTCGGCAATGCAGGCACCATCCACTTATCACCTTGAAAGCTACACCACAAACTGCACAAACCTCGGTGCCTCGATGTCTCAGGTCACGCTTAGCTGTGGTGGTGAAACTCTTTGCGGCGTAGCAACAGGCGACGGTCCGATTGACTCCGTATTCCGTGCAATTGAACAGAGCATCGGTTACCACTATGAGCTTGACGATTTTCAGATTCAGGCTGTTACCGAAGGTAAGGAAGCTCTCGGTTCTGCGCTTGTAAAGCTCCGCGTTGGCGGTAAGCTCTATTCCGGTAACGGAATTTCCACAGACATTGTTGCGGCAAGCGTCCGCGCTTACATCAATGCGCTGAATAAAATCGTAGCTGAGGAGAGATAACAATGAAGCTGACATTCTCTACAAAAAACGTAAACCGCGCATCATTTCTCGACCTCTGCCGCTACGCTTACGACTACGGCTTCTCGGGCTTTGAAATATACGATGCGATAAAGGAAAGAAAGCAGCACTACGACAGCGTGCTTCGCAGTGACCGCGTTGCAGATGCAAAGCGCAAGCTTCACAACCGTTCGCTTTCCGTTTCAGCGCTCGTGTACCCGCATCCGGTAGAGGGTTCCGACGCCACCGGTGACGAAATACTTAAATATATAAATATGGCAGCTCATGCAGGTGTTGAGCGAGTCATCGTCCGCATTTCCGAAAAGACGGAGAACTCCCTGCTCTCTGAAAAGCTTTCCGCGGCGATAGCCCGCGCAGAAGAAACAGGTATTGAACTTTTACTCGAAACCTCGGGGTATCTTGCCAACACGGAAAACGTTATTGACGTTATAAACTTCTTCTCAAGTGCCGTAATCGGCGCATCGTGGAACATCCGCGAAACGTATTTCGGTGCAGGAGAAAGCGCAGAGACAACTATCAAAAATCTCGGTGCATATATAAAATATGTACGTCTCGGCGATATGAAGGACGGAAAGACCGTTCTTATCGGCGAAGGTGAGCTTCCGACTCAGGAATTTATTAATGCGCTTACGTCTCTCAACTTCGACGGTTTTGTTTCCGTTGCATGGAATGAAGAAATCAACGATGCGGACATCGTTCTCACTCACTTTGCAAATTATATTGCTCAGCTCTCTCGCGAGAAAAAGGACTATGACACGGTATACTACAATCGGGCAAAAACAGGAACATATGTCTGGAAAAAGTATGACGTTATCGACGCAACATTTTCCGATGTTCTTGACACAATGGTTGAAAAATACCCCGACCAGTATGCATTCAAATATACAACGCTCGACTATACGCGCACCTATACGGAATTCCGCCGCGATGTTGACGAATGTGCCGCCGCGCTCATCTCTCTCGGCGTAAAGGCGGGCGACCACGTCGCAATCTGGGCAACTAATATCCCCGCATGGTTTATCACATTTTGGGCAACAACCAAAATCGGTGCAGTTCTTGTAACAGTAAACACGGCATATAAAATAAGCGAAATTGAATATCTTTTAAAGCAGTCAGACACACACACGCTTGTTATGATTGAGGACTGCAAGGATATAAACTATCGCGAAATTATACAAAAGCTCTGTCCCGAGCTTGAAGATATGAAGCCGGGAGACGCGCTTTACTCAAAAAAACTTCCGTTTTTGCGCAATGTTGTAACCGTCGGCTTCTCAATGCCCGGTTGCCTTACTTGGGAACAGATGCTTTCGCGCTCATCTCTTATTCCCAAAGAAGAAATACGCCGCAGAGCATCGCTCGTCCGTCCGGATGACGTTTGTAATATGCAGTATACCTCCGGTACAACGGGCTTTCCCAAGGGCGTTATGCTCACCCACCGCAACATCGTAAACAACGGCAAAACCATCGGCGACCGTATGGATCTTTCCACTGCTGACCGCATGATGATTCAGGTACCGATGTTCCACTGCTTCGGAATGGTTCTTTCTATGACATCTATGATGACACACGGCGGAACACTCTGCCCGATGCCTTACTTCTCACCGAAATCATCTCTTGCCTGTGTAAACGATGAGCACATAACCTGCTTTAACGGCGTTCCAACGATGTTTATTGCGATGTTCAACCACGCAGATTTTGCAAAGACCGACTTTTCATATATGCGTACCGGTATTATGGCGGGTGCAAATTGCCCGGCAGACCTTATGCGGCGCGCATCAGTTGAAATGAACATGCGTGAGATTATATCTGTTTACGGTCAGACCGAGGCTTCTCCCGGTTGTACTATGGGCGAGGTCAACGAGGATCTTGACCACCGTGTTGAAACCGTCGGAAGCGCATTTCCCGGCGTTGAATGTAAAATTATCGACCCCGAAACAGGAGAGGAGCTTCCGGACGGTGAAAGCGGTGAGTTCGTTGCCCGTGGCTTCAACATAATGAAGGGCTATTACAAAATGCCAAATGCAACGGCACAGACAATAGATAAAGACGGCTGGCTTCACTCCGGAGATATCTGTTGCCGCACACCGGATGGATATTACAAGGTCACAGGTCGCCTTAAGGATATGATCATCCGCGGCGGTGAAAACCTTTACCCGCGTGAGATTGAGGAATTTTACCTCACAAATCCGAAGGTCCGCGATGTGCAGGTTGTCGGTGTTCCGGATGAGCGCTACGGCGAGGAATGCTGTGCATGGATTATTCTCCACAAGGGCGAGGAGGCAGACGAAAACGAAATGCGCGAATTCGGCAATGCTTCAATTGCACGCCACAAGGTTCCGAGATATTTCCTGTTCGTCAAGGAATTCCCGATGAATGCCGCAGGAAAAATCCTCAAATACAAAATGCGCGATGAGTCTGTCCGGCTTCTCGGTCTCAAAAAATAATTTCAACTTTATGTCTTTTTGAATAACAAAAGCACCTTCGGGCAAAAATATGCTCGGAGGTGCTTTTAAAAATGAAGAAATTTGCAAGTAAAATCGCGCACAGCGGATTTTACATAATCCTCTTCCTTTGCATGTGTGCAATAGGAATTTCGGGTTATGTTATGTATCTCGCCAATGACACAGCAGACACAGTAAAGGAAACAACCGATATTTCAAACTCCGCAACTCTCCCTTTCCCGTTGGAGGACGAAACACTCTATGATTTTGAGGCCGGAGACGAGATTGTTCCCGACGAACCTCCGGCGCCTGCTACACCCGAACCGGAGCCGATTCCCGATGAACCAATAGTTCCGAAGAAACAGACACAGGACAGCGCAAAAGCCTCGTCCGTACCAAAGGCAGAGCCGGCAGTGCCAACGGTAAGCGTTCCCGAAAAGAAAGCCGACACTGTTTTTACAATGGCGGTGAACGGCACGATAACAGAGCCTTTTTCCGGTGACGAGCTTGTGAAAAACGAAACGATGGGCGACTGGCGCATCCACGCAGGTGTTGACATCGCAGCCGAAGAAGGAACAAGCGTCAGGGTAATTGCAGACGGCACGGTAGAACGCGTGGAGACCGACAGTATGATGGGAAACACGATAACTGTAAAGCACGCCGACGGACTGGTGAGCGTTTACGCAAACCTTGCCGACGGAATAACGCTGAAATCCGGTGACCCGCTGAAGTCCGGTGATGTGATTGCGAAAATAGGCAACACCGCACTCGCGGAATGCATGCAACCTGCACATCTTCACCTTGAAGTCACAAAAAACGGCAAGGCTATAGACCCGCTCTCCCTCTATCCCGCCGGAGAAGAATAAGATATATATAACAATAGCTGCCGGGCTTTCCGGCAGCTATTGTTATATTCAAAGGGGACTATTTCGCTATGTCGTTTGCGGCGGAGGCATAGAAGTCCGCCGTCGCATTCGCTTCGTCAAGAGTTTTGCCCGATGCGAGGATATACACCTTTATCTTCGGCTCGGTTCCGGACGGACGGATGATGAAGCTTGTTCCGTCCTCCATTTCAAAATACAGAACATTGCTTCCTGAAAGCGGAAGCGTCTCGCCGGTGTTTATCTTGCCCGTAAGGTAATCACGCACGCGCTTGACCTTTCCTCCGGCAAGCTCACAGGGAGGATTGTTACGAAGGTTTTCCATAAGCTCACGCATTTTCGCAAGTCCTGAAACACCCGGCATAACAACGTTGACCGTGCGCTCGGCATATGCGCCGTATTTTTCATAAAGCGCCATCATCGCCTCATAAAGGCTCTTGCCCTCGGTTCTGTAATATGCTGCCATCTCGGCAATCATCATAGTTGCCGTAACAGCATCCTTATCGCGGCAGAAATCGCCCATAAGATAACCGTAAGACTCCTCGTATCCGAGAAGGAAGCCTTCGCTTCCCTCCTGCTCAATACGCTCGGCAATGAATTTAAATCCCGTAAATGTTTCGTGCATCTTCACACCGTTTGCTTCGCAGACGCGGCGTGCCATTTCAGTAGTTACAATCGTCTTTACTGCATATGCATTTTCTGAAAGTGTTCCCGACCGTTTCTTTGCGCCGATGATATAATCAAGAAGCAGAACCCCCATTTGGTTCCCGGTTATTGTTACATACTCTCCCTCGCCGTTTCTCACAACAACACCCACGCGGTCAGCATCGGGGTCTGTACCGATAATGAGGTCAATATTCTCGCGCTTTGCAAGCTCAATTGCAAGAGCGAAGCCCTCGCGGTTTTCTGGGTTCGGGCTCTTCACCGTCGGGAAATTCCCATCCGGCGTGCTCTGCTCCGGAACGCTTATAACATTGCGAAGTCCGATTCTATTAAGGATTTCCGGAACAAGCTTATACCCCGTGCCGTGAAACGGCGTATAGACGATTTTAAAATTATCAGCAACGGCGCGCGGTGCTTCTCGGTTTATTGCACACGAAAGCGCGTGGACAATAAACGCCTCGTCAACCTCCTCACCGATTACGGTGATAAGCCCGCTCTTTACCGCCTCGTCATAATCCATGGTTTTAACGCCGGTGAAAATATCCGTCTTTTCAATTTCAGCAAGCACAACATCCGCTTCCTTCGGCGGAAGCTGTGCGCCGTCCTCCCAGTATGCCTTATAACCGTTGTATTCCTTCGGGTTATGGCTTGCGGTTATGTTGATACCGGCAATGCACTCCATTGCGCGCACCGCAAATGAAAGCTCCGGTGTCGGGCGGAGAGATTCAAAAAGGTAAACTGAAATTCCGTTTGCCGCAAGCACGCACGCAGCCTCGCGCGCAAAAATATCGCTTCCGATGCGGCAGTCCATACACACCGCAACACCGCGTTTCATAACCTTTTTGCCCATACCGCAAATGAGAGCGGCAAGCCCCTGAGTCGCCTGACGCACGGTATATACGTTCATGCGGTTTATTCCCATTCCGAGAACACCGCGAAGCCCTGCCGTACCAAACTGCAGCGGCGCATAAAAGCGATCCTCAATTTCAGCATCGTTTCCTTTTATTGCAAGAAGCTCTGCTGTTTCTTCTTCATTAAGCACCCCTGAATTTAACCATTTTTCATATTCTTCTCTGTAACCCATTATGTATTCCTCCTTTTTATTTCCTGCTTCGCAGGATACCATCATCTTGTTCATTCTCCCGCTCCGCGGCAGAATATTAGTTCGTTTCCTTCATAGCAGGATACCATCATCTTTTTCTCCCGCTATTTTCATCTTCTACTTATGATATCCCGAGCCTTCTTCTATCTTGAATGCACGGTAAATCTGTTCTAAAAGCATTACCCGTGCGAGATGGTGCGGGAAGGTCATCGGCGACATTGAAAGCCGCAGCTCTGCACGTGCCTTTATACTCTCATCTATACCGTTTGAGCCGCCGATAATAAAGCACAGCCTGCTTTTCCCCGAGCATTTCAGCGAGGTTATCTTCTCTGACAGTGCTTCGCTGGATAGCATCTTCCCTTCAATGCACATACATATGAGATACGCATCCTTCGGGATTTTTGCTGAAATGCGCTCGGCTTCTGCCGAAAGAGCGCGGCGTACCTCGCTCTCATTTGATGCCGGGGTTTCTGCAAGCTCGACGATATTCAGCTTACAATACGAACTCATACGTTTTTTGTATTCGTCGCACGCATCAGCAAAAAACTTTTCTTTAAGCTTCCCAACGCAGATAATATCAACACTCAGCATCTACTTTCCCGCCTCCACGGTGACAACCTCTCCGCGCTCACCGCGCGGAGCAACGTACAGCATCATATCAACACCCGGAATTACTCCGCTTTGAGTAAGCGCTGTATGCGTTGCGGTGTAGGCTTCCTTAGGCGTGTTGCTCTCCGCACTCAGATGTCCCAAAATTATATTCTTTGTTCCACGCTTTACAGCCTCAACTGCAAGACGGGCGCACTCAGTATTGGACAGGTGACCGCGCTCACCAACGATTCTCTGTTTTAAAAACACAGGATATCTGCAAGCACGAAGCCGCCTCTCATCGTAATTGGACTCAAGCAAAAGGATGTCCGAGCCGAAAAGATGCTCCGACACCTCGCCATCCACATGGCCGATATCGGTTGCAATAACCGCGCACTCGCTTTCCGAGCATATGCGATAACCCGTGCTTTCATAGGTATCATGCGGGGTGTGAAAAGGCTCAACGCTTATGCCGCCGACAGCTGTTTTCTCTCCTGCATAGACGCATTTTACCTTTCCGTAAAGCGCCTTTACCCGTTCTCCTATCCCGCGTGCTGTTCCGCATGAGGCATAGACCGGAATATCCGCCCGGCAAAGAAGCTTTTCAAGTCCGCAGATGTGGTCGCCGTGCTCGTGCGTGATAAATATTGCATCTATCGCAGACACGCCAAGCCCGAGCATTGAAAGCTCGCGGATGATGCGCGTGGCAGAGATGCCCGCATCAACAAGTATATGCACCTTTCCGTCAGATATGTATGTGCAATTTCCGTTAGATCCGCTCGCGAGCGGACATACCTTAAGCATTGTAACTCTCCTTTTATCAATAAAGGAACGGCAAAATTTCCGTTCCTCCGTTTTATCTATTGTGCCTTTGCCACAGGAATATTGTCTTCAACGATTCTGATATGTGCACCCAGTGCTGTAAGCTTTTCCACGATGTGCTCATATCCACGCTCAATATGGAGAATGTCCTCAACTTCCGTTATTCCGTTTGCGGCAAGACCCGCAATAACGAGCGCCGCACCCGCGCGCAAATCACACGCACGCACCGGAGCGCCTGTAAGCGAATCAACCCCCTCGACAACAGCGGTTTTTCCGTCAACCTGAATTTTTGCACCCATTCTGCGAAGCTCTTCAACATACTGGTAACGGCTGTCCCATACACCCTCTGTAACAATGCTCATACCGTTTGCAAGAGTGAGGATAACTGTTGCCTGTGGCTGCATATCCGTAGGAAATCCGGGATACGGCAATGTTTTAATGTTCGTGTTTGAAAGCGGCTTTATTCGCTTAATCAGAAGCGAATCATCATGTTCGGTAACCTCAACGCCCATTTCGAGGAGCTTTGAGGTTATACAGTCAAGATGCTTCGGGATGATGTTGCGGACAAGCACTTCTCCGCCTGCCGCAGCAACTGCCGCCATGTATGTTCCCGCCTCAATCTGATCGGGAATTATCGTATAAGCGCCGCCTTCCATCTTCTTAACGCCGCGCACCTTTATTACGTCTGTTCCCGCGCCGCTGACATTTGCGCCCATGGAATTTAAGAAGTTTGCAAGGTCAACAATGTGCGGTTCTTTTGCCGCATTTTCAATAATGGTTGTGCCATCTGCAAGCACTGCCGCAAGCATTGCATTCATCGTAGCGCCGACGGAAACAACATCAAAATATATCGATGATGCGGTGAGCCTGCCGTGAGACTCTGCAATCACATAACCGTTCTGAACATCAACTGCAGCACCGAGCAACTTGAACGCCTTTGTGTGCTGATCAATCGGGCGGTCACCGAAATTACAGCCGCCGGGCAAAGCAACCTGAGCTGAACCGAAACGGCCAAGAAGAGCACCAATAAGATAATAAGACGCACGGATTTTTCTTGCCATGTCATAATCCGCACGAGTAGTACGGATTTTCGTGGCATTTATCTCAACACAATTTCGATTTATAAGCCTGACATCCGCGCCTATATCGCGCAAAAGATCAAGCATAAGCGTTACATCCCGAATTTCCGGAATGTTTTCTATTCTGCATGTACCGTCAACAAGAAGAGCCGCCGGTATAATCGCAACAGCGGCATTTTTAGCACCGCTTATGGTAACTTCACCGCGCAGCTTATAGCCACCTTCTATAACATACTTTGTCAATACCGGGCACCTCTTTTTCCTATCATACTCATTTATCATTCTGCCAAAAAGCGAGTGTTTTTAATCATAAATCTGATAAAATTCAAATCTGAAATCTACCAATTTAAATTATAGCAGACTTCTCTGTAAAATGCAAAGATTATTTGTATATTTTGTAAAATTTTTATGCGCTTACAAATTTACCGCTCTGCATATCAACGTAAAACACGCCTTTGTCAGTCGTTACGCAAAGCGTCGGAGACATTGAAACCCTTCCTGCAGCCGGAGTTTTTGAGATGTATCCGAGCGTGACCGATGAAACCTTTAAAGGACACAGCGCTTCTTTCACAGCTCCGTCAGCAAAAGAAAGAAGGAGAGCGGAGGTTTTCATCACTTTTCCGTCAGTCGAAACGCGCACACCCTTGCCAATGAATTTTCCCGACGCAATCACGCTTCCCGACGCAGAGATTTTGACCTCTATTCCGCAATCAAACACCGGAACGCCTGAGAACATCTGCGAAATTCCTATGCTATATCCTCCTTCATCAGACCGACAGGTATAATCACGCATCCTATCCGTTACGGCGAAGCTTCCCGCAACATCTTTTGCAAGAGCTTTTGCCGAGTCCTCATCGTCTATGCTTTTCCCTGATTCATAAACGAGCGAAAACACATCATTTGAAAACATGACGCTCCCGCCTTCACCGGAGTAGGTAATGCTTTCTCCGCTTTTTTCCTCGGTCACCTTCCCGAAAAATGATACAGCGGCTTTTTTCATATCCGTTTTTCTCTGCAATACAGCCGGACGGATTCCTACGGAATCGAGCGGAACAAGCGTCTCATCCACAGCTATCCCCTGTGCAGAAAGAATGCTGCAGACATTGGAACGCAAAGCCATTTCATCTTTTCTCACTCCATTATCGCGCGATATGTATACCACAAGAAGGAACACATCTACAGCAAGAAGCAAAGCGATAAGAATTGTTTTAGCTCTCGACCAATTCATTTCCATTCTCCTTTTCGGACAGAATAAACCATGACGGAGAAAGCGTTGCGTTGCCGTCATCGGCATACCGCAAGCTTACATCGCCTTTCTTTCCCATTCCGGAAACCGCCGCAGCGACAAGTCGCAAATTCAGAACATCTGCACTTTGAGATGTTATATCATATCCCCGCAAATTTGCCCTGACATCACTTACCATCTCTCCCCGAAAGCTCACCCTCATAAAATAAGTGCTGGAATTCATATCCACCGGAATCCCGTTAATATGTCGCCCGAGAATTATCTCGGTCTCATTGCCGTTTTCCAAAGCTGATATAAGATATATGCCACCTACTCCCGGAAGCTTTGAAGCAAGGGTTGCCGCAATTTTACGCGCTGCCTCAGTTTTTTCAAAAAGGAGAGCGTGCTCGCCTTTATGATCCACGGTTATTCCTATCGTCTCATCGGCTTCCTCGCGCGGATCCGTATATGACACAAGCCCTGAGGGTGATATCTTCATCGTTACCATATCGGCAATATATACCTGTGTGCCGTCCGCCTCTGAATATGTGCCGGGGGAAACATCCCCCAGGGAAAACGTAGCAAGACAGCCTTCTGCAACAGAAGCCGAAAATGTTGCATATGTGTTATATGCAGAAATTACAGCAGGCTTTGACGAAGCGGAAGGAACCGCCGTTTCCCGGTTTATTGCCGCAAAGTCCTTCACATCGCTGTTTCCGGCAAGAATGGCATCTACTGCGCTTACACCCGCAGCAATCGACATCAGTTCCTCCGAAGAAACAGAAGTGTTCACTGAATACACTTCATCTTCATTCGGGTTTTTGACATATAATTTTACATTTCTTTCATCTGCAGAGAGCAGATAATACCTTCCGGAATATAAATTATCTTCAACATCTGCACCAAGCCACGTACAAATCGCCCCTGTCGGAACATTTCCGAAATAGTCGAGCAAAACACCGTTCTCGGAAAGCTTTTCTTCCCACACTCCGGCATCTGCAGCTTTCATATCACCGTGAAAATCAAACACCCGCGCAAGAAGCGGACGCAAAGACTTGTATATCGCATCCGTCCTTTCACTTTCATAAACAGATGCGCGAGAGAATCCGTCCCCTTTTACATAAATGCTCATAGGCCGTATTCCGAATGCGTCAAGGTCAGTTCCCTCACCCTCGCCGGAACTGCTAAAGCTCATATCTATGCCGAACAGATTGTCTGTTCCGACAGTTTCAAACGGGCTGTCAAAAAACCATACGGTATAAGTCAGATAAAGCATTCCCACAAGCAAAAGGCATATGAACACATTTTTTATTCTTTCCCTCGTCGTGCTCATTATTCTTCCACCATTCCTTCCTTGGGAAGGATCACAGACGCTGTTGTGCCTTTTCCGTAAACACTTTCTATCTTTATTTCTCCGCCGTGATGTTCTGCAATTTCCTTTGCAATGGCAAGACCAAGACCTGTACCGCCCATTTCGCGGCTTCGTGCCTTATCAACGCGGTAAAACCTCTCGAACAGACGGGGAATATCCTTTTCCGGAATGCCTATTCCGTTATCTTTTACGGTTATTTTTATGAATTCATCATAGTTTTCTGCAGAAAAATCTATTTTTCCGTCCTTGCCCGTATACTTTACGGCATTTGAAAGGAGGTTTATGAAAACCTGCTCTATACGTTCGCGGTCACCGTAAAAATCAGGAAGCGATGCATCTACCGAAAGCGTAAGCTTGTGCCCGCAACGACGTGCCTCCATTTCCATTGCACGGTAAGCATTTTCAACGCTTTTACGCATAGAAAAGGTTTCGTGCTTCCAGTCCATTTTCGCACTGTCAAGCCGCGAAAGCGTCAGGAGATCCTTCACTATTCGCGTCATTCTGTCCGTTTCATTGAGAATAACATCAAAGAATCGCTCACGCATCTCCGGCGGTGCATCCGGTGCTTCCGCAAGAGTTTCTGTATAGCTCTTAACGTTTGTCAGCGGAGTGCGAAGCTCATGGGATACATTTGCAACAAACTCGCGCCGTGAGTTTTCAAGCTTTGCAGCTGTTGTGAAGTCGTGAATAATGGCAATAACGCCACCCGCTTCCTCCGCCTCATTCCCGAATCGGGCAAAACTGACCTTCAGTGTTTTCTCTCCGGTTTCCATGTTGTATTCCTCAAAGCTTCCATCCATACCGGAAAGTGATGAAAAATCCACGCCGAGATCCTTAAAGATTTCTGCATAAGTCTTATCCTTTTCCGTATCAAAGGACAGCATTTCAACAGCCGCCGGATTATGGTGAATCAACGTCCCGTCACCGGAAAACGCAGTAACACCGTCTGTCATATAAAGGAAGAGCGTGTCGAGCTTATTGCGCTCATCCTCCACCTTTGCAAGTGTTGCATTAAGCGCTGCTGCCATGTCATTAAAAGTTTCGGTAAGCGTTCCTATCTCATCATTTGACTCGACGGCAAGCTCATACTCCAGCTCGCCCATTGAGAGCTTTTTTGCACCCTTGGTTATGTTTTCAATCGGGGTTGTTATTGTTTTTGCGAAGAAAAAGCTCAAAATCACCGCGAAAAGAAGTGCAAAAACCATCGTTCGCAGAATAATCATAAACATTGACGCCGTAAGGCGCTGTTGATCCTGCTTTGTGTCCTTTATATAAACAATATATTTTACTTCATCATCCACAACTATCGGATTTGCGCGGTCGATATATCCGCTTGATATTCTCTTTTCCTGACCGATTTTTCCGCCGAGTGCAGAAATGATTGCAGGCGTTCTCACAACCTCGTCATCATTTGAACCAAAAAGCGTTTGTCCCGTTTTTCCGTCAAGTATGTAATAATTACGGTATCCGCTTATTCTCATTGAAGAGGAATATGCCTCAAGCGCCAGAGAGAGCCTTTCCGCCCCGTTTTCCGCCCTCGCTTCGTTTTTGAGCACAGCAAATACCTCGGCGTTAAAAACCGAGTTCATCTGCTCTGTGAAATCGTCAAAATAGTACACCGAAACCTGATTGAGCATAAAGGTCCCGACAATTACCATTACAGAAACAATAAGCAGCACGAGCACAAGCACGAGCCTCATCTGAAGCGAACGCATACCGCAAGAACACTCCCTCTCCGGTCAGAATATTATCAATCAGAAAACATATAACCAGCACCGCGGCGCGTCACTATGCGCATCGGATTTGCCGGATCGTCCTCAAGCTTTTCACGAAGACGGCGCACCGTAACGTCAACCGTGCGAAGGTCTCCGTAATAGTCATACTTCCACACATGTTCCATAAGCTCCTCACGCGAAAAAACCTGATTCGGCTGTGTTGCGAGAAACTTTATAAGATCAAACTCACGCGGAGTAAGCTCAAGCTTTTCTCCATTTTTCTTTACGTCAAGGCTTTTTAAATTTATCACAATATTACCGAACACAAGGCGGTTTTCATCGCCCGTATCCTCCGTTCCCGCCGGGGAAACGGTGCTTCTTCTTACATTTGCCTTTATTCTCGCCATCAGCTCACGCATTGAAAACGGCTTTGTTATATAGTCATCCGCACCGAGCTCAAGTCCGAGAATTTTGTCAACCTCTTCTTCGCGCGCCGTAAGCATAATTATCGGCACATTAGAGGTCTTTCTCACTGCCTTGCATACCTCAAAGCCGTCAAGCTTCGGCAGCATAACATCAAGAAGAATAAGGTCTGGTTTGTCCTCCAGCGCATGGGAAAGCCCATCCTCACCGTCGTATGCGCAAACTACGGTGTAGCCTTCCTTTTTCAAATTAAAGTCAAGAATATCGGCAATTGCCTTTTCATCCTCGACAACAAGAATTTTCTTATCCATATCGTTATCCTCCCAAACGACTGATTTTTATTATAATCCGAGCAGTCTCGCTGCACGCAAAATAAGCACAGCGGTCTTTGCATCGTCTATTCTTCCCTCATCACACATTGAAAGCGCGTCGGTGAGCTTAAATTTTTTAATTTGCAAAAATTCTCCCTCGTCCGGATGCGCCTCCCCCTCGTGAAGCCCTGTTGCAAGATACAAATGTATCCTTTCTGTCATACATCCCGGCGACGGATAAACGAAACCGAGATATTTCATCTCGTCCGCGGTATATCCGGTTTCCTCGCTAAGCTCACGCACTCCGCAGTCAAAATGCGGCTCATCACCGTCCACCTTGCCGGCAGGAGCTTCAAGTATTTCAAGCTCAAACGGATAACGGTACTGCGAAACGAGAATTATTTCTCCGTTATCAGTAACCGGAAGTACCGCCACTCCGTCGCAGTGCTCACAAACCTCGCGAGTTGTTTTCCTCCCGCAAAGCTCTACCTCATCCTCGCGGATGTTCATTATTTTGCCTTTGAAATGATATTTTTGGCTTAATGTTTTTTCTATATTGGTCATATTTATAATCCCTCTGCTGCACGGCGAAGAAGATTGAAGGCTTCCTGTGCAGCGCGTTCCTTTGCAAGCTCTCTCCCGCGCGGCTGATAAATTTTTGAACATACCGTCTCTCCCTTTACGGTTACGGCAACATAAACTGTTCCACCCGGGTTCTTTTCGTCTCCGGAGTTCGGATCTGCATAGCCTGTAACGCCGATACCTGCATCCGTTCCGAATTTTTCGCACGCAGCGGTCGAAAGTGCCCGCGCGCATTCCTCACTAACAGCACCGTATGTGTCAAGAAGCTCGCGCTCTATTCCGAGAATCTTCATCTTTATATCGTTTGTGTATGCGCACACCCCACCGTAGAACACCTCGGACGAGCCGGAAATATCGGTAATGAGCTTTGCACACAGCCCGCCGGTGCACGACTCTGCAGTTGCAAGGGTGAGCCTTTTCTCACGGAGGATTTCAAATGCCGCAGCATGAAGGGACGGAATATCAACACCGTACACAACATCACCTAAAATCTCTTCAACCCTCTCTATAACAGGGCGCGTTATTGCATCTGCCTCTTCTTCCGTTTTTGCCTTTCCGGTAACACGCAAAAGTACCTCGCCATCCTTTGCATATGGCGCGAGAGTCGGGTTCGTCATCGTTTCGGCAAACGAGCTTATCCTACTCTCAACCTCACTCTCACCCATTCCGTAAATATGAATACCATGGGAAACGAGGTGTGCATCGGAAAGCTTCTTAAGATACGGCACCATACGGTATTTCACCATAGGAATACACTCGCGCGGAGGACCCGGAAGCATAATCAGAATTTTCCCGCCATCCTCTATTGCACATCCCGGTGCTGTTCCCCAGTCATTTTCGAGCACTGTGCAGCCTTCCGGAAGATACGCCTGACGTGCATTGTTGTCCGTCATTTTGCGTCCGAGCTTTGTAAAATATCCCTTAATTCTTTCAAGAGAAGCTTCATGAAGCACGAGCTGCTTGCCAAAAGCTTCTGCTGCAACCTGCTTTGTAAGGTCATCAAAAGTGGGGCCAAGCCCGCCTGTGGTTATAATAATATCCGCGCGCTCCTTCGCGATAAGGATGCACTTTTTAAGTCTCTCGGGGTTATCGCCGACAACTGTCTGATAATATGCATTTATGCCAAGCTCAGACAACGCCTGAGCAACGGTTACGGCATCTGTGTTTGTGATCTCGCCGAGAAGTATTTCCGTTCCGACGGCGATTATTTCAGCTGACAAACTCAATTTTCTGCCTTCTCTCTATATGATTTCAATGTTTTCTATCGCCTCACGGCAAAGGGCATCAAACGGAAGCTTTTTCTCCTCTTCAAGGATATTTTCAAGCTTCGGCTTTGTTCGCGGATGCTTCGGAGTAAATACCGTACAGCAATCCTCATAGGGAAGTATTGATGTTTCAAACGTGTTTATTCTGCGGGCAATGCCAACAATTTCCTCTTTATCCATACCGATTACCGGGCGGAGAACAGGAAGCGATATGCCATTCTCGGTAACGCCGAGAGCCTCCATCGTCTGGCTTGCAACCTGACCGAGACTTTCACCGGTAATGAGCGCCCCGCAATTATTCTCACGAGCAACCTGCTCTGCAATCTGCATCATAAACCGGCGCATAATAAGGGTGAAATACTCTTCCTTACAGTTTGCGCGGATCTCTTCCTGAATTTTAGTAAACGGAACCATTGCAATTTTTATATTTCCCGCATATTTTCCGACAAGGCGTGCAAGCTCGATAACCTTTTCCTTTGCCCGTTCGGAGGTGTACGGATACGAGAAGAAGTGGATTCCGAAAAGCTCCACTCCGCGCTTTGCCATCATATATGCGGCAACGGGGCTGTCAATTCCGCCCGATAAAAGAATTGCGGCGCGTCCGTTGATTCCGACAGGAAGCCCGCCCGCACCGGGAATCGGGTTTGCGTGGACGTATGCGGCGCGGTCGCGAATTTCAACCTTAACTAAAACTTCCGGATTTTTTACATCTACCTCTATATTTTCAAATTCATCGTGAAGTGCCGAGCCTACCTCAAAGCAAATCTCCGGCGATTTTTTCGGAAACGACTTATCCGAGCGCTTTGCCTCCACCTTAAAGGTTTTTGCATTACTCAGCGTATCACGGAGATACTCCTTTGAAACGGAAATTATTTTGTCAATATCCTTTTCGACCTCTGCTGCACGGGAAATATTTACGATACCGAACACGCGCTTTGCCTCATCAAGCGCCGCATCCATATCGCAGTCGTCGCTCTGCGGTTCAACATAAATAGTAGACTGCATACAGTATATTTTAAACTCCCCGCAGTTTCTTATTCTCCACGCAAGGTTCTTCATAAGCCTTTTTTCAAAGTTCCCGCGGTTAAGTCCTTTAAGTACAAGCTCTCCAAGCTTTAAAAGCAATATCTCTTTCACGTTATGCGCACCTTTCAATCATTTATAACTATACATTATAATTATACATCATTTATCAAAAATAAACAATACCGCGAAAGGGAAAAATTTATTTTTATTCCTTTATATCAAATGTTGACATTTGTGAGTTTATGTGGTATTATGTGGAATATGGAGTTGATGTATTGATGCTTGCAAATGAAAGACATTCAAAAATCCGCGCCGCACTTACAAAAACCGGCGCGGTTACCGTTGCCGAGCTTGCAAAAGCTTTCGGTGTTTCTGACGAAACCGTGCGCCGCGACCTTCTCGCGCTTGAGCGCGAAGGCGTTCTTTCCCGCGTACACGGTGGCGCAATTGCGGTGGCTACGATCAAACCCGCAGGTGAGTTTTCCGTCCGCATTGACGAACATCGCCGCGAAAAAAATGAACTTTCTCAACTTGCCGCAGAGCTTATCGAAGAAGGCGACATCATCGCTGTTGATGCCGGAACTACCGCACTTGAATTCGCCGATGTGATAAAAGATAAATTCAAAAATCTCACTGTCATTACCCATTCGCTCGGTGTTTTCAACATCCTTTCCCACTCAGAGACAATACAGACCGTTCTTGTCGGCGGAAGCTACGACAAAGGAGAAGATGCATTCTGGGGGCATCTCACCGCACAGAACCTGCGTTCGCTCCACGTTGCAAAAGCCTTTATTTTCCCCACGGGCATTTCCCTCTCGTGTGGAATTTCGGATTTCCATTTAAAGCTTGCCGATGTTCAGCACACGCTCCTTTCCATCGCAGATAAAATCATTGTTCTTGCCGACAGCTCAAAGTTTGAAAAAACATCGCTGTGTAAGCTTTGCGATTTAAAACCCGAACACATCTACGTCACGGACAAAAACCTGCCCGATACAATTTACGACCTGTATCGCGAAAACAACATTACACTTTTGAAAGGAAATCAATGATATGAACGCATCAATGACAAAAAAGAGGACTAATCTTTTAATTTTCCTCTTCTCTGTAATGTATTTCACAAGCTATATCTCCCGCATAAACTTTGGTGCAGTTCTCCTTGAAATGGTGCGCGCAGAGGGATTTTTAAAAAGCGATGTTTCTCTTGCAGTCACCGCAAGCTTTATCACCTACGGCGCAGGCCAGCTTGTCAGCGGATATATGGGTGACCGGATAAATCCGAAGCTTCTTATGCTCGGCGGTCTTCTGCTTACGGCGCTTATGAATCTTTGTATTCCTTTCTGCCCCACGCCCGGAATGATGGTCGGCATATGGGCAGTAAACGGATTTGCACAAAGCTTTATGTGGCCGCCACTTGTGAAAATTATGACCGGACTTTTCGATGATGAAACCTACCGCATCGCAACGGTGCGCGTATCGTGGGGAAGCTCAATCGGAACGATCGCCGTTTATCTTCTCTCCCCGCTGTTTATCTCAACAGTTGGCTGGAGAGGTATGTTCTTTTTCTCCTTTGGGATGTGCATTATAATGGCTTTTGTCTGGATGCTTGCGCTTCGCAATACCGATACCTCCGTTTCTGCGAAATTAAACAGTGCAGGAGCCTCGTCCGAAAGAAAAAATCCTTTTTCCGGATTTGCTCTTGTGGCAATAGTTGTTGCAATAATCTGCCAGGGGGCGCTGCGTGACGGCATAACGACGTGGATGCCGACGTATATTGCCGAGGTTTACGACCTCGGAAGCTCGATATCAATCCTCACCGGCGTTATTCTTCCTATATTCAGCATAATCTGCTTCCGCGCAACGCTGTGGCTTCGTAACATCAAGGTTAGAAACGAGCTTACGCTCTCTGCGTATATTTTTGTTGTCGGCGTTGCCGCGGCAGTGCTTCTTGCGTTTTTGTCATCCGGCAGTGCCGCGCTCTCGGTCTTTCTCTCCGCAACGCTTACGGGCGCAATGCACGGCGTAAACCTTCTGCTCGTCTGTATGGTTCCTATGTATTTTAAAAACACCTCTACCGCATCGGGCGTTCTCAATTCCTTTACCTATCTCGGAAGTGCGCTTTCTACCTATGGCATTGCGCTTATCTCCGAAAGCTTCGGCTGGAACGTAATCATATGGGTGTGGGCTTCTCTTGCGCTTTTCGGCGGGCTCCTCTGCGCCGCCGCAACACGAAGGCGAGGATGAAGCAACTGATATAATACCACAACAGCACGGAACCGAATAGTTCCGTGCTGTTTCTGCGTTATTTATATTCACTAAGATTTTGCGGCGGGGTGATTTTTACATCCACGCCTGTTTTTATATTCGTCATTTCGTATGTTACAGAGATATCCGTTGTCTTTTCGTCCGCCGCAACTGCCATTTTCATATCTCCTGACATTGATACAAGCTTTTCTCCGCGGAGCTTTACCGACATTGTAAGTAATACATAATCTGCCATATCTTCAGTCTCAATCAAGCCTGCTATTGCATTAATACCACCCGGTGCGCATGTGATATTGTACGTTTCATAACCGTCGGCAGTTTTCTTTACCTCTATGTTTTTAATAAGGCAAATCGGGTTAGTGTCGGTCTGCATATTTATATCCATTGTTTCCAAAGCATCCGAATATGAAAGCTCTGCCTTCTGCTTCTGTCCCGAAACATCAATGTAGAGCCAGCCGTCTGCAAAATAGTAGCTTACCGGCATTTCAACATTCATTTTGCCCTCACCTATATCCGTGAGTGCTTTTATTGTACCCTCATATTTCATTTTGCTTTTATCCGGGGTTTCCGCATCAATGTCTGCCGCAAGGCTGAGAGCATAGTCCATTTTCATATTTTCAACGCCGTCAACGGCAGACGTCATATTCATTTTGATGTCTGTCGAGAGGGTTGTTACATTGTTTACCGTTTTTGACGCTTCTGTATATTTACGGTAATTTTCAAAAAACTCAATATATCCCTTATCATCTGCAACTGCACCGGAGGCTTTGAGCTTTGTAAGCAGGTCTGCCTCTCCGGATTTCGGAGCAACAGAAAGCGCCGTAAAGCTCATTGCGGCGACATTATCGCGCAGGAACACATCTCCTGCACAGTTTACAAAATCAACAACACCGCACTCTTCTGCAAAAGCAAGAGCGTCTGCGTATGTAAAATCGCCGTTTTCGCCGTCGGTATATCCGAGAGCGCGGAGAAGAAACGTTGCATACTGCTGCTCGGTGCACTTATCGGAATAACCGAACGTGGTTGCGCTTGTTCCTTTTGTGAGTCCGGCATTATGCAAATACTGGACATACGGCTTTGCCCAATCTGCAACATCCGTATACGGCGCGGTATATGAAAGCTCAAGCGCATCGTCTTCCGCGCCGAGAAGGCGCACAAGCATCGTTGCCGCCTCCGCACGTGTCGGCACACGGTCAAGCTCATAGCCGTTCTGCGTTCCGCGGAAAAGCCCCATTTCATTCAGTGCATCCGCACAGTGGTCAAAGCTTGATGCAAAAGCAGCCACTGTGAGCACTGCTGTAAGCATTACGGTAATAAGAATAATTTTAAATGTTTTTTTCATTTTTATCCCATTCCTTTCTTTGTGTTCAAGAAACAATCCAATGTATTATAAATTCAAAATGCTTTGCATTTTGTTCCATAACTATTCACTCTTACCTTTTCACTATTACCTGTCTGAATTTATTCAGACCTCATCCTCCTTGAATTTTATTACTTTTTAAAGAGAATGGCAGCAATTTTCTCACCCTTCGGAAGTCCGAGAACATCCTCCCGCGTTATTCCGCGCGAGAATATCATCGCCGCAAAGTATACAGCCACGCCAACGCATATCGAAGCTGCGACGGAAATAAGATTTCCTGCAAACGGGAGAAGCATATGATAAACGAAATATACCGCTACCCCCATAACTGCACAGGAAATAAGCGGGCGCAGATACGTCTGCACAAAACCGGACTTGAATCCGACAAGGCGGGCAAGGCATATCATATTGAGCACCGTTATTATCACATAACACAGCACTGTTCCTATCGCCGCACCCGAAAGCTCGATGCCGGGTATTGCAATGAGCACATAGTTTGCCGCAACCTTCACCACCGCACCGACAAGCATTGTGATAAGCGGTATTGTGGCATGCCCGAGCGCCTGCATTGAAGTTGACGTAAGAGATGATGCGCAGAGGAAAAACGATGCAATTCCGAGTATAGTAAGCACGGGAGCCGCTATCGCAACATCCGATGCTGAGGTGTAGAGAATTGAAAGCACCGGCTTTGAGAGGACGGATATCCCGACCGCCGCCGGAAGCGTGAATATAACAACTATCCGAAGCGCGGAAAGAAGCGTTTTTGTGAGCTTTTCGCGGTCTCCCACAGCGTGCGCCGCGGAAATAGTCGGCGTAACACTCACGTTGAGCGAAATGATGATGGACGGAACAAGATTGAAAATCGGAAGTGCATAGTTTTCATATATTCCGAACATAGATGTCGTCATCTCGGAATCATATCCGAGCGAGGCGAGGCGGTTTGTTATAAGGAACATATCAATAGTGCTGGTAACATTCATAACGAGTGAGCCGAGAGTTACCGGAACTGCAATTTTCAAAAGCGAAGAAAGAATTTCACTGCTCTTTCTTATCTGTTCCCCGCCGTCCGGAAGTCTTCCTTCGTTTGAGCGCTTGCGCCATGCAAAGAAAAGCATCATAAGAACGGTTAGCACGGTACCAAATGTTATTCCGGTTATTATTCCGGCGGATATGTATTTTCCGTCATATCCGTTTTTCAGTAATATCCACGCAAGCGCAAGACCGACAAAAAGGCGGGAGAGCGCCTCAATTATCTGTGAGAGCGCAGTTGGCACCATATTTTCGTGTCCCTGAAAATACCCGCGGAACGCCGCTGTGCACGCCATAAAGAGAACTGCGGGCGCAAGCGCAACTATGCTGGGGGCTGCGTTGATATCATTCGTTGCAAGAGCAAGCTTTTCAGAAAAAGCAATAAGTACAATACATCCTGCAAGACCTATCGTAATGCACAGACTCATTGCGGTTTTGAAAATGCGGCTTGTCTCACGCGGACGCGAAAGCGCGCGGCTTTCCGAAATCATCTTTGATATCGCAATCGGGATTCCCGCCGTAGCAATGGTAAGCAATATCGAGTAATAGCGGTATGCCATGCTGTAAAGTCCCATCGTGTATTCACCGACGAGATTTGTGAGCGGGATGCGGAACACCGCACCTATTACCTTCACAAGAATGCTCGCAACCGCGAGAATAAGCGCACCTTTTACAAAAGACGCCTCTTTTTTCTGAGCCAAAACAAACTACCTCCTAAATATCAAGCAGCATAACAATCTGCCGCACGGTCTCCTCCGTTTCTCTGAACACCTCATAAAAACCGTGTTTTTTGTAAAAAGCATACGCCGATGCGTTGCTCTCTGCGACACGCACGCTAACGTGCTTTTTTCCTTCTTTTTTATATTTTTCCGCCGCATACGAAACCAGCCCGAAGCCCAGCCCAATCCGACGGAAATCCGGTTTTAAATACAGCAGGGAAATATGCCCTGCGCCGGGATACACATAAACGCTGTCATCAAGCATTATAATCCCTGCTTCCCGCTCTCCGAGATAGCCGAATGCGATGTTTCCCGCATCGCGCCGGAGCAGTCTTCGCGCCTTTGTGGCGGCATCGCGGGCATACAGCAATTCTTCACCGAAGATTTCCCTCCACGCCGCGGCATAATATTCGCTTATTTTTTCTTTATCCCGCGGCAACGCCGCAAGTTTTATCTGTACTTCATTCATTTTTTAATCAGAAGCAAAGGCGCAGATCGCGACAAACTTCCTCTGCCGCCGCCTTTACTCTCTCTCCGAAATCTCCCTCTCCGGACGGTGCTGTTATCGGGCGGGTTACATATACAAGACCACCAAGCCCACGCATATCAAACGCTCCGGTAAGGTCATGGGCGCTTACCTTTTCGCCGTCGTATCCTGTAAGCAAAAACAGCATTTTCTTGTATGTGCGCCGAAGCTCTGCTATCGTTTTGTTATCAACACCGCCGAGCATTACGCCGATATCGGAATACCCCATATCACCGATGCGTTTATCTCCCCACATTGCCGCCTTTTCGCATACCGCGCGGTAAACCGTTCGCAGCCCTGCCATAAGCTCCTGAAAATCCTGCGGAGAACCGCTGTCTGAGCGAGAGAGAACAAAAACGCTTTTGCGCTCATGCGCCGCCTTTTTAAAAAACGGAAAAAGACCTGCAGCACCGAAATACGGGCTTACCGTTACACAGTCTGCACCGAGAGTGGTAAAATAAAACTCTGCCTCGGCAGGCGATGCAACAGGGTCTCCGCTGCATTTTGCATCCGCGATGGTGAAAAGCTCTTTTTCCTTCGCATAGGAAATTGCATCGCTGATAACAGACACGCCATACGGCAAAAGTGCCGGTATATTCACCGAAATTGCCGGAACAAGCTCACATACTGCATCTATTACTGCGCGGTTGAATTCTCTGATATTCTCCAATGCATCTGCCCCCGCCGAAAAGCTTTCCGGAAGCTCGCTCTCGCCGACATCAAGTCCTACAACACACGGCGCCTTCCCCGTTATTATTTTCATAATGAGTGTATCAAATGTCATTGTTTTACCCCTTTTTTAAGCAACTTCTTATTGCCAGTAGTCCACCTTATGCGGAAGCTCTATATCTTTTACACGGAACGTCGGTTCAAGCCCCGCTTTTCTTTGTTCGTCATAGTTGTGCAAAGCGCGGATGGCATACTTTGACAAAATAAGAATAACAGGCATATTTATAAGCGTCATCCCGCCCATCGTTATATCGGCAATATTCCACAGCAGATCGGCAGAAAGCCCGGCGCCGACAAAAATAACAAGCGATGCAAGGATGTGGTAAACCCGCATAAAGGTCTTTCCCGGTTCTCTCCCAAGCATATATATAAGGCATTTATCAACATAATAAAGATTCCCGAGAAGCGTTGTAAATGCAAAAAGAATCATTGCCGCGGTTATAAACACAGGACCAAAATCGCCAAGCACTGCCTGCAATGATGCCTGAACATACGGCGCACCGGAAAGCGCTTCCGTCGGCTCAACTCCCGAACACATACACATAAACGCAGTCGCACTGCACACAAGCACGGTATCAATGAATACAGAAAGAATCTGTACAAGTCCCTGCTTTGCGGGATGTGCTACCTCGGCAGAAGCCGAGGCATTCGGTGCAGAGCCTACGCCCGCTTCGTTACTGAAAAGCCCGCGCTTTATTCCGTACATAACGCATGAGCCGGAAAAACCGCCAAATATTGCTTCAAAGTTGAATGCATCCGAAAAAATTCGCAAGAACACCTGCGGAAGCGCATCTGCATTAAGAATCACAATGAGAAGCGCAAGGAGGATATATGCAACACCCATAAACGGAACAAGCGCACCGGTAACCTTTATTATGCGCGCGCCGCCGCCCATAAGGCAGAAGCACACCACTGCCGAAAGGATAAGACCTATTATCCACGGAGAATATTCCGGGTTATAAAACTCATACGCAGAAAACGTTGACTGCAAATTATATGACGCAAGCATATTGAATCCGAAGCCGTAGGTGAGAATTAAAAACACGGAAAAGATAAGCGCAAGCGTACGGCTTTTAAGCGTTGCCTCAATATAATACGCAGGACCGCCGTAAGAGCCGTCTCGTCCGCGCTTTTTATAAATCTGTGCAAGCGTACTTTCGACAAAAGCAGATGCACCGCCAATAATTGCAATAAGCCACATCCAGAAAACAGAGCCGAATCCGCCAAGACACAGCGCCGTTGAAACACCGATAATATTTCCCGTTCCGACACGTGATGCGGTAGACACCATAAGTGCCTGAAATGATGAAACGCCCTTTCCGTCCGCAGGCTTTTCCGTAACAGCACGAAGCTGCTCGCCAAAAAGACGGAACTGCACAAAGCGCGTCCGCACCGTAAAATACAGTCCGCCCGCCACAAGAAGAATAACAAGCACATACGTGTACATTGCGTTGCTTATATTGGCAATAATTGCATCCAACACTTTGATTCCACCTTATAACTAAATTACTTTTTCTTTATTTTTACCTTTTTTGCAGGAACATATTTTTCTATGTAAGACAAAAATACATTTTTCTGCTCCTCAGTCTCAAAGCTGCGTTTCGGGAAATAAAACGCCTTGCGCTTTGTGAGAAACACATAATAGCTGTCCTCCGATTCACGGACGGAATACACATCTGCCCACGGAAGGCGGGTTTCTCCCGATGCCGCGCTCTGGCGGATTTCATCATCGTCAATTTCAAGATAAAGCTCGCTTGATGCGCCAAACGCCACATATCTGTTTTCCGCACGCTTGAACACCCCGCGCTTTCTCAATATGTATATTATCGGAAAGAATATCACAAAAAGCAGAAAGCCTATTATCAGGTTGTGGCTTAATCCAAAAAACGTAAATGCTATTGCAAGTGCGAGCAGTGCTGCAAGCACGGTAGATGCCGCGCGAGCCTGAAACCAGCAAAGGCCGCTGTAATCCTCTGCAAGAAAATCCGTTCTGAACTTCATTTTAAACTTCTCCTTTCAGTCGGCAAAAAACAACATACTCTTATAATCATACCCTGCTTTTGCGCTTTTTGCAAGTATTTATGCATCTGTTTTACAATAATTTCATTATCGTGCGGATACCTCATCCAGCATTTGCAGGAATTCGTCTTCTGTAAGGACCGTAATTCCAAGCTCATTTGCTTTCTTAAGCTTTGAGCCTGCGTTTTCTCCCGCCACAACATACGTTGTCTTTTTAGATACAGACGACGATGCCTTGCCGCCGAGCTTTTCTATTTTCTCTTCCGCCTCGCTGCGCGTAAACTTTGTAAGCGCACCGGTGAGAACAAACGTCTGACCGGCAAAAGCAGTTCCCTTCTTTTCTCCCCTGAACTCCGTGTTTACTCCCGCAGCACGGAGTTTTTCAATAAGCTCGTGCGAATCCGGAAGTGAAAACCATCTCTTTATGCTGCTTGCTACAACCTGTCCGATATCGTCAATAGTGCAAAGCTCGTCCTCTGATGCGTTCATCACGGCATCAAGGGAACCAAAGTGCTCGGCAAGCGTTTTGCCCGCCTTCTGCCCGACGTGACGTATACCAAGCGCAAAAAGAAGCCTTGACAAGTCGTTTTCCTTGGTCTTTTCTATCGCGGTGATGAGATTTGCCGCCGACTTTTTACCCATACGGTCGATCTTCTCTATCTGCTCGGATTTTAAGGAATAAAGATCTGCCGCGTCACGGATAAGCTCTCCCGCCACAAGCTGTTCGACAACAGCGGGGCCAAGACCGTCAACATCCATTGCATCTCGCGAAGCAAAGTGGATTATGTTGCGTATTCTCTGCGCGGGACACTCGGAATTGACACACCTTACCGCCGCTTCTCCGTCCTCGGAAAAAACAGGTGAGCCGCACACAGGGCAAACCTCCGGCATTTCAAAGGCGCGCGCATCATGAGGTCTTTTTTCCTTTACCACTCCCACAATCTCGGGAATGATATCTCCGGCTTTCTGCACAATGACCGTATCGCCGATCATTATATCCCGCTCTTTTATAAAATCTCTGTTATGAAGCGTTGCGCGGCTTACCGTAACACCCGAAATATGCACGGGTTCAAGCACCGCGTTCGGCGTAAGCACGCCCGTGCGCCCGACCTGCAGAATTATGTCAAAAAGCTTTGTCTGCTTCTGCTCAGGCGGGTATTTATACGCCGCCGCCCACCTCGGAAACTTTGCCGTTGCACCGAGCATCTGTCTCTGGCTTATGCGATTTACCTTAAGTACCGCGCCGTCTATCTGAAACGCGAGTGAATCGCGCATATTCCCAAGTCTTTTTACCTCTGCAAACGCATCGTCCACAGATGAAAACACGTTGCAATATGGGCTTACTCTGAAGCCAAGCTTTGCAAGATACGCAAGGGATTCCGCATGGGTTTCGAACTCCACGCCCTCGGCAAGCTGAACGTTGAATATTATTATATCAAGGCTTCTCTCGGCGCACAGCTTCGGGTCAAGCTGGCGCAAGGATCCTGCCGCGGCATTGCGCGGATTTGCAAAGAGCGTTTCTCCGCGCGCTTCACGCTCTTCGTTCAGGCGATAAAACGTCTCGCGCGGCATATACACCTCACCGCGGATGATAAGACGGTGCGGGGCATCCTCAATATACAGCGGAAGGCTTTTAATTGTCTTTATGTTCTGCGTGACGTCCTCGCCGGTAATTCCGTCACCGCGCGTTACACCGCGCACGAGAGTTCCGTTTTCATACTCAACGGACACCGAAAGACCGTCGATTTTAAGCTCTACCGCATACTCCGCATCAGGAACAACTTCTTTTACACGCGCATCAAAATCCGAAAGCTCTTCCTTTGAAAACACGTCCTGCAAGCTGTCCATCGGTATTTCGTGGCGCACTGACTCGAAAGCCGTAAGCGCCTGCCCGCCAACGCGCTGAGTGGGCGAATCCGGCGTTATAAATTCGGGGTGCTCCTTTTCAATTTCTTTTAAGCGGCGCATAAGCATATCATATTCATAGTCCGATACGCTCGGTGCATCCTCAACGTAGTAACGGCGATTATGCTCCGCAATCTCCGCACGAAGTGATTTTAATTCTTTTATTATTTCTTCCATATTAAAACACCTTCCGATGTGTAGTTTGTGAACCATTCCGTATCAGCTTATGTACATTTATTTTATCATATACGGTGAATATCCGCTACCGGATAAAAAACTTTTCAATGGCAATAACTTCTTGCCGCATTTCTTATACAACGGCCAGCACTATTCCGAAAATGATAATTCCGGCGCACAAAAGCTTTCGCGCTATTTTTTCTCCGTAAACAAACTTGCCACTAAGAATTGCCACGATTACCGCACTTTGCTTAAGAAGCGTCATAACCGTCACCCTGCTTGCCTCATAAGAATTAGCAATGAAAAGCAAGCGGTCACCCGCAATCAGAAGAAAGCTCAGAATATAAATATACGGATTTTTTGCACAGCCTCTGATATCTGCCTTTTGTCCTTTGATGCAAATATATGTATAGTACATTACAGAAAGCATAAGCATAAACCAGAACTGTAGCTGGATACTGCTGACTGCTTTTGTTGACATAATATACTTGTCCATTATTCCCGATACCGCATTCAAAAGACATGAGAAGAGAACAAGCCACACATATCTGCCGTCTGTTTTTCTATCTGCTCCGTCCTTTTGCCGGTTTACAAGATACAAGCCGGCAACAACAAGAAGCAAGCTTATGATCCCCTTTAAAGTTAAGCTTTCGTTCAGGAAAACAACGCCCATCAAAGTAGAAAAAACCACGCGTGACAAATCCATAACGCTGTAAAGGCTGACTGACAGTTTTTTCACTGCCGCAAAGGTTGCAAGCCAAGCAAAGAAAAGTACAAAAGACTTTACAGCAATTAACGCAAGCGACACAGCATCAACGGAAAACACATCCCGCGCCATCGGCACCGTCATCAGAAAGCCGATAAATGTATATGCAAATAATGCGCTTAACAAATCGTGCTTTTCAAGTATTTTCTTCTTGATCGGCTCGCGGGCACCTTTGAATATACCGTATAATAAAACAAAAATCACCCAAAGTTCCAAATCCGATATTCTCCTTTGTTAAACATCCTTACTATCCTTATGTCAAGTCAGGACTAAAAAACATTATCCTGTTATCGCCAAAGCACTTTCGCTCTTCTGTGATAAAATTATTATATCACAAATGGTTTTTCTGTTCAAGAAAAAGCGATAAGCGACAGCTTCAGAAAATCTCTGATTTTCATAATTTGTGATAAAACGTTCTCTCAGGCGTCCGGTGGCTTGCTCTCGCAAGGCATCGGCTTCACGCCGTGAGGTTGTTATAACATCAAATGGTTTTTCTGTTCAAGAAAAACCAAGAAGCGACAGCTTCGGAAAATCTCTGATTTTCTTAATTATCCTCTATCCCGCATACTCTTTCCCCGTGAAGAAATCCGGAACTGCGCCGACGATGACGGTCTCGGCAACGCAAACGCTCAGTCCTACATCCGTTCCTATCTCGCGTCCTGCAAACATCATCCCCACGTTTATTGTGAAATCAAGCATAATGCGGTGGCAGGTCTGATTTATTCCCGCCGCTTCAAACGTGTTGCGGTATTCGCCGTTAACGCTTGACACCCACATTGTGCGGAAGGTTATATCCGGGCCTTTGCCCGTGAGAAAATCAATCCCGGTAAGGTTTCCGAGCGGAATTTTTATTGTGTCCTCTGTTCTTTTAAACATCTCATCCGACAGGCGGTTGACAACCCGGAGCTTTAAGAGATTAAGCCTTTTTATATCCGTTGTTATTGATGATACATCGCCTGCCGCGTTTCTCTCTATATGTACAAGGTCATCATAATCCGCGCCATCGCGCAAAAGCTCCTCCTCAACCGTTCTGCCGACAATGTCAAAGGCAATGCTTTCAAGCTCGGACTGCGCCACCTCACGCAGCATCGGCGAGGTTTTCATATTGAAAAATGAAAATATACCGACAGAAATACCCACAACTAGAAGCAAAACAGCAACAACTCTCCGCCCTGCTATTCCGCGCTTTGTTCTCCTTCTTTTTATTTGAAGCCGCATATTGCATCTCTCCCGAAAATTTACTTATATAAATTTTATGAAGGCAATCCTATAAAAAAATACACTTTATGTATAAATTTGCTTGACGTACCCGACATCACGGCGGTATAATATTTTTATTACATATGGTAAAATCATACAGCAACAGTGCCGATCACGGAAATATGTAAACGATGAATCGGAATGGAGGCAATATGAGTAATACTTTTGACTTTTTAATATATCGTGCCGCAGAGGAAAATGTGTCTGTAAATGCGGTAATTAAAGATGAAACAATCTGGCTGACTCAAAAAGCCATGTCCGAGTTGTTTGATGTGAATGTTCCTGCCATATCAAAGCATCTAAAGAACATTTTTGCCGAAGGAGAACTGGACGAAAATGTGGTTGTTTCCAAAATGGAAATAACCACTGCTCACGGGGCAATTCCCGATAAGACCCAGACCAAGGACACTAATTTCTACAACCTTGATGCCATCATCTCTGTCGGTTATCGCGTAAATTCTCACAAAGCCACTAAATTCCGTATCTGGGCAACCGGCGTGTTGAAAGAATATATGCAAAAGGGCTTTGCGCTGGATGACGAACGTTTAAAACAAAGCAAAACATTGTTTGGCAAAGATTACTTTAAAGAATTATTGGAGCGTGTTCGTTCCATCAGAGCAAGCGAACGCCGAATATGGCAGCAAATCACAGATATTTTTGCCGAATGCAGTATAGACTACGATCGTTCATCACCTGTTACCCGCGAATTTTACGCAATGGTTCAAAATAAATTCCATTATGCTATTACAGGGCAAACAGCGGCGGAGATTATATACACAAAAGCAAGCAGTACCAAAGAACATATGGGGCTGACAACCTGGAAAAACTCTCCGGACGGACGAATTTTAAAGTCAGATGTTACGGTGGCAAAAAACTATTTATCCGAACAAGAAATAAAGCGACTTGAACGCACAGTCTCCGGATATTTTGACTATATCGAAGACTTAGTAGAGCGTGAAAACACTTTTACAATGGCAGAATTTTCAGACAGCGTAAATGAATTCTTGTCTTTTCGCAGATATCAAATTCTGAAAGATCATGGAAAAATATCAAGGCAGGAAGCTTTGCAAAAAGCCGAGCAGGAATATGATACATTTAATAAAACACAAAAAATTATTTCTGATTTTGATAATGAGATGAAAAAGCTGATAAATGACGCTCTATAACACCAATATTTCTCGGTTATTTATTACATATATAAGGGGTAAGTTATGAAAATTATAGATTTACTTTTAGAAAAGAAACTTTCGCTTTCGTTTGAGGTGTTTCCGCCCAAAACGGAAATGGGATTTGACAGCGTAAAGGGCGCAACGGAGGAAATTGCAAAGCTCCGTCCATCCTTTATGAGCGTCACGTACGGTGCCGGCGGCGGCACAAGCCGTTACACGCTTGACATTGCCAAAAACATAAAAGCACGCTACAACGTGCCGACGCTTGCGCATCTCACCTGCGTTTCCTCCACAAAAGAAACCGTCCGGAGTATGATTGAAAACATAAAAGCCGCGGGCATTCAGAACATTATGGCACTGCGCGGCGATATTCCCGAGGATAAGCTTTCCGAGGACAGAAACCGCTGGGATTACACCCACGCAATTGACCTTATCCGCGAGCTTCGCGAGGCAGATGGGAATTTCTGCATCGCGGGCGCATGTTACCCGGAAATACACCCGGAAAGCGAAAATCAGAAGGATGATATCGCACACCTTAAAGAAAAGGTTGATGCGGGATGTGATTTTCTTACAACGCAGATGTTTTTTGACAACAACCTTTTATATAATTTCTTATATAAAATCCGCGAAGCCGGCATTACTGTTCCTATCGTTCCGGGCATTATGCCGATAACCAACGCCAATCAGGTTGAACGCGCAATGAAGCTTTCCGGCTCTTTTATGCCGCAACGCTTTAAAAGTCTTGTCGATAAATTCGGCGAAAGTCCCGCGGCAATGAAGCAGGCGGGCATTGCATATGCAACCGACCAGATTATTGACCTTTACGCAAACGGAATCACCAACGTCCATGTATACTCCATGAACAAGCCGGATATCGCAGAAAAAATTCAGAGCAACCTCTCCGATATCCTCGGAAAATGACTATGGAAGTGATAACAAAAACATATCAAGCGCCGGACGTAAATGTTCACGAAGCTCTCCGCTATGCCGGATGCTCCGGAGAAAACGATGAAATACTTGAACTTTTTCACAGCTGTGTGGACGAAGCAGAGTCTCTTTTAAAATACAATGTGTGTTATTGTGTACTCGATGCAAAAATCCGGGGAAGCACATGCGATTTCGGTCACTTTTCGGTGCAGTCGGAAACACTTGCAAAAAATCTCTCCGGTTGCAGGCGTGTTCTTCTCTTTTCCGCAACCGTGGGCACTGCACTCGACCGCCTTATTGCAAAGCACGCGCGGCTTTCCCCGGCACGGGCGGTTATGCTTCAGGCGCTGGGGTCTGAGCGCGTTGAGTCACTTTGCGATATATTCTGTAAGAATTTCGAAGAAGAGAACAGCGTAGTTTTAAAGCCGCGTTTTTCGCCGGGCTACGGCGATCTTTCGCTTGATACCCAAAAAGATATTTTTTCAGTTTTAAACTGCCCGAAAAACATCGGCGTTTATTTAAACGACAGTCTTTTGATGTCTCCGTCAAAGTCAGTGACGGCTTTTGCGGGGATAGGAGGAAATATATGAACTTTTCAGAATTTTTAAGAAATAATATTGTTTATCTCGACGGCGGTATGGGAACGCTTCTTCAGGCAAAAGGACTGCTCCCCGGCGAGTTTCCCGAGCGTTGGAACATAGCTCATCCTGACATCATATGCGATATCCACAAGGCATACTTTGATGCGGGGAGCAATGTTGTGACCGCCAACACCTTCGGTGCCAATGCGCTGAAGTTTGACGATGCCGAGCTTGAAGAAATAATCAGTGCCGCACTTTCAAATGCGCGCCGTGCAAAAAAAGAAAGCGCTTCCTCACAGGAAAAATTCATTGCGCTGGATATCGGTCCTTCCGGCAAGCTTCTTTCTCCGCTTGGTGACCTTGATTTTGAAGATGCAGTAAAGCTTTTTGCGAAAACCGTGCGTCTCGGCGCAAAGCACGGTGCAGACCTTGTTATAATAGAAACTATGAACGACAGCTACGAGACAAAGGCGGCGCTTCTTGCAGTAAAGGAAAGCTGTGACCTTCCCGTTATCGTCTCAAATGCTTACGGCGCGGACGGAAAGCTTATGACAGGGGCATCTCCTGCTGCAATGGTTGCGTTGCTTGAAGGCATGGGTGCGGATGTTATCGGTGCAAACTGTTCTCTCGGTCCGCGCGAGCTTCGCGGTGTTATGGAAGAGCTTCTTGCCGTTGCATCTGTTCCTGTTGTTTTCCAGCCAAATGCAGGACTTCCGAAAACAGTAAACGGCAAAACCATTTTCAATGTTGATGCAGACGAGTTTTCCGACGTGGTTGCAGAGCTTATAAAGCTCGGCGTGCGCGTTGCAGGTGGCTGCTGCGGCACAACGCCTGAATATATAAAAAAGGTCGTAGAAAAAACAAAGGGCATCGCGCCCGTCGCAGTTGCTGAGAAAAATCTGACTGTAATTTCATCGTATACCCACGCGGTAACATTCGGAAACGATCCGATTCTCATTGGCGAGCGCATCAACCCCACAGGAAAAAAGCGCTTTAAGCAGGCACTTCTTGAAAACGATATGAATTACATCCTCACCGAGGGCGTAAACCAAGAGGAGCGCGGCGTTCATGTTCTTGATGTCAACGTTGGTATTCCGGATATCGACGAAAAAAGAATGCTTACAGATACGGTGTGCGGGCTTCAGGCGATACTTGACCTACCTTTACAGATTGATACTTCAGATACCGAGGCTATGGAAAGCGCGCTTCGGCGTTATAACGGAAAGGCAATGATTAATTCCGTCAACGGCAAAGATGAGAGCATGAAAGCTGTCTTCCCGCTCGTGAAGAAATACGGCGGTGTTGTCGTTGCGCTGACGCTCGATGAAAACGGGATTCCCGAAACGGCAGATGAGCGCTTTACAATTGCTGAAAAAATCCTTTCTGTCGCCGAAAGCTACGGCATCTCAAAAAAGGATATTGTCTTCGACACACTCGCTATGACGATAAGCGCGGATTCCTCTGCCGCGATCACAACGCTTCGTTCTCTCAATCGTATAAAGAACGAGCTTGGAGTTCACACCTCTCTCGGTGTCTCAAATGTATCCTTCGGACTTCCTAACCGCGATGCGATAAACGGAACGTTTTTTGCTCTTGCTCTTGAAAACGGACTTTCCGCCGCAATAATGAATCCGTATTCACAGGATATGATGAAAGTATATTATACCTACCGCGCACTTTATGGACTTGACGAAAACTGTGCGGATTATATTTCTGCGGCAGAAAGCTTCATCACTGCGCCTTCCCCAGCCACAGCTACGGCAAAAAAAGATGAGGCTGAGTTTAAATCCGAGCTTTCAGAGGCCATAATCCGCGGACTTCGTGACAAAGCAGGGCAGGTCTGCGCATCTCTCCTTGAGCAGATGCCCCCTCTTGATATTGTCACAAACGAAATAATTCCGGCACTTGACACCGTAGGACGCGGCTTTGAGAATAAAACAGTATATCTCCCCCAGCTTCTTATGAGCGCCGAAGCGGCAAAGAGCGCGTTTGAGAAAATCAAAGGCGCAATGCAGTCAGACGGTGAAAATGCACCGTCAAAGGCAAAATTCGTCCTTGCTACGGTACATGGAGATATCCACGACATCGGAAAAAACATAGTAAAGCTTCTTCTTGAAAATTACGGCTACGGTGTTATTGACCTCGGTCGTGATGTCGCACCCGGAGAAATTGCCGAAAAGGTCTGCGAGCTTCACGCGCCGTATGTCGGGCTTTCTGCCCTTATGACAACCACCGTTCCTGCAATGGAAGAAACAATAAAGCTTCTGCGAAAATGTGCGCCATGGTGCAAGATAATTGTCGGCGGCGCGGTACTCACGGCAGAGTATGCCGAAAAAATCGGTGCAGACTTCTATGCTCCCGATGCGATGAGCGCAGTGCGCCGGCTTGAAGAAATATCCTCCGAAGAATAAAAAACTAAGTGTTTGCAACAAAAATGCATTTTGCTGCAAACACTTTCATATTTCGTTTAATTAATGCGCATCAAGAAGGTTTTTGCGGACAGTCCAGAGCTTTTCGGACAGGTCAACAATATACTTGTGCGGATTTTCAAAGCGGCAAACCTCAGCCCACAGCTCATCCGTCGATTGCTCACAGTAGTCGCGGATTTCTTCAATCGTGCGGTCTTTATATACACACTGTCCCTTGTCGTAAATCTTCTCAAGAAGCGGGCGCGCCGTGAAGTTTTCAATCGTTTTACGCTTCCACGTATGCTCAGGATGGAAAAGCTCATACGGTACATTGCTCTCTATAACCTCGTCATGGAGCGTAATAACATCTGCCATTGCTTTTCCGCTTTCGTTGTCGAAAAGGCGCCACACCTGCTTAAAGCCTGGGAGCGTGATTTTCTCGATATTCTCGGAAAGCTTGATTTTCGGGATTATTTCGCCGTCTGACTCAACACCGACAAGCTTGTACACTCCGCCGAAAACCGGCTCACTGCGCGAGGTGATAAGCCGCTCGCCAACTCCGAAAATATCTATCTGTGCCCCCTGCATAATAATATCACGGATGATGTATTCATCAAGTGCGTTGGATGCAATAATTTTACAATCGGGATATCCGGCATCATCGAGCATCTTGCGCGCTTTCTTTGAAAGATAAGTCATATCTCCGCTGTCGATACGGATGCTCTTCGGGCGGCATCCGCGCGGTTTCAGCTCTTCATCAAAAACCTTTATCGCGTTTGGTATGCCGGATTTTAAAACATTATACGTATCCACAAGGAAAGCGCAATTATCCGGATATGTGCGTGCATATGCGCGGAAAGCATCAAGCTCTGTCGGGAACATCTGAATCCAGCTGTGCGCCATTGTTCCGGTAGCCGGAACGCCGAAATCACGTTCCGATATCGTGCACGCCGTTCCCGTACATCCGCCGATATACGCAGCGCGGGCACCGTAGATTGCGCCGTCATACCCTTGAGCACGGCGTGAGCCAAACTCCATAACCGGACGCCCCTGTGCCGCACGGACGATGCGATTAGACTTCGTTGCAATAAGGCTCTGGTGGTTTATCGTGAGAAGAACCATAGTTTCAATCATCTGCGCCTCTATCGCCGGACCTCGCACAACAACAATCGGCTCTCCCGGGAAAATGGGCGTTCCCTCCGGCACTGCCCACACATCACAGGTGAATTTAAAATCACGCAGATAAGAAAGGAATTCTTCATCAAAAATCTTCTTCGAGCGCAGATACTCTATATCCTCATCGTTAAACTTAAGTGTTCTGAGATAATCGACAAGCTGCTCCACGCCCGCCATTATCGCAAAGCCGCCGCCGTCGGGAATCTTGCGGAAAAACATATCAAAATACGTTACCGTATCCTTCATTCCGTTTGAAAAATAACCCTTTGCCATCGTAAGCTCATAAAAATCCATGAGCATGGTTAAGTTTATGTCTTTTTTCATATCTTTTTCTCCTGTATGATGATAAGAATATTTTACCACTGTCCGCGCATTTTATCAAGAGGAATAAATTTTTTCTCATCTGCACATTTTTTCATCTGCCTTTTTTCCTTGAAATTGCTTAGTATTTGTGATATACTATATAAAAAATATGCAAGGAGCGAATTCTAATGGAAACAAGATGGCTTTATACCACAAGCGAGAATTTTGCCGCACTGCGCGAAGCATCCGAAAAGGTTTGCGTTATCCCTATGGGATGCATTGAAAAGCATGGGCTTCATCTCCCGCTCGGCACCGATATAGTTAAGGGCAGCTACATAGCACACCGTGCTTCTCAGCTTGAAACGGTCTGCATCTTCCCCGATTTTACCTTCGGTGATGTTCCGAGAGGTACTCATGCAGAGCGTCCGGACGGAACAGTTTGCCTTGATGTCCGTATGCAAATGACTCTTCTTGAGCAGCTTTGTGACGAAATTGCCGCGAACGGGTTCACTAAAATTCTTGTTGCCAATTCCCACGGTGGAAACACTCATTGGCTCAACCAATTTTCCCGAAACTGGAATATGAAGCCACACAAAGCAGTTTTTGCATGGACAAAGGTCGATATAAAAGTCGCTCCCTACGGTATGGCAGAGCTTCTTCTCGAAAAGGGCTCAGGCTCAATTTCCGAGCTTACCCCCGAGGATGAAGAGATTATTCTCCGCCTTTACAGAGAAAACATTTTGCTTGGGCACGCCTGCTTCGGCGAAACCGCGCTTATTATGGCAGCGGCACCGGAGTCCGTACATCTCGATCGTCTCGGCATCGAAAGCGGACTTCCGCTTGAGATTCCGGAGCTTCAAAACCTTGCTGATGCCGGCGTAAATATCGCCGATGGCGGTTGGGAAATTAAGTACCCGAACTGGTTCTCCGGTCATGACCCGATTGACATGAACGAGCGCATCGCAGAAGCCGCTGCACGTCTTGCAAGTGAAAAGCTCGCAAAGGCATATAAGGCATTTAAGGAAGATACCATTCTTCTCGAGCATGCCAAAAAATCCTACCACGATAAATCATATTTTGAATAATCATAAAATTAAAACTGCCGCGTGCCAAAAAGCACGCGGCATATTTTTTACGGTTGTTTGCCGATGTAAGCAAGGATTCCGCCGTCTACGTAGAGAACGTGGCCGTTTACGAAATTAGAAGCATCGGATGCAAGGAAAACTGCAGGTCCGACAAGCTCCTCAGGTTTTCCCCAGCGTGCTGCCGGAGTCTTCGCAACGATGAACTGGTCAAACGGATGACGGCTGCCGTCCGGCTGCTTCTCACGAAGCGGGGCTGTCTGCGGAGTTTCAATGTAACCCGGTCCGATGCCGTTGCACTGGATGTTGAATTCGCCGTACTCTGAGCAGATGTTGCGTGTAAGCATCTTAAGTCCGCCCTTTGCAGCAGCGTAAGCCGAAACAGTCTCACGGCCAAGCTCACTCATCATTGAGCAAATGTTGATAATCTTGCCGTGTCCCTTTTTGATCATAGACGGGATAACCGCCTTTGATACGATAAACGGAGCATTGAGGTCAACATCGATAACCTTGCGGAAATCAGCTGCGCTCATTTCGCACATCGGGATTCTCTTGATGATGCCTGCGTTGTTTACAAGGATATCAATAATGCCGACTTCCTTCTCAATCTTTGCAACGAGCTCGTTGACTGCTTCTTCGTCTGTTACGTCGCAGACATAGCCTTTTGCATCAATGCCGTCAGCTTTGTAGGAAGCGAGACCTTTGTCTACAAGCTCCTGATTGATATCGTTGAAAACGATTTTTGCACCTGCATTTGCAAAGCCCTTTGCAAGTGCATAACCGATACCGTAGGATGCGCCCGTTACGAGAGCAACCTTACCTGTGAGATCAAACATATTATTCATTTTAGAACAACTCCTTCATTCCGACATGGTCCATATCGGTAAATTCCTGATTTTCTCCGCACATTGCCCAGATGAATGAGTATGCACGTGTGCCAACGCCGGCGTGGATTGACCAGCTCGGGCTGATGACAGCTTCTTCATTTCTCATAACGATGTGACGTGTCTCATTCGGCTCGCCCATCATATGGAAAACAACATCGTCCTCCTGCATATCGAGGTAGAGATAAACCTCCATACGACGGTCGTGGGTGTGGCACGGCATTGTGTTCCAGTTGGAACCCGTCTCGAGGTTGGTAAGACCCATTGCAAGCTGACAGCTCTGCATAACCTCGGGGTGGATGTACTGGTTGATAACGCGGTGATTGCACTCTTCCGGACTTCCGCAGGGAACCTTCTTTGCCTTTGTGATGTCAATCTTCACTGTCGGATATTCCTTATGAGCCGGACAGGAAGAGATGTAAAACTTCGGCGGGTCATTTTCGTCAACACACTTAAATGTGATTTCGCGATTGCCGCGGCCGATGTAAATACCGTCGCGCGGGTTCATCTCATACTCAACACCGTCAACGGTGATGATACCCTTGCCGCCAATGTTGATGCAACCCATCTCGCGGCGCTCGAGGAAGTAGTCTGCCGCAAGCTCCTTACCTGCCTCAAGGCGAAGCTCCTGATAAATCGGCATTGCGCCTGCTGTAATAATTCTGTCGATATGGCTGTAAACCATACGGATGTTATCCTTTGTAAAGAGCTTTGAAATGTGGAACTCTTCACGAAGGCGTTCAGTTGTGTAGTGCTTCATGTCGCGCGGGTTTGATGCGTTTCTGATTTCCATTTTACTTAAATCCTCCTTGATATATTTTCCGTAAACCTCAACCTCCGTAAGCGCCGCCCACGAAAGCGGGAATGTTGCCTGACGGAAGTTTTTGAGATTGACAGTTTTGGTTTTTATTACCTCGGGCAGAACAAGCTCCTGTCCTTTTTCGGTCTTTTCAAATTCGGCGGTATGAACCTCTCCGCCGTCGAAAATAACGTCAACGCTCTTCCAGTATGTATCGTGCGGGAAATCCGCGCGGAGATAGAACACAAGCTTTTCTATCTCTACCGGTGCGCCGAAATCAAGCTTATATTCAAGATCCTCTCGTGCGCCACCCGCCCATGAGTGGAACGGATACGGTCCGTGACCGATATTTTCGCGCATACCGTCTATCGCGTTGCGCTCAAAGAACGTCGGATTATCACGCGTTACGAGATTTGCAGATGCATGCGGGAAATATTTCTTCTGACCACGGACATCATACGGATTAAGCGCGATATTTCGCGTTCCGTAAATCTCCTCTTCCGTCGGCTCACTTACCTGAATTTTGTGGCCACGTCCGGCAAAAGAATATTCCGAATACATCTTACGCAAGTTTCCGAACGGAATTTCATACTCCAGCCTGCCCTGCGGGTTGTATATAATCGCATCACCAAGCGTTGAATCAAGCTGAATTTTGATAAATTCGCAAAGCGGAGCCGAGATGCATATCTTTGTGCCTTCTTCGTAAACGCCGTCGTAAACAACGTCTATTTCCTTTGCGCTTTCCGAAAACAGCACATCTCCGTTTTTGTTAATTATTTTCACTTCCATAGAGGTATTTCTCCTTTTCTCTTTTGGTGGGACATACCTTATTACTATAAATCATACCACTCTTTTTGAGAAAAATCTATGCCGAAAAGACTTTTTTCTGTGCAAAAAACGCCAAAAAGCTCTTTACTTACAGCATAAGGTGTGTTAAAATTATAGACGAGGTGATGAATCTGTGAACACCAAAGATAATATTTTGCTGGGGAAACTGAATGTCATCGACTTTCCCGAAGATTTTCCCGCAGTTCACTATACATGCGAAAAAAAATACAAAACGGTTGAGGATATGCAATTTCACAACCATTTTGAATTCGGCTTATGCCTTGAGGGACAGGGCATCTTCTTTATGGGGAACAAAATGATTCCGTTTGCACAGGGCAACGTTTCGATTATTCCGCCGGGAACACCGCATTTTGCGCAGAGCCTTGATGCACATCCAAGTCTATGGCTGTTCCTTGCCTTCGACACGAAAATCACGACATTCCCGACTGAAGATATTGTTCCGAATATTGTATACGACAAAGCTATGGAACAGCTTCTGCATCTGGTCACAGATGAGCTTAGCTCCCGCACAGACGGCTATAGCTTTGCAACATCAGCGTTGCTTGACGTTCTTCTCATACGCGCACGCAGGCTCAATGCAGACGCGCCCACCTTCTTTACATACAGCGACGGTTTGTCGTCCGTGTATCCGGCAATTGAGTATATCACACAGCACTATCCGGAAAACATCGAGGTTGAAACGCTTGCATCTCTCTGCCGCATGAGCCTCACGCATTTCCGCCGCTGCTTTGTTACGGTTACCGGCATGACTCCCCTTCGCTATCTTCTTGTAATGCGGCTTCGTATGGCAAGCGTTCTTCTCCGCCGCACGGACAGAAAAATATCCGACATCGCATTTGACGTCGGATATAACACGCTTTCCTCCTTCAATCGCCATTTTAAAGAAAACTATAAAATGAGCCCGAAGGACTACCGCACCGCGGAAGAAATAAGGTTTTAAGTAAATATGTTAATGGGGCTGTAGCAAAACAGCCCAGACCGCATAAAGTGTAAAAGTGATATTTTTTTGCAGATAACATCGAAAAAGTATATGGTATGAAGTTTGAAAGTAAATTGAAAATTCGGCAGAAGCCGAATTTGAGGATTTAGTTACAC
>JAZQFJ010000034.1:0-88183 GCA_045539475.1 Eubacteriales bacterium | reverse complement strand
CGTCCTCTGTTTCTCACAAGCAGTTCAAGTATTTTATACTCAATGGGTGTAAGTCTGACATCCTCTCCGTCAACCTTTACTGTCTTATTCTCGGTATTAACTACAAGTCCGTCAATTACGATTTCGCCGTTTTGTTTTCCTATCGAGCCAAGAGTGGTATATCTCCTTAACTGTGATTTCACTCTTGCAACAAGCTCTGAAGGATTGAACGGCTTTGTTACATAATCATCAGCTCCGGCAGTAAGACCGAGTATTTTATCTGCATCTTCTGATTTTGCAGACAGTAAGATAACGGGGATATTCCTCGATTCTCTGAGTTTCATCAGAGTTTTGATTCCATCGAGACGAGGCATCATAACATCAAGAATCATCAGATGAACCTCCTTTTCCGACAAAATATCGAGTGCTTCAATTCCGTCATAGGCTTTCAGAACTTTATAGCCTTCACCTGAAAGAAATATTCCGATACTATCGACTATCTCTCTGTCATCGTCTACAACCAAAATGTTCATAGTCTTTCACCTCCGATTACATTATACAATATAATTCTTAATATTTGGCAATGAAATTTCTTAAGATTTCTTAAGAATCAGACTTTTTAAACAATAAAAATCCAAAAGTTAAGATACCACTATATAAAAATAAGCTTTGCGAAAGCAAAGCCACATTAAATAAGAACAATAATGATGCAGTTTAGTTTTCAATGAAATATCTCACTTTGTTCGATATGAAATAATTTACTTCGTAAATTGTGAAATAGAAAACTATCGTTTTTCTGTGAAATAAAATTTGCCTTTTCATATTGCGCAGCAATATTTCATACACGAAGTGTATTTCATAGCGAAGCTATTTCACTTGCCAAAGGCAAATTTCATTGAAAAAGCGACTTGCCGAAACAAGTCGCTTTTTCTGGAAGAGCCGAACGGTTTAGATGACTTTCGCTTTTGGCGAAATCCTCTGCAATATGCAGAAAATGATTTGTACATCATTTTTACAAAAGTGGTCTCACAATTTCTGAGAAATCCCTATAATCATCTATAGTAAGATATGGAAAATCCGATTTATACACAGATTCATCATTGCCGCCCAAACCATAATCATCGCCTATGTATACAACATTTTCGTGTTTTAAATTATTTTCCCGACAATACATATCAATCGCATAATACTTATTATAAGGCATTGGTGCCATATCAAAGGAAGATGAACCTCCTACAAAAACAGCATATTCAGGAAAAGCAGCAACAACCTCATCATAGATTTTTCTTCTTTTTACTCTGTCCGGATCAAATGCAAGCTTGTCCACCGCTTTTGCTTTGGTTCCCAAAAGAGGAAAAGTTATACACCCCGAAGGATGAAACTCCACGCTGTCACCCACATACTCTGTATACCCAAATTTTTCTCTTAATTGGGCGACCCTGTCTTCAACCGCCAAATTATCTGCTGGAAATTGCAAATCACGCACTATATCAATATTTTTTGTTTGTGCATTATATGTACCATACTGCAATCCGTAGTTCCCTATGATATCAATGGGATATTTTCCTAACTGGTTGAAAATCCTCATAACCTGACCTGCACCAACCATTAAAAGTTTATACTTTTGTGCCAGTTTATTTAGTATTTCTTTATGTGCCGCACCCAGCGGTTGCTTGTGCTGGGTAAGTGTCCCATCCAAATCCATAGCAACAATCTTTATTTTGCAACTATTCATTCGTCAGCCCTCCAAACAAATCATAATGTATCCAAAGAACAGAGTATCTGTCTTTTAAATCCTTAGCATACATAATGGCGTCATTTATTTTTTGCGAGTCATACATGTCATAAAATTCTTCCATATCAAGCTCTACAAGACTCAGCATATTTTTAATTTCTTGAGCACTTGGTGTATCTGATAAAATTTTTCTGATTTCTTTTTCTTTGTGCTTATATATGCCCAGTCTGTCAGCTGAATAATTTCCCACCTTATCCTGAAGCGCAATACATCCGTTTGCAACAGTTTTATATATTTGGTTTATCTTTTCAGTATAATTCTCTCGAGAAAGACGGTATAAAGCATCCGGAAATTCTGATTTTAATATCTTTTCCCTGATTTGCGCTGTAATAACAGTTGAATAAGAAACATCAATACCATGAGAAAAATATGGTTCATTATTTACAATGCCCACAATTTCAAAGAAATGGGAAAGATGATGCTCGCTACCGGAAGCAGGTCTTGATGAACCGGCAAAACTCATCATGATACCCACAATAGTAAGTGCCTCCATAAGTGCTTTTACACTTTCTTCATCCCGTTTCAAAAGTCCCTTTGCTGTGTTTAGCGTATTTTTTATCATTTGATAGGTCGTATCATAAATATACTGGCAAAAATATTCATCATTTACTGCTGAGCTGAGCTTCCAGTCGCTAAGAGCCGAATACTTTCCTATAATATCGCCATAACCGGCTTTTATCATTTCCATTGGAGCACGTTTTAAAACATCCACGTCTGCAATAATCGCTCTCGGAAGCCCTGCTTTAACGGTTTCCTTCATTCCATGCAAAATCATTGCGGCACCATCGGAAGCATATCCATCCATAGATGGAGCAGTAGCTACTATCATATAGGGTATCTTTGCAAAAAAAGATACATATTTGCACAAATCCTGAATAACACCGGAACCTATACCTAAAATCAAGTCGGTATCGTCTAATGCTTCTCTTACATTTTCTATAGCCTTTTCATTTGGAATAAGAACAGTTTTGCCAGGGAAAATAACTTTTTTGACAGTTTTGTCCCCAAGAACATTCTCCACATTTTTCCCTGCTGCAGAATATGTGTTCTCATCAGCCACAATTAAAATTTTCTTGTTTTGTTCACAAAGGGTCTCGAGTCTTGCAATCGCACCTCGCTCTATGTATACATGTTCGATGTCGCAGCAATGCGCCTTTCCGCATGCACACTCTACTCCATGCAAAATATTGTTAATATTCAAAAATATGCCCTCTTTCTATATTGATATTTACTTTCTTACTGTTTTGTATTATAATATTTTTGTCAGAAAAAATCAACAATTAGCCATAAAACAATCATGTATTTGGCGAATGCATATGATTTTTCCGGAGGATAATCAAAATCAATCACTTTTACAAGGAGTTTTAATATGCTGAAAAACGAACGAGAAAGAGAAATCATAAACCTTTTAAAAAACGAAAACGGTTTTATAACCGTAAAGGAATTATGTCAAAAGCTGTATGCGAGTGAATCAAGCATCAGGCGTGATTTAACTGTACTTGAAAACAAAGGTGTTGTTAAAAAAACCTACGGTGGTGCAGAATTAATAACCAACTTTTCAAATGTAATTGCATTTAAAAAAAGATATCATCATAGCGTTGAAGCAAAAAAAACAATTGCAAAGAAGGCATTAAAACTTATCAAGGACGGAAGCATTATATTTTTAGACCAGTCATCAACATCATTTTATCTTGCAAATGAATTACTAAGCAAAAACGCATTGACTGTGATTACAAACAATATAGAAATCTTGTGCCTGTTATCAACCTCAGCCATCAAAGTAGTCTCATCCGGCGGATTTTTAAGTCCACAGAACCGCAATTGCCTTATCGGTCCTGATGCACACAGTATATTTGAAAACACTTATGCTGATATTGCATTTTTTTCCGCAAAATCATTATCGAATGACGGAGTTATATCTGACTGCACCCGCGAGGAAGTTGCACTAAGAAATTCCATGCTTAAAAATGCAACAAAAAGAATTTTTTTATGTGACAGCAAAAAATTTAACACGCGCTCAGCTTACAAGCAATGCACTCTTTCCGATATCGATTTCCTGATAAGCGAGAGTGAAGATGCAAAAAAATTCAGTATGTACACAGACACATTAAAAATTCTATAGCGAACTCTGATTTTTTGTATGAAAATAAAATCGACAATATTCTTTGTCGAATCTTGCCGATTTTTGGCTCCTCAAGCCCAGCTCGAACCACGTCCGTTAGCGGCTCGCAGGCTCGTTAGTTCGTGCATAATCTAAAAAGCACAACAAAAAAGACACCGTCTGGTGTCTTTTTTTTGTTTTGGAGGCGCCACCCAGATTTGAACTGGGGAATCAGGGTTTTGCAGACCCATGCCTTACCACTTGGCTATGGCGCCATATAGATTACGACAGGAACGCGTGTGCTCCTGTCGTAAAAGATGGAGCGGAAGACGAGATTCGAACTCGCGACTTTCACCTTGGCAAGGTGACACTCTACCACTGAGTCACTCCCGCATATGGTGCCTCCGGTCGGAATCGAACCAACGACACGGGGATTTTCAGTCCCCTGCTCTACCGACTGAGCTACAGAGGCAAAGACTGGCGACCCGGATGGGGCTCGAACCCACGACCTCTAGCGTGACAGGCTAGCGTTCTAACCAACTGAACTACCGGGCCATGTGTGGTGGGAACAACAGGGCTCGAACCTGTGACCCCCTGCTTGTAAGGCAGATGCTCTCCCAGCTGAGCTATGCTCCCACAACTTTGTCGCCAGTCACACGCGACTTTAATAGTATACTAAATTTCTCTCCAAATGTCAAGCAAAATTTTGAAAAAATTTTTCCATTTTTTTATTATTTCTGAAAAAGTTATATTTTCCTTGCAATTCATCTGAAAATATGGTAAATTTATATTCAGATAATTTCACGCTTGAAAAAATTTTTTTAGATTTTTCCTTTACATTATATTTTATTATTTACAAAAGAGAAAAAATGTATTAAAATATTATCATAGAAACAAGGAGGGATGAACAGATGTTTGACAACACGCAAAAGTTCGTCTTAAAAAAAGATCAGGACGATGAGATGAAATTCATCCTGACGGAAATCTATGACGCACTGAAAAGTAAAGGCTACAACCCCATAAGTCAGATTGTCGGATATATCCTTTCGGAAGACCCGACATACATCACAAACCACAACAATGCACGCAGTCTTGTACGTAAGCTTGACCGAGACGAGCTTCTCCACACACTCGTCCGTCATTACTTATCGGATTGAGACGGCGGATATGATTTTAATTCAGGAGGATAACCATGGCATCAGCAAAAAAGGAAGAAAAGCTACTGACATACAAAGGACGCGCACTTACAAGAAAGGATAAGGTTCTCTATTATGGCAGCATGGCGGATAAGTACATTATAATGCTTCAAGTAACCGACGACAAAGACCTGGAGGATATCAAGCTTGCAACCCGGGTTTCGCTTCAGCTTCAGCTTACTGACCCGACGATAAAATCAAAGGACAGAATAGTGAAGAAAACCGAAACGGACGGACTTTATCAGGCAATGGATATTGCTGCAATCTGGCTTGAGCGCGCACTCAAAGACGCATAATCTGCAAGATCGTTACCCGCGGAAATTCCGCGGGTATTTTTATATTTGTACATATTATAATAAATTTCGACAAAACTTTGTATATTATGCCAATTGAAATATACCCGCTTATCGTGGTAACATATACTTAATATTTGCCACAAGGCAAGATAGAGGCGCATCAATCAAGAGTAACTGTGCTTTTTCAGGAAATACTGTACAGTGAAAGGGACTGATGCCGAAGTGGTTTTCTTGTTGCCTGAAACAGGATACTGCTGGGACTGTGCACAATATGCACCGTACTGTCACGGATGTGGAGCGCTATCTTCAAGATTACGTAATTTTATGCGAGGTTGTGAAGCTGCGTTTTTGCGTCACAGCCTCTATATTTATTTAAGGAGGGTGAATTATGATTCACTTAAAAAAATCGCGTGTCCTCGCAATTCTCGCACTTGCGGTAATGCTTTTACTTACCGTATCACCATTTGCTGTCGCAGCAGATATCGATCTTACCGATGCTGATGTTGCATCAGAATATCTCGACAGCTACTCCGACAACGTCGGAAGCGATCCGGACTTCGGAGAAAACCTTGCCAAAGCACTTGAAACAAAGCGTGCCGATATCCCTGCATATTCGACATGGCTTTCTCTTCTCCCGCCGATCATCGCTATTGCCCTCGCCCTTATCACAAAAGAGGTTTACTCTTCCCTCTTTATCGGCATCACGGCAGGCGCACTTATGTACGCAAACTTTAATTTTTCGGGAACAATTGACCATCTTTTCGTTGACGGCTTCATCTCGTCAATTGCAGATCCCTACAACATTGGTATAATTATTTTCCTCGTTGTTCTCGGCACAATTGTTTCGCTTATGAACAAGTCGGGCGGCTCTGCTGCATTCGGACGCTGGGCATCAACTCACATCAAATCCCGCTTTGGTGCACAGCTCGCAACAATAGCTCTTGGCGTTCTCATTTTCGTCGATGACTATTTCAACTGCCTTACTGTTGGTTCTGTTATGCGCCCGGTATGCGATAAGTTCAAGGTTTCTCGTTCAAAGCTGTCTTATCTTATAGACGCAACAGCCGCTCCCATATGCATCATTGCCCCGATTTCTTCATGGGCAGCTGCCGTTGCGGGATTTGTTTCCGAAGACCAGATAGGCGGCCTTGAGCTCTTTATCAAAGCTATTCCCTATAACTTCTATGCAATCCTTACCATTGTAATGATGCTCACTCTCGTAGTACTGAAGTTTGATTACGGTCCGATGAAAAAGCATGAAGTGAGCGCACTGAAGCTTGACTCTATGCATGGCGATGTTTTCTCTGCCGATGAAAAAGAAATGCTCCGTCATATCGAAGATGCCGATACGAACAAAAACGGCAGTGTCTGGGATCTTGTTGCTCCGGTTGTTGTGCTTATCATAGGCTGCTTGCTCGGTCTTCTCTACTCCGGCGGGTTCTTCTCAGGCGTAAACTTTATTGACGCATTCTCAGGTGCAGACGCATCTGTAGGTCTTGTTTTGGGTGCATTTGCAGGACTTATTTTCTCTGTTATTTACTTTATGTGCAGACGTGTTCTCAAGTTCCGCGATTGCATGGATTCTCTCCCGGAGGGCTTCAAGGCTATGGTTCCGGCGATTATGATTCTCTGCTGCGCATGGACACTTAAGACAATGACTGACAGCCTCGGTGCAAAGGTCTTTATCGCTGAGTTTGTCCGCATCAGCGCAGGCTCCTTTATACCGCTTCTCCCCGCAATCGTATTCCTCATCGGTGTCGGTCTTTCCTTCTCAACAGGAACATCATGGGGTACGTTCGGCATTCTCATTCCGATTGTTCTCGCTATCTTCGGCGGCTCCATCAGCAACGAAATTGCTATTATCGCTATTTCCGCATGTATGGCCGGTGCAGTTTGCGGTGACCATTGCTCACCGATTTCAGACACAACGATTATGGCGTCTGCAGGCGCTCAGTGTGACCACTTGAATCACGTTTCCACTCAGCTGCCTTACGCATTGACCGTTGCCGGCGTAACCTTTGTTTCTTACCTCATCGCAGGTTTTGTAAAGAACGTCTGGATCTGCCTCCCGATTGCTATTGTTCTTATGGTTGCCACACTTTTAATCATCAAGGTAATCACAAGCAAAAAAAGTGCATAAATAAGCATTTTCACAGGGTACGACAAAAAACGTCGTACCCTCTCTTTATATACATATGCACAAAATAGTTTAAAAAAACAAGAAAAAAGACAAATACAAAGTTGATAAAAAGTTGTATAATGTTAATGTTTATACTAATTTGTGATACGAGGAGAGTTTTCAATGAACATTACTGAACTGTTGCAATATAACGGAATAAACCCCTGTCCTGAGGATATTGATAGATACTGGGATGAAGCTGTTACTGAGATGAAAGCAACTGCCCCTGATGTTGAGCTTATAAAGGCCTGGGATTTGCCAACCGTTGAATGCTTCGATATGTACTATACCGGTGTTGGCGGTGCGCGTATCCACGCAAAGTTTGCACGGCCCAAAAACATAACGAAACCAACAGGTGCTGTTATTATGTTCCACGGATATCATGCAAGATTCCCCGAGTGGCTCCGTCTTTTATTCTTTGCCGGACAAGGATTCTGCGTTGCCGCAATGGATTGCCGCGGTCAGGCGGGTCTTTCAGAAGATAATTCTGCATGCATGGGCACAACTGTTGAAGGACATATCATCCGCGGTGCATTTGAGTCCGATCCGAAAAAGCTCCTTTACCGCGGTATTTTTCTTGATGCAGCACAGCTTGCCGGAATTGTTGCCGATATGGATTGCGTTGACGAAAGCCGACTTTATACCTTCGGAGGTTCTCAGGGCGGCGCAATTTCCCTTGCTTGTGCTTCCCTCGAACCGAGAATAAAGAAAGCGTTCCCTTACTGCCCGTTTTTGTGTGACTACAAAAAGGCATACGAGCTCGGCGGCGTTGCATTTACAGAAATCGAACAGTATTTTGTACGCTCAGACCCGCGTCACGAAACCGGGGATGCACTTTTTGAGAGACTGGGATATATTGATATCCAAAACCTCGTTCACCGCTTAAAAGCGGATGTCAAAATGGCGGTAGGACTCAAGGATACATCTTGTCCCCCGCAAACTCAGTTTGCCATGTTCAACAAGATACCGACAAACAAGGAATACATACTTTATCCTGACTACGGACACGCAGATTACCCCGAGGTCTTTGATCTTGCTCTGCGCTGGTTCTTAGAGGAGTAACAAAAGAAGCAGGTATGACACAAGTTCGCGTCACACCTGCTTTTCTTTTCTGTTTTATTTATTCTCTATTTCCTTGATTATTTCATAAAGCTCTTCTTTATTGAAAAGATACTTGTTATCGCAGAACTGGCAATTCACCTCTGCCTGACCGTCCTCTTCAGCTATTGTGCGAAGCTCCTCTGCACCAATGGACATAAGCACCCCTCGCGTTCTCTCACGAGAGCAGGTACATTTATATCCTACTTCATATTCATCCAGAACTTCGATTTCAAACCCGGTCAGAGTAGTTTCAAGAATCTCCTCAAGGCTCATTCCCTCATCAAGACATTCCGTTACCGCGCGTGCTTTCTTTATGCATTCTTCGAGGCGGTCAATCTCATCATCGTATACGCCCGGAAGAAGCTGGATAATATACCCACCTGCAGCACGGATCGACCAGTCCCTCTCAACCAGAACCCCGAGTGCACACACGGATGGTATCTGCTCACTTGTTGCAAGATATGCAGTGATATCCTCCGCAATCTCACCGCTTACAAGCTGTGTCTGGCCGATATACGGTTCCTTCATTCCAAGGTCTTTTATTATGCTTAACGTGCCGTTTCCAACACCTCCGGATACATTTATCTTTCTGTCACTCTCGCGCACAGGAAGATCTGCCTGCGGATTTTTGCAATACCCACGCACATATCCAAGGCTATCCGAAACCGCAACAATTGAACCTATCGGACCGTCTGAATCTATCCTGACGGTAATGGTATCGTTTTCCCCCTTTAAGTCATTTCCAAGAAGCGATGCCGCAACAAGAGTTCTCCCGAGCGCAGCAGAAGTAAGCGGGGTAAGATCGTGTATGCGGCGAGCTTCTTCAACGGTCTCACGCGCAGTCATTGCAAGTATTTTTATTGCACCGTCACATGTGACGGCACGGATTATTCTGTCTGCCATATTTATCCTCCGTAATGTTTCTTCCATAATATTTTAACATTTTAAGAGATGAATGTAAAGAACTTTCTATACTGAAGTTATATATCTGTGCAAAAACAAAAAGCCGACTCATTCTCTGTTTTAACCTTAATTTAACTTTGCACTGATATTATATATGCTAAAGGAAAAGAAGAAGCTTTTCCTTTAACTGCAATTTTTCCGGCATATATGTTTTTCCGCAAGAATATTGTAACAGAAAGGAGTATGGTATATTTGCAGACGCCTCCGCGTCAATCTCTTCGCATTGTACCAAAACACGTAATGAAAACAGCTCTTACAAAACTCTCAAAAAAGAAAATTATCGGAATCGTTGCGGCAGTGCTTGTCGTTGCACTGTTGCTTGTGTGGTTTCTCGGGTCCTGCGGCAGCGAAACATCTCAGCCTTCTTCCGAATATGAGCCGTTCACCGTGGAACGCGGCGATATTACGGTATCTGTTACCGGAAGCGGAACAGTTGAACCTATCGAGCAGTATGAAATCCAGTCTATCGTAACCGGAGACATCATTGAGGATTATGTCTCCGTAGGCACGGACGTCACCAAAGACCAGGTGCTTTATGTTGTTGATTCAGAATCTGCCGAGAACAGTATAGAGCGATCAGAAACAAGCTATGAACAGCAACTTATGTCCTACAATGACAAAGTCCGGGATTATAACGAAGCTCAGGCGAACAGAACGGTAGAGGCGCCGGTAACAGGTGTTATCACGGAAATGTATGTTAAAAACGGGGACGAAGTAAACGCAGGCACCAAGCTCTGCGAAATAAGTAACACCGAATACCTCACGGTACGGGTTCCGTTTCTTTCTGCTAACGCAAAGGATATATACCGAAATCAGTCTGCAACCGTATATTTTGATGACAGAAACGAATCTCACACCGGTTATGTATCACACGTCACAACCGGTACATACGCTACAGATGCCGGTGCCGTTGTTTCCGACATTGAAATAACCTTCAAAAACCCGGGTGCCATTCTTGCAGGAGAATCCGTTACCGCAACGGTTGGAAACTACGCTTGCAACGATTACGGTACGGTAAAGGCAGCATCGGCTGAAACTGTTACCGCAAAGGTATCCGGTGACATAGAAGAACTTGCTTATGCAAAGGGGGATAAAATCGACGCAGGAAATCTTCTCTTAAAGATTACCGATGATTCTTCGGCATCTGACCTCAGAAGCAACGAACTTTCCTTGAAAAACTCACGACTTTCTCTCGATGACCAGATTAAAAAGCTTCAGGATTACACAATCCGCTCCCCCATTGCCGGAACTGTTATTTCTAAAACAATGAAAGAAGGAGATACTCTCGACGGAAATAAATCTTCACTTGCGATAGTTGCAGATATGTCAAAGCTTACATTTGATATATCCGTTGACGAGCTTTACATCCAAAGCATCAAGGTCGGTCAGACGGTCAGCGTCACAGCAGACGCGCTTCCGGATAAAACCTTCGAGGGCGTAGTTGATACCATAAGCATCATCGGAACGCCGACAAGCGGAGTGACCGTGTATCCGGTAACCGTTGTAATCTCAGAGTATGATGGACTTTTACCCGGAATGAATGTTGATGCAGAGATTGTTATAAGCAATGCATCCGACGTTCTTATGGTTCCGGTAAACGCTGTAACGCGCGGTAATCTTGTTCTTGTTAAGGACGATACAACCGCAACGGGAATTTCCGCCGAGAACGAACCCTCTGATGACAAAGGAGATAATCCTCGCAAAAAACGCTTTCCTGATGCACCCGAAGGGTATAAATATATAACGATTGAAACCGGTGAAGCAAACGATGACTATGTTGAGATCGTTTCCGGGCTTTCCGAGGGCGATGTTATATATGTTACGGTTGTAAAAAACACTGCAACGACCGCGCAAACAGGATTTGGCATAGGTAGCGGTATGCCGGGTGGAGGTATGCCCGGTGGCGCAATGGGCGGAAATCGCGGCAACATGGGCGGCGGTATGGGAGGCATGAGATGATAGAGCTTTCCGATGTTTATAAAATATACGATGAAGGTGAAAACGAGGTCCGGGCACTCGACGGTATCTCTTTCCGCATCGACGAGGGCGAATTTGTTGCAATAGTCGGCAAATCCGGCTCAGGAAAATCAACCTGCATGAATATCATCGGCGCGCTTGACGTTCCCACGCGCGGCACCTACAAGCTCAACGGAACAGATGTATCTGAGCTTTCCGACAACGAGCTTGCAACAATAAGAAACCGTACCCTCGGTTTTATCTTCCAGCAATACAATCTTATTTCAAAAAATAACATTTACGAAAATGTCGAGCTTCCGCTAATATATCAAGGCATTTCTGCCTCAAAGCGCAAGGAAATGGTTATTACCGCACTTGACCGAGTTGGTCTCGCCGACAGAGTACACCATATGCCCAATCAGTTGTCCGGCGGTCAACAGCAGCGTGTTTCCATTGCACGTGCGCTTGCAGCAAATCCTCCTGTTATTCTTGCGGACGAACCGACCGGCGCTCTCGACTCCAAAACCGGTAAGGATGTTATGAAATTTCTTATGAGCCTGAACGACAGCGGGAAAACCATCATCCTTATCACTCACGATAATGGAATTGCGGAATGCGCAAAGCGTATAATCCGGATTCACGACGGTAAAATCATTTCGGATGCTCCAAACATACCGAAGCTTGAAAATCTCGAATAGCGCGGAGGAAAAAATCATGAATATATATCAATGTTTAAAGCTCGCGCTTAAAAGCATCTCCGGTAATAAAATGCGCTCCTTCCTCACTATGCTCGGTGTTATAATCGGAATTGCTTCTGTTATCACTCTTGTCAGTGTTGTTCAGGGTTTTTCCAACGACATGGTCTCTTCATTCAATTCAATGGGAACAAACAATATAACCGTTTCGCTCACCGGCCGCGGCGGGAACATGAATATAAAGCCGGAGGAAATGTTACAGCTGGCAGATGATAATCCTGAGCTTTTCTCCAATGTTACACCAAATGTAACAATAAGCGGTGCCACCGTAAAATACGGGCCAACAAACGTATACTCATCCATATACGGCGGCAATGAAGAATATGCCGAAATCAAGGACTACGCTGTATCAAGCGGTCGCTTTATTTCGTATATAGATACCACAAACCGCAACTATGTGTGTGTTATCGGTACATATATTGCAAACGAGCTTTTCGGAACAAGTGATCCAATAGGTAAAATCCTCAAAATAAACGGTTCGGCATACACGATAATCGGAATTCTCGAAGAAGAGGATGACAGCACTGAGACCGGCACCGATAATATGGTTATTATTCCCTACTCTGTTGCATCCCGGCTTGCAAGAAACGGAAGAATCTCCAGCTATACGTATGTTGCAAGCGACTCGACGGTTATTGAACCTGCAAAAAAGATTCTGGAGGATTATCTGTATGATATTTTCGAAGATGAAGATGCTTACAATGTATCTAATCTTTCAGAGCTTGTTGAAAGCATCGAAGAGCTTACCGGAACGCTTGCTACGGTTCTTGCCGGAATTGCCGCAATTTCGCTTCTTGTCGGCGGCATCGGCATTATGAACATAATGCTTGTTTCAGTAACAGAGAGAACCCGTGAAATAGGCATACGCAAGGCAATAGGCGGAAAACGGCGCGACATTCTTACGCAGTTCGTTATTGAGGCTATTATAACAAGCGGACTTGGCGGTATTATCGGAATTATAGCGGGTGCACTTCTTTCTCAGGTGCTGTCCGGTATCCTCGGAGTTTCGGGAACCATCTCCGTATCGGCGGTCATCCTTTCGTTTACGGTTTCCGTTCTCACCGGAGTACTCTTCGGATACTTCCCGGCGGCAAAGGCTTCAAACCTCAATCCTATCGACGCATTGCGTCATGACTAATAAAAACAAAGGGGCAAATGAATATGAAAAAAGCACTTTCACTTATTCTTTCTGCGGCAATGGTTTTGTCGTTTACCGTATCGGCGAATGCATCAACACTTCCCGCCAATGACGACATTGAGGCTATACTTGATGTTATGGGAATTATGACATACGATTCAAAAGGAAACTTCAACGAAAGCCAATACGTCACCCGTGCGGCGCTTGCAAAAATTCTTGTAACCGCATCCCAATACAAGGGCGCCGCAACTGCAACCTCACGTATTTCTCCGTTTTCTGACGTTATGTATACACACTGGGGTGCTCCATACATCAGCCTTGCATCTAAGAACAAATTTATGACCGGATATTCTGATGGGTCATTCCAACCAAACAGCTATATCAAATACGAAGAGGCACTCAGCGCTATGCTGCGGCTTCTCGGCTACACAAACGCCGATTACACCGGTGCATATCCCGCAGGTCAAATAGCAAAGGCGGCAGATATCGGACTTTCCGATGATGTATACATATCCGCAGGAGCTCCGATGATCAGAAGTGAAATGGCTAAGCTTGTTTATAATTTTCTCAACACTTTCCCAAAAGGAAGCAACACGATATATGCACAAACGCTCGGCTACACTCCATCAAGTGAGCTTCTCACCATCGGTGATGTTCTTGATGACAACGTAACCGGACCGGTAACCGTGAAGACCGGCACAATAAGCGCGCTCGGTCTGACCTCGCCGCGCGTCTACCGAAACGGTAACGGGGCAAGTCTTTCCGACATAGAAAACTATGATGTTATCTATTACAGCACAAAAGCCAACGCCGTCTGGGCATATTCGACCAAGGTTTCCGGTATCCTTGAGGCAATAACTCCCAACAAAGAAGCACCGACTTCTGTAACGGTTTCCGGAGTAACCTATCCTCTCCCCTATTATGCAGCTCAGCGCGCGTTCGGACTCGACGGACTCGACATCGGCGAAACTGTCACAATGCTGCTCGATAAAAACGCTAAGGTTTGTGATGCATATGAAGCCGGCGCTCTTTACGAATCTATTGTCGGGGTTGTGACAGGAGTACAATCAAAAACGCTGACATCCGCTGACGGAACAAAAACAAGCGGATACTATGCAACTATTCTTACGCTTGACGGAAGCAATGTTGATATTGAACAGTCAGGAATTTCCACAGCTCTGGTAGGTAAGGCTGTAGAGGTAAACTACGCAACCGGAAAAATCCACACAACTTCAAAAGGCAGCGGAAATAACCACGGTTATGTGAATGCAGCTTCCCTGACCTGGGGTAGTGCCCCCTTGGCTCAAGATATTAAAATTCTGGAGATTGATGATAATTACAACATGACTAAGCTTACACTCCAACGTCTTGACGGAGTGAATCTGAAATCCGAAAGCATCCTCCTCTCCACCACAAATTCTTCCGGAGCAATAGACGGACTTATTATCAGGAACGTTACGGGTGATATGCACAAGTACGGTCTTATAACTAAGATTGATCGCAATACCGTGAGCGACGGTGCCGGCGGACAGTCGCCATCAAAATACGTCTATCACTATGATCTTAACGGACAGACCGGAACCGTTACCCTGAGCGGTGCAACAACAAGCCTTACGGAAGGACCGTGTGTTTTCATCTATGATAACGGCATTCTTTCGGAGGCAAAAAATCTTATCCGCGCGACAAACGTTACGCTTCTCACCCCCTCATATGCAACAGTCGGCGGAAGCGTAAAGCACAGAATTTCACAAAAAGTTCAGGTCTATAAAATCGTGAACGACACAAAAATTAAAACAACTCTCGAAGAAGCTGTCTCACACAGCGGAACGATTTGGATTTATTATGACAACAACCAATCCGCCGGCGGAATGGTAAGGGTAATTTATCTTAAATAACATCCCCAAGGAGCATCAAAGTTCTGCAAACACTTTGGTGTTCCTTTGTTTTTGGTCGTTTTTGCATAGAAAAAGGTAAAATATGCATTGTTTTTCCAAAAAACTTATGTTATCATATAGTAAAAAGGAGCGTGAACAAAATGTTTTCTAAAGAAGATAAAGCATTTGCTTCCGAATTTCTGGACAGAGTCGTAAAAAAAGTTACTGCGATGGCTCCTGAAATCGGCGCAAACTTCCCTACAACAAACTCAAGAATCGGTGAATGGGATCCGAAAGGAACCACCGCTAACATTTCAGGCTGGACAACTGCTTTCTGGCCCGGCATGATGTGGCTTATGTACTTAAAAACCGGTGATAAAATGTTCCGCGAGTATGCCGAAGGCTGTGAAGCGAAGCTTGACGAGGCGTTTGATATTTTCACAGGAATCCACCATGACGTCGGCTTTATGTGGTCTCTTTCCGCTGTTGCTGATTATAAAATTACCGGCAACGAGAAATCAAAAGCCCGCGCGATGCACGCCGCAACAGTTCTTGCAGGTCGATTTAATCACGTTGCAAAATATATCCGCGCATGGGATCATTCAAGCCTTCGTTGGGCAATAATTGACTGCATGATGAATATTCCTCTTCTCAGCTTTGCGACATCCATTCAGGATGATCCTCGTTTTGAGCAGGTTGCACGCGCACACGCTGATACTGTTGCAAAACACTTTATTCGCGGCGACGGTTCTTCCAACCACGTTGTTGAGTTTGACCCGGAAACCGGTGATGTTCTTGCAACTCCGCGCGGACAGGGCTATGAAAGCGGCTCCTCATGGTCCCGCGGTCAGGCATGGGCGCTTTACGGTTTTGCTCTTGCATATCTTAACCTCGGCAAGCAGGAATATCTCGACACCGCAAAAAAGGTTGCACATTACTTTATCGCAAACATTGAAGACGGAAAGCTTCCGCTCGTTGACTTCCGCGCCCCCGAAGAGCCGGTATACTACGATTCCTCTGCAGCTTCCATTGCAGCCTGCGGTCTTATTGAAATTTCAAGAGCGGTTCCGGAGTATGAAGCAAAGATTTATGAGCGTGCAGCAATGAAGCTTTTGCGCGTTCTTGATGAAAACTGCAATTATGACCCGAAAGAGCTTCGTTTGCTTGAAAATGCTTCAAGTGCATACCACACTCCAAACGGAATGCATATGCCATGGATTTTCGGCGACTACTATCTCCTTGAAGCTCTTATGAAGCTTGACGGTAACGACGGCAAATTTACAGTTCATAAATAAAAAAATATACGATCAACTCCCCGCTGACGCAGGGAGTTGATTTTTACAGACAACAATTCCTCCCGCTTACACGGGAGGATGTGTTCGTTTATAACTTTTAGTCCTCTATAAAGACTTCTTTGCCGGTTCTTGCCGACTCATATATCGCAAGGATAAGTCCTACGCTGTGAAGAGCCTGTTCACCTGTAACCATCGGGTCGCGATTATCAAGAATTGCTCTTGACATATCTTCAATCTGATATGCATGAAGATTGTCTGTGTATGTACAGTTAAGACCGCCCATAGTTCCCGTCGTTTCAGGCTTTTCTATGCTCTTATCCTTCATTTCCCACTTATAAATACCCTTGTTACCGATTTCGGCAAAACCTTCCGTGCCACCGATTGTAAAAACAGTATCAAGTCCCGGATAAACGGTTGTGGCACATTCAATTACGCCCATTGCACCGTTCTTATAACGAACCATAATTACGGCCGTATCCTCAACATCGGTTTTCCAGTTAAGACGCTCGCAACGCGCAAAAACGCTTTTAATTCCGCCGGTCATCCAGTCGATAAGGTCAACGCCGTGGATTCCCTGATTCATAAGCGCGCCGCCGCCATCAAGCTCCCATGTACCGCGCCAATCGCCGCTGTCATAATATGCCTGATCTCTATAGTACTTAAGGTATGCATCACAGAGAGTAACTTTTCCGAAAACACCGTCTTCGACAGCCTTTTTCATAGCTATTGCAGCCGAGAAGGTTCTGCGCTGGAATATGCAACCGAGCTTCACGCCGTTTTTCTTACATGAATCAATGAGCGCCTTCATTTTTTCACGGGTAACATCCATCGGCTTTTCACAAAGAACGTTGACACCGTGCTCTGCTGCAATTATGCCGCATTCAGCATGCAACCCGCTCGGAGTGAGAATGCAACAAACATCTATCTGCTCTTTTTCAAGCATCTCCGCCTCATCTGTATACCAATTTACGCCATACTTCTCTCCGGTTTCACGCGCTTTTGCTTCGTCAATATCGCATACCGCACAAAGCACAGATGAATTGGACTTTTCAATACCATCCAAATGATTCCATGCGATTCTTCCGCAACCTACGATTGCATATTTTACCTTCATAACAAGTACCCTCCGTTTGATTTTTTTGTACCTAAATGATACACTGCTCCCCTGCTCTTTTCAAGATGTAATTTGCACAAAATTCAACTAATTTAATCCCCGACACTGTGCGATATGCAACATACAGCGTCGGGGATCTTTCAGTTTTATTCAGAATAGTAATTTATAAGGCAACCTGCAAGTATTATATCGCGTTCTTCACGCGTAAGAGCAGGAAGACGAAGTGTTATTTCCTTTTCCTTGCCGTTCTTTATAAGGCGTGCCGCAACCGATTCTTCATCACCGAGAAGAACTTTTCTTATTCCTTCAATGTATATAAGATCTCCCGCTTCAATTCCGGAAGTATCCGCATCATCAAAGATGAACGGCAGCATTCCCCAGTTTACAACATTTGAGCGATAACGCTTTGTCGCAAACTCACGGCAGATATTAGCAACACCGCCAAGAACTCTCTGGCACGATGCCGCCTGCTCACGCGCAGAGCCGTCACCGGGCTTTAACGCAAATACAGCCGTTCCGACAGATGTGTTTGAAGGATCAAGCCCTTCTATGCCAAACGCATTAAGCGCATCGGCTTTTCCTTCACGTCTGGCAAGCTCAGCAGCATATACTGCCTGTGCACGACCAACATATGCCGGATCTTTTCTCGACAAAGCGAAAGATGCAAGCTTTATCGGATTAGAGCGGTAAGATGAAGTTTCTCCCGACGGAATAAGCTCATCAGTAGTCGTTACCGGATCATAAATTGCGCTCGCAACAGAAATGAGAAGGTTGTCCGTCATGCCAATCATTTCAGGCCAATCTGCGATATTAGGACCGAATTTAAGCTCTTCCTCCGGTTTCGGATTCCCAACGCCATAGTAAATACGACTCTTATACGGAGAAGCATCGAAGCTGTATTTTTCGTCTTTTGAATCGGCAGGAATATTATCAAGCTCAAATGCAGAAGTGAGCTTTCCTCCGTTTCGCGCAGTTGCCGCGATAGATCGCGCATCCATAAGTGCAACATACGAAATCTGGCCGTCCCCCGGCTTACTGCCCTCTCGGTTCGGGAAATTACGCGTTGCGTGGCGGATGGATAAAGCGCCGTTTGACGGAACATCACCCGCACCAAAGCACGGACCGCAGAAACAGGAGCGAATGCTTACGCCGGAAGCTGTGAGGTCACCGAGAGTGCCGTCACGCATAAGCTCCATAGACATCGGTGTACTTGCCGGATAAACAGAGAGCCAGAAGGAACCGTCACCGGTTGTTGCTCCCTTGAGAATATCACGTACCCGGTGAATGTTCTGGAAAAGACCGCCCGAGCATCCGCCGACAAAGCCCTGATCTACATAGAGCTCGCCGTTTTTGATTTTATTCAGGAGGGATACCTTTTTATCATCAATACCAAGCATTTCCTTTGCATCACGGTCAACACCCGCAAGGATATCCGAAAGGTTCTTCTTAAGATCCGAAATCTTAAATGCGTTTGACGGGTGGAAAGGAAGCGCAATCATCGGCTCAATCTTCGACAAATCAACCCTTACCGCGCAATCGTAATATGCACCGTTTTCGGGATGAAGCGGCTTATAGTCCTCAGGACGTCCGTGGACGGTTAAAAACTCACATACGGTTTTATCTGTTTCCCATATGGATGAAAGACATGAGGTTTCCGTTGTCATAACATCAATGCCGTTTCGGAAATCCATGCTGAGGTTCGCGATACCGGGGCCGACAAACTCCATAATCTTATTCTTTACGGCTCCATCGCGGAACACCGCGCCGATTATCGCAATTGCAATATCCTGCGGACCGACACCGGGACGCGGAGCCCCCTCAAGATATACGCATACAACATCCGGATATGCAATATTGTATGTCTTTGAAAGAAGCTGGCGCGCAAGCTCAGGTCCGCCCTCACCGATTGAGATTGAACCGAGAGCACCGTAACGCGTGTGTGAATCCGAAGCCAAAATCATTTTACCGCAACCGGCATAACGCTCACGCATATACTGGTGAATAACTGCCTGATGGGCAGGAACAAACTCTCCGCCATACTTTTTTGCGGCAGAAAGACCGAAGATATGGTCGTCTTCGTTTATTGTGCCGCCGACAGCACAAAGGCTGTTGTGGCAGTTTGTGAGAACATACGGAAGCGGAAATTTTTCAAGTCCCGACGCGCGGGCAGTCTGAATTATGCCAACGTATGTAATGTCATGAGATGCCATTGCATCAAATTTAATTTTCAACGATTCCATAGTATCTGAGGTATTATGTGCCTCCAGAATGGAATATGCCATAGTTTTTTTCTTTGCCTCGCTCGGAGCTGCAAGACCAAAAGCACTTGCATCCTTCATCGAGAGAAGACAACCGTCTTTTAAATATACGCCGTTTTTGATAACAGAAACCATCTTAAAACATCCTTTCTTATCTATCTAATTATAGACTAAATCGCAACTAAAATCAAGGTAATTTTCACATATATCCGACAAAATTTCATGTGGCACCTTTTTGCCGTTTATCCTGATCTCGGAAAGTGTTCCTTTTTCTGCTGCTTTCATATCAAAAACAAGCGTGAGAGTATCAGGAAACAGCGATACCGCCATAAGCGATTTTCCGTGAAGCTTAACACCCTTATCTTCAAGCAGCGATATAAAACTATCTTTTGAAATCCGCATCGAAATTTTCACATCAGGTTTGCGCTCCTGCTGTTTTGGCTGCATAGTGTAAGCGATAAACAGCACACACGATAAAAGAGCAACACAAAGGACTGCTGTAATATATTTTTTCTTTCCACGCATAACAAGCTCTCCTGTTTCTTTTTCGACATCAGCTTTAGACAATTTTTACGCACGGTATGCGATAAAATAATACTGTGAGGTGAGTTTCATGTGGTAAAAACAATTTATGCCGATGTTTTCTTTCTTATCAATTTTATTATAAATTACCTTATTTTATTCACATCCGGATATATAAGCGCACGCTACATCTGCAGATGGAAACTTTTTCTCGCCGCTGCCGTCGGTGCATTATATGGATTTACTGTTTTCCTCCCCGCTTTCCCCTTTTGTACATCCTTGCCGGTGAAGATTTTTATCTCCTGCCTTATGGTTTTCATTTCGTTCGGTTGCCGCAATATAATTAAAAACACTTTCTTATTTCTGGCAATTTCGTTTATCTTCGGAGGTGCGGTATTTGCTGTAACGCTTTTGGGAAGCGGCGGTCTTTTCGAGATGCACCACGGCTTTTATTACATACATTTATCAGCTTCTACTCTTATTATCATATCTTTCCTTACCTATATTCTTTTATTGCTCATTTTCCGCCGTGGAACAGCCCGTACAGACAGAAAATTCAGCACCGTAACAATTTATTCCGAAAATAAAAGCATAACTGTTACCGCACTGCACGACACCGGAAATTCTCTTCGTGCTCCCGGCAGCAATGCAAACATAATTATCTCCGATTATGTCACCCTCCGGGAAATACTGCCTGAAAATGTAATAAGAATTATGGATCATATTCTCCCGGAGAATTTCCCGCTACTGCTTGATAAGCTCACAGAATTCGGCAAATTCGGTCTCGTTCCTTATCAAACAATTGAAGCAGATTTTTCACTTATGCTCACGTATCATCCCAAACGTGTTCTTCTCAACGGAAGAACACTTTCCGGAGCGCTTATCGGATTCTCCCGTCATCGTATATCAAGCGACGGGGCATATTCTGCAATAATTTAGGAGGTTTCCAAAAGCATGAATTTTCGCATTACACTTTACAAGTTTTTAACAAAACTCGGGTTCATTTCTCCTTCAGCCGTTATGTATGTGTGTGGCAGCGAAACTCTTCCGCCCCCTCTTTCTGCCGAAGAAGAAGAATATCTTATGGCAAGACTTGAAACAGACTCAGAAAACGTTCGGAAGACACTCACCGAACACAACCTTCGGCTTGTTGTATACATTGCACGGAGATTTGAAAACACAGGTATAGGCATTGAGGATCTTGTCTCAATCGGAACAATAGGTCTTATCAAAGCCATAAACACATATAAACCCGAAAAGAAAATAAAGCTCGCTACATATGCTTCGCGCTGTATTGAAAATGAAATTCTGATGTTTCTGCGCAAAACAGCTTCGCAAAAAACAGAAATATCCTTTGACGAGCCACTTAATACGGATTGGGACGGGAACGAGCTTTTACTATCGGATATTCTCGGAACCGAGCCTGACAGCGTTATGCGCCCTATTGAAGATGAAACAGATCGCCAGCTTCTCTTAAACGCACTCGATACTCTTTCCGAAAAAGAAAGAATTATAATCAAAATGCGCTTCGGACTTTTCGGAGAGCACGAAAAAACGCAGAAAGAGGTCGCGGATGCACTCGGAATATCCCAATCATACATATCACGGCTTGAAAAAAGAATTATCGCTCATCTTAAAAATGAAATATTGAAGTTGTTATGATAAGAAGCGGATTTTGAGCCAAAAGCCTCAAAACCCGCTTCTTTGCTAATGCGACATATCTATTTTCACTGAAATGATAGATTATTTAACTTTTTCAAACAGCTTCTGCCACTCGCGAGCAATAATACCATGCCCCATAGCAGTCGGATGATATCCATCACGGGACCAGTATTCTGCCGATGCGTTTTTCAGTTCTTCATCAAACACCTTTTGGAGATTAACGCACGGAAGATCAAATTTTCTTGCCACCCTTTCCGTCGCTTCTACATATTCACTCATAGCTTCACAAAGACTATTAACACTAAAATGAGAAATGTTTTCATATGTTTTTTCAAGCTGTGCGTGAGGTACGATAAAAGGCGTAAAAATCATTATTTTAAGCTTCGGAAGTTCACTTAAACTCTCTTCAACCAAGAGGCTGTAAAGCTTTTCGTATCTTCCGATTCTTAATTTATTTACCATATAATCCTGAGAAACATCATTTGCACCGGTCTGTATACTCATATAATCCGGCTTGTGGGCAATAATGTCGATGTTCATTCTTGAAACCAAATCGCAAACACGGTTTCCTGCAATTCCACGGTTTATAAAAGAATATTCTCCCGGATATTTTGCTGCGAGGCTCCCTGCCGTAAATGCTGCATATCCGTTTCCCAACGACATTATATCTTCACGGTCGCGCTTGCAATCGGTAATTGAATTGCCCATAAAAAGAATTGTCTTCGACACTTCAAACATCACCTTTCTCATTATGAAACTATATAATCGTATTCATCGATGCTAATCTTCACCGGAAGTCCGAGGCGTGCCGATTCACGAGCCTTTAAACACATAAGCGTAGCACGCGCACCATCAAGTTCATCACAAGGTGACGGAGCATCAAGAAGAATGCAATCAACGAAGCGATCCAACATATTGTAATGACCTTTGTTTACCTCAGAACGCGCAAGCACGGTTGAGTCCGTATTTCTGCGGTTGCGTTCACGCATCTTGTTTATGTAAAGATTCGTTCCCTCTCCATCGCATATCTCTGGATATGGATCTTCCATAAAATCATAATTTTTCTTATAGATATCCTCTCTGCCACCGACGCGAAGCTGCAAGAAGTGATCCAGCTGCATCGAAATCCCGCCGTGATATATCTCAAACAGTTCCTTTGGATGGTCAAAGCTTCCGTTTGATGCATCGAAAATCGTACATATGGATTGATCCTCAAAAAGAATAGTTACAGATGCGTTTGTTCTCGCCCAACCTTCAGTATATATCTTTATCGGCTCTTTCCCGATGAAGTAACAAGCAAGGTCGAAGAAATGACAAAACTCGCCTATTATTGAACCCTGACCGACAAACTCATTGAAGGCGTATTTCTTAAATGACGCGCTATCGTCATTAATTCGCATTAGAACCATAGTAGCGTCCTCTTCTTTAAGATGGACAGTATTTCCATATCTTTTATACCGCCACGGAGCATCCTTCGGATTTTTCTTTTGGTCTTCTAAAATTGCCTTTGCATCCTCGACGATGGGCGCGCATCTTCTGTTAAAGCCGACAACGAATTTAACTCCGTACGTCTTTATTATTTTCATAATATCATATGATTCGCGTGGGGTTAAGCTCATAGGCTTCTCAACAAAAATCGCCTTTCCCGCTTCTGCAGCGGCACGGATAAGCTCTTCACGGACATTATGCACCGTAAGAATGAGTACGCCCTGCACCTCATCGTCCGCCAATACTTCTTTGTAATCTTTGGTTGTGTTTTCCGGGGTATAATTATCCTGAACAAATTTGAGGTTATTATCATCAAGATCACAACACCATTTCACTCTTATTCTGGGGTTTGAAAAAGCGTTCTTCAAATGCACATCACGTGCGATATTTCCGCATCCAATAATTCCAATTACTGCTTTTTCCATTTTTCTTCACCTTTCTTCAGTATAGATAAAAAGAGCGGAAATATAACACATATAATATTCCCACTTTTTTTATCATCAGATCACTTTCTTCTCTTTAAGGAACTGACGAAGCTTCTCAATTTGCTCATCTGTGATATGCGTAAACGGATGTCTTGTATATCTTGGTGCAAGACCTGCGATCTCAATCATTCCGCGGATACCGGAATCCCAGTGAACGCCGTTGGCGCTGCACCAATCGAAGAACGCAATTTCGTAATCCTCAATAATCTTTACTGCACCGGCAAGCTCCCCATTGTTGTATGCTGACCAAAACCTTTTGTCAACGTCCGGAAACGCACGCGCAAATACAGCAAGATAACCATCAGCACCGTAAGGCGCATAATAGAGGAATGTTTCCATTCTTCCACCGGAGAGATATGCCATCTTATCTCTGATATGCGGAAGCGCCTTTGTTCCGTACGGAAGAGCCTTATCATCCTTTACGGCAACGATACCATTTTCCGGGCCTACGCTGTCATAAATGCGGTTAGAAAGTCCGCCGCAATTGCACGATAGCAACATTGTCGGTGCAACCTTTCCGCAAGCCTTATAGTATTCAACGAGCGTGTCATCAGTCGTGTAGCTACACCAATCCGGAGCAAATGGAATCAAAATATCTCCGCCAAAATCACGGTACTTTTCAGCAAACTCAACCATCCTGTTATAATACATTCTGTCCGCAGCTCCGATGACCATTGCACGGTGATTGCATGCATCAACAACGACTCGGTTTACCTCAAGCTGTTCTTCATCACCAAGAACCGCAAAGTGACTGTCCCCAGGCGTAAGCAGAAGTGCCTTTGCACCTGACTCTACGAGAAAATCAGTGTATGTTGCGAGGGATTTGTAGTCAATTTCGCCATTTTTCAAAAACGGAGTGCTTATAGACGGAACCGGTGCTGCATGAATGGCCTCGCGTACAGCAGCGACATCAAAGTATTTATTTTTCATAGTATTACCATCCCGTTATTTTCCAAGCATACGATTGTATGCGGTTGTATAAATCTCCAGCATCTCAGTAATTCCCATACTTTGTAATTCATTTACAAATGCGTCAAACTCTGAAAGAGGCTTTTGTCCGATGATGAATTTATTCACATTCTCGTTATAGTATGTGTTTATCCCCGTTCCAATTTCGTCAATACGAGCAGCTTCTTCGTCAGTGAACGCAATAAAGCTTGCCGGATTGAAGTACGGCATTGTATGTTCGAGCACCATATCACGGGTTGCCGCAATGTCTTCAGATTCTGATACAAGAACAGAGTCCGAATCGATTTTAGAGAACGAGCCATAAGAATTAAAGCCATAAAGCGTCTGTACCTGCGTTCCTGCTTCATCCTGAATAAATGTCTTTTTTCCGTCCTTTATTTCAAAGGTTTCTCCCTCTTTACCCCATGAAACAAGCTCTACCGCCTCGTCGGTATAAAGCCAGTCCATATACTTTGCGGCATTTGCAATTCGCTTTTCATCTTCAGAATTACACATCGCAAGACCATATGGATCATAATTGTATTTATTAACCATAGCAACGCCTTTTTCTGCATCGGCTACCGGCGGAACCATAGCAGTAAGGTTGAAATCAGGATTTTTGTCACGACAGAGAGAATTGAAAAAGTCTATTCTGGTCTGATACTCCGGCATAATAAAACCGCGGTCAGTAGTGATAATCTCCTGCCAGTTTGAGTTTGAAATGCTCATAAAGTTTGACATAAGGAGTTTTTCATTTATCATCTTATTATAGAACGTGAGAACATCAAGCATAGTATCTTCAATTGCGCCAAAGCTCCATTTTTCGTTCTCGTAATCATAGTATGTTGCCGTTTCCCAATACGGCTTCCACGAAGAACCGGAAACATTCAGGTTAGCAAGCTTTGACCGAACCGCAAAAGGATAGGAATCAGGATATATTTCCTTAAGCTTTTTGCAAACTTCATAAAGCTCATCAAAGGTTTCCGGAGCCGAAAGACCGTATTTGTCGAAAATATCCTTGCGATAAAGCCACGCGCGGACATTTTGCGTTTTCTCACGTCCGAAATTCGCAATCTTATAAAGCTTTCCATCTGCCGATCGGTTCATATTTACTTTTTGGTCATATTCGCTTTCCGGAAGGCTATTATAAAAGCTCAACAAATTTGGCATATAATCTGCAACATCCTCAACCGCAATTAACGCACCTTGACGAGAATACTTATCCAGTTCTGATTTATTACTGAACACAGCAACATCCGGAACCGTCTTTGCATCTGTAAACATAAGTGTGAGCTTTGTACTATATTCCGACTCAGGAATCGCAAGTATATCAAGCGTTGCGCCGCAGCCTTCCTCGATATACTGCCATACCTTCCAGTCTTCACTGTACGGCCAGCTCGGATGCGAACGGATACAAACTTGTATTACGTCTTCTTTGGTCAGTGGTTCAAAATCTGCTTTTCCGGCAGAAGTACCTCCGTTTCCTCCATCACATGCGACAAGGGACAACAACATGACTACTGCAAGGGATAACGCTAACAATTTCTTTTTCATTTTGGATTTTCCTTCCTTTTTTTATTTTAAAGCTTGCGAAATATGTACTCCGTTGCACCGTCTTCTTCGTTGTAAGAGAGAAGCTCAAACCGAAGTCCGCACATATCCGCAATTGCTTTATTTACCGCGCGTGTAAGCTCGACATACCATTTTGTGGGATCATTACCGCTTTGCCTTATGTATCGCACACCCGGACATTCCGAAACCGAAACAGAAAGCTCGTTTTCAGAAAGCTTACATTTTACATTTCCACTTGCTTTTTCCGCTTCATATGTACTTTCAATATGTTCGCAAAGCGCTGCAAATCCGTCTTTTTTCACCCTTTCTGCAAGAGGTGCATAATACGCCTTTGCAAATCGGGTTAAATAGTCTACTACGGCGTCATCACCATACTTCTCACCGACGTATTCAAGGCCTCGTTTTGCGCTGATATGAAAATCACGGTGAAAATACTCGTTATCTGCAGCGTGCCTGTCCATATGCAATTTTTCACCATTTTTCTTTTTGGTTTCTGTCTTAAATTTCAGAACACATTTTGCTTCATCAATTCGGGAAACGTCAAACTCTTCCATTTTAATATTGAACTTTTCGAGCTGTCTAGCATAGAGAAGCGCACAATGTCCGCAGTAATCGTGATACGGTTCCATATGATCATATGCATTAAGCCTCCCGCGAGACGGGCAATAGCGCATATCAATACTGAAGGTGCCGTTCTTTTCATCAAGTTCCATACGGAAATCGCAAGCCTCTTCATTAAGTGACTTCGCCCAGTAATCCCAGCACCCGCGAAGACCTTTTTCCTCTACCTCTTTACCGAGAAGGTCGGCAACATAGGTATCGGAAATATACTCCCAGTAACGCACGACCTCATTGTGTCCACCAATATCTTCAAGATATTTGAACAACTCACTGTAAAGAGGTATAAATTCAGTACACGAAACCATTACTCATTCACCTTTTATTCTTATTCTGACATTACAACGAAAAACCTCACCGCCATTACCGGCATCTAATGCAGCGCGATGCGCCTCTCCCGGATAAAGAATCATAAAATCTCCCGGACGCAAAATAACTTTGTTCGATGCACCCTTGAGAAGAATATAGTCCTTTTCGGGGTTATATTCACAGATAGGCTCAAGATTTTCTGCCTGTTCAAATGCCATTGCCTCTTCGCCGTGCAAGACCATATGAACATCAATGTCATTTTCGTGTGCTTCCAGCACCTTGGGGCTACCGTCTGTTTCAAAATCTGAGCAAACAGCACGCCAGCCATTGCAACGTATGCCGTTTTTTTCAACTTCAATTCGATTTGGTGCGGCATCAAGAAGCTCGCGAAATATTTCAAAAACTGTTTGCAAGTCTTTGTGCAAACCGAAATACCTTGCGCTGTTTTTTATGTTGTCCGTAATCATTAGTTATTCCTCTTTTGTGTGGGAGGGCTTCCCCTCCCACGTCGTCTGAACTTACTTCGTATAATCAATTATTCTCTTTATGAGTACCGCAACCTCTGCACGGGTTGTGTAGTCGTTTGGTGCGATACACCCACTCTTTCCGTTTACAAGACCTGTACCGATGAGTGCGGATACGGCATCTTTTGCATAATCCGCAACAGTGGCAAAGTCTCGGTATTGCGGTTCAATGTTCTCGCCGAACCCTACATTGAGTTTCTGCAGTGCACGATATACAATTACCATCATATCCTGGCGGGTTATCGTATCTCCCGGAGCATAACAGTTATCACCAATACCGTTAACAATTCCTGTATTTCGCGCTATCGCAAGCTCGGATGCATAATAATCATTCACCATTACATCATCAAAATTTTCCGTATCATCCGAGCTTAAGCGGAACGCACGAACAAGGAGCACTGCAAAGTCTGCACGGGTGATGTTTGCGGCAGGAGAAAAGGTAGTTGCACTTGTTCCCTTTATTACCCCGTCATCGGCGAGGGAGTTTATCGCATCAGCTGCCCACGCATAGTTAGAAAGGTCTGTGAAACGGATGATATCCGTTTCACCCGACGCGTCGGGTGCGTTTTCCGTGTTCATTTGGTTGCTCGTATCCTGCGTATCACCAGAAGCACCACTCTCTTCATCGGTTTGAGCGTTGTCCGGTGCGGCACCTCCTCCACCTCCGCCGCCGGAGGATCCTTCATTTCCCGCGGATGGTGTTTCGGTCGTTGTATCAGATGGCTTTCCGGTTGTCGCACCGTAAACGGTTATATTGAAGCTTATGCTATCCTCACGTCCCATCTCATCAATAGCCTTTACTATAACTACATTGTTACCAACCTGAGAAGAATCCGGCTTCCATTTAATCTCACCCGTTTCTGTGTCGAGACTTGCGCCGCGAGGAAGCTGCACTGCCTTATAAGCTATTGCTTCACCAACCTCGCTTGTTGCATTCAACGGTACGCTTATTGAGCTTCCTGCCGAGGTTGTTATATTATCCGAAAGCGGAGTGAATTCTGGAGAATTATCCATCTCATAACTCATAGGAATAATGAACTCATTTGTAGCGGATACATTATAGTCGTATCCCTTTTTGAAATCATAAACATCTTTATAACCGGTTATAAGCGTTGTGTCCCCGATGTTGAGGCGAATACCATTGTCAATCTCAGATACAGACTCTATGCGATAAGCTCCGTTTGCATCCGAATTGTTGTTGATATAGATATATCTGCCGACAAGAGACGAAATCTCTTCCGGACGGGAGATAAATTCAACATCAACAAAATTATCGGTTGAGTTGTCAGTTTGAAATCCTGACACGCTTCCGGCATATTCGGAAACAAGTTCTTTTTTGTCTGCTATCGCGGTGCCGTCATTTATATAAGTGTAAATTATTTCTCCGCGATTCACAGAAACAACGCCGACAAATCCGCAAAATACGAAGTTCTTATCTCCGTCTTCGGTACTATAATAAACTTTATATTCTACAGAATTATCTTTCGCGTATACAATATAATCCTCACGACCGCTTTCTGCAAGCGTAACCTTAACAGCCTTTACTTCGTCGTTTGAAACAGGGGTTCCGTCTGCTCTTTCAACAGTTACCTGTTCGATATCCGTAATATAGCGTTCGTTTTTATACGGCTCTACAACAGCAGTAAAGAGTGTATCAAGCGCAGCACCGTCCTGAGATGTACGACGCGCAAAAAGATAACGAGTTTTATCCATTGCTCCTTTTACTTGTGGAGGAATAAGCGATGTTGCAGTAATTTCCGATAACGGACTGCTGTTAATCATCGTCAAGCGCACATGCAAATTCTTTTGTTGTGGAGTAAGAACCTTCCAATGATCGTCTATTTTCCAATCCATACTGAACACATCTGCGTTTTCAGGAGAATTTACTCTGTCAACTTCGCCAAACCAGCTATATGTGCCATGACCATCCGCATCGCCGTTTTGGTTGCTGCCTCCCCAAAGTTTATCTACACCTTGGTATGAACCGATGTATTCACCTGTCTCTGAATCTGATTGCTTTACAAATTCAAGATTGTCACTCAATTCAGCTTCCCGACCGAGAGCGTGGAATGAATACAGATGGTCATTACCGCCTTTTACATGGAAAAAGTCAACAGCATATGCAATGCTCTCATCTACCTTTACACTCACGAGTGTTCTGCGGTATTCTTCAACTCCCTGCGCAGAATAAACCTCAGGAGCTTCTACGTCAGTAAGCTGCACCATTTCTGCAGAATCAAAATGACGTGGGTTTCCATACTGCCATGCGCCTTGCGATGCATCATTTACCATTACTGTGTTATGGGAAACCGTGTGCTTGGCAACTTCAAATCTGTATGGATCACCGTTTGTTTTGTTCACCGGCTCACCGATATCATCGCCTACAGGCAAACCGTATGCATGGAATCCGAGTGAGAGCTTATCAAAGTGATAATGGGAGCTTGTTTTGTTATCACCATACCACAAATAATAATCATACTGGTTATTTACGTTTGTTACTTTATCCGCTGAATTTATCCAGTCACCGCCGCGGAGAACAGCGAGTCCGTAGCCTGTTAAGTCTCTGCTTGGAAGGACAATATCAAATCCGTTTTTGGACAATTCATCTATGTCAGACACAATTTCTTCCGGTTCAGCATCAAATATGCTTGTATACAACCCGTCTGTTTTCTTTCCGTTAGTCTGATATATAAGCTTTGCAACTATTTCCCGACGTTCCGGCTCATCCTCAAAGAATGTGTACATACGGAGAAGTAACGGAAGGGTAAGTCCTGTATATGCTTTTCCATAGGTTTCGTGGTCGCCGACATTTGGTGCCGTGTTTGAACAAAGGATTATATCAAGCGGAGCGGCCATTATTCTGCGGAATTTCGGATTTTCAAGAATGTTTGAATCGTCTGCAAGCTCAAGCTCCGACACTCTGTAGTAATTCCCGAGGGACTCACATATTGACGAAACATTTGTTGCCATAGAAATATTGTATGCCAGCGCCGCCTCGTATCCTTGTCCGTCACGATCAACCTTGTTCATAATCTGAATTCCGGCATTTCCTCCGTCATAAGCAAAACCGTAGTTATCCACTCTGCCCTGGGTGCTTTTGTGTCCGCCGGTTTTAAACATGAAGTTTATCCAGTCCTCAGTTTCCGGCAATGTATCAAGCACTATTGCCATCTCTACCAACAGCTTTTCCGTAACGCCGAAGTTTGCGCTTATTCTCCATTCGCATATAGCATCGAATATCTCTCGGAAATAATTGTTTTCGATATTTGAGCGTATTTTTGCCGCAGAATCCTTCTTATTTTCCATGTCGTAGAGGCGCGCCTTCTCCGCAAGATAATCTATAACCCACTCATCCTCGAATATCGGAAAAAGCGCATCATATGTAACCACTATAGATTGTGCAAGAGTTGCATCATGAAGTCTACCGAGTATTTTCCCCTGGCTTTTATACACAGTATCATTCTTACCTGTCTGGGAATTCGGTACAAGATAGCTTGAGTTTCCGTCACCTACGGCAAATTTAGTTTGGGCACCGCACTCCGTTGTGTCAAACTCAGGGAACACATCGGCAATTCTGTCGAGCATAACAGCGCCTGCTCTGCCGTATTTTTCTTCACCGGTATAAAGATATGCAAACGAAAGATTTTCAATTGCATCCTTTATGTACTTTTGCCACAGACGGTAATTATAAAATGCAATGAATGGCTCGCATCGCTTTTCTACGGTGCCCGTTGCAAGAGTATATTCATATTCATACCCCCAGCCGTCATCCACCGCCCAGCGATCAACTTCTTCCGGTGCAACACCGAGCGAAGTTCCTACTTCACTGTAATACTCGTTTTTCAGATATCCCTTTCCGTAACCATAGTATCTGTTCCACTCATCACTTCCGCGTCCTTCCTGCGGCGCAATACATTCGCAGGAAGAGCCGCTTGCACAGACAAACTTTTCATGGTGCTTCTGCAGTGCCTGCATATAGCTCCAGTTTCCGTTCGAGGAAATTCCGAGCTCATAAAAGCTTCCAAAATCATTCGATGGGAAAAGACGCTTGCACTCAGGACACTGAATTTTCCACGGACGTGCAAAAATATCCATTATAAACGGCTGTGTTGTTCCGTGACCGAGCTTATTAAGCTGAGCGTCGCAATAAACACAGGTATACTGCCCTGTATCATTTTTTCGGAACGCCACCGTGTTTGAACGCGGAAGCTCCTGAGAGGTTATAAGGTTATACAACGTATCTATCCCGTTAAGAAGAAGCTTATCCGCCTCTTCAACAACATCATCCCGCTCTTTTTTTGCCCAGTCAAAGCGCTTGAAGTTGCTTACAGCATTGTTTATCATTTCTTCGGAATAAAAGCTGCGACGTGTTTTTCCGGAGCCTACTATAACCTGATAAATATCAGAAAATTCTGTTCCTGCATATGTTACGGTAACCTTGATTCTACCGGTGCCGTTTCCCACTGCAGTAACCGTTCCGTCCTCAGAAACAGTTAGAACATCTTCCGTGAGGCTTTCAAAACTCATAACTGAATTCTCCGTGTAGTCAGAAAGCTCAGCCTCCCACGATATAATACTCTTATCAAATGTAAAAGTATCGCCGATATTTATTGCGCGGTCACTTTCAGTGACGATGGAAATGACGGGACTTGCTCCGCTGAATGATATATCATTCACATATATGTATCTACTTTTCGGACCCGGGGCTTCTGTTTTTACAAATACAATAAGATGCTCTCCGGCATAGTCAGCATAGGCATAGTCCAGAACATCAGTTCTGTAAGCACCCTCATTGACTGCCGATGCAATATCCGGATCGTAATTCTCAAAGCCCCCCACTTTATATGCATCGGTAAGATAATCCTCTACCTTTTCTCCGTCACCCGGAACAGGGATAAGATACACCGTACCGTTTGCACACGGAGCCGCGGCGCTGTGATTTAAAACCGTACGGTAACGACCCGCTGCCGGCACATTGATTTTAAACGCACACCAATCGTCAAGCCCCATATCAAAGCGCAGATAGTCTCCGTTGCCCTGTAAAAACGCCTTGCAGTCGTGCTTCTTCACGCTGTCGCCGTACCAGCTCCAGCCATCTGTATACTCGGCGGTAATCCCATCACCTGTTTCAAAGCCGGCGATGTCATTTTTTGCATTTGCCAGCCTATTCTTATCCGTTGTCGCTGTATCGTAATACGGATTAGGATCTCTGTAATATCCGGGGTTTACCCATGTTGAGAGCCTTTCGTCAAGAGTTGCCTTAACCGATGCTCCGGAATTTTTCTCGTTTATAACGCGTACCGAACCAACAGCTTCACATTCATTTCCGTCTGCAACAAGCTTTGCGGATATTTTTGCGTTGCCGGTCTTGCTGCCTGCGGTTACAGTCATTGAAGCCGCATCAACTGTTGCTATTTCCTCATCAGATGAGCTCATTTCTTTTATTTCTGAGACAGAAAGCTCCTTGCCGTTGCTGTCCGTAACCGTTAGGGCAGTTGTTTCTCCTGCTGTTATGCGTGCCTTCTCCGGCACAAGTGAGTTTTTAGTGCTCGGCATTCCGTTCCATTCAAGCGAGAACTGCTTGAACGACATATAAAAACGAGTTTTTGTACCGTCTGTTTTACTGCCGCTGCCCGTGCAGTAAATAAGTAAAGTATGTTTTCCTTTTTCGAGATAAAGCTGCGTTTTTGTTTGCGCGGATGATTTTACGGAATAATCCACGCCGGAGGCGATTTTAGTTCCTGTTGAAATTGCGGATGTTATATCTGATAAATTTGTGCTGTAAGGAAGCAGATAAACATCGCCAACCATACCTGCACCGCCTTGGTTGTACGGCTCATATTTTGAAGTGTAAAGACCATCCTTCTCGAGCTCTATATCCAGAGCAATCCATGAGCCAACGCTCTCGGACGGAGTTGTCTGCAGATATATGTCAAACCGGGGTGTTTTTCTTATTAACGCATTATAAACATTACTATCTGCTTTATATGCAGCTATTGTATCGTCTTCAAATGTCAATGACTTTATTTTTGCTTTATCAGCAGTAGCATCATAAGCAGCAGGGTTTATTGAATAATGCTTTGCATAGCTTAGTTCGTATATATAACTCTCATCTTCTGCTCCGGCGAAAAGCGTGCCTGCCGGAAGCAGCGACAGTAGCATACATATTGATAGAATAAATGAAATGAGACGTTTATTCATAGTTTTTCTCCTGTTTTTTAGTCGTGAAGGACAAGGGCATCTGCCCTTGCCCTTCGTAAGGAATGTTATTTATCGTAAATTACCGTGCCATCAGGAAGAATTGCGTAGCCTTTAACATTTGCGTCAACAACACCATTAATATCATTTACAGCCGTAAACTGTGCTGCATCCGTTGTCATTGCAACGCGCTTTGTTCCAAACTGAATTCCCTTTTCAACTGCATCGCCAAGACCTACAAACTCTGCCATATATGCAGTGTTGTCACCGACTTTTTCTGTCATTTCTCTGAGAATGATGCTGAATTTATCTCCGGTGAATACCGGCGTTTTATCAGCAAACACAGCCGTAAGCGTGCATTTTTCCCATACGTTGAAGGTGTATGTCGAATCAAGGCTTATAATGCGGGTTACATCTCCCACGGTCTTTGTCCAGCACTTGAAAACTTTGCCGTCCGGAACGGTTGCCGTGCAGGTTACTTCTTCGCCGTAAGTGTAGCTGACGTTTCCGGTTTTGGTTCCATTTACAACATTAATTGCATAAGTCGTTGTCGGCTCGGCATACTTTGCAACGAACATCTTATTCTCTGTCGGAGCGTCTGCGCCTTCAGCAAACTCTTCGTCTGTGCCATACTGCACCCAAGCAGAAGCAGTTCCATATCCCGTCATTGACGGAAGCGGCGGCATTTTATTATCAGTTATCTTAACATCTGTGAGAAGCTGACCGTTTGCGTTGTAGAAGCTTTCACCGGTAACCGTTTCGCCGTTTTCCGGTTCGTAGACAGCGATTACGTGCTTGCTCTCAACAGTCGGCATAAATTTGAGGGTTCTTTCTCTTGTGAGAACCTTTTTGTTTTCAAAAAGTCCTAATGCCCAGTAACGGAATACGTTTCCGTCAGAATCCTTTTCGTCTGCTGTTATTGAGAACTCTTCACCAAGGTTAACGGTATGCTTAGTTACAGTGCTGTTTGTTCCTCCGATAACGGCTGTGTATGTATTTACCGTTGTGGTTGCTTTTCCCTCTGTCGGAGCAATAAACGCCGGTGTGCTGTCTGTTTCATATGTACCCTCTCCGAATTCTTCAGCAAACTGCTGATCTTCTTCCGGAGCTGTAACAGTAAGCGTTGCAGGAATTGTGCTGCCGTATGTGCCATCAGTAAGTATTGCGGTAATTTCAGTAGTTCCCGGTCCTACCGCAGTTATATTCCCATCAGAGTCAACTGTAGCGACGCTTTCCTTGGAACTTTTGAAGGTGATACCGGTTGTAACGAGTGTTTTGTTGTGTGCGAAGCTTCTTACTCCGGAATACCCATCGGCGACGGAGTAAACAGCAGTTGTCGCATGAGCCTGTTCTCCGCCAATCTCAAGCTCGACTTTGTCAAGAGTAACCGTACCGGTATATATTTTAGTATCTTTTGTCAAAGTAGCCTTTGTGTTTGCGGCATTTGCAGTTGAAAGGACTATATATGCAGGTGACTGGCGATATGCATCCTCTGCACCCTCAGCTGCTGCTTCATTAGGATTTGTTGCATTAAATATGACAATATATTCTCCGGCTTCAAGATATTGATTATATTTTGTTCCGCCCAATGCATATGTTGCTGTAGTATTTCCAACGTAATTAACACTCTCAAAAAGCTTATCCCCGGTCTCAAGTGCATCTGCTATATTTGTGTTATCAAGCGTTTTATACGCATCGGTTTCTTTGAGAAAATATACATTTCCCACGCCGTAGGTTGTATTGGTATTTTTTTGCTCATATTTAACAAAGGTCACTGTATAATAATTTGTAATAGGAACTCTGATTTTCAAAGCATACCACGTAGTGTTTTTTTTGGTAGGAATGTACAAGCCTCCGCCCTTGATTTGAGGCTGGAAGTTGCTATCTGCCTCCGCAAACCCTGACCACATTCCTTTTGTATCCTCAAAGCCGATAGCGTCGTCAATCGGATTTTCGTCGGTGTGTTCAGTTCCATCAGTATATCCATCAACATTGGTGTTGAAGGTATAGAGAAGTCTGTACTCCGTACCTGTTAAAGAAGCTGTAGTGGTTGTATCTTCTGCACCGGCGGTGAGTACCATGCTCGGCAGCAGTGTTGCTACCATACATATTGCTATTGCGAGAGATAATATTTTTTTCTTCATTGTCAATCTCCTCCAAAAATATAAAATGAATTTATATATGTAAATTTCCTTTTCGGAAAGTTTCTTTTATATTTCGCCTATTTCGCGCATTATCTCTTCAACCTTTTTGCCGGCCACCTCCGAAATTTCCGGTTCAAAGTCAAGATTGCAGTTCCCTTCTATTCCGAGAAGGTTAAGGCTCTTTGTAAGGCACGGGTTGATGCCTGCCGTGATATAAAAATCACGAAGCTTAAGTATTTTCTGCAGTGCTTCGTTTGCAGCCTTTACATCGCCTGCGATAAAAGCATCTGCAACAATTTTTGCGTTCTTCGGCGTCGCGCAGAACATACCTTCAAGGAACTTATCCACGCCGAGCGCTGCCGCAGACGCATACAAATCCGAATGACTGTAAAGCACCTCAAAATCCGGAAGGTTTGCCTTTATGTATCTCACATGTGATATATCCGCAGTCTTTATTCCCTTGATATTCGGATGCTTTGCAAGAACAGCAAGGTCTGCATTCGTTATCATATTGTTTGTGACAGACGGCTGATTGTAGAGGTATATCGGAAATTCCGACTTATCTGCAATCTGCGTAAAGAAGTTTACAAGAAGCTCTCCCTCACACGGGAAGAAAAACGGAGTTGTGAGCACAACGCCCGTCAGGTCACAACCGCGAAGAGCCTCTATTCGGTCAAGTACACGTGCAATAGAATTATCCATAGCGCCGATAAGAAGAGAGCATCTGCCCTTAACCGTATCGGATGCGATGCGGGCAATTTTAGCATATTCACTTGTTTTAATTGCCGGCTGGCAGCCCATTGTTCCCATTATAAACACGCCCGCCGCGCCGTTTTCAATCTGGTTTTCTATATGAGCACGAAGGCCCTTTTCACAAACCGTTCCGTCTGCGTTAAGCGGAGTGCCCATAGCAGTATAAAAACCTTTGCTAACCTGTTTCATCTAATGACCTCTTTCCAAAAGTTTCACACTTTGTCATACAAAGTCTATTTTTATTATACACATCCACCTGTTGCTTGTCAATAGGAAATTGCAGGAATTTTTCATTTTGTCTTATAAAGTTTATACCCTCTCTTGACTTTTTCCGAAGTGTGGTATAAAATACTACATATATAAAAAAGAAAATACCAGGAGAACGATCAATGCAAAACAATCAGACAGAAAAACCCACAAGACAAAAAAAGCTTTATATAAAAATTTACGACGAAATATGCAATTACATAAAGGACAATAATTTAAACCCGGGTGACAAGCTTCCGACAGAAGCCGAAATGACGCAAATGTTCGGCGTTGGACGAAGCGTTCTTCGTGAAGCGATAAAGTCACTCGAGATAACCGGCGTTATCACCTCTCACCCCGGAATAGGCATCACGATATGCAAACCGCGCTCAGAGCTGAGCTTTTCCGGGCTCATGATGCAGCTTAACCAGGAGGACGACGAAAACCTCGCAAAATGCATCGGTGAAACGCGAAAAATCCTCGAAATGGGTTTAATAAGGCAGGCTTTTGACACAATTGACAACCAACAGCTCTCCCTTTTAGAGGCACAAGTTGAGGTTATGCGCAACGAAAAGAAAAATATAGAAAACTCAAAGCTTTCCGTTGCATTCCTCCGTGCCGACGCCATGTTCCACAGCATACTGTTCCAACACGCAGGCAACCCGCTCGCATCTGCAATTTTAGATCTTTTCTGGGGCTACGACCGTTACATTGAATGTAAAGCAAAGCCACACCACATCAACAGAACGATTAAAAACCATTCAAGAATTTTAGATGCGCTGAAACTGCATGATTACGATATGTTCCACGAAGCGATGTTCCTACACTTCTCAAAGCTAAGCAACGAATCAGAGTAAATCCCCAATAAAAAAACGTCGGTAATTATTTTTGCCGACGTTTTTTTATTTTAGGGATTGACAGACAAAGTCAGAATGATGTATAATACAGAAAACTTTGTATGATAAAGTTAAATTTTCAATGCATAGGAGCACTCATATAATGGCACGTTATGTAAAAGTAGGCACACTTGGTCTTAAACCGATGGAATTTCCAAAAAAAACATCATATGAGGATATGGTAATTGGTGTGTGGGAGCATCTCAACTCGTGGATAGACAAGGTTTTATACGATGAACCGGATTTCATAGTATTGAACGAATGCTGTGACCGCCCGGCAGGGCTTTCGCGCACACAACAAAGGGATTACTATAAAGCACGCGGAAACGCCATTCTTGAGAAAATGCAGGAAAAAGCGAGGCAAAACAGCGTGAACATTGCCTATTCCGCTGTTCTCCACGCAGAAGACGGAGCACTCCGCAACTCTACTGTTTTTATCGGCAGAGAGGGCGAAGTCCGTGGAGTATACAACAAAAACCACCTTGTTATCGAAGAAAACACAGAAAGCGGTATTCTATACGGAAAAGATGCACCTATTATTAAAATGGATTTCGGAACCGTTGCCGGTGTTACCTGCTTTGATTTAAACTTCCCCGAGCTTCTGGAAAAATACAAAAAATCAAAGCCTGAGCTTATTGTTTTCTGTTCTATGTTCCACGGCGGACACGTACAGCAGCACTGGGCATACAGTTGCCGCTCATATTTCGTCGGTGCTGTAGGTGTCCAAGGGCTCCCCTGCAACATATGGAATCCACTCGGCTATGAAGAAGCAAAAAGTTCTACCTATCTTCCCTTTATTACTCACAAGATAAACCTCGACTACGCCGTTGCGCACATCGACTATAACGCAGAAAAGTTCGAGCATTTGAAGAAAAAATACGGAAAAGGCGTAACGATATACGATCCCGGATATCTCGGCTCGGTACTTATCACAAGTGAACTTGACGGCATATCCGCCATGGATATGATAAAAGAATTTGAGATTGAGCTTTTAGATAACTATATGGAGCGTGCAAGAGCCGCACGGTACACAGAAGGAAGAATGGAAAAATAACGATTAAACTTAAATTTTACGGGAGGTATAAACAATGCAAATCGGAGCACAGCTTTACACAGTACATAATCACACAACAAATCTTGAGGATTTTTCAAAAACGCTAAAAAAAGTAGCAGATATTGGATATAAATCCGTTCAGGTTTCCGGTACATGTCCTTATGAGCCGGAGTGGCTTCGCGATGAGCTTTTAAAAAACAATCTAAAATGTGTTCTCACTCATATTCCGCCAAAAAGCCTTATCAATGGAGACATTGAGCAGATAGTAAAAAAACATGCGATATTCGATTGCCGAAATATAGGAATCGGCGGCATGCCCGCAACCGACGGAGAACAAGGCTTTGAGGACAGATATGAGCCATTCCGTGAAAAATTTGTACCGATAGCGAAACAGATTCGTGACCTTGGTGCAAAGCTTCATTTTCATAATCATTATCAGGAATTTCAGGGTGCATTTGCAAAAACAAGCGTTATAGATCGCATTCTTGAGGATTTCCCGGAGGATTCCATAGACTTTACACTCGACCTCGGTTGGGCTGCGTGGGCGGGTGTTGATGTCGTTACTCTCATCAAGAAGCTCAGCGGCAGACTTTCGCGCATTCATTTGAAAGATTATCTTGATGAAATCCCGGCAGGAATTGAGGAAGAGCGCGTATATCTCCGCCCAATCTATGAAGGAAAACTTGATTATGATTCATATATAAACGTTCTTTCCGAAGCAGGTTGTGAATATATGCTTGTCGAACAAGATCGCTGTTATAACGAAAACGAATTTGATTGCCTGAAACGTAGTTTTGAGAATGTAACAAAGCACTTCCCTGATACGAAGTAAACAAAAATAATAACAATTATAAAGTATAGCTTTCTAAACATACAACCATCCGAACAAAAGAGGAAAAACCACCATGCCGATGCTCTCAATAAAAAACAATAAGCTCACGGTATTGATAAATACATACGGAGCAGAGCTTACTTCAATTAAACACAAATCCGGCAAGGAGTTTCTCTGGCAAGGCGGTCCGGAATGGTCAGAGCATGCCCCTGTACTGTTTCCAATAGTCAGCACATTGAAGGATAACAAATACACACTTGATGGAAAAGAATATTATATGGAAGCCCATGGATTTGCTTCCAAATGCGAATTTGAAGTTGAAAGCCAAACCGCGTGTAGCATAACAATGCTTTTAAAATCAAACAGCTACACATTAAGTCAGTATCCGTTTGATTTCGAGTTCAGAATACGTTTCACACTGGACGGCAATAAGCTTTGTCAAGAATACATAACAAAAAATAAGTCAAAAAAAAATATGTATTACTCTGCAGGTTCTCACGAAGGTTACGCCTGCCCCGGCGGTATTGATAACTATACGCTCGTTTTTGATGAACCGGAAACAATAGAACGCTACGCACAGTTTAGAGATGAATGCGGACATATTTGCAAAAAGCTTGTTCCTTATTTAAAAAATGAACGCGAAATAAAACTTGATTATGATTTTTTCGCTGATAACGAGTTGGATTTCCTTGATTTTAAATCCCAAGGTATTGCGCTTCGCGACGACAGAACCAGTGATGAAATTCATATTTCTTTTCCAGGATTTGACACACTTGTCTGTTGGACAAGAAAAGGGGCAAGAGCAGAGTATATCTGCATAGAGCCATGGTGTGGTACATGGGATTTTGACGAATACACTCCGTGCGACTTATCTCAAAAATATCGCATAAGAACTCTGAAACCCTATGAGCAGGAAACCCTTACACATACCATAACATTCCCGACGAACAAATAAGTAACAGCAAAGCTTAAACATTTAAAATAAGCAGCATCCGTGATGTATGAAAACCACACATCACGGATGCTTTTTACAAACACTTTTTTCAGTTTTAAAATAATCCGGTTATTTTGCCGTCTGCGTCTACGTCAATACGCTCTGCAGCAGGCACTTTAGGAAGCCCCGGCATTGTCATTATATCTCCGGTGAGGACTACTATAAATCCTGCGCCGGCGGAAACCTTAACATTTCTGACCGTTACCGTGAAGCCTTCCGGCGCACCGAGCTTTGTCGGGTCATCCGAGAAGCTGTACTGGGTTTTTGCAACGCAAACCGGCAGCTTATCGAGACCGAGTTTTTCAAGCTCATCAATCTGTTTCTTTGCCGCAGGAAGAACAGATATTCCGTCTCCGCCATAGACTTTCTTAACTATTGCCTCGATTTTTTCTTCAATTGAAGATTCCGTATCATAACTGAAGGTGAAGTCGCCCTTTTCTTCTTCACAGAGGCGAACAACCTCGCGTGCGAGCTCTTCACCGCCCTTGCCGCCATCCGCCCAAACCGTAGAAAGGACGGTATTTACGCCAAGCTCACGACACTTCTTTATTATAAAATCAATCTCAGCATCCGTATCGGTCGGAAAACGGTTAACCGCAACGACACAAGGAAGCTTATAGACATTCTTTATATTCGAGACGTGGCGAAGAAGATTCGGAATTCCCTTTTCCAATGCCGGAATGTCTTCATTTGCAAGCTCTGTTTTCGCTCTTCCGCCATGCATCTTGAGCGCACGGACAGTTGCGACAACAACTACCGCACTCGGAGTGAGCCCTGCCACACGGCACTTGATGTCGAGGAATTTTTCCGCGCCGAGATCTGCACCGAAACCTGCTTCCGTAACGGTGTAATCACCCATTTTGAGAGCCATTTTCGTCGCCATAACAGAGTTACAGCCATGAGCAATATTCGCAAACGGTCCACCGTGGACAAACGCAGGTGTACCTTCAAGAGTTTGCACAAGATTTGGCTTGAGCGCATCCTTTAAAAGAGCTGTCATGGCACCGTGTGCGTTTATCTCACCGCAAGTTACGGGCTTTCCGTCATAAGTATAACCGACAATAATTCTTGCCAGACGTGCCTTAAGGTCTGAAACAGAGCTTGCAAGGCACAGAACTGCCATAATTTCACTTGCAACGGTTATATCAAAGCCATCCTCGCGGGTTACTCCGTTTTTCGCGCCACCAAGACCGATTGCGATGTTGCGAAGTTCCCGGTCGTTCATATCTACGCAACGACGCCATGTAATCTTATTCGGATCAATTCCGAGAGCGTTGCCCTGATGAATATGGTTATCAAGCATCGCGGCAAGAAGGTTATTTGCCGCACCTATTGCGTGGAAGTCTCCCGTAAAGTGAAGGTTTATATCTTCCATGGGAACAACCTGAGCGTATCCGCCACCTGCCGCGCCGCCCTTGAGACCGAAAACGGGACCGAGAGACGGTTCACGGAGCGCAACGGTGACATCCTTACCGATTCTTGCAAGACCATCAGCCAGGCCGATCGTTGTGGTGGTCTTTCCCTCGCCTGCAGGAGTAGGCGTTATTGCCGTTACAAGAACAAGTCTACCGTCCTCACGCTTCGTTTCATTAAGAAGCGCGAGGTCGATTTTCGCTTTATATCTGCCGTACTGCTCAATATATTTTTCATCCACGTGAGCCTTTGCCGCAATTTCGCCTATAGGACGCATTTCGCAGCTCTGGGCTATTTCAATGTCTGATTTGAATGCCATTTGTCATTCCTCCAAAAGGCTTATTTAAAGTACTTTACCGCAGACTCGAACATACGGATATCATAATTACCCGGTACGTTTTTGTAAAGCCCACTGCCTTTACGCTCACTGTGTCCCATCTTACCGAACACTCTGCCGTCAGGTGACGTGATACCCTCGATAGCATACATGGAATCGTTGGGGTTAAAGTGAACATCGCTTGTTGCGTTGCCATCAAAGTCAACATACTGAGTTGCAATCTGACCGTTCTTTGCCAGTTCCTTGATAAGAGCTTCGTCTGCAAGGAAACGACCTTCGCCGTGAGAAATCGGAACGGTATATACATCCCCGACATTTGTGAGCGCAAGCCACGGTGACTTGTTCGATGCAACTCTTGTTCTTACAATTCTCGACTGGTGACGAGCTATTGTGTTGAATGTAAGAGTCGGGCAGTTCTCATCTGTATCAATGATCTTACCGTACGGAACAAGACCGAGCTTTATAAGAGCCTGGAAGCCGTTACAGATACCGCACATAAGACCGTCACGGTTGTCAAGAAGGTCGTGTACGCCTTCCTTTATTGCCGCATTGCGGAAGAACGCAGTTATGAACTTACCGCTTCCGTCAGGCTCGTCACCGCCGGAAAATCCGCCCGGAATGAATATCATCTGTGCAGTTTTAAGCTCATTTGCGAACTTTTCAACGCTCTCGCGAATGCCGTCGGAGGTGAGGTTTCTGATAACGATAATCTCAGGCTCAGCCCCCGCATCGCGCATAGCCTTTGCGGAGTCAAACTCACAGTTTGTTCCCGGGAATGCCGGAATAAGAACCTTCGGCTTTGCGCACTTTACTGCCGGTGCTTTCCACTCGGAAGCCTTATATTCAAAGTTCTGCATAGGTGTTTTGCTATCGGGAATGTTGCAGCTGTAAACACTTTCAAGCTTATCTTCGTATACTCCGAGAAGCTCTGTAAGGCAGACGCTCTCCCCTCCGAGAGAAAGTGCATTCTTATCGGTTACAGTACCGATTAATGTTGCACCCGGGATATCCTCGATGGCTTCTACAACAAACGAAGCGTAGCTATAGTCAAAGAGCTTTTCTACGGTTACATCTGCTGCAAAATCAACACCAAGACCGTTACCGAATGCCATCTTCATAACTGCTTCTGCAATTCCTCCGATACCCGGAGTGTAAGCGGCAACAATCTTTCCGCTTCTCATAAGAGCAGTTACGGTATCAAATACTTTGAGAAGTGATTCAGTCTTCGGGAGATTATTTTCATCAAACTCAGGAGTGATAAGGAAAACTTTGTTTCCTGCTTTCTTAAACTCCGGAGAAACAACGTCCGATACCTTACCCGTAGTTACCGCAAAGGAAACAAGCGTGGGCGGAACATCAAGATTCTCAAACGAACCGCTCATAGAGTCCTTACCGCCGATTGCGCCGATAGAGAGCTCCTTCTGTGCCTTAAACGCTCCAAGAAGAGCCGCAAGCGGCTTGCCCCAGCGTTTTGCATCACGGCCAAGTTTTTCAAAATATTCCTGGAATGTGAGATAAACATCATTAAAGTCTGCGCCTGTTGCAATGAGCTTACATACAGACTCTACAACAGCCATATATGCGCCGTGATACGGGCTCTGCTCTGTGAGGAAGGGATTATAGCCCCAAGACATAAATGAGCAATCATCCGTATGCTTCTTTTCAACGGAAATCTTCTGCACCATTGCCTGAATGGGAGTGAGCTGATTCTTTCCGCCAAACGGCATAAGAACCGTGCCTGCGCCGATAGTAGAGTCAAAGCGCTCGGAAAGACCGCGCTTTGAGCAGATGTTAAGATCAGCTGCTATCTTCTTATAATTATCCGTAAATGAACCGGAAATCTTCTTGTCGGAAAGAGCAGGCTTTGCAACAGAAACGTCGATATGCTTTTCTGCGCCGTTGGAATTTAAGAATTCACGGCTTATATCAACTATCTTCTTGCCGTTCCAATGCATTACAAGGCGCGGAAGCTCCGTAACAACGGCAACCGGGCAAGCCTGAAGATTTTCTTTATCTGCAAGCGCAAGGAATGCATCAACATCCTTTGCCTCAACAACAACTGCCATACGCTCCTGAGACTCGCTTATTGCAAGCTCTGTGCCGTCAAGTCCATCGTATTTCTTCGGAACTGCATTGAGGTTAATCTCCAAACCGTCGGCAAGCTCACCGATTGCAACGGAAACACCGCCTGCACCAAAGTCATTACAACGCTTGATCATCCGGCTTGCTTCTTCGTTTCTGAAAAGACGCTGGAGCTTTCTCTCTTCTGGCGCATTACCCTTCTGCACCTCTGCACCGCAGGTTTCAAGAGACTCTGCTGTGTGAGATTTTGAAGAACCTGTTGCGCCGCCGCAACCGTCACGCCCTGTGCTTCCGCCGAGAAGAATGACGATATCCCCCGCCTCCGGGCGCTCACGACGTACATTCTTCTGCGGAGCTGCCGCAATAACCGCACCGATTTCCATACGCTTTGCAGCATAGCCATCGTGGAAGATTTCATCAACGATACCTGTTGCAAGACCAATCTGGTTACCGTAAGAAGAATATCCTGCAGCAGCAGTTGTTACAATCTTACGCTGAGGAAGCTTACCCTTTATCGTTTCGCTTACAGGCTTCAGCGGATCAGCCGCACCCGTTACGCGCATAGCGCCGTATACATACGAGCGACCGGAAAGCGGGTCACGAATGGCACCTCCGATACAGGTTGCCGCACCGCCGAACGGCTCAATTTCCGTCGGATGGTTGTGGGTTTCGTTTTTGAAGAGGAGAAGCCACGGCTCTTTTTCGCCATCAACCTCAACCTCGATTTTAACCGTACAAGCATTGATCTCTTCTGACTCATCAAGTTTGTCGAGCTTTCCGTTTGCACGAAGATGCTTTACGGCGATTGTCGCAAGATCCATAAGGCATATAGGCTTTGTTCTGCCGAGAGCGCGGCGCGTATCCATATACTCATCATATGTCTTCTGCAAAAGCGCATCCTCAAACTTGACACTGTCAATGGTTGTGAGGAAGGTTGTATGACGGCAATGGTCAGACCAATATGTATCTATCATACGGATTTCCGTAATGGTCGGATTTCTGCCTTCTGTTTTAAAGTAGTTCTGACAGAACTCAATATCGTCTGCATCCATTGCAAGACCGTATTCGGAAACGAAAGCTTCAAGCCCCGCTCTGTCAAGCTCAATAAAGCCATCGAGAGTTTTTACTTCTGTGGGAATATCATATTCAACCTTTAGAGTTTCAGGCTTTGCAAGCTCCGCCTCTCTTGATTCAACGGGGTTGATTACATATTTTTTAATCTCTGCAACATCTGAATCCGTAAGATTGCCGTATAAAGCATAAAGCTTTGCTGTACGAATAAGCGGGCGATCTCCCTGCGAGATTATCTGAATGCACTGTGCCGCAGAATCAGCACGCTGGTCAAACTGCCCCGGAAGCGGTTCAACTGCGAAAACAGATGCATCGCAAGAGCAAACATTAATATCTTCAGAAACTATATCAAGCTGCGGTTCTGAGAAAACAGTCTGCTTTGCATAGTTAAAAAGCTCCTCCGATATATTTTCCGCATCATAACGGTTTATAACGCGAACATCTGTAAGACTTTTTATACCGAGAAGCGTTCTTGCATCGGAAAGAAGTGCACGCGCCTCATTAGCAAGCTCTTTTTTCTTCTCTACGTATACTCTGTATACCATACTTACTTTTCCTCCCTTGCACGAAGTGCTTTAGCGCCGATATCACGGCGATAGTATGCCCCTTCAAAGCTTATCTCTGAAACAAGCTTGTATGCGCCTTCGATTGCGCTTTCAAGTGTATCCGCGATTTCCGTCGCGCCAAGAACTCTTCCGCCGTTTGTGAGAAGCTTTCCGCCAGAAAGCGCTGCTCCCGCAACATAAACCTTATCGGAAATTGCAGACGGAATTGTCATTTCAAATCCCTTATCGTACTTTTCCGGATATCCCTTTGATGCCATAATTACACAGCAGGCACTTTTATTGCTGAACTTGACCTCTGTATCTGAAAGCTTACCTTCCGTAACAGCTTTCATAACCGTAAGAAGATCGGATTCAAGAAGAGGAAGAACAACCTGAGTTTCAGGATCACCGAAGCGGCAGTTGTACTCAATAACCTTAGGACCGTTCGGAGTGAGCATAAGCCCGAAGTAAAGGCAACCCTTAAAGGTTCTCCCTTCGTTTTTCATTGCATTAATTGTGGGAAGGAATATAGTCTCCATACATTCCTTTGCAATCGCATCGGTATAATAAGGATTAGGAGCAACAGTTCCCATACCACCGGTATTGAGACCTGTATCGTTGTCTCCGACGCGCTTATGATCCATAGAAGAAACCATCGGAACAACCACATTGCCGTCCGTGAATGCAAGGACGGAAACCTCGGGACCTGTGAGAAATTCTTCGATAACGATTGTCTCGCCGCTCTTTCCGAAGGCTTTATCCTGCATCATTGATTTTACAGCATCCATGGCAGCTTCTCTTGTTTCTGCGATTATAACGCCTTTACCGAGTGCCAAGCCGTCTGCCTTTACAACGGTCGGAATCGGTGCAGTTTCAAGGTATCCCAGCGCAGCGTCCATATTATCAAACACTTCATACTGTGCTGTCGGGATGTTGTACTTTTTCATAAGGTTTTTGGAGAAAACCTTACTGCCTTCAATTATCGCCGCGTTTGCACGAGGGCCGAAGCACGGGATTCCCTTTTCTTCAAGTGCGTCAACAGCACCGAGAACAAGCGGATCATCCGGTGCAACGATTGCATAGTCAATTTTATTCTCTACCGCAAAATCAACGATTGCAGGAATGTCTTTTGCGCCTATATCAACACAGGTTGCATCCCCTGCCATTCCGCCATTTCCGGGAAGAGCAAATATCTCGGTAACATCCTTATTAAGCTTGATTTTCTTTATGATGGCATGCTCTCTGCCGCCGCCACCTACTACCATAATTTTCATTGAAGTTTCCTCCGATTATCAGTGGTGGAACAAACGCATACCTGTAAATGCCATTGCAATACCGTGCTTATCGCAACACTCGATGACGATATCATCACGGATAGAGCCACCCGGCTCTGCGATATACTTTACGCCGCTTGCAAACGCGCGGTCGATATTATCCGCAAACGGGAAGAATGCATCGGAACCAAGCGCCACACCGTCGATTGTGTCAAGATATGCACGCATTTCTTCTGCTGTAAAGGGGTCGGGCTTGCGGGTGAAATACTTTTCCCAATTTCCGTCTGCCGTTACGTCTTCTTCATTTTTATTGATATAACCATCGATTACATTATCGCGGTCAGGTCTGCCGATATCTTCCTTGAACGGAAGGTTGAGAACTTTTTCATGCTGGCGCAAGAACCATGTATCTGCCTTTGTTCCCGCAAGACGTGTGCAGTGGATACGTGACTGCTGACCGGCTCCGACACCGATTGCCTGTCCGTCAACTGCATAGCAAACGGAATTAGACTGGGTATATTTAAGCGTGATAAGCGCAACGATAAGGTCGCGGAGCGCATCTTCGGGAATGTCCTTATTTGCAGTTACTACATTACCGAGAAGCTCACGATTAATCTTGAAGTTGTTTCTTCCCTGCTCAAATGTAATACCGAAAACATGCTTGTGCTCAACTTCCTGCGGAACATAGTCCGGATCAATCTTTACAATATTATAGTTACCCTTGCGCTTTGTTTTGAGGATTTCAAGCGCTTCCGGCTCATATCCCGGAGCGATAACACCGTCAGAAACCTCGCGCTTTATCATTTTTGCAGTTGTCACATCACAGACATCGGAAAGAGCAACCCAATCGCCGAAAGAGCACATACGGTCTGTGCCTCTTGCTCTTGCATAAGCACAAGCGAGGGGTGACTCATCAAGACCTTCAACATCATCTACAAAGCAAGCGCGCTTAAGCTTATCCGAAAGCGGAATACCGACCGCTGCGGATGTGGGGCTTACGTGCTTGAAGGATGTTGCTGCCGGAAGCCCGAGAGCCTCTTTAAGCTCCTTTACAAGCTGCCATGAGTTGAACGCATCAAGGAAGTTTATAAAACCCGGACGACCGGAAAGAATCTCTATCGGAAGATCACTTCCGTCACTCATAAAGATTTTTGCAGGCTTCTGATTCGGGTTACAGCCATATTTAAGTTCAAATTCTTTCATTTTTAGTCTATCCCCTCTTATTTATTTTTGTTTATCATTCTGTTCTCTTCTTTTCCGCTTGCAAGGTCAGTATAACGGACATAGAGAGAAATCTTGTTTTCTGCATCAAGTGCATTCCAAAGTGCGTTTGTGAACTCATCAATATCATCAGGGATAATAACGCGCTCAGGCTCACCCTGGAATGTTGGAATCGGATTTCCGTCACATACATATGTATGAATGAAATGACCGAGACCTGCGATTGACGGATAGTCGTAGGTATAACGTGCGCAGGCAGAGCCCTTCTCATCAATGCTCTTGAGAATACTCATTTCATATGAGAAATCTCCGTCACGGAAGGTTGCCATACCGCTTATACGCGGAGTGAAATTCGGAGCATCCGGTTCAAATTCACGTGTGTTGAGAGCTTCGCGGAACCCCTTTCCTTCTTTGATGAAATCATAAATTGTATCAGTCTGATCGCCGTTTGTAACGATAAGCTTGTTTTCAAACTTACGGATTGCGGCGTAGATGATAAGGCTTGGATCTTCCACCTTTGAAACATCAGACGGTTCTGTAAAAACTTCGCCGTTTTTCTCTGTAAATATGCGGTTGCGGCTGTTTGCACTTCTTCCCATTATGAAATAAGCAGTGCAAGCCTTTTTACCGTCAGCGCTCTTACCGATGACAATTCCGCGTCCTACATAGGAATTTCCTTCTACCTGCTTTACGATGTCATTTACTTCATATATATTCATATGTACATTCCTCTCAATTACTTTGAAATTAACCCGGCACAGACTTTCTCAACAGATGCCGGAAGTATTTTCCATTCGGCAAGACGCATAACACGCTTTTGGAGAGTCTCCGGCGTATCATCCTCGCGGATGCTTACCGCCTTTTGCATTATTATCTTGCCACCGTCGGGAATTTCGTTTACAAAATGCACTGTCGCCCCGGTTACCTTAACTCCGTAAGAAAGCGCAGCTTCGTGAACACGGAGCCCGTAAAAGCCCTCTCCGCAGAAAGACGGGATAAGCGACGGATGAACGTTTATTATCCGCTCCGGGTAACGCTTAGTAAACTCCTCGCTGAGAATTACCATAAATCCTGCAAGAACTATAATATCAATCTTTTTCTCATCAAGAAGCTTAATTATACCGGCTTCAAACGCAGACTGACTTCCGAGCTGTTTTTTAGAAACAACCGCGGTTTCAATATCTGCTTTTTTTGCACGTTCAAGAGCATATGCGCCCTCTTTGTTTGATATTACAAGCTCAATTTTCCCGCTTTTGATTATTCCCTTCTTTTCTGCATCAATAAGAGCCTGAAGATTGGTACCGCCACCGGAAACAAGGACAGCTATACGTGCGCGGCTCATAAAATCACCTTTTCGTCAGACTTTACGATTTCGCCGATGACGTATGCATTCTCACCGTTTGCGCGGAGGATTTCAAGTGCTTTATCAACCTCTTCCTTCGGAACAACGATACTCATACCTACACCCATATTGAAGGTGTTGAACATATCACGCTCGCTGATGTTACCGGTCTTTGCAATAAGATCAAAAATAGGAAGAATGCGGACTGCAGATTTATCAATCTTTGCGCCGAGTCCGTCCGGAATGCTTCTCGGAATATTCTCGTAGAAACCACCGCCGGTGATATGGGAAATCCCCTTCACCTTAACTTCTTCAAGAAGCGCAAGAACAGGCTTTACGTAAATCTTTGTCGGTGTGAGGAGAGTTTCGCCGATGCTCTTGCCGCCAAGCTCTTCGCAAGGCGACGTAATATCTGCATTTTCAACATCGAAAACCTTACGAACAAGAGAGAAGCCGTTTGAATGTACGCCGCTTGACGGAAGCGCGATAACAACATCTCCAGCTTCCATCGTCTTGTTGTTGATTATCTTGGATTTATCAACAACGCCTGTGCAATAGCCTGCAAGATCATACTCATCAACAGGATAAAATCCCGGCATTTCTGCAGTTTCTCCGCCGATAAGCGCCGCGCCGGACTGAACACAGCCCTCTGCAACACCTTTTACTATATCTGCAATTTTCTCCGGAAAGTTTTTTCCGCAAGCGATATAGTCGAGGAAGAAAAGAGGCTTTGCTCCTGCGCAAATGATATCGTTCACACACATAGCGACACAGTCGATACCGACAGTGTCGTGTTTATCAAGAAGAAATGCCATTTTAAGCTTCGTTCCGACGCCGTCTGTTCCGCTTACCAGAACAGGGCGCGTCATTCCTGTAACATCAAGCTCAAAGAGCCCGCCAAAGCCTCCGACATCAGAGCAAACACCCTGCGTCATTGTCTTTGCAATGTGTTGTTTCATAAGTTCGACAGCGCGATAGCCTGCGGTAATATCTACGCCCGCTGCTGCATAGCTGTCTGATTTTGACTGCATATTCATAATTAGTCTTCCTTTCCGTTCCAACAATATGTGCAGAGCTTACACGGCTCTATGCCGATGGACTCAAGAACTCCCTCGAGTGACTGAAAATCTATTGATGCGAGATGAAGCTCTTTTGCGATTGTTTCGCGAAGCTTCTTTCCGCGTTCGGTTGATGAATCGCTGTACTCTTCCATATGCTTAAAGCCTTCTTCACCTTCAAGCTCCATGATGGTACGTCTTGCGATAAGTTCCATTTCATTTGTTGCACGGGAAAAATTGAGATACTTACACCCGTACATAATCGGAGGACATGCAGATCGCATATGTACTTCTTTCGCTCCGTTATCATAAAGAAACTCAACGGTTTCGCGAAGCTGAGTGCCGCGGACAACCGAATCATCAACAAACAAAAGGCTTTTATCCTGAATAAGCTCGTGCACGGGAATCTGCTTCATCTTAGCAATTTTGCTGCGTTCCTTCTGCTGCGTCGGGATAAAGCTTCTTGACCATGTAGGCGTGTACTTTATGAACGCACGCGCGAAAGGTATACCACTTTCATTAGCATAGCCTATCGCATGGGGGGTTCCGGAATCCGGAACGCCTCCGACATAATCAATACCCTCAAGTTTGCCGTTTTTTCTGTCGTTGCGCGCCATAATTTCACCATTGCGATAACGCATCATCTCAACGTTGACACCTTCGTAAGTCGATGTCGGATAACCGTAGTAGCTCCACAAAAACGCGCACATATGCATCTCTTTTCCCGGCTCCGCAAGCTGTTCTACACCATCAAGCGTAATTTTTACAATTTCGCCGGGGCCAAGCTCGCGCTCCGGTACATAACCAAGCTTTGTATAGGCAAAGGCCTCAAATGACACGCAGAAGCCATCATCATTCTTACCTATCATAACAGGAATCCTGCCAACCTTATCACGGGCTGCGATGATCGAACCATCATCGCAGAGGATGAGAATTGACGCAGTTCCTTCTATCTTGCTTTGTGCAAACTTAATTCCTTCAACGAAATCCTTCTTTTGATTTATAAGGGCGGCAACAAGCTCTGTGTTATTTACACCGCCGCTTGTCATCGCATCAAAATGACCGCCGAAATCAAGATATTCACGTATAAGCTCATCCGCATTATTGATAAGCCCGATAATACAGACAGCGTATGTACCGAAAACCGAGCGGATAAGGAGCGGCTGCGGATCATAATCACTTATGCAGCCGATTGCCGAGGTTCCCTTCATATCCTCAAACACATGCTCAAACTTCGTGCGAAACGGTGAATTCTGAATATTGTGAATCTCGCGCTGTAAGCCGATTTCTTCATCATATACCGCGATGCCGCCGCGGCGTGTTCCGAGGTGCGAATGGTAGTCCGTACCGAAGAACACATCGCCAAGAGCATCGTCACGGCTTATTGCGCCGAAAAAACCACCCATGTGTGCCTCCTAAACTTATTCGCCGAGAATGCGCTTCATCATCTCAACGTATGCATCCTCAACGTTGCCGAGGTCACGGCGGAAGCGGTCCTTATCAAGCTTCTCATGAGTTGTGCTGTCCCAGAAGCGGCAGGTATCGGGAGAAATTTCATCCGCAAGAACGATTGTGCCGTCGGAAACCTTACCAAACTCAAGCTTAAAGTCAACAAGATCAACATTAAGCTTCTTAAAGAATTCTTTCATTACTGCATTGACCTTGAATGCCATATTCTTAATGGTCTCGATTTCTTCTTTTGTTGCAACGCCGAGAGCGAGCGCATGGTATTCATTGATAAGCGGATCTCCGAGATCATCGTTCTTATAAGAGAACTCAATCGTCGGCTCAGCAAAAACTATCCCCTCTTCAACGCCATAGCGCTTAGCAAAGGAGCCTGCCGATATATTTCTGATGATAACTTCAAGCGGAACGATAGATACCTTCTTAACAAGCGTTTCACGCTCAGAAAGCTCTTCTACAAAATGAGTGGGCACGCCTTCCTTCTCAAGAAGCTGCATCATAAAGTTCGTTACGCGATTGTTGATAGCACCCTTTCCTGCAATTGTTCCCTTCTTAAGACCGTTGAAAGCCGTTGCATCATCCTTGTAGTCAACGAGGAGAACTTCGGGGTTATCTGTTGCGTAAACTTTTTTTGCCTTTCCTTCGTAAAGCATTTCTTTCTTTTCCATTTTATTTGACCTCCTGAAAATATTGGATTTTTTTACTTTATTAAACCTAATTAAACTTAATTGAACTCAGCGGAAATTTTTGCGTCTTTTTCAAGGACTTTTGCCGCATCTGCACGTCTCTTCGCATCAAGCTTTGCGGCAAGCTCTCTATCTTCAACCGCAAGAATCTGGGCAGCTAAAAGCGCAGCATTTGCACCGCCGTCAACAGCCACGGTTGCGACCGGAATGCCGGTGGGCATCTGCACGGTAGAAAGAAGAGCATCAAGCCCGTCAAAATTTGAAGACTTACACGGAATGCCGATGACCGGGAGCGTGGTATTCGCCGCAACCGCACCCGCAAGGTGAGCAGCCATTCCGGCAGCAGCTATAATTACGCCAAATCCGTTATCACGAGCCGATACGGAAAACACGCGTGCTTCTTCTGGTGTTCTGTGGGCAGAATATACATGTACCTCAAACGGAATACCGAGAGAAGCCAACATATCTGTCGCTTTTTTTATAATAGGTAAGTCACTGTCGCTCCCCATTACAATACCAACTTTTTTCATATGTATAAACCTCCTGAACAGACAGGGATATCCCCTGTTTATTTAGTAATAACAGCCGAAATGACAAAAAAGGGCGCACCTAACTCACCGGGGAGTTAAATGTGCCCAGACGGTCGGCAATCACGGGGAAACTCTCCCCGAAAATTCTCTGCTTCCTGTGGTGCTCCACAAATCCGTCAGTTACAGAGAACTATATAAAATTATCAGGATAATTATAGCACATATATTGCACCAATGTCAAGATTTGAACCTACTGTTTTTTACATTTTTCGGAAAGCCGCTTTACGGAATTTACACAACAGTCCGGCAATAACAAAAAGGCAGGAACCCGTCCTGCCCTTTTCTCTTAATCTATACATGGATATTTAATTTTAACCGGGAGACCTGTTGCACAGGACTCAACAACAGCCGAGCATACAGCGACCGTGGATGCGCCCTCCATCGGGCTGATACCGAACGGCTCATCGTTCATAAGCGCTGTAAGGAACATCTGAAGTTCTGCAGTGGTATTGTGATTTGCAAGCTTTACCGGAATCTGCTGAGGAATTGTGAACTTCTTATTGCCGAGCACATCCTCATCTCCGCCCGAGAAAACGGTCATAAAGCTTGATGTATTGTCACATATAATAGTGCCCTTTGTTCCGTAGAAGCAGGAGCGCATTGTGTAATTGCGCTTGCATCCGATAGACGTAAGGACCTTTCCGTTTACATTGTTCGGGAACTTCATAACCGCGATTGAGCAGTCATCAACCGGCCAGTCGGTAAGGCACTTGCGATTTGAAAGAGCATAAACCTCCGTCGGATTTCCCGCAATCCAGCGAAGAAGGTCTATTGCATGGCATCCTCCGCCGATGACCGCGTGACGTTCCGGAGTTACACGCCAATCATTCGCGCCACGGGATTTGCTGTAGTCATGAGCATATTCGCTTTCAACAAAGTACAGCTCCCCGATAAGTCCCGAGTCGATAATTTCCTTTGCTTTTGCAAAGGCAGGTGCAAAGCGAGAAACCTGACCTACCATAAGGCGGGCTTCACATCTTTTTTCTATGCGCATCATTTCTTCGCACTCAGCAACAGTCAAAGCCATCGGCTTCTCACACATAACATGCTTTCCCGCTTCAAGCAAAGCCTTTGTCATTTCAAGATGAAGCTGATCCGGAGTTACAACAATAACTGCATCAACGTTCGGGTCATTGATAAAATCATGCCAATCCGATGTTGCAACATCCGGGCGAAATTCTTTTTTCTTTTCAGCGAGCAGCTCTGTGTCAATATCACAGATACCATAGAGATGTGCGTTTCTGCTTTCGGTAACGGAGCACATATGTGCATATCCCATTCTGAGACCTATAACAGCAATATTATAAATTTCTTTTTTCATTTTCTTCTTCCCTTTCTTTTCAAAATGTGATATGATTGTATCATCAATTTGTTAATATAACAAGCTCATTTTGTTGGGAAAAATCTTCATTTTGTTGGAGGAATAAAATGAACAATAACTTTCTTTCCGAAGCCGCGCCTCTTCTTCTGCGGGTTGACTCAGATGAAAACCTTGCTCCCGGCGCAACCTTCGGTCCTGTTATCCGTTCGGTATATATTTTTGAGTGTTGCAGCTCCGGATACGGCTCTGTTATAATAAACGGCATAGAGTTTCCCGTTTCTCCGGGTGATTTCTATATTCTTCTTCCGGGTGATACCGTAACGCACACCGCGTCAACAACAAATCCGAGACGCGGATATTGGTGTGCGCTTGACGGACTTTGCATCGGCGAAGTTCTGACAAGCTGCGGGATATCCGCTTCCAACCCGTTTGTACCGAAAGATTTATTTCCCGTACTTTTAAGCTGTTTAGAAGCACTGTATAAAATGCGCAACGAAACAGACACGGGCAGTGAGTTCCGCCGCACAGCATTTATCTACACCATGCTGGGCGAGCTTTTGCGGCATGTACAAAAAAGCGACACACACGTTCCGATACGGCGTGCAATAGGCATTATGGAAACACACTATAACACCGCTCTCAACGTGCAGAGCCTTGCCGATTCTGTCGGTCTTGAACGGAGCTATTTTTCCACCCTGTTTAAAAACACCACGGGGCTCACTCCCCATTCATATCTGACAAAGCTTCGGATACAGCGTTTCTGTGCGCTGATAAAAAGCGAGGATATCCCCATTTCGCTCGCCGCAGAATACGTTGGGCTTGACCCACAGAATTTTGCACGCATTTTCAAACGCGAAACCGGAAAAACGCCATATGAATACAAACGAACTATATCATTATAGCTCTGTTATTGCATATTTTGTCAATCCTTGCTTTTTCTTGTTTTATACATAAAAAATTAATAATAAATCCTGTTGCATTTATCGACATTTGACGTTATAATATATAAGTGTTTTTATGTGCAAATTTAAAACAAGCGAGGGGATTTTTCTTGCAAAATTTTCTTTTTTCGGTAAACGCGGTTCTTCCTCTTTTTATTCTCATTACTTTGGGATGGTTTCTCACTCGCCTGAAGGTCTGGAACGGTGAATTTTTAAAAACCGCCAACGGAATTTCGTTCAACGTTCTTATCCCGACGATGCTTTTCTACAATATATATACGTCGGATTTCCGCTCCGTTTTCGATGCGAAGCTTCTTGCGTTTGTTCTTGCGGCGGTTGCTATTGTTGTTGGAATTGCATTCGTTGTCGTTCCTGTTCTCACCCATGACAGAGCGCGCCAGGGAGTTATAATCCAGGCTCTTTTCCGAGGAAATTTCGCTCTGCTCGGTCTTCCGCTTTGTCAGGCGCTTGCAGGAGATGCAGGTGCTCAGACCGCTTCTGTTTTTCTCGCTTTTCTTATTCCCGCTTTTAACGTACTCGCAACGGTTGTTCTCAGCGTATACAGCAACGATAAGGTTGACTCGCCTGCTCAGATTATAAAAAAGATATTGAAAAACCCCCTCATTATCGGGTGTGTTCTCGGGCTTGTCTTTTCATTATTCAAAATCCCTCTCCCCGAAATTGTCCTGAAGCCGGTTCGGGATTTGAAAAGCGTGGCAACCCCGTTTGCGCTTCTTGTTCTCGGTGGCGATTTCAAGTTTAAAAGCTTTGTTTCAAACTTGAAATATGTACTCTCCACAGGTCTTGTGCGTTGTATCGCAATTCCGGCGCTTGCAATATTTGCCGCATACCTCTTAGGGTTCCGCGGAATCCACATTGCGCTTATTATAAGCACATTCGGCACTCCGGTTGCTGTTTCAAGCACTGCCATGACATATAAAATGAACGGAGATTACGACCTTGCGTGTCAGCTGGTTGTTTTCACCACCCTATTCTCTGCAATTTCGATAACTATGCTCGCGTTTGTAACAAAAACGCTCGGCATTTTATAAATCTATAATAAACACGGAGGAATATACCAATGAAGTTCAGAATTACTGCTACACTCTGCCTTGTCTGCATAATTTTCACGCTTTGCTCCTGCACAAGTGAACCTGAGGCTCTATCGGGAGTCGCCCCATCATCGGTTGACGTTACCCCCACTCCGATTGCATCGGAAGGCGAATTTATGTACGACAGCCAGTTATCTCTCGCGGACTCTTTCAATCAGATGAATACACTCCGTATTTCCGTATGCGATGATATGTATTCTGCAGTTGTCGGCTTTTCGGAAGATTCCGCATGGGTTCCGATTGCCGCAAGCAAATACGCACTCGGCAGCGAAGAATTCCTTGCAGCATCCTATGTTATGGAAATGGAGCCGAGCATAACAGCCAAAAAGCTTATGCGCGAGGCCGGATTTAAGAACATTGAAATCTCACCGCTTGACCTTGAGAACACTTGGAAAATAACAGCAAACAAAGAGGAAAACGGAGCCGTTAACGAATACGAATACACAGTAATGTACGGTTCACAGTCTGACTCATACCGTTTCACTCTTTCGATAAACAGCGAGCCTAATATGATGCTTGCATCGCGCCGAATCACCGGCGGTTATGCCGTTCAGGTGTGGGTTCCGGACGGTGAATACCACATTCTTGTTCAGGATATTCAGGAAGGCCGCTTCGGATATATTCCCAAGCAGCGCGAGGCCGAGATTGATTTCCCCGAAAATGACATATACTACGATGACACTCTTGTGACAAACTCGTTCACCACTGAGGGTGCAGAATATACTTTCCTCTTAGCGAACAATATCCTCTATATTGCCAAAGACGGTTCTAACTACGCCATACCGTTGTCATAAAGTCGGAGGTTTACAGTTATGTTAAGAATAGGCTGCCATCTTTCATCTTCCAAGGGCTATCTTGCAATGGCGAAAACTGCAAAATCAATAGGCGCAAACACGTTTCAGTTTTTCACGAGAAACCCGCGCGGCGGTGCTGCAAAGCCCATTGATCCCGAGGATATTGCGGCGTTTCTTGAGTATTCAAAAGAAAACGACATTTCGCATATTCTGGCACACGCGCCCTACACTCTCAATGCAGCGGCAAAGGACGAGAGAATCCGCGAATTTGCTCTTATGACAATGCGCGATGATATGGAGCGCCTTGAGCATACGCCCGGAAGCATGTATAACTTTCACCCCGGCTCTCACGTCGGTCAGGGAACCCCGCGCGGAATTGAGCTTATCGTATCACTTCTGGACGAAATAATCACGCCTTCTCAAAGCACAACGGTTCTTCTTGAAACAATGGCGGGAAAAGGCAGCGAGGTCGGCGGGAAGTTCGAGGAAATAGCCGAAATAATTTCGCGAGCTAAAAATCCCGGCAAGCTCGGCGTTTGCATGGACACCTGCCATATTTTTGACGGCGGTTATGATATCAAAGAAAGCCTTGACGCTGTTCTTGATGAGTTTGACCGGGTCATCGGTATCGACAAGCTTTATGCCGTTCATTTGAACGACAGTCTGCACGGATATGAAAGCCACAAGGACCGCCACGCAAAAATCGGCGAAGGCTTTCTGGGAACGGAAACCTTCCGCGCGGTTATAAATCACCCAAAGCTTCGCACTCTCCCCTTTTTCCTTGAAACTCCCAATGAGCTTGACGGTTATCAGGCGGAGATTGCGCTTCTTAAAAGCCTTTATAAAAATCAGGAGGACGAAAGTTTATGAAATGGATAATTGCATCCGACATTCACGGCTCTGCTGAGTTTTGCAAAAAGCTTCTTGATGCTTATAACCGTGAGGGTGCCGAGAGGATGCTCATTCTCGGTGATATTCTTTATCACGGACCGAGAAATAATCTTCCGGGAGAATATAATCCTAAAGAAGTTATCGCTATGCTGAACGCCATGAAGGATCGTCTCCTCTGCGTGCGCGGAAATTGCGATACCGAGGTTGACCAGATGGTTCTTGATTTCCCGATAATGGCGGATTATGCAATTCTTACAGTGGGTGAGCGAATGATTTATGCAACGCACGGCCACAAATTCAACACATCAAACATTCCGCCTATGAAGCGCGGAGATGTACTTCTGCACGGACACACGCATATTCCTAAATGCGAAAAGTTCGGAGACGGACTGCTCTACTGCAACCCCGGTTCCGTATCTATCCCGAAGGACGGCTCCGAGCACAGCTATATGACGCTTGACGGAAACGTTCTTGAATGGAAAAACCTTGACGGCAAGGTATATATGACGTATACGCTGTAAAAGAGCATGAATATAGCGGAGAGGGTTTTCCTCTCCGCTGTTTTGCTACATTATACAACACCGGAACGATAAGCAGGAGCGTGATCCCGATGAGACACCACGATGGGAATATTGCTGATGAATCGTACCGTAAAATAGGTATTCTCCGGAATATCCAGTTTCTCAAGGAAATCCGGCTCATCAAACGCAGACTGATCCTCATCCGGGTGAAGCAGACAGTTAAGCCGGAACACACCAAGACGCAGACACTGATTTTGGATTCTCACCTTTTTCTTCTGCATATTCTCAAAGTACAGTTCTACCTGAACATCAGCGTTGTAGAAACTGCCATTGAATACCGAGAAGATAAAATCCTCTTTTCTGCCTGTATTCAGATCGCTGAAAATCCAGGTACGCGCGCCACTGTTATCGCGTCCCTCAAGATAACGCTGACGGTAGGTAAAGGCTTCAGCGGGGTCGGGAGTATACGGAAGTGGCAGAACATGATCTTTTTCGCCGGTGAGAAGCTCATCGATATTAAGCCGTGTCATAAGATAGTTGGTGCCGGGGCGATAGGTGGTAAAAGAGGTGTAAGCTATCTGGAATTCTACCGGCAGCAGGCAAGTCCGGGGTGCTACCAGCCGAAAGCCCTGAATCTGTACATCGTCATCACCCGAGCCAAAGCCATGGTGCGGCACCTGCATAATATCGGCTTTCAATTCGTTGCCATAACGCTCCGGCAAGCGGGCATCGCTGAAAGAGCCGTCAGCAGTGAAGAAAATCCTTTGACCGCACAAATCCATCATAAACATCAGACAGGTATGGTTGATGTTCTGAGAGCAGTGGATAGTGTCATCCATGGAGGCGAGGAATAAAAGGTTTGCATCACCGATGCGGTAGCTTTGACCGGTATGGGGCATATATACAGGAACACCCATATCTTCAACGCGCTGCAGGAACATTTTCAGCACTTCGTCGACCGTCACACCTTCTGTGTTCATCCATTTATTGATGGCTTTTCGGAGATCGGTCAGGGCAGGATAATGTTCCTTATCGTCCGCATCAGGGAAGTTAAAGAAAAACTTTTCGATGATTACCTCATCACCATACTTGTCCATAAAGGGAAAGAAACCAAAGTAATGGTCACAGTGGGCATGAGTGAATATCCACGCGGCGATGACAGGCTTCTCAAATGGAGACTCTGCCTTCAGTCTGTTGAACAGATTATCGGCACTCTCCTCCTGAGCATCGCCGATATCAATGATGATCTGCCGTCCGTCAGATAGCCGTACCACATCGCTAAGACCGTAGTAAGCGGGCTTTACCTGGATAAGCTCAGGCTGTACGGTTTCCGGCATACAAGTGTCTGTATAAGAAAAATAAGCGCAGTTTTCTTCCACAACGATTTGCAGCTCTGATGTGTTGGCGAAGAAGTTTACAAACACACCGGTGTTGTCCTTTTGGAAGGCAGCAAACCGACGATGGGTAAGAGACACAAGCTCGGTTTGCCGGAAACCTGCTTGTCGGAGCAGTTGGCAGTAATCTGAAAAACGACATTCGGATGAGTCGGGTATCAGAACCACCCTGGCTGTCTTGTTCATCTGATTGTCGAAAAATTGTTTTTCACCAAAAGCGGGAATTTCAAATGATATCATAAAATACCTCTTTTCCAATTTTCGCTTGATCAAGCGGTCGCATCAATGTGACCGCTCTTTTCTTCGCTTGCGGAAGTCCGCAACGTTGTTCCTCAAAGGGGTTCTCTTGCGAACCCCTTTGGAACCCCACGCTTTTGCCGCTCGGCGCACAGCGGATGAATTATCGCGCTCATCACAGAGACTTGCGTAAACGGCAAAATTAAAATTTTGCCCACGCCGTCTTGCCTGTGATTTTGCTGTAATTCATTACCGCTTGTGCTTATAGGCGGCTTTTTTATTCCGCGGCGTTTACGGATTAAATATTGCAGAGAGGAAAAGCCTCTCCGCTATTGCGTTTGTTATTTTGCTTTTTGCGTATTGTCTTTATTTATCCGTTATCATTGTGCCGTCATTGAATATTGCATAAGCCACGGCTGTTGCTGCTTCTGTTGCATCCGCTGCCTCAAGCGTAAACTGAGTTGCATCCGGCTTTTGCATTGCAAAGCGCTTATCACCAATCTTTATGCCTTTTTCTACTACGGTTCCGTAGTTTGAAAGACCGATAAACTCTGCCATTATAAACTTATCGTTGAAAATGTCGATAAGAAGCTTTGTTGCCTTACTATCAAATTCATGCGCTCCGTATACTGCTTCAACCGTGCAGGTTTCCCATGCATTAAAGGTATAGGCTGTATCCATGCTTACAATAACGCCGTCTTTCTTCCAGCCGATGAAGCTTTCTTCTGTAGCCGGTGTGCAGATCACAACATCGCCGTATTTATATGCCGTTTTATCGCAAGAACCGCCTTTTACATCAACTGCGATGTTAGCTACAAGTTCATCATACTGAGCAACGAAAACCATGCTTCCGGAAAGCGCAACACTGTCGCCTTCCTTATATTCTTTTGTGTCACCATAAAGTTCCCAATGGGTTGCATCGTCATAACCTGCCATCGACGGAAGTGCGGGGATTGTTACATTCTCGCCACTTGTTACGGTATAATCCGGAAGGAGCTGACCGTTGCCGTTGTAGAACTCTGCCTTTGCAGTTCCTTCTGCAGTTGTCGGTGCGAATACTGCGATAAGATGTGTTGCTTCAACGGTCGGGATAAATGAATACTTAGCATTTCCTGATACAATCTGCTTTTTCTCCATTGTTGCACCCTTCGCCCAGTAAAGGAATTCATATCCGTCCATTCCGGTTATCGTATCCGCATCTACTTCACAAGCTATTCCGGCAGGTACCGTCTCAGAATTGTCAAGATTTTTCTTTGTTCCGTCAACTGTGTAAACATAAGTGTTTACCTTTACGCCCGCAGTCGGAACAGCAACTGCATTTGAGGTTGTGCTTTCATGAGCAAATGCATTTGTGAGAGCTTGTGTATAATCCGGCTCGTTGGAAGCTACAGTAATTGTTACAGGTGCTGCTTCGTGTGTCTGTCCGTTTACTGTTACAGTCGGGGTGAAGGTTACTTCCCCGGACTTTGTTACAGAATAAACGTTATCCGAAACCGTTACGCCGGCATTTGCTTCTTTTACGCCAAGGACGATGCCTGCCTGAGCAAGATCGGAATAGGTTTTTGCTTCTGTAAGACCTTCTATGTTAAGTGTAACAGACGGTGTGAAGGTATCGCCGACTTCGTATCCGGCAGCTGTATTTACTTTAACCGAATTTTCAACAATAGTTGACGGGGTGAATTTGAAGTTATAAAATCCGTTGGATGCATAGCCGGCGGTGTCTACTTCTTTTTCATGTTGTGTGAAAACAAGCAGAAGTTTATTATTTGCATCAGTCATATAATCAGAATAATCATCAATCCAATTAACAGTTTTTGCAACTGCAACACCTTTAGAGAATTCTTTCGTATTGGGTCCTCCTGCGGTATTCGTATCTTTTATATACAAACAATCTATAGTGCCTATCGATGTTCCATCAATTCGAGCTTCTACATAACTTCCTCGAGCTGAATTGTAAACATCCGCAGAAATATCATAGATTCCACTTTCCGGAACTTTAACTGTGATCGCAAGAGTGCGATACGAACCGTTTAAATCATCGTCATCTACAGTAACTGTTGTATATCTTTTATTTTCCTCCGAGTACGATGCTCGATACGAAACTTTGCTCTTACCAGTGGCTTTCGAGTTTAAAATTTTAGACGAGCTACCAGAATTCCAAAGAAACCAATTACTTCCATAAAACGGATCATCATTTGATGTAATGTCGTAATTTCCTTTACCTTCCACATCTGTAGCCGCTTCATTTATTGGGTCATTCAGTTTAAACACAATCGGTTCGTCCCAGTTCATAGTCTCCGTTGTTTCTGCCATTGCAAACGTCGGGAGAAGGGTTAATGCGAGGGTAAGCGCGAGGATAAATGATAATGCTTTTTTCATTTTCTTTGTCTCTCCTTTTTTATTTTTAATTTTTTATTTCAACGTATTGATGAGGTCTGCCATTTCGTCTATAAGCTTTTCGGCTGTGCCTCTCACAAAGCGTGCAGTTGATTTTTCATAGCCTTCCTCATCATACGAATCCATCATCGGGAAATATCCCTCATAGCCGTTGCTACAGCAGGACGGGATTGTGAGCGTAAACGGCGAGTTTTTCTTAACCGAACGTCCAATCTCCGTGAACGGCTCACCGGGAAAACCTGCAAATACAACATCGCCGATTGCGAGAGCGGAGAGCCACAGCTCTTTTTCCTCCGGAAGCTCCTCGAGAGATGCAATTCTCCTTGCCGCTGCGGTCTGCACATTTGGATTTCCCTTAAACATCGGAAAACGCTCTGCAATATTCGGAATTTTGTTCGGGTCACCGTATTCCGCATGAAGCCTTACAAGCTCACGCGCAGGCTCAAGCTCCTCAGCCTTGCCGCGATTGTGCTTTACAGTAACGCTCTTTCGCGCAAACTTAATTTCATCACCCGAAATTTCCTCTGCAAGCTCATAGTTTGACACTGCCGCCATGGCGATTTTTCTTCCCATATAGCGGATGCGGTCATAGCCCTTGCGGCACTTATCCTCGCCAAGGCGCACGTCAATGTGGTTTGTATCGCCCTGTGCACCGTTTATGTACATACAGCGGGAATTATCAATGAGCTTTTCATGGGTATCGCGGACGAATTTAGGATAGTCTGCCGAAATTTTGCAGCCGCCGATGCAGTCCGGATGCACCTGGAAATTGACAATTCCGATTTCCGGCTTCCCCTCGCGCTTTAAAACAAGAAGCGCACACTCTTCATCGGGGCTTCCTTCCGGACGGAGAATATCGGGGTTTAAGAAGCCGGGGTTTGTTCGTGCCGAGCCGTCACGCATACGGTAACGGCGGACAAATGCAACGTCCTTTACCTCGCCGCGGCAATGATACATTTTCGTCGGTGCAAGGTCTAAGAATGCAAGCGCTGCGGCATCGCAAAGCCTTTTTCCTAGGAATGCGGCATATTCCGGGTTCTTGCATTTTCCTTCTAGCACACCGAGGTCAGGGCCAAGGTGTGTATGTGTACATGCAATATATACTGCATCGGACGAAACATCACACGCCTTTGCTATATCCGCGCGGTAAGCGTCTAAAATCAAAGCATTTATCCCGAGATTATCAACACTCAGCACAACTGCTCGCGCACTTTCGCTTTCAAACGCTGTTGCCGATGCATACAGCGGGTCGAGAATATCATCCGCCGGTCTTTCGAAGAAATATCCCGCAAGGTTTATCCCAAGCGGCGGCGTGATATCAAGCCGTGCAAAACCTGATTTTAACACTGTATAGCTTCCTCCTTTCCTTATTTATTTAATCGGGAAAAGCTCAAGAAGAACTACTGCATTCTCGTTGAGTGTGAGAACGAAGCTGTCGTTCTTCGGAGAAACGCTTCCGATTTCCTCGGCAACGAGCGCGCCGGCATCGCGGATTTGCTTCTGAAGCTCGGGGGATGCATTCTGCGGAGAGCCGAGCTCAAGGAACTTTGTATACGCATTTGCGTGGTTTTTGTCTATAACGTATTTTACAACCTTATATTCCTTATCGAGGTTTGAAAACTTGATTTCAAAATCATCCGTAGGTCTTTCATATACAAAGGAATCATCGGCATAACAGAGCAGAACCGACATATGCCCGTCCTTGCTATGACGTGACGGGAGCACGGAAACGTATTCGTCGTGGTCACGCTCTGTGTAATAATGAAGCTTTTCATCGCCGAGCTTATTTGCAAGCACGTGTGCGTTATAAATCGGCTTGGGATAGAAGCTCTTCGAAAAGAAGTTGCGATGCCCGCCGAAATCAACCTTGAGGTCATGCGCACCGGAAAGGCAAATCATCATCTGCTCGATAGGAAGATTCAGTTCATCAAAGAGCGTGAGCATTCTTGCATAGTATGCCGCATATTTTTCGTTCTCACGAATCTCATATGCGGGGTTTTTGTCTATGCCGTCATATCCGTTGGTTGATGCGCCCCATTCATCGACCATAAAGGGAACATCGCCGAAGCCATACATTTTTGCAAGTCTCATAATATCGAGAATCTGATGAAGAGCGCCTCTTGCATCAAACAATTCCTTCTTCTCATTGATATGGAGACCTGTTGTTCCGTAGGCATGGAAGGTGATAAAATCAAGACGGGTGTTATTCTGCTTAACAAGCTCAAGGAAATCACAGAAAAACTCATGGCTTCTCGGATTTTCCGCAAGACCTGGCGCACCGACCTGCATTTTTTCGCATACCGAGGTTACCCCGCGCACGAAGGCTTCATAGAGCTTATAATATTCAACAACGCGGCCGCGGCGGTCGGTTTTTTTGTGGAAGAATCCCCATGAATCCGGCTCGTTATAGCAGTGAACGCGCCATGTTGTAACAACATCTTCACCGTAGCGCTCGATAATATGCTTTGTGTAAACGCGGCATATTTCTTCCCACTTTGAATAATCCGACGGATAAGAAATGGAAACAACTGCATCTTTATAACGCGGCTTGATAAGCTCGGGATCATGCTCCGCAGCAAGCCACTCCGGGAAAAAGGCATAAGAGATATGCGGCGTGAAGCCCTTTTCGAGAAGATAATCTATTCTTGCATCGTTTTTTGAAAAATCGAAAACCATTTCGCCGTTTTCGTCAAGAGTTACCATTTCCTCGAACATTGAATACATACGGATTGTTTTTGCCGCGCCGTCCGCTGCGATTTTATCCAGCTGTTCTCTTCCCCAATCGTCCTCTATCGCGTTTGTCGGATGGAAAACAATGTGTCCCCAAAAATTCTTGAGGTCTTTTTCCTTTTTGTCGGTAAAAATTCTGATCATAATATAAACTCCTGTTCCCATCGCGGGAGAATACCTCCCGCGATGGGGTTATGCATTATTTTATTCTGTTATATGCCTCTTCGTAGACAGCGAGGAGCTCAGCAATCGGGAGCGCGGAAAGCTCTTCCCGGAAAGCATCCCATTCACTCATCGGGCGCTGACCGAGAACGAATTTCTGAAGGTTTTCCTTTACAAACGTATCAAGCGAGGTGTTGTAATCAGCAATGATTTCGGATTCAGCCGATGACAAGCTCATATATGTGGTCGGTTCAAGCTCTGCATGAGTGTAACCAAGCACAAAATCAGTTGTTGCTGCCTGTTCCTCAGACATACATGCCTCTGCCGCTGCCGGATCTATACGGAGATATGAACCGATTGTCTGGAAGCCGTAAAGAATCTGCGCGTTATTCTCATTCTCAGGGAAAATAAAGTTTTTCTTACCGTCAACAACCTCGTGTGTCTCGCCTTCCTTACCCCACGAAACGATTTCAGCACCTTCATCGGAGTAGAACCAGTTAATGTATCTCATTGCATTTGCAATCCTTGCTTTGTCACCGGTATTCGGAACAGCCATACCCGTCGGGTCGTTGTTGAACTTATTCATCATTGCAACGCCGAGTCCGTTTTCTGCCTTAGGCGGCTTTGTTGCTGCCATTGTGTACTCCGGATTTTTCACACGACCGATATTGTTGAAGAAGTCTATACGAATCTGATATTCCGGCATGATAAAGCCGCGGTCTGTGGACAGAAGCTCCTGCCATGAGGTTGCGCTGATGTTGAAGAAGTCTGCCGGCATAAGCTTCTCGTCTACCATCTTTTTAAGGAACTCAACTATTTCGCGCATTGTCGGCTCGCTTGCGCCGTAGCACCACTTCTCATTTGTAAAATCGTAGTATGCGCCGTAATGGAAATACGGCTTCCATGACGGTCCCATAACGTTTATGTTTGCAAGACCTGAGCGCAGGCAGAACGGATAGGAATCCGGATAAAGTGCCTTGAGCTGCTTTGATACCGTGTAAAGCTCGTCTATTGTTTCGGGAGTTTTCAGGTTGTGCTTATCAAAGATATCCTTACGGTAGAGCCATGAGCGGATGTTCTTAGAACGCTCCATGCCGTAGATCGGTGTGTAATAAACCTTGCCGTCAATACCCTTACGGGTGTCCTTCATCCACTGCTCGTCCTCCGGACGGGAGTTCCAGAACTCGTTGTAGTCCGGAAGGAATTCTGCATAATCATCAAGTGCCACAAATGCACCCTGCTCACAATAGTCAGAAAATTTTCCGGACTTGTTCATAAAGCCAAATACATCCGGCAGGCTGTCAGGTGTTGCCATAACGAGAGTAAATTTTGTTCCGAAATCAGAGGACGGAATTGCGTTTACGTTTATCGTTCCGCCGACAGATTCCTTGATATACTCCCACACCTTCCAGTTTTCATCATACGGCCAGGATGCGTGACTTGCGATGGTGATATCAAGCACTGCATCATCAGGGATTACTTTTCCTTCAGGAATATCGTAGGAAATTTCAGAATTTCCTCCTGTGGTTCCGCCGCCGCACGCGCAAAGTGCAAACAGCATAACCGTTGCGAGGGTTAGTGCGATTAGTTTTTTCATTTTGAAGTTACCTCCTTAATTTTTGTTTTGAAAAAATAAGTTATTATAATAACTATTTTTCACGACTTATATATTCAGCAAGCTTATCCGGGAAATTGACTGTCATACCGTCAGCACCGGCATCGTAAACGTTTTTCATAACCTCTTCGTTTAAAACGCCCCATGCGCGGACATTGAAGCCTTCCGAATGCCATCTGCGAACTTTTTCTTCGTTCACATTCTTCGCCAGCGGACATAATTCGCTGATGTTATATTTCTTCATTTTTTCAAGAATTTCATCTGATTCTTCAACCGTAAGATAGCCAAGGCGCATTTCCGGCGCATATTCACTCATATCACAAAGTGATTCAAAATCAAACGAGGTTATAACAACCTTATCCTCGATTTTGTATTTTCTTATAATATCCGCAACCTGCTTTGCCGTCCCCTTTTGCTTAAGCTCAATCGCAAAGGTCAGGTCTCTGAAAGAAAACCGGTCAAGGAAATCCTCAAATTTAACTATCTTATCGGAAAACTCATTTTTTGTTACAAAAAGCTTCTGCAGTTCTTCGTATGTCTTTTCCGACACTTCTCCGCTCTCGCCCGTTACGCGGTCAAGCGTATCATCATGAAAAAGCACTGCAACCCCGTCCTTTGTAACATGGACATCGGTTTCAATTCCGTTGGCGCCCATGTACACGCCGGTATAAAACGAGAGGAAGGTATTTTCCGGAACATATTCACTTGCGCCGCGGTGCGCGTAGTTTATAAAGTGAGTTTTACTCTCGTTTTCAATAACCGTCCAAAGGTCTTTCTCGCATTTATCAAGAAACTTCCCCCAACGAGTTTCATCGATAAACGGGTTTACGGCAGATGTCAGGCTCTTTTCGTAATTTCCCAAGGTGTCGTTCTGCCACGAATGGTTGCCTATAAAAATGTCAACATGCTCGCACTTTAATCGTTCGATGCTTTTTAAGAACTGTCCGCGCGGCAATGTATTGAGTCCCTCTTTTTGGAGATAGTCTTTCTTCAGCTGGTTTGTCCCCGCGCCGCCGAACATAGCAGCGCGGTAAACCTTTCCGTTTTCTTCAACATCAAAGAAGAATGAAACCGTTCCTTCTGTATGCCCCGGAGTTTCAAGGCAAAGTATTTCTGTGTTTCCGAGCTTTATAACATCGCCGTCTTTGATATCGAAATCAGGAATAAAGCGTCCTTCAAGATAGCATATATCCTTGCTGTTCAAAAAAGTTTTTGCTCCGGACTGTTCCACAAGCTTTGCCGTGGCAAAGGTATGATCATAATGCCCGTGAGAATGAATTATGTATTTGACATCGCGGATATCAAAGCCAAGCTTGTTCATAGAATCTACTATCATTTCGGCGTTTTCTTCATAGCCCGTGTCGATAAGTATCAGTCCGTCTCCCGTATCAATTAAATGTGACGAAGCTTTTCGGCATCCGACAAAATACAGATTCCCCGCCATACGAAACGGAACCATATCGCTTTTCATTCTGCTCCTCCTATTGCTTATTGTAATCCAATATTCTCTGTATGAGCACCGCCACCTCTGCACGAGTGGTGTAGTCTGTCGGGGCGATGAGGTTGTTCTTGCCGTTGACGAGGCCTGCGCCGATGAGCGCGGTGACAGCTTCCTTCGCGTAATCTGCGACGGTGTCAAAGTCGGGGTGTTGCGATAACACCTCATCCGTCGCCTGTGGCGCCACCTTCCCCTCAAGGGGAAGGCTATTTAACGCGCGGTAAACTATAACCATCATATCCTGGCGGGTGATGGTATTGCGCGGGGCGAACTTGTTATCTCCGATACCGTTGACTATTCCGGTGTTGCGTGCTATTGCAAGCTCCGGTGCGAAGTAGTCATTTGCCGATACGTCTGCGAAGTTCTCGGTGTTATCGCTTTCAAGCTTGAATGCACGAACGAGCAGGGACGCGAAGTCTGCGCGGGTTATATTGTTTGCCGGCGAATATGTCGTTGCGGTCGTGCCCTTTATTATTCCATCGTCCGCGAGTGTGTTTATCGCGTCCGCTGCCCATGCGTGATTACCAATGTCTGTGAAACGGATGCTATCCGTTTCACCGGAGGCCTCCGGTGCGTCAGTTTTATTTTCCACCTCATCCGCCTCGCCTGTGCTCGGCACCTTCTCCTCAAGGAGAAGGCTTTCATCGTCAGCATCGGGCTTGTCGGTCGGTGCGGCACCGCCGCCACCGCCTCCTCCACCGCCACCGGCGGTTCCTGCGTTTTCTGCGGAGGTTCCGGAGTTGTCTTCCGTGCTATCCTCGTTCTTGTTTCCGGAGCCAGTTGTTGAACCGTAAACGGTTACTTCAAAGCTTACTGTGCTTTCACGTCCGGATTCATCGCGAACCGTGATGAAGAAGCCGCTTTCGCCTACCTGGCTGCTGTCAGGCTTCCACGTAACTTTTCCGGTTTCGGAATTTATGCTTGCACCACGCGGCATAACCGTTCCGATGTAGGTAAGGCTCTCTCCAAGCGGGCTTTCCGCTGTAATGTCTAATGTAATTGCGCTTCCGGCAGAGGTGGTTAAGTCGTTTGGCGTTGTAACCGTCGGCATATTTTCCGTTTCTGTTGACAACGGGATATAACACTTGCTGCCTTCTGCAAAATTATATATATATCCGGCTTCCGGATACGATGCCGAAACAAACGATCTGACAGTTGTTACATCACCGATGTCAAGCGTTATTACGTTTCCGGCTCCGCTTGCTCCTTCAATCTTATATACCGCGTTGTCGCCGCCGTCACTGTCGATATATACATATTCTCCGACAAGTGCTGAAATTTCTTCAGCTGTAAGCTCACGATCAAGTGTTACAACGACTTCATTTTCAGAGGCAAGTTCCTGTGTAAAGGATTTTACCTTACCTGTATATCTTGCTTCAGCCGCCATATCACCTATCTTTGTTCCGTCATTTACATATGAATAGATATTCTTTCCTTCTTCATTTACGGAGTAAACACCGACAAAGCCGTTAAAATCAAAGCTTACATCGCCGTCTGTGAGAGTGTAGGTCAATCCGTTGTTTGTTGTATAGATAATATAGTCGGTACGTCCGGATTTAAGCTTGACCTTTACTGCACGGGAAGCATCGTCCTTGCTTTCCTTCCCGTTGCAGGTGAGCGGAACAGTTTCCATGCTCTCAATATATTCCTCACCCTTATACGGCTGGATTACCGAAGTGAAGAGCGTGTCAAGGTTTCTTCCTTTGCGATGAATAAGCATATAATCGAGATACGGGATAGGTGCGTTCTCTATACGCTTCGGAGGCTCACCGACTGCGAATCCGACGCTTGACGGCGTCCAGTCGTTAAGTGCAGTAAACTTAAGATTAAGTCCCTTGGAGTCCTTGACCTGCTTCTTAAAGTCAGTCTGCTCAAAGTTTACGGAGAAGTTTCCGCTCTTCAGAGCTGTGTCACGTCTTACTTTGTAAAGCCATGCATAACCTACCGGGAACTTGTTGTTCGGCGGGTTGCCACCCGGATCCCCCTCCGGTCGGACAGTTGCTCCTGCATATGAGCCGACATAGTTTCCGTTTGCATCAACCTGCGGAACGAGGTTGAGGTCATTGGTTGTAACTCCGTCTGCGGATTGCGTGTGGAAACTGTATATATGCTCATTACCACCCTTTACACGGAAGAAGTCAACCGTATATGCAACCTCATCGGATGCATCGACAGAAACAAGCGTTCTGCGATAAATATCTGTTGCGTCATATGCTGCCGGTGCGTCAACATCGATAAGCTTTACCTGTCCGTCACCGTCGTAATGGTACGGATAACCGAAGTCTACTCCGTTCTGGTTCTTAGCGTCTACCAAAACAGTGTTATGGGAAATGGTTGCACTTACCCACTGAACACGGTTCGGGTCAGCACCTGTTTCCTTCGGATAGCCGAGGTCAGGTGTGAAATTGAAACCATAGGCATCGATGCCCATCTGCAGTTTATCGTAGTGAGCGTGAGCCTGTGAGGATATGCCGTAGTACATCCAGGTATCGCGTCGGAAATCAGCATCTGCAGAGCCTAAGCTCTTTATGATCTCACCGCCGGAAAGAACCGCAAGACCAAAGCCTGTGAGATTTCGGCTGCCGAGCTGATGCTCACCGTGTTCTTCAATTACAGCCTCAACCTCTTCCTGAACTCCGCCTGCATTCTTCTCAAAAATATCAATATATACGCCGTCAAGGTTTCCGTCCTTCAAAGCATAGAGCATTCGAGCATACAGCGGATCTTCCAAACGCTTATAACCCGTGATCAAGCTCAAAGCCGAGGTCAGGTTTCTCGGAGAAGCCGTTCTATCGGTGTCACCGAGCTGAAGCGTGTAGTTACCTGCCATTGTCATCTGGTAAATTGCACCGAACATCTTTCGATACTTCGGGTCGTCATACGGGCTGAAGCCGGTATGCTTTTCATAGCGATAAAGCACCTCTGCAACCTGCAAAGAGTTTGTCACCCAGCTCTGGTTATAGCCTGCGCCGATTTCATAGCCGAAGCCGTCACGGTCAACATCGTTAACATACTGGGAAAGCATTTCGCCTCCGCCATTGGTCGAGTATATTTTAAATTCTCTTCCATACTTTGTTACTTTTCTTGTCTTTCGTGTCATCGGCTTTTTGAGCCATTCGATCATCTCGCTTGTCTCGGGGTTTGTATCAAGTGCAACAGCTGCTTTTGCAACGGTTTCCTGATGGCTGCCGAAGTTACCCTGAATTTTATCTTCTCTTGCTGCCTTCAATATCTCTCTTAGGATACCTGTATCGCAGTTTTCACGAATGAGGTCACCCGACGTTTTCGGGTTTTCCAAGCCAAACTCAGCTGCTTTCTTTGAAAGGAATGCTATTACCTGCGGGTCATCCATCGCAGGATAGAAAGCATCATATGCCTCCGTAAGCTTCTGCCCGACTCCGCATTCCCAGATAGCACCTATGATTTTTCCTGTGTTTCTTCCTCCATGAGAGTTCTGATACTCAGGCCACAATGTAAGGTCAAAGCTCGGATAAACGTCTGCCATTCTGTCGATAAGAATTGCACCCGCACGTCCGTACTTGATATCACCGGTATAAAGATATGCATCCATAAGAGCCGGAAGCGCTATCGAAAGATAGGTTTCTCCGTTTTTGCTATAGAACTGGTGATGATATTGTGCAATAAAGGTCTTCATTATCGGAATCCCCGTATCTGCCCTTAAGCCTGTATCCCAGCCCATACCATCGTCTACGGCGTAGGTGTTAAGCATTTCTTCCGTAACTCTGACTTCGTCTTTAACAATCTTTCCGGTTTCATCATAAACAGCGTCTACAACGATTACACCTTCTTTTACCGCATCACGATATGTGCTGTTATACAGATATCCACCCTCTACTCCGTAGCCGAAGTATGCACGTTCTTCATTTGTCAAAGCAAGTCCGTTTGCTATATCCGTTCTTCTTGCTTCTGAAATCTCGCCTTCAGGAAGAGCGATTCCTTTTTCAAGAAGCATTGCACGATGTGCATCAAGTGCGCGGAGACGGTTGAACTGTCTTTTCCGGTCGAGACCGAGCTCATAGAACTTGCCGAAATCGTTTGACGGGAAAAGACGCTTACATGCATGACACTGGACTTTCCACGGTCTGTTCAACGGGTCGTGTCCCCATGCATACGGTGTTGTGTAATCTCGGATATCTTCGTTACAGTATGCACACTTATAGTCAAAGTCTTCAGGTCCGTCATGCAAACCGATGGAATGGGTTCGCGGAATGCCCTCGTACATGATGCTGTCATATACTGCCTCATAGTTTTTAAGCCAGTATTCGGCATCTTTTACCGCTGCTTTTTTCATATCCATCGCCCAGTCATTCTCAGCAATGTTCTCAAGTGCGTTTTCGCGCATTTCATATGTAAACAGAGTAGGTTCTGTTTTTTCAGAGCTTGCTACAACATTTGCAACGCACTTAAACTCTGCTCCACCAATATTTGCCGTAACCTCTACTTTTGCCGGTCCCCTGCCTATCGCACGGACATTTCCGCTTTCATCAACGGTTACAAGTTCAGGTGTGAGCACTTTGTAGGTAAACTCGGCACCCGTGATATCTGCAATGCTTCCGTCGTTGTTTATGCCCGTTACGACAAGCTTTGAACCGTCGGCATCAAGAAGAGATATGATTGCATCCTCGGTTTTTGCCTCGATGCGTGCAATATCAACGGGAACAACCTTAATCTCCTTTGTAACCGACTTTTCTATATCATTAAAGGTTACATATGCTGTGATATTCGCTGTTCCTTCCTTGATTGTGGAAAGAATGTTTCCTTCTACCGTTGCAACGGCAGTGTTATCAGACTCAAAGCGAACTGTTACATCCTCCGGCTCAAGACGTGTTCCGTCAGAGAGAATTCCGGTTGCGGAAATCTCTGTTGTGCCGCCTTCAAAGAAGAGCTCGCGAACAACATCTATCTCAGCCTTATCATATGCACTGTCGTTAATTTTTAATGTCAGCTTATCGTTCTTTGTGACTTCGCCGACAGTTACCTCTGCTGTTATCGTCACATTGCCGGCAGAAACAGGCTTTACAATACCGTCTTCCGTTACCGTCGCGATGTTATTATCGGAGCTTGAAAAGCTTATATCAACACCATCGCTTTCAAGGTTAAGCTCTGTTCCCGTTACGTGTTTTGCGGAAAGAGTGAGTTTTTTGCCGTTTTTATCTGAAAGAAGAATATAATCCTTATTGTGGGAAAGAGTTACCGAATCAAGTTCTCCCGCCGGATTGAACTTGACGGTATAGAAACCGTTTGCTACAGTGGCTGCACCTGTATGAACCGAGCTCTTTATTGTCAGACGATGAGTTCCCTCTGTGATTGCTATGCTCTTACCAAAGTTTACAGGCTGCCGCGTTACCGCGCCGCTGTTTGCTTCTTTGTTAGAGTCATAGCTTCCGACGGATTTTCCGTCGATAAACAACTCGGCAATACCGCCTGATTGTCCGAAATACATTTCACCGCTTACATTAAAGGTTCCGCTTATCGGTGATGTGAACTCGAAAGAAAGAGTATCGTTTCCTGCTTCCAGCTCCTCTTTAGTTTTTGTGATATTTATATATTTTGCTCCGTAAAAAGCAAGCTTCAAAGCTGCATCGGGCTCATTTGCAAAAATTTTCGAATTCTCGGCGTCAGTCAACATTTTCCAATTTTCACCGTAAAACTCATTGCCGGCCTTGATTGCGTGCGTTGTATATCCGCCGGATGCCGGAGTCAGCTTGCCAAGATCAGAGGTCACCTTATCAAAATCAAGTATAAATGAGGTTACAGGAACGACCTCTATTTCCATTGTTACAGATTTTGTTTCACCGTTAAATGTAACATTCGCCGTTATATTTGCAATTCCGTCAGTAAGCGCTTTAAGAACATTTCCTTCAAAAACTGCAGTTGCCGTATTATCGGATGTGAAGGTGCAGACAACTTCGCTCTGCTCCAAAAGTGTACCATCAGAAAGAACAGCTGTCGCAAAAATTTCGTTTTCGCTGCCTATATAGAAGACTGTCTGCTCTGTCGTGAAAACTGCATTTTCATATTCTAAATCTTCAATTATAAGCTCTACCGATGCTTCCTTCGTTACATTTTCAATCGTTACCGAGGCAGTTATCGTGACTTTGCCTTCTGCTTCAGGCATTACAACTCCGTCTGCCGTTACGGTGGCGATGTTTTCATCCGAGCTTTTGTAAGATACCTTTGCATCCTCCATTATGACATCCAGCTCAACATCTTCAAGATTCAAATATTTTGCAGAAAGCGTGAGCTTCTCTCCGTTCGGGTCGTTAAGAAGGATGAATTCCTTATCGTATGTAAGTGAAACTGAATCAAGAGCTGCTCCCGGCGTGAACGTAAAGCTGAAAAATCCGTTTCCTGCCTTTGTTTTCCCATTATAGACAGAGTTCTTGATTGAAAGAGTGTGCTCGCCCTGAGTGAGGAGGATGGCGCTGTCAAAGTCTATCGTCTGCTTTGCCGCACCTATAGCAGCTGAATTGAGGCATTTTGTTCCAAGAGATCTGCCGTCAATTGAAGCCTCTGCATATCCGCCGTTTCCGGAGCCCCATACGTCCGAAGAAACCTCATATACGCCTGTTTCCGGAACGGTGAATTTAATAGCTACCGTATCATAGCCGTTTCCTATATGGTTGGGGTATGCATTGACCGGAATATATCCGCCCTGAGCGATAAAATACTGTATAGCATCCTTATTTTCGCCTTTAAGAATATTGGAGGCTTCCGGATCCGTCAACACAGTCCAGTTATCGCCTGAAAGCGTATCTTCCGGAAGGACATACCAGCGCTTACCGAAATTCTCGTCGGTCGTCGCGTAATCTGTCAATCCGTCTGTGGATGCCCCGCTGAAATTGATTGTAAATTTTTCTGCATCGGTGGGTAGGATCTCTTTTATTTTCAACGCAAGAGATGCTTCCTTTTTCACGGTTCCGACTGTTACAGAAGCAGTTATCGTTACATCTCCTGCGGCAACCGGCGTTACAACACCGTTTTTATCTACAGTTGCAATTTCATTTGAGGAGCTTGTGAAGGTGACTGTTACTCCTTCGCCTTCAAGGTCAACGGGATTTCCGTCTGAATACTTTGCAGAAAGAGTAAGCTTTTCACCGCTTACGCTTGAAAGCGGAATAAAGCTCTGATCATATGAAAGAGTCACAGAATCAAACGTTACCGGAGCTGCCGGTGCGAAGGTGAAGCTATAGAAGCCGTTCACTACCCTGGCGTTCGCTCCATGTACTGTATTCTTAATCTCTAATCTGTTGGTACCTGCATTAAGATATACATTTTTACCATATTCAACGGTATTCGGTCCGGCAGCAGCATACCCATTCATTTCTCCGCCTTTTTTATTGCAATACAGGTCTACGATTCCGACCGAAGAGCCTGCAATAGACACCTCGGCATTTCCGCCATTGCTTCCGGCATAAATCTTTGCCGTTATGTCGTAATATCCCGCCGCCGGCACTTCAATATCAAAACCGACAGTGTGATATCCCAAAGCTATATCGGCAGCATATGTATCAAAATTAAAATAATTTCCGGAATCCGTCTCATAATACGTTACAATCTGAGCAGCCGGAGTCCCGTCACCTTTCGTCCTGTTGAAAATGCCAGATTGTTCCGGTGTGGTATAAAACGTCCAGTCCTCGCCGTAAAAACATCCTAAAGAACCCAGTACATCATGTCTTGTAGGATACTTTTCATTGTACACCGGAAGGATATCGGTCAAATTTTCCTTCTCGTGTTTTTCCAGATCAAAGTCTGAAAAATCGATCGTGAATTCCGTCGATTCCGTTCCTGTTGCAAACGAGATTGTCGGCAAAAGCGACATCAGCATTGCAATTGCAAGAACCATTGATAATAACCTTTTCGTTTTACTCATTTTACTCTTCTCCTTTTCTGTTTTTTATTCTAAACAGGAATAAAGCGCGTTTGTCATTTCATAGCGCGTTCTTCTCTGCCAGCCTGAATAATGCTGGAAATAAACCATCGAAAGCTCATTTTCAGTATCTACAAGGGAAAATCCTCCGCCGGAGCCGTCCCATCCGAACTCGCCAAGCGGTGACAGAGCTCCGCTTTGCGTTTTATCAATATGGGTGCGGACACCGAGCCCGAAGCCGTAGCCGGGCATTGATTTCTGCAGCGCGGATCTGTCCATGTTCGCCGAATGGTCGGTCTTCATAAGCGCTATAGATGCCGGAGAAATTATCCTCTCCTCAGTTTTTCCGATGCCTCCGCATGCAAGCGCATCGAGGAAGGTTACGTAATCCTCCGCACACGAGCAAAGGTCGCTTCCGCCGCTCTGATAGCTTTCAATAAGACAGTCGTCTGCTTCCGTGCGCTTCGGGAAGCCATCTTCACCCTTACGGTAAAGCGCCGCAAGGCGTTCTCTTCTCTCCCCGCTTTTGGGAACATTGAAAAAGGTATCACGCATTCCAAGCGGCTTGAAGATATGCTTTTCCATATATTCTCCAAGCTTCATTCCTGACCACACCTCAACGAGTGCGCCGAGAACATCGTGGCTTAAGCTGTAGCGATAGCGCGTTCCCGGTTCAAAGCCTAAAACGGTTTTTGAAAGCTCTCCCGCAAGCTCACGGGTGCTTGTTCTTCCCTCGTTTATCGCCGCAACTATTGCCGGGGTTCTTCTGTTATAATCAAGCCCCGAGCTCATTGTAAACAAATGCCTTACCGTAAGCGGAGTTTTGGCAACCCTTACATTCTCGGTTGTTGTGAACGTTGCACCGCTCTTTCCAGTTGCAACTGTTTCAAGCTCGTTTCCGCCGCGCTCCGTCTCTGCAACCTTGAGCGTTTCAAACTCAGGAAGATACATTGAAACATGATCGTTTAAGAGGAATTTATTCTTTTCCATAAGCTGAAGCGCAGATATGCAGGTTATCATTTTTGTCATCGAATATATCTTATATATTTCGTTGCCCTGTATAGGCTTTTTCGCTTCAAGATCGCTCATTCCCGCACGATAATCAAACACTTCCTTATGATTTTTATACACCTTACAGTGCAATCCCGGAACGTGGTCACGTTCAAGAAACATATCCATACAGTTTTTGAGATTGGTAAAATCCATATTTTTTCTCCCCAACTGAGTTTTTTAGTTTATTATGCTTTTTCCGGAAGCGTAACAGGAAGCTTTCCTCTATAATCACAATTCTTTATTGCAACGGCGGTTGCACGCGCCGAAAGCGTTGTGTATTCATAGCTTGCGATAACCGCATCGCAAGCTTTAACGAATCTGTAATCATACGGTGTGCGCAGAAGAACTGCAACAACAGGTTTCCCTTTTTCCTCAATTGCCTTGATTATGTCAAGCTGACCGGGCATTGACGCGGCATCAAACACACCGACAACCGCAACGTCATACTCTCCGTTTATCGCCTCTTCCGCTTCGGGAGTCATTCCCTCAAGCGAAGAAACGCACTTTATTGAATTTTCGAACTCTTCTGCAAAAATATCTGCAAAGCTCAGAATTTGTCGGTTTGCCTCTTCAACGCCGCGGATGGCATCGCAAATCGGAGATATGCAAAGAAGCTTCTTCGCTGCTATCGAATCAAGGGTTCCGTTATTTTTAATGCACGTGATTGACGCAAGCTTATCGGCAAAGTTCTCTGCCAGCGAAGCTTCGTCATATATATATTTCTTTACAAGCTCAAAATCCGGCTCGTTGGAGGCTATATCAAAGCGCTCCTTCTGCTTCATGATTCTTGCATAAGACTCATCAATACGAGCTTCGGAAATGACACCGTCTTCAACTGCTTTGTATACAGCATTTACGGCTTTTTCAGCAGAATCACGCTTGAAATTGTAGTACAGCAGAATATCGCAACCCGCAAGAATTGCTTTTACTGCCGCCTCCCCGTCCGGATACAAATCACTTATTCCCTTCATATCCATAGCATCGGTTACCGCAACACCGTCAAAGCCCATCTCATCTCGCAAAAGCTCCGTCATTATCTCATGCGATACCGTTGAGGGAAGCGCAGAAAACGCATCGTGGATAACGTGTGCCGTCATAATACCACCGCACTTCGCATCAAAAACCTTTTGGAACGGAACATATTCGGTTTTGCGTAAAACATCCGCATCTGTTGAATTATGGACGATATCAATATGCGTATCGCCCTTTACGTTGCCGTGACCGGGAAAGTGCTTTACCACTGCCATTACGCCTTCTGACTGAAGACCGTCGCTAAAGCCCCGTCCGAGAGCCGCCACCTTTTCCGGATCCTCACCGTATGACCGTGTTCCGATTATGGGGTTATCCGGATTTATGTTTACGTCAAGCACCGGTGCCGTGTTTGCATTGCAGCCGAGTGCGCGCATGATTTTTCCGAGCTTTGCGCCTTCTTTTTTCATTTTCGCTTCATCTGCTCCGCTTGCGGCAAAGGACATTTCCCCTGAAATCATTGCCGCACCTTCGTAGATTCGCGTTACCCAGCCGCCTTCCTGGTCTACCTCGACGAAGGGGTAAAGCTTCGTTGCGCGATATGTATTTTTGCGCAGAGAGCTTATAGCCTTGCAAAGCGTATCAATGGATATGCAGTTATCCGCATTCAGCGTAAAGTTTCCTATGTAATACTTTTCACAAAACTTCACATACTCATCAGGCAGGCTGTTATCCGGAACGCCGACCATAAACAACTGACCTATCTTTCTCTTTAATTCTTCGCTAATCTTCATTTTCATCTACCTCCGGGTATTCTATTAAAATTATATCATTACAGACTTACGCATTACTATAAGATTATTGCACCAAAACTTAATTTTTTTAAACCAAGTTAAAGATTTATAAATTTTTATTTTGACATTTATTACAGTATTTGCTATACTTACCTTATTATGGACTTTATTTTTTTAACCATTAAGCGGAGGTAAAACAAAATGAACTTGCAGAGCGACAAAAAACGTGTTTACTATGATGCAAACCCTATGCTCGGTCAAAGCTATGCACCGATATTTTCATACTCATATGATGCAGAGCAGCCCATCTTCTGGATGCATTATTCCCACCGCCAGCTCGTTGCTCAGCACACATCAATACACAAAAACGAAGATTGGTGTTCGATGTTTATTTTTCTTGCAGGAAATATCAGCTTTCTTATCGACAACCACATATACACGCCAAAGTTTGGAGATGCCATAATCTTACATGACCACGAAAACTACACTTCCATCTTTCCCGAGGTGTCAACTTTAGATTATTACCAGTTTTATTTTCCTCAGGAATTTTTTAAAAAAGCTAAAGCCGGAGATCTTTTCATAAAGCCGTTTTACAGCAGAAAAGCATCCGAAAAAAACCTTATCTCACCAAACGAACAAAGGAAAATAAAATTAATGGAGCATTTAAACGTTCTTGAAGAGATGTGTAAAACCGTCAGCGAGAACAATGATATTCTGATGTACTCACAAATAATCCAGATTATGGAAATTTATTACTCTACCTTTTCTACCCAGCCAACGGAGCTTGAAGATACGAAAATCCCGAGCAAGCTTAACAAGGCGATAATCTATATCCACAACAACTTCACAACGCTTGAAGGCGTGAGCGAGGTTGCAAGGATGTGCAATGTGTCCAACGCGTATCTGGCAAGAATTTTTAAAGCTCACTTGTCCTGCACGCCGAATGAATATATAACCTTTCTTCGAATCTCCCATGCAAAGTATCTGCTTTCAACGGGAGAGAGCATAACCGACACCTGCTTTAAATCAGGCTTTAACAACTACACATATTTCATTTCAAAGTTCAAGCAGATAACCGGAACCACTCCATCAAAGTTTAATAAGAAAGCGAAGTAACATCCTACCTCATTTTAAAAAAATACACTTTATCGCCGGCGTATCATTGAACCCGTACAGATGTTTTTGTTCAGATACTCCGGCGATAATCACTTATTCGATACCGACCATATTAAATTCAAGGATGCTTCCCGCATTTGATTCGTAAAGCTATGAAAACAGCTTTAAATTCTAAGACTCCATCACCGGATAAAGCTGTATCATATTTCCACCGTCAACCGTAAGCTCTGCACCGGTTGTGTTTCTCGCATGCTCGGCAAAATACCAGACAGCGTCTGCAATGTCGCTGCCAAGTGCGACATCGCCAAGTGGCGTAAAACGAGACGGAACATTTTCATAAAACTCCGGATTTTTCTCCCATCGGTCTGTTTTTATCATACCCGGAAGAACAGCATTAACCCGGATATTATACTTGCCGAAATCCAGCGCCATTGCACGCATCATACCGAGCTGCCCGCTCTTGGATGCAGAGTATGCAATTCTGCCGGGAATCGCCCTATACGCGGTGTTTGAATTTACAAATATGATGTTTCCGCCGCCGTTTTTCATCATACGCTTCACGGCATTTTCAGAAAGGCAATAATTCCACACCATATTCGTGTTTATAACCCGCATAAAATCCCTCAGCGGATTCTTCAGTGGCTCAACATCCACACCGAGATCAGCCGCATTGAGAACAAGAGTTTCTATAAAAATATCCTCTTTATCAAAATATTCAAACATTTCAATTACTGCATCTTCGTTCACCGTTTTTTTATCAACAAGCGGCGAAATCGTGTATCCTTTTACATTTGCAGCAGGAAATTTCTTTTTATATTCTTCTTCTGCAGTAAGAACACGCTCTGCACCTCTTCCTGTGAAGATTACATTCTTCCCTTTTGACAGAAATTTTTCAACTATAGCGGCACCTGTATTTATACAAGCACCGGTCACAAGAGTATAATTCATATTATATTTCCTTTTCCGCGATTTTATATTCGCTGTTTTCTTTTCCGGTTTCAATATTTTCAACAATGAGAACCTTGGCGTCTTTACTGAGAGCTATTGCATGCCATACTTCTTTTTTTACATTATAAAGTTTATTCTTCTCCATCTCGTATCTTTTTTTATCAGATACGAGAGTAGCCTTGCCTTCAAGAAGGACAAAAACCTCATCAGTGAGCATATGCCTTTCAAGCAAATTCAGATTTTTTTCTTCAAAACGCTCTGAATAATTTATCATTGCCACGCGCCACGCACCAAAGCAAACAACCTTCGAAAAGCCTTCTCCGTTATGTTCAAGAATTTCTATTCCGTCATTTATCATAAGACATTCTCCTCATCAGAAGTAGAATTCGCTTTTTGCCGGACGTATATCGGTAAGTGCGCCCGTATAGTGTCGGAGTGTATGTACCTGATACGGGTGCTTAAGACATTCTTCTTCATTGATTTCGATGCCAAGTCCCGGCTTATCAGGGATTGTCATATATCCGTCTTCATATTTTAAAGATTCATTTGTTACATCGCCCCGCCATTCAACATCGGAATACATTATTTCAAGAATCTCAAAATTCGGGCAGGTTGCCGCAAGCTGAAGTGTTGCCGCATTTGCAACCGGCCCCGACGGATTGTGCGGAGCAAACGGAATATAGCGGGACTCGGCTTCTGCCGCAATCTTCTTAAGCTCCATAATGCCGCCGGCATGGGAGATGTCGGGCTGTATGTAGTCTGCCGCCATTTTATCAAACAGCTGTCTGTAATCCCATCGTGTATACAATCTTTCGCCGGCAGAAATTGCTACCGGTGATTTTGTTTTAACCTCTTTCAATGCGTCAAGATTATCCGGCGGAACGGGTTCCTCGAAAAACATGGGCTTAAACTGCTCAAGCTCTTTTGCGATTTTTACAGCAGTCGGAATATTAAACCTTCCATGACCTTCGATAAGCAAATCAACTTTATTCCCGCAAGCTTCACGAACTGCAGCAACACAGCGAAGAGCACGGTCAAGCTCTGCGTTGGATATGTTGAGATAGTTTTTCCCGAACGGATCCCATTTCATAGCGGTTACACCGCGCTCCATAGCAATTTTTGCCTTTTCTCCGAATTCCTCCGGCTCCTTTGCGCCGGCAAACCAGCCGTTAACATAAATTCGCACCTTATCATTCACCTTACCGCCCAAAAGCTGATATACGGGCACATTAAGGCTTTTCCCGAGAATATCCCAGAGCGCCATTTCAACAGCCGAAAGAGCCGACATAAGCACCGCTCCCCCGCGCCAGTAAGCATCACGGTATATAGCATGCCAATGCTTTTCGATTTCTAAGGGGTTTTTGCCGACAAGATATTCTTTGATATGCTCAACTGCGCCTAAAAGTGACTTTTCCTTATACTCTAAAGTAGCCTCTCCTACACCGCTTATCCCCTCGTCGGTATACACCTTCACAAACACCCAGTTTGTACGGAAACAATCGACAACAAATGGTTTTACATCAATTACTTTCATATTAGCTCTATCTCCTTATAAATTTTCGGTATTACCCTTTTTTTATATTCAAAATTATTCATATCAATATTATCAAAAAGTCCGCAATGTACGGGAACTGCGCAGTTTGGATTTATTCTTTCGCAAAATGCTTTTGCATCTGCCATATTCATATTGTTTCCAACTCCGTTCACCGGCAGAAAGACTGCGTGAATATTATCCGGGAGTTCTTGGAAAACACGCTCATTATACAGAGTATCACCCGTAAAATAATATTTCTTATCTCCATCATCCACAACAACGCCTATTGCATATTCATCACTGTGCTCCGCCGGCACCGCCGTGAATTTTATTCCGTTCTGCGTCCATGTTGTTCCGCGGTTGAAGTAAACAAAATTATTTTCTCCGCCAAGCTTTCTTACTTCCTTCCATACAGAATACGGAGAAAGAACGGTTATTGAGGTATCGGCACCGATAAAGCGCTCTACCGTTTCCGGATCATAATGATCAAGATGGTTATGCGTAAAAATCATTATGTCCGGTCTGATGTCAAATAAATAATCAGGAACCGCCTCGCGTCTGTGCTTCCGTGGATCTGCTTTTCCAACACTGTCAGACAGATACGGATCTACCATAATCACAGTATTTTCATTTTCAAGAAGCATACCGGCTTGTCCGAGCCACGTTATTTTCATACTCTCATCCCTCCTTGACTTTTTGTCAATCCCATTTTATAATATATATCACTGAAATAATATAATATTCTTATCAATATTATTAGAAATCTTATTATTTCCAGGAGGTAATTATGGAGATTCTTCTACCCGAAATTGTATCTGCAGGAATTTATAATACGGACATTGCCGTAAAGAACAAAGCTATGACAAAAAGCAGAAAAACAACTATGTTTGAAATTGAAATCCCAATGGAAGACGGAGGAATTTCATACATCGATTCATTGGAAAATCCAATACGTACCAACACCGTAATCTGTGCAAAGCCGGGTCAGACCCGCCACACAAAGCTCCCTTTCAAATGTTATTATATACACATGATCCTCACAGGAGGAGAGCTTTCAAATACTTTACTTCAGATTCCCGACTTTGTTCGTACTGACAACAGCGGAAAATACTACAAACTGTTCAAAAAAATAAGCAAATACTTCGGTTCCGGCTTAAAGGAGGACGAGATAATTCTGCACAGTACAGTTCTTGAACTGATACACACGCTTTATCATGATTCCGAAAAAACAAGATGTCTGCATAACGAAAAAAGCAATAACCGCAAGGTCATAGAGGATATTATAGCTTACATAAAAGAAAATCTTACATCAGATTTGTCTCTGGATACAATTTCGAAAAAAGCAGGCTTCAGCCCAATTCACTTTCACAACTGTTTTAAAGCATCAACAGGTAAAACACTTCGTGACTACGTTGAAGAACAGCGGATAAAAAAAGCTGTAAATATGCTGATTTCAACAAATAATACGCTGACAGAAATCGCTTATCTCTGCGGATTTTCTTCTCAAAGCTATTTCAGCTATGCATTTAAACGAAAGATGGGAATGACACCGCGGGACTACGCTGCGAAAATTTTGCAGCAGTACGATGAACTACCCGCCCACCGATAGAGTTTATCATCCTTGTCACCCAACAGTAGATTGACAAGCGATATTGCAAAAGCTATAATAGTTTTGACAGGATGGTGATAAAATGGAGCTTGAAAAGAATTTCGCAAAAAACCTGAAGGTTCTCCGCAAAAAAAACAATATAACGCAAAAAGATCTTGCAGAAGCAATAGGATGCTCGGAGAAAGCTGTCAGCAAATGGGAATGCGGACTCAGCATTCCTGACATTGAGCTTCTTCTTTCCGTCTCAAAGTACCTTAAGATAAGCGTAGAGTCACTTTTTTCGGAAAATGACAAAACATACCTGCTTGGTATAGACGGAGGCGGAACAAAAACCGCGCTTTTACTTTGCAGCCTCGAAGGAGAGCCTTTTCGCAAAGCTTATGCCGATTGTTCAAATCCCATTGATATAGGAATAGAGCAGGCAAGAAACGTCCTGAAGCAAGCAATTTTTGATATTTGCGATGGTATTCCCTTCTCTTCAATCGTTTGTTTTGCAGGAATCGCAGGCAGTACATCCGGCGGTACACAGAAAGAGCTTAATGAATTTTTCTCTTCACTCGGTTTCCTCGCTTTCAAAACTGATACGGACAACGCAAACATCATAGCTACCGGACTTGGCGACGGCGATGGTATAACACTTATTTTAGGAACCGGAGTTTGCTCATTCCTGCAAAAAGGCAAAAGGCATACACAAATCGCAGGCAGAGGATATTTTCTTGATAACGGAGGAAGTGGCTTTGATATTGGGCGAGACGCACTTATTGCTTACTACCGTGAAAGAGACGGTATCGGAAAGCAAACAATGATAACCAAGCTTATATCCGAGGACGGATTTGATGATCTCCAACAGCTTCTCTTCCGCATATATGATGAAGGAAAGAAGTTTATCGCATCATTTTCACGCTATGTCTATATTGCGGCTGAAAAAGGTGATGATACCGCAAATGAAATCATTAAGCTCAACATGAAAAATGCTGCGGACTTCGTTCTTGCAAACGCCGGGAAACTGACTCGAAAAAGAATTCCGCTTGTTCTTGCCGGAGGACTTACCAATGACCCTCTCACACTTTTTTACCTTAAAGAAGCACTTGGAACCACTTATGATTTTGATATAAAAATTCTTGATCGCGAACCTGTTTACGGTGCTGTTACTCTTGCAAAAGAATTATATGAGGAGAATGCAAAATGAACAAAACAGAAATGCGAAACCCAAACACGATGAATATACACAAAGAATCCACTGCCGGTGTCCTTTCTCTTATTCAGGCTGAAAACCACAACGCTGTCAAGGCAATTGACGAAGCGCTGCCTCAAATTGAAAAAGCAGCAGATTGTATCGAAGAAGGTATGCGTGCAGGAGGCAGGCTTATATATGTAGGTGCCGGAACATCCGGCCGTCTTGGAATAATCGACGCCGCGGAATGTCCGCCAACTTACGGTGTTTCCCCGGAAACGGTTGTGGGAATTATCGCCGGTGGACGCGAACGCGTTTTTTCAGCCGGTGAAAACGCAGAGGATATTGCCGACGCGGGTATTGAAGATCTGAAAGCGCTGGGTCTTACACCAAATGACCGCATCGTAGGAATATCCGCAGCAGGAAATGCCGCATATGTTGCCGATGCCCTTGCTTACGCAAAAAGCGTCGGCTGCAAAACCATCGGCTTTTCCTGCAACTACGGCAGCAGACTTGATCTTGAATCGGATATCTCTATCGTCACGGACACGGGACCTGAAGTTGTTATGGGCTCAACACGCATGAAGGCAGGAGCTGCGCAAAAAATGGTTACAAGCATGCTTTCCACTTGTGTCATGATAAAGCTCGGACATGTATACGAAAATATGATGGTCAACCTCAAGCCTTCTAATGAGAAACTAAAAAAGCGCGTTATCAATATCGTTTGCGACATTGTGAAATGCAATGAAGAAAAAGCAGTGGAACTTCTGGAAGCTAACAACTGGACGATAAAGGAAGTTATAAAGACTCTCGGATTGCAGTAAAGCTTTTTATAGATGTAAAGGACGGTAAAAAAACGAATATTAAGCAACGAATTGAGAAAAGATAACAATAAAGAGAAAAAAGACAAGCATAAGCTTGTCTTTTTTAATAAACAGTAAAAAATGAGCAATAAATAATCAAAAAGCCGTCACAATTGTGACGGCTCTGAGATGGTCCGAGTGACAGGAGTCGAACCTGCGGCCTCTTGAACCCCATTCAAGCGCGCTACCAAGCTGCGCTACACCCGGATTTCAACTTTATCATTATAACATACATTTACAAAACTTTCAAGCATTAATTTGATTTTTTTCGGAGGAATTTTGCGATATGAC
>JAZQFJ010000033.1:0-3235 GCA_045539475.1 Eubacteriales bacterium | reverse complement strand
ACATTCTTAAAGGACGAAATGTTCTCTAACCTAACGGACTTCTCGCGCAATATGATGCTTTCGGTAGATATTCAACCGATGCCTACGGATGTGGCAATAAAGCTTGTGCAGAAAAAGATGCTTGCAGTTGAAACAGATATAACGAAGTGGCAGAACAAGCAGAATATGAACAACAACTTTTCTGCAAATGTACCGTATGATATGGAGCAAATGAGAAAAGAGATAACGGAGCTTCTTGATGATATAACCACACGCGACCAACGTATGATGTATGCAGTTGTTACACTCGTGCATATAGCTGATTCTCTCGATGAGCTGAACAACGATACGGAAACACTTATGTCCATTGGCAGAAAGTTCTTCTGTACCTTTGCAACGCTTAAGTTCCAACAAGAAGATGCTCTTAATACTGTCCTCCCGTATGGACTAATAAAGATTGATGCGGTACGAACTCTGACAACAGAGAGCGCAGCAGTGCTTATTCCATATAAAACGCAGGAGATAATAGACGAGGGCGGATTGTACTACGGTATAAACGCCATATCGCATAATCTTCTTATGTGTAACCGAAAACTTCTTCTCAACGGAAACGGTTTCATCCTCGGTGTTTCAGGCTCCGGTAAATCCTTTGCATCAAAAATGGAAATGGCTATGGTAGCTCTGTTCTCACCCGATGATATTATCATAATTGATCCGGAACGTGAATACGGTCCGCTTGTCTTAAAACTTGGCGGTGAGGTTATAAAACTCTCTGCGTCCTCACTGCATCATATAAACGCGATGGAGATAGATAAGGATACCTTCGGCGAAGAGAACCCGATATCAATCAAGTCGGAATTTCTCATATCACTTTTCGACCAGCTTCTCAAAAACGGCGATACCCACTTCGGCGTAGGTGTAGGTGCTATGGAGAAATCCATAATCGACCGATGCACAATACACGTGTTCAGTGACTACATATCCGGAAAGACAACTCGGATGCCGACACTTGTTGATTTCAGAAACGAGCTTTTGCGACAAAGAGAACCTGAAGCGCACAGCCTTGCGCTTTCTCTTGAAATGTTTGCAACGGGAAGCCTTAACGCATTTGCGCACGAAAGCAACGTCGATGTAAACCGTCGCATCATCTGCTATGACACACTGGAGCTTGGCGATCAGATGAAGTCGATAGGACTTCTTATTATGCTTGATAACATAATGAACCGTGTTATGGCAAACAGACGGCGAGGGAAGTATACGCGAGTATATATTGACGAAGCTCACTTGCTTTTTAAGAATCCATACAGTGCGGAGTTCCTGTTAAAGGCGTGGAAGAGATTTAGAAAATACGGTGGGCTATTGACGGGTATAACGCAGAACATTGAAGACTGTTTAAGAAATGAAACAGCGCGAGGAATGCTATCAAACAGTGAGTTTCTTCTAATGCTAAATCAGTCACCGTCTGACAGACGTGAGCTTGCGGATCTTCTCAATATTTCCAACACACAGCTTGGTCACATAACCAATGCGGCGGCAGGTAGGGGACTGATTAAAGTCGGCGGCTCAATAGTTCCGTTTGTGAATGATTTTCCGCGCGATACGGAGCTCTACGGACTCATGTCGACCAAACCAAATGGTGGATAAATATATACGGCGGCGAGAATGTTTTGTTCATTCTTGCCGCCGATATTTTTGCATACAGAAAGAGGTGTGATATATAATGGCGGATATAAAGAAGAAGCCTGACGAAGTTAAGATTAAGACGAAAGACAGCATTAAATCAAGCACCGTTTCAGGAAAGCGGTTATACCCAAAGGATGCGAAGCTTAAGAAACTATTGCGCGAAAAGGAAGAACAGCGCGAGAACAAGAAAGCCGATACCGAAGCTGCCGAAACCGTTGAGTCTGCGGCTGAAACTACGGTTGACAAAATACGAAGCGGCGGCCGAGCGGTCGTTGAGAACAGAATACGAAAGTACAGACGAAATCAGATTAAGAAAAAGGAAGAGTATCTTAAACGTCAGAGTGAGCAACCTGATGTGCCCGAGCAAGCAACTCTGCCGGAACCCAAACCACCGGAAGAAAAGATGCGCGATAATGCCCGTCGGGAATATGTGAAGGATAAAGTTCAGATAAGGAAAAAAGAAAATGCCGATGTCAAACAAGAAAATTTATCTGAAACAAAAACGCCAAAGGATACAATGCGCGACAGTGCTCGTCGGGAATATGTCAAGGACAAGCTTGAGGTAAAACAGAAGGAAGAACGGGCACAAACCCGAGAGCCGGAAAGGACTTCTATTGAAACGCCGAAAGTGGAACAATCGAAGATAAAGACCAAAACCGATACACATAAACGTGCTGATATAAAGACACGGCAAAAGTATGCTGAATCGAGAAGGGTGAGAACTTCTTCAGAACAGAGACAGAAAACAAAAACACCATCGCGGAGCAAACTTGTAAAAACGAGGGACAGTGTATCAAATTCACCGAAAAGCCGTGTGAAAACGGGTAATGCATATTCAGATACCGCCAAAAAGACAAAGGTGATTTATAAAAAGAACCCGGCTACAAAGACCGCGAAGGAAACCGCTAAAAGAGTGAATAAAGAAGCGGCGAAGCGTGCTGCAAAAGGTGCTCGTGAGGCGGCAAAACGCGCGGCACAAGCGGCAGAAAAAGCCGCGAAAGCTACGGCGAAAGCGACACAGGTTATAGTGACAAAAACAATACAGCTTTTAGCTGCGGCGGCAAAAGCGATTGCTTCCGCTATTGCGGCGCTCGGATGGTGGGCGCTTGTTATCTTGGTAGTTATAATCATCATCTGCATAATAGCGTCGGTCATTGCAAGTCCGTTTGGTATATTTATATCGGATGAAGCGGCAGATCCGAGCTCTATACCGGTATCGTCGATAATAGCCGAGTGTAATATGGAGCTTTCAGAAAAGCTCACGGAGATAGAGGATAACACACCACATCACAGATGTGTTATAGAGGGAGAACAGGCAGATTGGAAGCTTGTGCTCTCTGTATTTGCTGTTAAAGTTGCAGGAGTGGATGATAATACCGCGCAGGATGTTGTGGTTATAGATGAAGCTAAAAAAGAAAAGCTCAAGACCGTCTTTTGGGATATGCACACGATAACCTCACGAGTCGAGGTTGAAACGGTTGGTGAGCTTACGCAGATAGTCCTATACATAACGATTGATGCAAAGACAAAGGATGAGATGATAACCAAATACTTTTTCGGGAGAAAACAAAAA
>JAZQFJ010000032.1:0-12414 GCA_045539475.1 Eubacteriales bacterium | reverse complement strand
AAACTTGCCCATCTGATGAGGAACAGAATCCGGTACATCGGCATACGCAAAAACATATTTATGTGCTTTACAGCCAAGATTTCTTGCAAATGTCTGCAACCACGGCAAATTTCCTCCATGCTGATTTACAACCAGAATTTTATTAAACCCGTTTGCTGCGATTTCATCGCAAAGCTGTTCTAACAAAAGCATTTGTGTACGCACATCAAGAGCTATTGTTCCATCCGGACGTTTTGCATGAGCTCCACACGGAACATCACCGAATGTGAAATCTGGGAAAACGCAAACCGTTTCAAGCTGAGAAGCCCTGTATGCCATCTCATTTGCTAACAAAATATCGCATCCGAGCGGAAGATAAACAGAATGTTTTTCGATGCATCCCATTGGAATAACGCAAACTCTTTCCGAAGCTTCTCTGAGCTTCGAAAAATCCTCACTTGTTGTATACAACCATCTTGTTTCCATATCATTTCACCTCTTTTCTGTAAGATTGAAATCAAAGCATTTTGCAGTAATATGCTACTATTACTGAATAATAACTCTAGCTCCGTCCATAGAAATCTCATCGAAATACTGTTTAACGGAATACTTGGAAAAGTATGCACTGAAATACTTTGCATATTTCTTATAAATCTTTTCACATGTAGCATTAAACACTTCGAGTTGCTTATCCGCTTTTTCTATTTCATTCATATATTTAGCTTCATATGCACGAGCATATTCTGTAATATACTCAGTATGAAGTTTAAGCAATTCCCAGGATATATGTTGAGCACGCGGAAGGTCTGCTATAAGATACTTTTCAAGCTCCGGTTTAAAATCGAGTACAATTTTCTCAACCCTCTCAGCAAAGCTTTTTTGTTCCTCACGGGTATTTTCCGGATCATTGTAGTAACGGTAAATCAACGAAAACGCATCCGATACCCTTGCAATATACTCAAATGCTGCTTCTGCTCCGATTCCATAGGTTTCCGCAAAACACTGTTTCTCTTCCTCATAATAATCGACGCCTCTGTTCCAAAGGGTACGCGCCATAATTCTATGGGGGAAATCATTAGGAATCTGACAATTGTACACCTCACATGAAATATTACCATCGAGTCCAAGATTCTGGAGACTGTACATATCCTCATAGATAACTCTTGAAAGGTTTCTATATCCTGGGTCCTTATATTGATTCCACATAAGATGATAATCAAAAAGGAAGGAATCACCCTTAAGCTGTTTTTCCTGCCAATCGCGTAAATATGCTACATTTTCCGCTGCGGAACTAGGCCAAACCAGCTTATTTCGTACATAAGGCTTTTTCTCCGCATAACTGTCAAAATCCGAATAACTTGTATCATATGTGCGGGTAATCGGAGCAAACATCAAAATGAACCTATCCGGATTCTCCACAGTAAACTCCACCGGTTCCCACAAAAGATCTACGTAGATTAAACACACAATACGAGAATTGATTTTTTCTTCGGTAAGACGATGATCAAGGTCATTAAGCATCATAACATACCAATCTGACGGACGATGTTTTTGACAGTCTTCACACTCGCAATGATTGTTACAGCCATCTGCAAGCCAGAAATGTAGATAATCCACTTCCGGATTTTCTTTGAGATAATCTACAATCTGCTTGGTTACCGAATCGCGAAGTTCTTTTTGCGACCAGCAAAGCTGCGTTCCGAAAAGATTATGTCCCATATACAGCCCGCGCTTCCCATCACGCATAGCCATTCGTGAGCGCTGGTGCTCGGTAAGTTCCGAATCGGTCAGCCCTGCGACTTTCGCATGATCCCGATAACCAAGTGCCTCAATATGCCAACCATGTCCTACTCCATGCCTTTTTATTCCTCTTTTTTTGGCTTCATGGGAAACCGCCCGAAAGGCTGCTTTGCAATCCTCTGTACCATAACCTTCATAATCGCCAAATTTTCTGAAAAAATTCTCCGGTTCAAGCGTTTCAAAGAAATAATTGTTCATCCCCTCTTTGGGGAGCCAATCAATTAAATCGACAGCTGTTTGGGTGGACGCCTTTTCAGCAAAGTCAATTCCTCTGAAACGGTAATCGGCTTTTTCTTCGTATTCGAAATTCAAAGGTGCAAGAATCTTTTCTTCGACAATCTCGCCATCACGTCCGGGACGAATCCACTTGCACCCCAGTTTTTTCAAAAGACTATACACACCAATAAGCACGGATATAGGATTTGTACCTGCAATCATTCCCGCGTTGTTCTTAATGCTGATACGAAACGCATCGTCCACAGAAGGATCTCGCACCTCCGGTGCAAATACAGGATCTGCAATAAGCCAGATCGCATCCTTACGATTCGGATTATATACATCATAGCAGAAAATATCAACATCAACGTTCTCATCTATTTTATAAAGATATCTGCGAAGTTCATCTGACGCAAACTCCACCGTTTCGTTTATGCCGACTCGGCATATTCTGATTTTCATACTTAGTCCTCGCTTAATTTAAAACTCATTTTTGTCTCGTCTACTTAACACTGGGAAACCGACTTGTAACATTGGCATAGCTTCTTCTGAGGCAGTCAAATTCATCTTCACCGTAGCAATCATCTTGTTCAACAAGCATATATTCACAGCCCACTTTTGAAAGTTCCTTAATATACGAATCATAATCAAGTTTTCCTTCATATATCGGGCGAAGATAGGATCTTTGTTCATCAATACCTTCAGGAATTTCATCCAGATAATCTTTCAAATGAACTCTAGAAAGTCTACCTTTAAGTTTTTTTATGAGAGCAATAACATCAGCTCCACCTCGAGCTGCCCATCCAAGATCGAGCGTAAAGTCAACTGTGTCTTCCGGAAAATCCTCAAAAATACGGTCGATTAAACTTTTCTCTGCAAAACAATCTTCGAACTCCCAGCTGTGATTATGATAATGGAACTTAGCACCAAGGTCACGAATCTGCTTTGATATCGGAATAAATTTTTCGCGGAATATTTGATATCTTTCCAAAAGATCTGTCCCACCCGGCTGTAAACCACCAACTCCTATATTTTTGCAACCAAACACTGCGTGGTCAGCAACAATTTTTTCAATATCTCCTTCCATGAGACTCATAGGTGGAACATGTGTAAGAACACACTTAAGATCGTTTTTCAAAAGCTCTTCACGCAACCACTCCGGTTCAAAAGGGCAAGTTCCCGATACCTGAACCGACTTATAGCCGATATCAGCTACTTTTTTCAGCGTATTGCTGAAATCTTCAAGTGTTGTTGTATGGTTATAAACTGTATAAAGCTGTGCTCCGATTTGCATATTCATTTCCTCCTTATAATTGTGTATGCTTTAATTTTATTTAATTTTGCTGTATGCGTTGTCATAGAGTGCGAGAATCTCTTCAATCGGCTGAGCAGCAAGCTCTGCCTGGAATGCTTCCCACTCAGAAAGCGGACGCTGACCGATAATGAACTTTGTGAGGTTTTCCTGTACCATCGTAGCAACAGAGGTATTGAGGTCGGAAAGCTGCTGTGACTCTGCAGACGAAAGCTGCATATACATTGTCGGGTCAAGCTCCGGATATGTATGCTCAAGCATAAAGTCAGTCGTAGCTGCCTGCTCTTCGGAGATTGATGCGTCGATGGATTCCGGATCTACACGGAGATATGTTCCGATTGTCTGGAAGCCGTAAAGAAGCTTTGCACTGTCGCCTTCGTTCTGAAGTATGTACTGCTTCTTGCCATCAACAACCTCGTATGTCTCACCTTCCTTACCCCAGCTGATAATCTCACAGCCCTCATCGGAGTAAAACCAGTTAAGATAACGCATTGCGTTTGCAATAGATGCCGCATCGCCGGTGTTCGTGATACCAAAACCCATCGGGTCGTCGTTATACTTATTGATCATATTGACACCGATGCCGTTTTCTGACTTTGGCGGAAGCATTGCCGCGATTGTGTATTCCGGATTCTTTGCGCGGGCGATATTGTTGAAAAAGTCAATACGTACCTGATACTCCGGCATAATAAAACCGCGGTCAGTTGTTATAAGCTCCTGCCATGAGGAGGTGTTGATTGTGATGAAATCTGCCGGAATAAGCTCTTCGCTTACCATCTTGTTAAGGAAGGTAACGATTTCGAGCATAACTTCGCTCTCGGTAACACCGTAGCACCATTTTTCGTTTTCGAAATCATAGTATGCACCGGTGTGGAAGTTCGGCTTAAAGGATGAACCCATGACATTGATGTTGTTAAGGCCTGCTCTCATGCAGAACGGGAAAGATTCAGGATAAAGCGCTTTAAGCTCCTTTGAAACCTCGTAAAGCTCATCCATTGTCTCAGGAATCTTAAGACCGTGCTTATCGAAGATATCCTTACGGTAGAGCCAGCCACGAAGGTTCGTTGCGCGCTCCATACCATAGATAGGAGCATAGTATATCTTACCGTCTGCAGCGCGGCGAGTGTTTCGCATCCACTGCTCTTCTTCCGGGAGAGAATCCCAGAACTTGTTGTAGTCAGGAAGGAATTCCTCGTAATCGTCGAGAGCGAGGAATGCTCCCTGCTCGCAGTAGTCCGCAAAGGTCAATGATACGCCCTGGAAGCCGAATACATCCGGAAGATTATCCGGAGCTGCCATTGTGAGCGAGAACTTTGTTCCGAAGTCCGAAGACGGAACAGCATTTACATTGATTGTTCCTCCAATAGACTCTTTAATGTACTCCCATACCTTCCAGTTTTCATCATACGGCCAGGAAGCATGGCTTGCGATTGTGATATCAAGAACTGCGTCATCCGGAATTTGCTTACCCTCGGGAATGTCATAGGAAACTTCTCCGCTTTCCTTGACATCTCCTCCCCCACATGCCGTAAGCGAGAGAAGCATGACAGTTGCTAATAAAAGCGCTGTAAGTTTTTTCACTGTGTTTTTCTCCTTTCTTTTATTTGATGTAATCAAGAATCCTCTTGATGAGAACTGCAACTTCAGCGCGCGTTGTGTAATCGGTCGGAGCAATTCTTTCGCCCTTACCGTTGACAAGACCTGCTGTGATAAGCGCCTTTACAGCATCTTTTGCATATTCTGCAATGTCTTTAAAGTCTGCAAAATCAACATCGCCTGTTTCAAGTTCAACACCAGCTGCAACAAGCGCGCGGTAGACGATTACCATCATATCCTGGCGGGTTATTGTGTTGCGCGGTGCAAAGCGGTTATCTCCGATACCGTTTACAATTCCCGAGTTTCGTGCGATTGCAAGCTCGGCTGCAAAGTAATCACTTGCAGATACATCTGAAAAGTTTTCGGTGTTATCCGATGTGAGCCTGAATGCACGAACGAGCAGGGACGCGAAATCCGCACGGGTTATGTTATTTGCCGGTGAAAACGTGTCAGATGTTGTTCCTCTTATTATTCCTTCGTCCGCGAGACTGTTTATCGCGTCCGCTGCCCATACGTGGTTAGAAAGGTCTGTGAATTGTCCGTTCGGGAGGGCGGGGACACCCTCCTCTACATCGGTGTTGTCTGAAGAATCAACGTTGTCTTGCGGGACATCGGAACCGCCGTCCCCTACAGTGTTGTCAGGAGAACTTTCGTTATCCGGTGCGGCACTACCACCGCCACCTCCTCCACCACCGCCAGAGGAAGTTCCGGCATTGGCAGATGAATCGTCAGACGGACGATCAGGGACGCCCGTCCCTGCATCGTTTTTATTCCCTGTGGTTGAACCGTAGACAGTTACTGTAAAGTGAACCGTAGTTTCTCTGCCATCACTGTCTCTTGCCGCTATCGCAACGTGGTTGTCACCTATCTGAGAAGCGTCAGGCTTCCATGTAAACACACCGGTTTGAGTATTGATGCCTGCCCCGCGAGGAAGGGTTTTTCCGACATATTGAATCTCTACATCCGCCAAAACACTCGTTGCCGTAAACTTCTGTTCGTATGTGCTGTTTGCACTTACTGTACCGTCAGCATACGCATCAAATACCGGCGATGCATTCACAATCTCAGCCATCGGAATTGTAAACTTTTGCTTTTTCGCAATGTTGTACATATATCCTTTGCTGAAATCTTCAACATCTGCATAGCTGCGAACAGTTGTTACCGTTCCGATATTAAGACGGATATCACCGTCTTCTTTTTCTTCAGCAGAGAGGATTTCATATGCAGCATTTCCCGCTCCGTCGTGTTCAACAAAGATATATTTGCCGGCAAGACTTTTCGGTTCAACAGCTTTATCAGGCTTTATGTCAATATAGTTTTCAAGAAAAAGCTCCTCTGTAAAGCCCGATATTTTACCTTTAACATCTGCTTCTCCACCAAGCTTGTAAGAATATGTGATCGCACCGCTTTCATTTACACTCCATACACCTACAAAGCCTTTGAAAATCATATCTGCATTATTTTCAAGCTGATATGTTACATTTTCATTTGTGGCGTATATGATGTAGTCAACTCGTCCGCTTGTGTGCGTAACTTTCACAGCCTTAACAGCATCACTGTTCTTCTTTGTTCCGCTGATAATCGTCGGGACAATCTGCTCTATGTTTGATATATACGCTTCCTTCTTGTACGGCTGATATACAGCGGTGAATAAGCTGTCAAGATTCTTGCCTGTACGCTTTGCAAGCATATATTCGAGATGCGTCGGGAAATTCTTGTTTGTAGGTCTTGTCGGAACCTTACCCTTTGCAAATGCAACCTCAGAAAGCTCAAAATCATTTACCATCGTAAGACTCAAATGCAAATCTTTGTTATCCTTTATAGCTTTGTTATAGTCAGTTATTTTAAAATCAGCTGTAAACTCATTTACAGCACCATCGGAACGACGAACATCACGAAGCCATGTCGTTCCGCGCGGATAGTACGTAACATAATTATACGCTGTTACGGGATTAGGATCAGGCCCGTATTTTACATCCGCACCGGCATACGAGCTTGTGTCCTCAGCCGTCCAATCGCTTTGCGGTTCATCAACCTGCGGAACAAGCGTCATTCCATTTACCGACGCATCATCACCGCTTTGTGCGTGGAAGCTGTATATATGCTCATCTCCGCCAACAATACGGAAAAAGTCTATACCGTAGCTTACATCATCAGCAGCCTCAATCATAACAACCGTGCGCCTGTATTCTGATGTAGACTCATACACTTCCGGAACAGATACATCCATAACCTTAACTATTTCCGAATCATCAAAATGCAGCGGTTTTCCGGGCAGACTAATACTTTGCTGTTCCTGACCATCTACCGTTACGGTATTGTGCGAAAGCGTTGTAGCTGTCCACTGCATACGTTCTGCGTTGACGGTAGAGTCTGTCGGATAAGCAAGTTCAGGTGCAATATTAAGACCAAATGCTTCTACGCCAAGGTTAAGCGCATCTCTGTGTCTGTGAGACTTTGCACCTCCGAAATACATCCAGAAATCACGAAGGTTGTTGTTTTCGGTAGATACGCTTGCAGACTTATGGTTCCTACCTGCGCGAAGAGCTGCAAATCCGTATCCACCAAGCATTTTACTTTCCGTGAAGCCATATTCATCCGGCACAAAGCTCATAATTTCCTTGCCTAATCCTTCCGGATCATCAAAGAAGATGTCTTTTGTTAACGAATCAAGCTTGTAATTATAATACAGCGCTATATACTTCGCGATTTTTTCTGCGATCGGCTTATCTTTTACATATTCAAATATATTAGCCAGCTGTTTTACATTTCCCAAAAGAGTGAGCGATGCTATGCCGGAAGAACAGTCACCTATATGTACCGTTTGTGAGTTCACCATTACCAGATCGGCGAAAGCTTCCAACATTTTAAGGAACTTTACGTTTTGATACAGGTCATATTTCCCGTCACCGTATTTTGCAGTCAGTTCCGCAATCAAAACGAGCTGTTCCCACCACATAGAGTTATAGCTTGCAGAAGATTCAGTCCCCAAACCATCACGGTCCACTTCATTGACAAGCTGAGCACCTATGTTGCCGCCGCTGTAATAGTAATCTCCGGTTTCGCTGTTTTGCGGATAAACAAGCTCTCCGCTCTTAAACGCCCATTCCATCATCTCATCGGATTCAGGCTTCTTATCAAGCACAAGTGCCGCAGCCACAACGGCAGCCTGATATGTTCCGAAGTTACCTCCGATTTTTGCAAGCTTTGCCGCTTCAAAGGTCTCAAGAAGGATATTTTCCTCCCAGTTTTTCCAGATATCGTCTGCAGATCTCTTTTGATTTTCAATACCCATTACCTCGGCTCTTGGTTTTAAATATTCTATAACGCGTTGGCAAGCAGCCTCATCCTTTAAAACAGGAAAGACCATGTCAGCAACCAAAGCAAAATTCTTTACGATGTAGGAATCCTGAATCTTTCCCTGCATCTTTCCTTTACCTGATCCTCCATCTGTAATCTGATAGGCATCGGTATCGAATGTATCTGCATCATAACTTGGGAATACGTCAGCAATTCTATCTATAAGAATCGCGGCAGCAACACCATATTTTGTTTCACCAGTATACACATAAGCTATACCGTAATCTTTCGCTATATTTCCAAGTGAGTTTAATAAAGAATAATTGTATAACGCCACCGGGCAGAATCGTTCTACAACTCCTCCAGAAAGAACATTTCCCGAAAGGTATCCGAAACCATCATCGACACACCAACGCTCCGTAGTTTCCCCCGGCAAAAGTTTTATAGCTGAATTTTCTTTTCCAACTTCGGGATAAAGGTTGTTATACAGATACCCTTCTTTATTTCCGTATCCGTAGAACTCATACCATTCCTCTGTATTAGGCGTTTCAGGTTTCTCACAATTGCATTCTTCTCCATCCTTATGAAACAGCATTTTGTGATGCGCTTCTCTCGCTCTGTCTATGCTGAAATACCCCTGTTCATCCAGTCCCAATTCAAGGAAATCCTCAAAATCATTTGATGGGAAAAGACGCTTACAATGGTTGCACTGTACCTTCCAAGGACGGTTTATCATATTCTTTGCCCATGAGGTCTGTTGGTTAATTTCTCCGCAATATATGCAACTGTCAATATCGGGATGTCCTTTTCCTCTAATGCTTCTTGCACGTGGAAGACCTTCTCCGATTATCATATCGTAGTATGCATCAAGGTACTGCAGCTCGCTGTCAGCAGCCTCTCTTTTGGCTTTTACTTCACTTTTTGCCCAAGAATACTTTTTTGCGTTTTCCTTTGCATTTTCACGCATTTCATAAGTGTAATATGTCGGAGCTTCTTTTGACATGCCTTCAAAAATTTCTATTTCTTTTGTGGCAGTTCTCTCTTCGCCTTTAAAGTACGCAGTTGCCCTTACCGTTATTTTACCTACTGCATTTGCGGTAATACGATTGCCAGCAATTGAAGCAATATCCAGAGGCTCTGAAGCTGTAATTTCATATACAACATTCGGGATTTCTATAGTTTTTCCGCTTCCCATATGCGCAATGAACTTACAGCTTTCGGAAGCACGGACATAGGTATAATCCGGAACATCAATTTCAACGCTTTCTACTTCGGTTGTATCTATTACCTGAATTTCAAATGTCTTTGAATCTGATTTCTCATCACTTTTTGCTGTAATTGTCACCTGAGACGAGCCCTCATTTTCACCGTAGATAATACACTCATTATTATCACCGATTTCTATTACAAGAGCTGTCTGATCAGATGATATGCATTTCAAATCAAGAGTTTTTATATCAACAGCTGACATATCAAGCGTTTTTGCCTGTATGCCTATCTCCATACTCTTGCCAACCTCGATGCTTTTCGGAGCCGAAACAATTATCTTTTTGAACAAGTTTCTTCCGTCAAGCGTAAGGTTTCCGAACACTGCAACACCGTCATTTGCCTTATATACGACATAATATTTACCCGCTTCAAAGAAATTTACACCAAAATCCGCAGCCGCTGCGCTTTCCGCAAATTCTGCCGCCGAGCTGTCAAAGCAGCTCTGTTTTCCGGTTGCTTCAATTCCATTTAAAACTGCAACATCAAAGCTTTCATCGCCGTTTTTGGGAATAATATATGTTTCAAGAACGCCTGCCGATGTGTTGTATTTACCGTATTTCTGATTTACAGAGTATATACCGGATACGGGAATGTCTATTTCAAATGCAAACCATTCGCCGCTTCCGAGAACCATAACAGTGTCCCGGTATTGAATCTGTGTTCCCGCTGTTGCACGGCTTGCCGATGCAAAGCTGTACGCACCGTCGTCGGAATCATCGGAAAGTTCAGCAAAATCTTTGTCTGTTCCGTATACCGGTATTGTCTTTGCAAAATCATATACGAGCAGCTTTTCCGTTGCCGAGCCTTCAATCACTTCAACCTTCTTGCGCTTTGTAACAATTTTTCTTCCAATATCGTATAAAACGGTAACTGTTGCGACACCCTTTCCGATCGCTGTATACTCACCTGTTTCCGCATCTACGGAAAGCACAGCTTCGTTGTCGCTTGAGAAAATAAACCCGTCTTTTATTGTTGCCGGCACCGCATTGCTCATCATTCCGGTGGGCACAATTGTTCCGCTGTCACCTTTAACCATAACGTTCGGAACATCAAAGGAAATTGCGGCAAGCTCGCTTTCTTCGCCTCCGTTCAGCGTGAGGTTTCCGAACATTGCTCTGCCTCCGTTTGATTTGTATACTACAAAGTAATGCCCTTCTTCGATATATACATTTTCCTTTATTGCGGGAGAAGCAAGCGGAGTAAATGCCCTGTCTTCTCCAACGCAGCTCTGTGAAAACAGCGGCGTTTTTTCAGCTATAAGCGATTCCTTATAGGCTGCGTTATTTCCCTTCGGAATCATATACACATCAAGCTTTCCGCTGTTCGGATATGTTGTATATAACTGTTCAACTGTGTACATCCCGCTCTTTGGTACATAAACTTCCATTGTGAACCAATAATTCTTTTCAGCAAGCTGAACAATCTGACCGTTTCTGAATCGTATATCTCCGCCTTTATGCCCTGCGCGCGACCACAACCCGCCTGAGTTTTTAAATGAGAAAGTACTCAGATCAGTCTCTGTTGATTGTATCGAACCCGTTTTGGGCATCTGCGAAGCATAGTTATACACTACTGTTATTCCGCTTTTTCCTTTTATAGAAACCTCGATATCTTTTTCTATTCCGCCTGCCGTTACAGTTACGAAGGTAGTTCCGGAAGACAACGCCTCATACATTCCGTTCTCATCTACGGTAAGGATATCTTCATTTCCGGATTCATAGGACACTTCACCGGTATAAGCTTCAGAGGTTGCATCACTGTAATACGCAACAACAGAAAGCTCACCGGTTGCACCTTTTGCGAGAAAATCAGGCTTCACAACCTCAAAATCAACAAGCGCGCGCCCGGCACCGCCGACAAGATTCAGGTTTCCGAACATAGCTCTGCCGCCACGTGACTTGTATACCACATAGTGATATCCTGCATCAAGCTGTACATTTTCTTTTCTTGCAGGTGTTTCAAGGGGGTTAAAGTTAACATTATCACCGTCACAACTCTGTGAAAGTAATGGTGTTTTGCCGCTTATGAGCGAATCAGAATAGGAAGTATTATCTCCCTTCGGGATCATGTACACATCAAGTGTTCCGCTACTCGGATATGTGCTGTAGTTCTGCTCAAGTCTGTACATTCCGGACGCCGGGACATACACTTCCATCGCATACCAATATCCTTTTCCCTCAAGCTGAATGATCTTTTTGTTTCTGAATCGAATATCGCCTCCATTATGTGCGGCATATGCCCACAATTCGTGCGAATTTTCAAACGAGAAGAGACTTGGGTCAATGCTCGTTAATTGGACAGAGCCACCATTCGGCATTTGTGCTGCGTAGTCGTAAACTACGGTTATTCCGCTTTTTCCTCTTATATCGAAAACAATATCCTTTTTGATTCCGCCTGCCGTTACAGTTACGATGGTAGTTCCGGAAGACAACGCCTCATACATTCCGTTCTCATCTACGGTAAGGATATCTTCATTTCCGGATTCATAGGACACTTCACCGGTATAAGCTTCAGAGGTTGCATCGCTGTAGTAAGCAACAACCGGAAGCTTTCCGGTTTCTCCTTCAACCAGATATTCGGGCTTGGTAACATCAAAATCCACAAGTTCGCGCCCTTCACCGCCATTGAGGGTGAGGTTGCCGAATAACGCTACGTTGGTATCTGTGCTAGTAGAAGCATTCTGCTGATATACCACATAATAGTATCCTTTTTCAAGTGGCTTATCGAGCGTCATCGGCTCAGCTGCAACAATATTGTTACCGCTTGCGCCTTTGCAATCCAAGGTGAAAACTTTATTATCATCATTTTTCATGGATGAAGCATATGCTGTTTCGCCCTCTTTAGGAATCATATGCACAGCGATTTCTCCGACGCTTCCGCCAAACTTTGCATAATTTTGCTCAAGAGTATATGTTCCTGTTTGGGGTACATATACTTCAAAA
>JAZQFJ010000031.1:0-3502 GCA_045539475.1 Eubacteriales bacterium | reverse complement strand
CTCAAAATCGGAATAGTTGAAACAACAATAACCGACGAAAACTTCGTATATCATTACCATAGAGCAATAGACACGTCCGACAATTGGAGTTTGTACATATGGTCAAACAGCGTTGATACGGAAAACCCGAAAATCAATGCCATAGAATTGCGTTTAACGACACATCTGAAAGAAAAAACGTCCAGAAAAGATGAGTGCGAAAACGCAAAGAACGGGCTCACAAAAGCAAAGCTGTTGACATATTATGATGATGATACCATACGCGAATATCAATGTCTCGTAGACGAAGAAACCCAAAAGGTTCACAAAATAAGCAAAAAACAACAATGTATCTACGAAGGCTATGAAAAAAGCCATGATATCAAAAAAGAACTCATCATATTAAACGAAAAAGACTGCTATGTGGTCGCAAAGCGACCTGAAACACAGGAAAAGTACTATTTTCCGACTTAAAACCCCTAAAAATATAAGTTGAGATGCCGTTTACCACGGCGTCTCAACACACTCGGCAATTTCGAACAAAACATTTTATCTAAGGAGAAAAAATGAAAAAGCCTCGGCCGAGAAAAGTATCCTATACTCGTGTGCAAAACATATCTATGACGTCCCGCCAATTTGAGGATTTCATGAACACCATCCTCAAAAACGAATCATACTACACAACATACAGAATGAGAAAAGAACCGAGCACAACACAATGGTTCTCAAGCAACTCATACGATACAGGCGACACAATGGCCAACATCGCTCACAAATGCTGGATAGACAAAATCAGGCAATATCTGAAAGAACACGGCTTTCCGCCTGACGCCGTTAAAATCGAGCATGTATATATCGAACTGACAGACTAACGGAGGAAGAAATGAAAACATCGCCAAACACCGACAGCCAAAACGACATCTCAAATATTTCTGCATCCACTCTCGACATTGAGACGCTCGCAGAAAAAAGTATCATTCGTTTATCAACCGAAAACGGCGTCAAATATATCAAATTCCTTGGCTACGGTTATCGTACCGATGAACACGGTGACAAGCCGTATCGTTTCGTAGAATACAGTTTCTTTGAAGTTCCTATCAGAACAGTACTCCCCGACATTTACGGATACGAAAATGAAAAGAGCAGCGACTATAAACAGTACATCAGTGAATGTACCGCTGAAGAAACGCTCAAAGCCTACTGCGAATATGACGACGGAAAAGCTCCTACGCTCATCAACGTCAACGCAGTCAACGAAAATACACCCGATGGGTGTTATATCCTGCTTTTAAGCTCAACCATCGAGCAAATCATGCAAAACGAAAGGGATAACCATGCTGATTGAATTTAAACTGTTCGACGCTGCTGAACGAAAAGAGTTCCACGAACTTGTAAAAACAAGTATTGACAAATTCAACCCACTCGGCATCATTGAACAAAACATTTACGACATACAATCATACACGAGAAAAGCCATAGAAGCCGAAGCCGATATTATTGGCTCCATGTATCCCGACATACCTCGTGACATTATCATAGACTTTATTATCCTCGCTCGGTTTGTTTTCAACGACACATATGCCGCCGATAAGAAAGTCTGTATCGCGCCGGTATATATCAATGCAACCACAATCGGTCATTATGCAGTATCCTTCGACGCCAATAAACAACTGACAATGTATGAGATATATAAGCGCATCGGACCGTTTCACAAATTTGCTCGTGGCGGATGGTCTGATATCGTAATTGATAGCAACAATATGCAACGTGTCGTATTCAACAAGAAAAACAACACCTTTACAATATGCACGTTAAAAGCAGAGGACGCCGCAAGAGCGTTGCAACGTTTACTGTTAACAGAAGAAACAAAAGTAACAAACGCGTTGACAACAGACGACAATCCCCTCTACCCTGTAGAAGAAAAGATTGCCGTATTGACAGGCAAAAGCCTCAACTGAAAAAAAAACCGAAGACGCTTCGAAAAGCTGTCTCCGGCTAACAAACTCAGCGAAGAAGAACCAAAGGCTTCTTTGCCGATTTACCTTGATTACTGACAATGCGACCTATACGGTACATCAAGGCTATTTTCTCATTTCGACGCTCAGTCTGGTCATGAGAATCAGGCTGACGTCGATTTGACGCAGAATTATACATAACAAAACACACCTCACTTTCACAATCCACGCATAATAAAAAAGATAACATAAAAATAAAAAGAAGTCAATAAAAAAGGACGTTTATGATGAATAATACTTTTGACAAAAACGAAGTCTTAAAAAGACTTTCGGAAAAAGCTGAAAAGATAGGAGCTAAGCTGGAAATATCCAACCCCGAAAAACTCCACACCAACAGACGCAATGTTCTCTGGTACGGCGGAGAAATCGCTCGTGTAAATTACAAGGGCTATTCTTTCATACTCAACGCGGAAGGAAATGTCGTCGCCAATTTGTCAAGTATAGGGGAAACAGCTGATACAGATGTCTATGAACGTGTCAGTGACACAGATAACAGAGGTGAATTCTTTGATATCATGTCCCCTCATATCGATAACGACACAACATTACGGTCATTACAAGAAGGCGGCACCTTGCACATTCCCGTAGAAAATCCGCTCACGGGACAAATCGAAGCAAGGCCCTATGAGCTTGTCATTATCAACAATAACTGGTGGGAAATCGAAGTCCTTGATTCAAAAGGACGTTTCTACAATCCTGAATGGATTTGCGAAACCGATAGTTGGGATGACGCAATCGAAGAACTCATCGACGGAGTTGCCGATCTCACCGAACAACTCAAAAAGAAACAAAACGCAAAAATCCTTTGCAAAGACATCATATGGGACATCGAAGACGACGATACCAACATCGACAGTCTTCCTGACAGTGTGACCATTGTCAACCCTACACAGGATATGCTTGACGATGTCAAATACGGAAACGATACAATCGTCAACTACCTTTCTGACAAATACGGTTATTGTATAAAAGGCTTCAGACCGGAAATCATTGACTGACCTTGACTAAAGGAGAAAAAAATGAAAATCATATGCACTAACATCAAATGGAAGCTGCACGGCAACAATATGCCCGAAACTGTCAAAATATTAGGCGTGCCTGACGATGTTATCATCGGCGACGATAAAGTTCTTGAAAAAGACACCATCGCCAATCATCTCGCAAAAGAATATAATAACATCGTGAAATCATTTGATTATCAATTAATCGAATATACCACCATCGTATACGATACAACAGGGACGCCCACACCGACCGAAATCTCAATTGATAACAATCATACGGTTTTTATCAATCAAAACGGTCATACGATCACCCTCTCCAAAGAAGGCGTCAATGTCGTTGAAAGACTGTCAAACAAGCTCTATTATAAAGAAGACGTCACCAGCTATTTCAAAGAACGTGAATTGACATACAACATCGAAAAACTAAACAAAGACGTCACACTGCTTGACGACATTCTCAATGCTTACACGACAAACCGCGAAAACGCTGATTTCGGCGATATC
>JAZQFJ010000030.1:0-33382 GCA_045539475.1 Eubacteriales bacterium | reverse complement strand
GTTCTTAAACGCAATGCTTACGGTTACAAGAATTTCAACAGATTCAGAAATCGTATTTTACATATATTCTCTCATCAGCAAGTCAACAATGAACAAGCAGCCGCCTGACGACGACTGCCTGCCTAATCACTTTTTCATTTTAACTCTTTACCCCAACTATTGACAAAGAGCCTTGTTACATTGCACGCCGTGCCATTATTAACTTAAATAATATCGCATTTATCGAGAATGTTGTACATAAGCTGGATAAGCTCGGCACGGGTGACGTTTGCCTTCGGGTTAAGGCGTCCGTTGTTATCACCGTTTACTATTCCTGCCTGAACGCATTCTGCGATGTTCACCTTTGCCCAGTTATCCACGGTTCCGGCATCGGTAAATTTCGAGAGGATGCTTGTCGCTTCGCTTATAGTCATATCGGAGGACTCCGATACGCTCTTGCCGTTCATAAATCTGATTGCGCGTGCAACGATAGTCATTGCCTCGGCGCGCGTAAGCTTATTTGACGGCTTAAAGGTGGAATCGGGGTATCCGGAGATAAGCTCATATGAAACGGTTGACATAACGGCATTAAAATAGCTGTCCGTTGATATCATATCAAAGAACGGGCTTGCGCCTTTGCTGTCACAGAGGATGCCGAGCGTTCTTGCCATAATCGTTACGGTTTCGGAACGTGAAATAGCCTCTGAGCCGTTTAAGTTGCTTCCGGATTTATCAGTGAGAATAAGCCTTGCGGCAAGTGCGTTTGTCGGAGACTGTGCCCATGAGAGGGTGCTGAGTGTTCTTGAAGAGGATATTGCCGCATAGTCGCCGTCAGTCATGGTCTTACCCGTGAGATATACGACTCCGCTTGTGATATCGCTTGAACTCGGAACAGGAACAACGCTTCCGGATTTTTCAATTCTCACAACGGTGAATGCTGTCTTCCCGCTGGAGGGTTCTGCAAGAAGGAATCGCTTTTCGGCAAATACCGAATGGGTGATATCCTGGCTTGTTCCCGAAGCCGAAATAAGCTTTGCGGAAAGATTTTTCGCGTGTGATTCAATTGTAAATGAATCGGAGGTTGAAGCGCTTGCAAGTGCGCTTGAAACAGATGATGCAGCGTCGCTTACTGTGATTGAAAGCGTGTCGGAAGCGGAAGTCTCGGAAATATTGCCTGTCGGCAGATAGTATGTCGCATTTCCGAGCGACAGGGCAACCGTGCTTCCGTAGCGCTTCAGGTTTTCAACGATATCGCCGGTGATGTTGAGCGTTGCGCTTTTTGCGCTGTCAGGAACCTTGACGAGAAATTCTATCTTCTTTGCGTAAGAGTTGAACTTTGAAAGTCCTGAAACTGATATGACGGGGGAGTCACCGCCTGCTTGTTCTGAGGTAAAGCCTGTTACAACGGAGTTATTTATATAGGTTCTTGTGCTTCCCTCCGCTTCGCCGAGCGGGAGAGTTGTGATTGTTGTTGAAACAGAGCCGCCGTCTGCGTTGCGGAGAGCGCCTGAAAGTATTTTTATCTGTGAAAAATACTCGTCTGCGGGCTCGGCAAGGACGATGAGAAGCTCGTTTGTTGCGGTGTCGAGGCGGACATAATCGTTGGATGTAAGTGTTTCAAACCGTCCGCTTCGTGATATCTGGATTTTTTCCTTCAGATCATCAAGGGAATCCTTGTTGTTATAAAGCGCTTCGTCAAATTTAAGCGTGACGGTGTATAAGTCATCTGAAAGAGAAGCGGTTACATCGCCGCTGTAATCAGCGCTTGCACTGTTGGAAGACGAGGAGGAAGATGAACTGCTTCCTGATGCGCTTACATAATCCGTGACGATGGTGTCATTCTGAACATATCCTGAATCATAGTCGGCAATGGTGTTTCCTGCAATCCTGAAACGGTTGCGTGTCCCTTCAAGGGGCTCGGTAAGAAGAATAGTAATTGCATTTGACGGGGAAATGGTGATTATATCATTCCCTGAAAGAGATTCATATGAGCCACCGTTGCGTGATACCGTAACGGCATCATGAAGATCGGCACGGGACACCTTCTTTATATCACGATCAAAGTAAATGCGTGCACGCTGGGCACTGCTGTCATAGGTGATCCTGGAAAATTCAGGAGCCTCTTCTTCGTCATAGTAGCGGTCATCGTCATCATTGCTCGCCATTCCAGCGGTGAGATAACCGGTTGTAAAGGAAGATGAAAGCAATGCGCCGGTTTTTGATGAAACTGTATTTCCGGTAACTCTTACTCTGTTGTATGCTCCGGTAAGCTCTTCACGGAGAGAAATAGTCATCATATTATCCGAGAACGAAACACTGTCATAAGATGAAAGAGTTTCAAATGTGTTGCCGTTTCGTGAGAGCGTTATACGTGAGCGGAGCTCGCTCGTTGTAAGCTCAGAGTTTTTCTGAACGGGAACGGTGAAGTAGATAACTATCTTTTTGCTGCTGGAGAGAAACGCGCTTGCATATGACGGAGCTGTTGATGCGGAAACGCCTTTGGTAATATCATCGGTGACGATGTCTGTTGCTATAATTTTCCCGTAGTAATCCGCAATGGTTCCGCCGCTGATTTTGATGTAGTTTTTGGACGCTGAGAGCGGCTCGCTGAATGTGATTTTTATGTAGTTTGAACCAACAGAAACCGTGTCGTTTCCGGCAAGCGTTTCGTACTTATTTGCACTTCCACGGCTTACCCAGATGTTGGATTTGAGAAGTGAAGTTGCAAGTGTTGAGTTGACTCCCGCAGTTGCGAGTCCGTTTTTGATTCTCTGTGTAAAATAGATGGTAACAGAGTTTCGTGTATCGTTTATGTTTGTATAGTCAATTTCCGGAGTTGCAGATGTTGTGGAAGCATCAATTGCGGCAGTTGTGATTTCGGTAAGGTTGATGTTTCCTTTGAGATTCTGAAGCTTGCCTGCGGCAATTCTAAATTTTGAGTATTTGCCGGAAAGCCACTCGTCGAGATAAATTTCAATCTCGCCTTTCTCATTGTCGATAGTTATATGGTCTTCAGGGATTGTTTCGTTAAAAGAAGAACCGTTGCGGGCGAGCGTGATATATCCGTTTTTGAGTGATGCATCGTTGGGATATCCGCGAACTCCGGTTTTAAACTTTATTGTAACGGTCTGTTCATCGCTGTTAAGAACAACGTTGTTTTCTTCGGCAAGCTCAGGTCCGCGTGCATCAAAAAGCGGAGTATCAATGTCCTCAGTCTGACCTGAAAATGTGCCCTTAACTATTCTGAAAAAGTTATCTGATTGGGAAAGTGCAGAATCAAGCGTTATGTAAAGGCAGGTTCCGGAAACGGAATATGATGTTGAAGATGAAAGGTTGGAAAGAGAACCGCCTCCGCGACTGAGCTTAATCTTTCCGTTAAAACTTGAGGGAGCCAGATTTTCGATATTTCTATTGAATCTGATGGTTATGTATGAACGCGTAGCGTTCATTGACACGCCTTCAGCTACCGGATTTACATCGGCAACGGCGAGTGTTCCGAGCGGAAGCACGGACAGGAGCAATGATACGATAAGCAGTAAATTTATCGTCTTTTTTAATACATTCCTCGCTTTTCTCATAGCAACTCCAAAACCGAAATCGTGGGATTTACGGCACCGTTTTTCCGGCAAACGGTCAGCCGAATTTTTGTGTGCTGTTTTATCTGTTATTTGTATATGTAAAAACTGCACAATACTATATATGTATATAATAAGCGAAAATCATCAAAATGTCAATGCGTCTTTACTAAAAATTAACTAATAAATTTTAAATCATTTTATTGACTATACGGAAAAATAAAGTTATAATAATTATAAAAAAGCAGACCGGTATCACAAACGGTCTGAAAGGAGTATTTTAAAAATGATTAAACAGAGCAAAAGACTTTTGTCTGCACTTCTGGCGTTGCTTATCCTTACGAGCTTTGTGGGAACTGCAGGAGCATCAAACGAGTTACTTAACGCAAAGTACACAGTTACGCCGGTAACCGACGGCGGTGGTTACATACTTATGGTAAAAACGCAGTATTCCTTTGGTGAGAAGGTTGTTGCACGTGCCGTGCCCAACGATGGCTTTGCGTTTTATTCATGGTCATCAGAAGAGCTTGAGAACAATCAGAATTTCCAAACGTACAAAGGTAACGATATGATTGAATTTTTTATGCCGGCGCAGGATGTCACGCTTGGCGCGATATTTGCCATAAAGCAGCCGGAGCAACAGACTACGGTTTCCGTAACGTATGACAGTATGGGCGGCACAGACTTCGGAACTACATATGTTGCTATCGGTGCTATGGCACCGATGCCGTCAAACGTTCCCGTAAAAGAGGGCTACACCTTCGAAGGATGGTATGCGGACTCTACCTGCACGCTTCCGTTTGACTTCACCATTCCGCTTTATGCTTCAACCTTTATCTATGCAAAATGGGCACCGATTCAAACTATCCCGACTGTTGAAAACGGGTTTTCCGATGTGAAAGAGAATGACTGGTTCTACAACTGTGTTATGACTCTTGCCGACAGAAATATCATTTCGGGTATGGGAAATGGAATATTTGCACCGCAGAAGAATATCAGCCGTGCTCAGCTTGCAACTATTCTTGCAAACCTTGCAAATGCAAATTTAGCAGATACCGCCACTCCGTTTGAGGATGTTCCGGAAAGTGCATGGTATGCAAAGGCGGTTTCGTGGGCATATACAAATGGTATTGTAAACGGTCTTACGGAAAAGACATTTGCACCGGATGCGAATGTAACGCGTCAGGATATGGCAGTTATGATTATGCGTTATGCAGATAAGGTTGCGAAGGAAACACTTGTCGAGTCCAACGCTCCGTCGGAATTTGCTGATGATGCGGAAATCGCAGCATACGCAAAGGAAGCTGTTTATAAAATGCAGCGCGCAGGTATAATCGGCGGAAAGCCGGGGAATCTCTTTGATGCAAAGGCATATGCCACACGCGCAGAAGCAAGCAAGATGATTTTCGTCCTTTTAAATCTTCTTGAGATGTAAATGATTTATAATACAGAAGCAAACCACCCGCATATCACGTGCGGGTGGTTTGCTTCTATTATTCACTTTATCTTCATTCTGCTAAGTCTCAGTGCGTTTGTAACAACCGTCACGGAGCTTAAGGACATTGCTGCGGCACCTATCATTGGATTAAGAAGCGGACCGCCGAATGCATAGAGCACACCTGCGGCAACAGGGATGCCGATAACATTATATGCAAATGCCCAGAAGAGGTTTTGACGTATATTGCGCGTTACGGCTGATGATATCTGTATCGTGCGCGGAATATCGAGAAGGTCATTTTTCATAAGAATAACATCAGAGGTTTCTGCAGCAATATCTGAGCCGGAAGAAACCGTTATTGCAACATCCGCCGCCGCAAGCGCCGGCGCATCGTTTATTCCGTCACCAACCATACATACAGTCTTTCCTTCTGAGCGGAGCGTTGTAATAACCTCGCTTTTTCCGTTTGGGCGAACATCGCTTATAACATGCTTTATTCCCACCTCGGCGGCAATGGCACGTGCTGTGCGCTCGTTATCACCTGTGAGCATATAAACGTCAATCCCGCGCGCAGAAAGCTCTTTGATGCATTCTGCGGAGCTTGATTTTACGGCATCTGCTATGGCGATAACACCGAGCGTTTTTTCTTCATCGGCAACATACACAGAGGTCTTTCCGCTTTCGGCAAGGCGCATTGCCTCACTTTCAAATCTTCCGGTTTCTTTTACAAAAGCTTTGTTTCCGACATAAATAACCTTTCCGTCAACATAAGCTTTAACGCCGGAGCCGACCGTATATTCAAATCTGTCGGCATTTGGAATATCAAGCTCTTTAGCTTTGGCATACTCAACTATTGCTTCGCCCAAAAGATGCTCGGACGAGCTTTCGCACGCCGCCGCAAGGCTGAGAAGAGCATCGGGGGCAATGTCGGAGACTATATCTGTAACAACCGGCTTGCCCGTTGTTATCGTTCCTGTTTTGTCCAAAACAACGGTGTTGACCTTTGATGCGTGTTCAAGAGCTGCACCGTTACGGAAAAGTATTCCGTGCTCGGCAGCGGTTCCGGTGCCGACCATTATAGCAACCGGAGTGGCAAGCCCAAGTGCGCAGGGACATGAGATAACAAGCACAGAAATGAAAATTGATAATGTAAAGGCAAAATCCTTGCCGGAAATAAACCATGCGATTGCCGAAATAAATGCAATCGTGATAACTGCGGGTACAAAATATCCGGCAACGGTGTCGGCAAGCCGCGCAATAGGTGCCTTTGATGCCTGTGCTTCCGAAACCGTGCGGACAATCTGCGCAAGAGTGGTATCCTGACCTATTCGGGAGGCTTTAACCTGAATATACCCGGTTCTGTTTATACATCCGCCGATAACCTCATCGCCGAATGCTTTGCTGACCGGCATGCTTTCTCCGGTAATCATTGATTCATCGGTTTCGGTAGTTCCGGAAATTATTACGCCGTCAACGGGGATTTTCTCACCGGGGCGGACTATTGCAATATCTCCGACTTCAACCTCCTGAATTTTCACCTCGATCTCTTTTCCGTCACGGAGAACAACCGCTGTGCTCGGCGTAAGCGAAACGAGCTTGCGCACGGCTTCAGAGGTCTTTTTTGTTGCACGCTTTTCCAAGAATTTACCGAGCTTGACAAGAGCGATAATCATAGCCGCGGATTCAAAATAGAGCCCGTGCACGGCGTGGGCATCACCGAGGTATACAAGACCCGTTGAATAAACGCTGTAGAAAAGAGCCGCAAGAGTTCCGACCGCGATGAGCGTATCCATATTTGGTGAGCCGCGGAAAAGCGATTTAAACCCTGAAAGGTAAAAGTGAAAACCGCAGATTATAACGGGAATTACCAGAATGAGCTGGAGTATGGTCAAAACCTTTGGCTTTGATAACGGTTCCGGAAGAGAAAACAAGCCGAGCATTGGTCCCATTGCGATGATAAAGAGCAGGGCAGAGAAAAGAAGCGAAACAAAAAGCGTTTGTTTTTCCTTGCGAAGTAAAGATTCGTCCTCGTTTTTATCCTTTTCGGACGGGAGAGAAGCCTTGAAACCGAGCTTGTTTATTGCAGATATTATCTGCTTTTGTGATATTGTGTCCACATCAAAAGAAATTGCAGCGGATTCTCCGGCAAGATTTACCGAAACCGACTGAACCCCGGAAAGCTTTCCGATGTTAATCTCAACACTGCGTGCGCACGAAGCGCAGTGCATTCCGCGCACCCGAAAAACAGTTTGTGTGATATTCATAAGAACACCTCTTTATGTATAAAATTATATATTTTGTCCATAATATGTATGGAAAAACTTACACGGAAAGGAAGTAAAGACTATGAATCTTACAGGAACAAAAACGCTTATTAATCTCGCTCGCTCATTTGCCGGTGAGGCACAGGCAAGAAACAGATATCACTTCTATGCCGATAAGCTCAAAAAAGAGGGCTACGAGGCACTGTACCGCACAGTCACGGAAATTGAAAATAATGAGCTTGCTCATGCAAAGCTGTTTCTGAATTATCTGACCGATAATCCTGAGTTCGGATATAAAAACATTGATATCGACGGAGGATATCCGTACATCCTCGGAACACTCGGCGTAAACCTTGAAGCAGCAGCCGCCGGAGAAAACGAAGAAGCAACTATAGTATACCCCGAATTTGCAAAAATTGCAAGAGAAGAAGGCTTTATTGAAATTGCTTCGACGTACGAGCTTACGGCGCGGGTAGAGGCAGAGCATGAGAAAATTTTCAAATCCATGGCACAGCATCTTAAAGACAGAACCTTGTATAAAAGAAATACCCCCACAAAGTGGAAGTGTGAAAACTGCGGCTATGAATATACAGAAAACGAAGCATATGAAGTTTGTCCGCTTTGCAGCCATCCGATAGGATATATGAGAAGCGAGCTGTAAAATGAATTTGAGATTGCGGTAAAAGGCATTTCGCTGTAATACCTTTGGGGCTGTTTTGCTACAGCCCCGTTTTGCTTTATGTACATTTGACAAAAGTTCACCAAACCCATTGCTGTTATATTAAAAATGTGATATACTAATTATGAACTATATGCCGGAGTTTGTGCGTTTTTCGGTGTGTAACTCGGTATAGGGTTACACACTTTTTGCTTTTTCCAAACTTTTTAACCGGAAAAATTATCTAAAAAACGGAGGAATAGATATGAAAGAGAAAATATTAAGTACTGCAGTTGTCATTCTTGCGGCTTCAACCATTGCCGGGTTTGTAAGAATAAATTCGTTGGAAACGGATATACAGCTGCTGCGCCATGACCGACAAAATGATTTACATAGCTTACAACAGCGCATATCCAATATCCATAATGACGTGGACGAACAGATGAAAAAACAGGCAAGCTTATTTTCTGATATATCGCACTCGCTCGGCAAGGCAGATATGACGAATAAAAGTGCAGAATTAAGCATTTCTGTTGTGCCGAAAACCGTGATTGACGGAATGGATGTCAAAATATTGTTGGGAGACAAGAGTGTTGAAATGAAGCGGCAGGAAAACGGGCATTTTTCAGGCGTTCTTTCAGTTGGGCTGTTTGAAGAATATGATACCGCACCGCTTATCGCGATACGCGCCGGAAACGAAACTAAGACAGAGTATCTTGAAAATGTTGCAGTAGCTTATTTATGGCCGAATTACCTGCCGAGCATGGAAAGGGCAGAAATATGGAATGATTCGGTGACTTTTAATGAAGAAAGCGATCCGGAAAAAAGCACACTTACCTTAAACGGACATATGGAAATATCTTACTGCAGGTCAAAGCTTTCTCCTGAAATAGATTTTGAAAAATTATATCTGGTGGCAGAAACGGAAAAAGGCGAAATTGCGCGAAAAGCCATAACCGCGGATATAGTTGAAAATCGCAATGACGGGGCAGTTGGTGCAAAGGAAGTTCTTCAGGAAATCGTCGCAGAACGCACACAGCAGACAGAAGCAAGCACTGTTCTTTCTTCGCCGTTCCGTGAAATATATGAAATAGGGAAAAGTGAAGAAATGTCGCTGTATGTTGTTGCGGAGGATTCGCTCGGCTATGTACATAAGGTTTGCGCTTTTAAGTGGCAACGTCCGGATGAGAACGGAAATGCCCGCGAACCGAAACGTGTGCCTGAATTGGCAGGTGTATATAACCGCGGTGAAATGATATACGACAAAGACGGAACTCTCTTATTTGGAAAAGAGTAATGTGAAAGGGAAGAAAAATTAAACGTGCGGAGGTGAAGCTATGTACAGGCTTTCGGGAAGGACAAAAGGGAATTTTTTTCTTGTGCTGTTGTGGGTAGTGGTTGCTGTTATAGATATATATAACGGCGAAAACTACGGAGGGATTATTTATAAGCTTCTTATAGCAGCTTTTTTTGCAGTACTTGCCACATTTTTTCTTCTGATTGATTTCGGTAAAGTAAAACCGATAGCGAAGAAAAGAGAAAAATGGTATGCTATCACATGTACAATCGTGATGATTGCTATTGCGTTTGTGATTTTAGGAAACTATGATGTAGATACATATACACATAATGTAAAATCGAAAAAAATTCCGGAAAGCTTTAACGGTTTCCGCATAGCGCAGATGTCGGATTTGCACAATGCTGAGTTTGATAAATATAACAGCACCGTACTTGCACCTGTATTTTATTCCAAACCCGATATTATTGTGATTACAGGCGATATGATTGATTCAAGAAAAACTGACACGGATGCTGCAATTTCGTTTGCACAAAAAGCGGTGAATATTGCTCCTGTCTATTATATAAACGGAAATCACGAATCAAGAGTACCGCAAGAATACGAAAAACTGAAAAAAGGACTTGTTGAAGCAGGTGTTACTATACTCGAAGATTCATCAGCAGATATTACAATCGGTGATGAAACAATAACACTCATCGGAATAAACGATCCGACTTTTGATATGAGGCTCGTAGATGATGCCATGGAACAAAACGTGGCACACCGGCTTTTACATACTCTTCCGGAAAATGACAACTATAAAATATTGCTTGCGCATCGTCCGGAATATTTCGATGTGTATGCAGGTAATGTAGATTTGGTTCTTTCCGGACATGCGCACGGTGGGCAGTTTATCATTCCGTTTGTCGGAGGTTTGATTGCACCGGGGCAAGGGTTTCTTCCGGAATATTATGAAGGCTCATATATAAAGGATAATACGGAAATGATAGTGAGCCGCGGAATAGGGAACAGTATTTTCCCATTCAGAATAAACAATAAACCGGAGATAGTTGTTGCAGAGCTTACGAAAATTGCAGAGTAATGCGGAGGAGAAGAGAATGAAAAAACGAATTGCGGCAGCAATGCTTGCCTGTTGCCTTATACTCCTTTCGGCGTGTGCGGAAAGACAGAAAGAGCCGAGTGATGAAAGCTTTGACGAGGTAATTCGTGCAAAGGCACAGCTCGGTGAGCAGTATGAAAAACAGCCTGTAAGGATGCTGAATGTTGGTGGTGAGCTGTATTACGATTCAGGTCTTGTCAGTGACATAACTCCGCGTTGCGGAACACTTGACGGAGAGCTTGAAAAGACAGTCGGCGAGAACGAAATTCCGCAGAAATCCGGTGAAGCAAACTTTGAAGCCGATGGATATCAGAATGCAACAGGTATAACTAAAGAGGTAAACATCAACGGTGAATGGGTAATCTTCAAAAAGTATAATACATACGGAAAAAGCCTTGAAGGACTGAAATATTGCCATTATATAAAAGGGCGTCTCAATAACGCCGCAGCTGACAGTGAAATAATAGTTCTGAGCGAGAAAAAGGAAATTACATTCAATGACGTGTATTCTCCGCTGTTAAGCTCGAGATACCCGATGGACGCCAGTGAAGGATATATACTTCACAACAGAAAAGGTAACGATAAATGGGGAATTACGCTTTCCGGAGATAATATTACAAGAACCGGAATGACGCTGACGGTTGAACAGTTCGGCGGAAATCCTGCGGGAGAGCTACAGATTGGCGAGTGGTTTAAGATTGAAAAAAGAGACAACGATAAATGGAAAGAAGCGGAGATAAACCCGCTGATAGATTATGCATGGCATACCATCGCATACGGAATTCGCGATAATGACATCACAGAACTTTCGGTTGACTGGGAATGGTTGTATGGCAAATTATCTCCGGGATTTTACCGCATAAGCAAGGAAATTATGGATTTCAGAGGAACGGGAAATTACGACAAAGAAATATATCAGTTTTATTTCACTATTGACTGAAGGAGCAAAGGATGATAAAGAGCATAGAGCTGGCAGGGAAAAGTATACGGTATGATTTTCAATGTAAAAAGGTGAAAAATATAAATCTCAGGATTAAGCCGGATGGGAGCATCAGCGTGTCGGCAAACAGGCGAGTTCCGCAAAAGACCATAGATGCTTTTCTTGTATCAAAAGAGGCATTTATATTGAATGCATTGAAAAAGATAGAAAATGGAAAGCGGAAAACCTTAATCAGATATTTTGATGAGAATGAAATACGACAGGTGATTGTGGAATTATGTAAAAAAATGCACCCGTATTTTGAAAAAAGGGGAGTTGCTTTTCCGGAGATTAAGTTCAGGAAAATGAAAACGCAATGGGGAAATTGCCATCCGATGAGCGGAGCGCTCACTTTCAACACAAGGCTTGCATATGCCCCGACGGAATGTATTGAATACGTTGTCGCGCATGAGCTCACGCATTTCCTGCAGCCTAATCACTCGCCGCTGTTTTATGCCGAGCTTGATAAGGTAATGCCGGATTGGAAAGCGCGGAGACAGAGACTTAAGGACATACCGAGTTTTTAAATAATCAGTATAGGAGGAGAAAGCAATGGCAAAGCTTGAAACAACTGTAAGAGGAAGTTTTAACGAGATTTTGAAAAGAATAGAGGACGGGATTTTAACCGGAAGTGTATCGGCAAGTCTTGAAGAAAGCAGCGACTTTCGTATTGGCGATACCCGCTGTAGTGTAAGAGTTTTTGAAAGATACAGTTATATGGGCAAAAACCGCGTGAGCCTTAATGTAACATTATTCGGCAACGGCGATACGATCCATATTTCAGCTATCACTTCCGGCGGTAGCCAGGCAATGTTTTTCAAAATAAATACCTTCGGCGAAGAATCCTTTTTGGATAAGCTGCGAGAAATTTTGTGAGGGAGGTGCTGAAAATGAAAAAGATAATTAGTTTTATATGCATGACGATGATTTTATTATCAATGTCAATGACAGCGTTTGCCGGAAGTATTCCTGAAGATCTGTTACACTCAGATGATGCACAGATATTCTTCGCAGAGGTTGTTAATTACCACCCCGATAAAGAAAATCCCGATATTGAATTATCGCCTGTAAAGGTAATCAAAGGTGATGTAAAAACAGGTGGCAAACTTACATACTACAATCCTAACACCATAGGTGATTTTAAGGTTAAAGAGGGGAATGTTTATCTCTTTACATACTTTGACGAAAATAACCCGACAGACATTTTTGAGGTTACAAGCTATGACACATCGACTCTGAAGCTGAAAAATGTTGAGAGGGATATGTGGAAACGCTTTAACAATTATTTGAACGAGGGCATTTATGAGGTTGCAGAAAAAGAACGTTCCGGTATTGGTAAGCAGATCAGTTTTGCGGAATTTCTGTATCAAAAGCCCTTGTCAGATTCAAACATCAAAAAAGTAACTCTGCGTTATCAGGATGAATTGCACGAAGTTGATGTTGATGAATTTAAAAATACTGCAAAAGAGATTATGATAACTAATGTAAAAAATGACAGACTTCATGATGAAAAAGCAAAACCCAAACAGCCGGATCCGTATAAGACGAATTTATATATTGAATTGCTGGATGAAAACGAACATATGGTATCTTATGCAGCGATATCAAGACATGGCGAAGTTGACAGATATGCCTTAATGATGAGCAGACTGATGCAAAAAGATTATGAAATGAAGAAAGAAGATTTGCAGAATTTGTATGCGCTTTTCCCAAACTCTGTTCAGAAAAAAATAGCAGTTCCTGAGGAAAGTTCCGGCAAGCCGTTGGAACTTCCGGATATAGCTGCAAAAAACTACACACCTTGGCTATACGGCGGAGCTGCCGCGGTCTTTGCAATAGCGTTTATTATAGGCATTGCAGTGAAGAAAAGAAAATAATAATCAGATGGAAGCTCTCTTAAAAATTACTTTGAGCTTGTGAGGTACAGTTTATGAAAAAGAAGATAATATGGTTTGCTGGAGTTATTGTGCTTGTAATTTGTGTTATCGTATATTTTAAACCCATGCCGTTTCCTGATATAGCGGATAGCGGGAATGAGATACAAATGATATTGAGTGATTTCGGATTTGAGAACGGTAAGGCAAAAAATGAGTCAGTTAAATATACAAACATCACAGCAGAGCAAAAAAGAGAAATTTCGGCAGTGTTAGAAAATTTCAAGTACAGGAGAAATTTCAAAACTCCGTTTTCAGATGGTTCTATATCCGATTTAGGCGATAAACTTCTTTCGATTTATGTTTATGAAAATGATTTGCATAGTGATAGTGTTATGATATCCTCATCGGGTAAAATATTGGTAAATCATAAAAACTATATTATGAAAGATGCGGAAAGCTTTATTGAGCAGATAATTGATATCGTGGAACCAAAAGACTGATTTTGAAAAAAAGCTTATATCAATTCTTGAAGATTAAGGAGAAAGGAGAAAGGTATATTTGTAAATGACTGTTAGATGAGTCAATTACATTATACCAGATAAAAAATTGAAAAAATCATACTCGGAAATCACACCCTACGTAAAAGAGCTTGCTGCTTTATCCTGCGGCAACAACAATATAAAACCGGAGATGTATCCGGAGCATAATGTCAAGCGAGGTCTTCGTGACCTTGACGGCAACGGTGTAGTAACAGGTCTCACGGAAATATCTCATATTAAGGCAAAAGAAACAGCTCCGACCGGGGAAGCAATTCCCTGCGAGGGCGAATTATACTACCGCGGATACAACGTGAGAGATTTAGTGTCCGGATTTTTGAATAAAGACAGCTTCGGCTTTGAAGAAACAATATATCTTTTGCTCTTTTCAGAGCTTCCGTCTCAGGCGAAACTTGACAAATTTAAAGAGACGCTTGCAGAATACAGAAGTCTGCCGAAATCATTTGTAAGAGATATGATTCTTAAAGCACCGAGTAAGGATATGATGAATGTTCTTTCCCGCAGTGTGCTTGCGCTGTATTCCTATGATGATAATCCCGATGATACATCTGTCGAGAACGTATTAAGGCAGAGCTTGCAGCTTATCGCGATGTTTCCGCTTTTGGCAGTTTACGGCTATCATGGTTACAGGCACTATCATTTAGACAAAAGCCTTCATATACGTGATCCTAAACCGCACTTGTCAACAGCAGAAAATGTATTGCACATTCTGCGTAAGCGCGGTGACTTTACACATCTTGAGGCAAAGGTTCTCGACCTTGCACTCGTGCTGCATGCAGAGCACGGCGGCGGTAACAATTCAAGCTTTACAACCCATGTTGTAACCTCATCGGGAACCGATACCTATTCCGCAATAGCGGCAGCTCTCGGATCTCTTAAGGGACCAAGACACGGAGGGGCAAATATTAGAGTTGTTCAGATGTTTGATGATATGAAAAATTCAATCAACACGCAAAAGGAATCCGAGATTGAAGATTATCTTGTGAAGCTTTTGAATAAGGAAGCGTTTGACAATGCAGGTCTCATTTACGGTATGGGACACGCGGTATATTCAAAATCCGATCCGAGAGCAGATATTCTGAAGGTATGTGCAAAGGATTTATCGGTTGAAAAAGGCTGCGATGAGGATTTTGCATTGTATGAAACAGTTGCAAGGCTTGCTCCTCAGATTATTGCAGATAAGCGCAAAATTTATAAGGGTGTAAGTCCGAATGTTGATTTCTTCTCGGGGCTTATTTATAAGATGTTGGAGCTTCCGTATGAGCTGTACACGCCTATATTTGCAATTTCAAGAATTGCAGGATGGAGTGCTCATAGAATTGAGGAAATTCAAAATAACGGAAAGATTATACGCCCGGCATATATCAATGTGAAAGAAAAAAGGGATTATATAGATATTGAAAACAGATCTGAATAAGGCGGAGTTCCAATATGGATTATATCAAAACAACCGGTAAGGTTATTAAAGTGCATAAGTGCTGGTATATTAAAGTCAACCCAAAACCTATTCGCATACACTCACTTGATGGAGCGGCGTTCCCTCATATCGTAACAGTCGAATACGAGGTTGACGGACGGAAATATACGAAGAAGAAATTTTTGAATTATAACATTGCCTGCCCGAATGTCGGAAGTAATATTGATGTGTATTATGATGTCGAAAATCCAAAGAAAATACGTTTGAATTTATAAGGAGAGAGCACACTATGAAAAAGAAGATAATATGGTTTGTTGGAGTTATTGTGCTTGTAGCTATTGTCATAGGCTGTGCCTCTGCTATTGATATGCACAGAATGAAAAATTATGATCCTGTAATTTTTTCGTCGTGGGGAAAGGAACTGTCAGCGCAGGATGCGGCGGAAATTGTAAAAAACAACCTCGGAAGAAAGACGATAAAAACAATCACAAACCTCGATAACCCAATTATAGAAGAAATGCTGGTTGAAGAAATAGATCAAACGCGGGCGAGGATCTTCGACAAAAACAGAGATGATACCGGCAGGACTGTGTACAGGGTGAAATTTCATACGTTTGAAGACGGGCTTCTCGGACCGATCGTCATCTATGTGGATAAAAAAACCGGCAGACTTGTTGCTGGTGAATACAGAGAATAATATATGAGTCTTGGTGGCTAAGAGGAAAAGAAAATGATGTAAAAATAAAAAGAGGTGCGCTTTTCCGCACCTCTTTAACTATCCTCACACAAGCACCGGCTGGTATTGCTTACCTTCAAGCGCGTATTTCAGCGTTTCCGGGATTTTTGTCATATCGGCAACGAGTGAGTTCGGCTTGCCGAGGCTGTCGTCCTGACCGTAAGGAACAAAGAAAATGTTCTTCACGGCAGCAAGCGTTCCTATGTTTTTCATGTTGATGCCAAGTCCATCGTTGGTGGAGATTGCGATAACGAGCGGGCGTGCGTTTCGCATATGCGCCTTTGCTGCCATAGTGACTGAGGTGTCGGTTATGCCGCAGGCAAGCTTTGCCGCGGTGTTTCCGGTGCACGGCGCTATAATCAGTGCATCAAGAAGCTTTTTCGGGCCAATCGGCTCTGCTTCCGGAATAGTTTTTATTATCGGAGCATCACAGATGTTTTCAAGCTTTTCGGCAAAGTCACGTGCTTTTCCAAAGCGTGTGTCGGTGCTGTATGCAGCGCCGGACATTATCGGAACGACGTTGTATCCTTCGCGGACGAGCTTTTCAATCTCGGGAATAACCTTTGCAAAGGTGCAGAACGAGCCACACAGTGCAAAGCCTACGGTGAGTTTTGACAAGGTTTAATTCCCCCATTCGTCAAGGATGTTGTAAATGGTATCGCGCATTGCCGCGGCGGCAGACATCGGCGCGCATTTGCCGGGCAGGGAAAGCGCCTGTACGGTATGGAGACCGAGCTGTCTTGCAGCGTTGAAATCAACTCCGCCCGGCTTTGAGGCAAGGTCGCATATAAACGCATCGCCCCGAACGTGAGAAAGAGCATCCTCATCGAGAATAAGCGCCGGTATAGTGTTGAAAATGATATCGTATTTTGAAAGAGAGTTCTTTATGCGTGAAGTCTCTATCGCTTCATATCCGTATGCATGTATCCAGGCAAGATCTCCGAATTTGCGCGCAGTTGCAGTGACCGTGGCGCCAATCCCGCGAAGATAATGACAAAGGAGCTTTCCGATATGGCCGAAGCCCAAAATAAGACATCTTTTGCGGTTGAGCGTGGTGTCAAGCTCGCGCATCGCAACCTCTATTGCACCCTCTGCGGTCGGAATAGAGTTGAGCACGGTAAAATCCTCGCGCTCAAGATAATCGTAAAGCCTTATTCCGTTTCTGCCGGCTTTTGAAAAAAGCTCGTTGTCAACCCGCCCGGCGATAACGGTCTGTCCTGCGGAAAAGAGTGAAAATAAGTCATCAATACGGTATTCATAGGCAGAAAGCGGGGTGTTCAAACGGTTTACATCAGAACACACGGGAACAGGGAGGATGATGCAGTCAAACTTTTTAGAAAGACCGGATATATCTCCGCCGCGAAGAACGCTGTCCGAGAGCTTTGCTTTGTCGAGCGCGAAGGAATAGACCTTATGTCCGTCGTTTGCAAGAAGATTGCAAAGCTTTGCCTGACGCTCGTCGCCGCCCACAACTGCAAGCTTTAAGTTTTCTGTCATAATATAATCGTCCTTTCATAAAAGGAAACAAGCAGGTTTTGTTTACTTCTCTTTTCAATACCAGTATATTTAAAATGCCGCAAAAAGGTTACCGCCCGACGGGATTTCCCGTCGGGCGGTAAAATAATATGTGCTTTTTTTATGCCGGCATAAGCTCAAGAAGAACAACTGCGTTGTTTTCCATTGTAAGCGTGAGAACGTTGTTCTCCGGTGAAACTGTGCCTGCGTCCTCGGCGACAAGCGCACCTGCGCGGCGGATTTCCTCTTTGATTTCTTCGCTTGCATCCTGCGGACGACCAAGCTCGCAGAACTTGGTGTAGCAGTTTGCGTGTGTTTTGTCGATAACGTATTTAACAACCTTGTATTCCTTATCAAGTCCTTCAAAAACAGTATCAAAGGTCATTGCCGGAAGGTCAACAGTAAACGTCGGGTCTGCATAGCAGAGAAGGGCAGAGATATGTCCGTCTGATGTATGACGTGAGGGCATAATGGAAACTCTTTCTTCTTGGAGGTCAACGTAGTGGCAGAGCTTTTCGTCACCGAGCTTGTTTGCAAGAACGTGTGCATTGAAAATCGGCTTCGGATAAAAGCTCTTTGAGAAGAAGTTTCGATGTCCCATAAGGTCTTCTTTGAGGTCGTGCTGACCGGAAAGACATATCATAAGAAGATCCTGATCAATAACCGATTCGTCATAATAGGTGAGAAGCTTTGCGTAGTATGCCGAATAAAGCTCGTTCTCGCGGAACTCAAACATCGGGCATTTATCCATACCGAAATAGCCGTCTGTTGCACCGCCCCATTCGTCACAGATAAACGGAATGTCCTTAAATCCGCACATATCGGCAATCTTCTTTACGGTAAGTGTGTTGGGGTAGGAATCGTATGCATTGAGCGGACGGATGCCTGCATTTGCTTGATTGTAGAATGTTCCGTAGGAGTGATAGCTTAAGAAGTCAAACTTCTTGCCGGTCTTTTTAACGTGGCGAAGGAAGTATTCAAGAAACTCAAAGTGTGTTAGTCCCTCTGAAAGACCGCATCCGCCAATTCTTATTTTTTTGCTTACCGATGTTACGCCTGCTTCAAAGCCGTCATAGAGCTTGCAGTATTCCTTGGCACGCGCAACATAATCATTTTCGGCATTCCAGTAGAAAAAGTATGGTAAATCCGGCTCGTTGTAGCAGTGAATGGGCCATTTTGCAACTGTGTCCTCGCCGTAGCGGTCAACAAGGTGCTGCGTGTAAACGCGGCAGATTTCCTCCCACTTTGAGTAGTCTGCTGCATATGATTTATGGAAATATACGTTCTTATATCTCGGCTTGATAAGCTTGTCATCCTGCTCAGCGGAAAGCCATGGCGGGATAAAGGCATAAACTATCATAAGGTCAAAGCCTTTGGAGAGAAGATAGTCAATTCTGTAATCGTTTTTGGAAAAATCAAACTGCATCTTGCCGTTTTCATCAAGGGTAACGCTCTCTTCAAACATAGAGTAAATGCGCACGGTTTTTGCCGCGCCGTCCTCGGCAATCTTGTCGAGATAAGCTTTTCCCCAATCATCCTCAATGGCGTTTGTCGGATGGAAAACGATGTGTCCCCAGAAATTCTTTAAATCCTTTTCCTTTTGGTCACAAAAAACCTTAATCATAATAAAACAGCTCCTTTTTATTTTGTCGCATCAAGTATTCCTTTTAAATATCCGATTGCAAAATATCTTCCGATTGCATCGTAACCCTGGTTTTTCATATCCTCGCCGACCATCGTCGGAACGTGGTCAACTCGGATGGGAACGTCAACTCCGCATTTTCTGTAAATCTTCATAACCTCTGCCATATCAATTTCGCCGTTGTCGTGATACGTCTCTTGATACGAATTGATATTGCCGCGCGTGTTGCGGAAATGAACGAACATAATCTTGTCTGCAAAGCGAGGAATAACTTCACTAAGCTTCTCACCCATAATGTGATATGTCGCCTGACACATCGTAATTCCGAGGCTGTCACTTTTCACAATCCCGTTCACAGCGCGGTCGATGTTGTCGGCGCTTGTCATAATCCTTTCTACTCCGCCGAGATCTCTTGGCGGGTCATCGGGGTGGAGGGCAAGCTTTATCCCGTGCTTTTCGGCATAGGGGAGAACTGCGCGTATAAAATACTCATAATTTGCCCAAAGCACATCTTTTGTTATCTTAGCTTCAACCGGCTTGAAATCGTTTATATCAAAGCCCGTAACGCGAGCACCGCCGCGTTCCGGAATGTCATTTTTTGTGCGGAACCAGCCGATGTGCGCCATGAAGTTAAAGCAGATGCAGCGAATATCAAGTGCATCCATAATGGGAAACATCTTAATCGCTTTCTCAATGCTCTCATCGCGCTTTTCGTCGCCTGCCTTGATATGGTCGTGAAGCTCGTTGGGCATCGGCTCAATGATAACCGGACGGAGCCCGTAATCCATAAAGCCGTCATATACCGTCTGCCAGTGGGATTTGTCCGTTAAATCAAAATCTGCAGTTTCCGGGAGACGTATAACGCCGTGGGAAACGCCGCTTTGCTTTGCGATATCCCAAGTGCTGTCCTTCGGAAATCTGAAATAATCTGTAAGTAACATAAGCTTTACACCCCGCTTAAGGTAAGGAATCCGCCGTCAACAGGAACGGTAACGCCCGTTACAAAGGCGGAAGCCTCTTCATCAAGCAGCCAGCGCACGCATCCGCAGATGTCGTCTGCTTTGCCAAAGCGCTTTGTCGGGGTGTGGTTTATAACCTGCTGACCGCGCGCGGTAAGTCCGTCCTCCGGTGTGCCGAGATACTGCTTGCTGCGCTCGTTCGCGATAAATCCTGGTGCAATTGCGTTGATGCGGATGTTTGCCGGGGCAAAGTATGCCGCGAGAGATTGAGTCATATTCACAACTGCCGCCTTGCTCATTGCATATGCAAAGCAACGTGTGAGCGGGCAGTAGCTGTTCATGGAAGCAAAGTTAATTATGCTTCCACCGCCGTCGCGTGCCATGCGCTTTGCAAATGCGCGGATGGGGAGAACAGAACCCATTGTGTTGATTTTTATAACGCTCTCAAAGCAGTCCATATCAATGTCGTAGAATCCGCGTGTACCCTCGGGAAGGGCGCCGTCAATTTCGCGCTCGTCAAACTGAGTGATTGTCGGCATAGCCGCGGTCTGGTTGCCGCCTGCACCGTTTACGAGAAAATCGCATCTGCCAAAGGTTTCATAAACCTTGTCTGCAAGCTCCTCTACCTTATCGGCATCGCACACATCGCACGCGAAGATGATGCACTCTCCGCCGGCTTCTTTAACTGCCGCTGCTGTTTTCTGAAGCTTTTCCTCTGTTCTGCCGACAAGCGCAAGCTTCGTGCCGCACTTTGCAAGATCAAGTGCAACTGCAGAGCAGATTGTTCCGCCTGCACCCGTTATAACTGCAACCTTATCTTTTAAATATGTATTCATTCTTATAACCATTCCTTTCACAGCGTTCAAGGCACAAAACACTGTATAATAAAATCAAAATGCACTGCATTTTGCACCTTAACTCTTCACTCTTACCTCATAACTTTTACCTGTCTGAATTCATTCAGACTTAGTTTCCCTCCTGATTACAGCGCCGTCTGTGTATCGTTCGGATCGCCGTTTATTGCCGCGTCGTATTCCTTTGACCAGTCAAGGTCACGGTACTGCTCGCCGCGAGGGTCGGTCTTTATCCAATCCATCAGCATGTCAAGCATCGGGACCGTCCAGGTGTTGCGGTCAATCTGAGCTGTTGTAAACTTGTTCTGAGAAATCATTTCAAAGCCAAAGTCGTCCTTTACGTGCGTTTTTGCCGCTCCTTCAACAACGTCGCCCACAAGATGGCTCGGGATGAAGAGAACCCCGCCGCCTGCACCGAAAACAACGTCACCCGGAAGGCAGACTGCACCGCCGAAGTTTGTAACGCTGTTAAAGCTCTTCATAACGAATTCACGAATAGGAGTCGGGTCAATTCCGCGGTAATATACCTGAACATCCGGAACCTGCTTCATCTGCTCAACGTCACGGATTCCGCCCCATACAACAGCACCGCCGTTTTTCGTGCGTGTCTTTATCGCGGTAGTAAGGTTTCCGCCGAGGAAGGTGCCCTTGTATATCTTGTCGTACATATCAACTACAACGACATCGCGCTCAACGAGAGTATCAACAACCCACTGGTTGTAATTTCCGGCTCTGCCCTCAGCCGCGCCGCGCGCGAACATAACGTCATGCAAATCCGGACGTGTCGGGCAGTAGCTGCAGGTTACCGCGCGTCCGATAAGCTTTCTTCCGTCATCGTGGAGGACCTTCAGCGGATTTTCACCGCCGCCGACAAACTGGTTTTCATAGCCCAGAACATAAATCGGCTTCCAGACCTCTTCAAGCGTCATTTTGTAAAGCGCGTCGAGGTGCTTGTCGGGAACCTTCGGACGTCCGTCCGGGAAACGCTCGCCCTTCCACAGGGGAGTAAGCTCAATGATTTCGTCTCTGTCGTTAAAATGCATTTTAGTTACCTCCTAAAAGTCTTTTTGCGTTTTTATAGCATATTCTTGAAACTGTGTCTGCAAGAAGATTAAAATCCTCCGGCAGTCTGTTTTTGCTTACTTTATCGGAAATCCACTCGCAAAGCACGCGTCTGAAATAGTCGTGGCGGACAAAGGAAAGAAGCGAGCGGGAATCGGTCGTCATACCGATAAAACTTGAAAGCACGCTGTGGCACATGAAATTATCAAGCATATCGCAAATGCCTTGGTAATGATCGCACCACCACCATGCCGGTCCCTGGCTTACAAACGCCTCCTCACCGTCTTTGGAGTATGAACCGCAAAGAGTTGCCATTACTGCATTGTCGGCAGGATTAAGTGTGAAGAGAAGAATGCGCGGAAGGCCGTATTCGCCCTTTTCAGCAGAATCAAGAAGCGTGGTGAGTGCTGTGACGTCAGCGCAGCTTCCCGCGGCGGCATATCCACCTGCAGCGCCTGCAAGGGTGCGCAGTCTTGTGCTTGTGCTGCGTTGTGCACCGATGTGAAGCTGTACGGTAAAGCCGTGCTTTGCATACAACGCGAATAAGGCCTTCAAAACATATGAGCGGAGGAATGAGGCATCGCTTTGGCAAAGCTCATCGCCGTGCAAAAGAGCGGCAAAGCGCTTTTCGTTTGCGCCGTCATCATCGGCATAATCAAAGCCGTTATCAAGTGCATGGTCTGAAAATATACATCCTGTATTCTTGAAAGCGGCAAGTCTTATATCTATGGCATCAAGATAGCTTTGAAGTGTAGATATACCTGTTTTTGTAAGCTCTTCAAGCTTTGTGATAAGCTCCGGTGCAGGGGAAAGTAAATCGTCTCCGCGAAGTGACGGGCACAGTCCCGAAGCCGTATTAAAAGGTGACAGGTCATCGCAGAGGGAAGCGCAAGGCGCGCTGTATTCGATGTTGAATTTCCCGAGAATGTCGCGTGCGCTCATTCCGGAAAGGCGGGAATTAAGCTCGTCCCAGACCTCCTTTGCGTTCGTGAGAGGCAAAAGCTCAAAATCAAAAACGGTTTTCATCTCCATTATTGACCAGTCAAAGAGCGGGTTCCCGATAAGACGGGGCAGGGAAGCATACCACTTTTCAAACTTCTCGAAATCGCTTGCATCGCCTGTTATGTATTTTTCCGGAATTCCCAGAATTCTCATTGCGCGGTGCTTGTATGGGTCAGATGTAACCCAAAGCTTTGCGATGTTTTCGGGTTTTATGTTTTTTGAAATGTCACCTACCGGTAAATGATTGTGATAATCAATTATCGGGAGGTCACGCGCAACTTCGCTGTAAAGTTTTTTTGCAAGCGGAGTTGTAAGTAAAAAATCGGTGTTCATTTAAAGCCTCCGTTCTGAAAATTAATTTTTTTCAAAAAATATGATTTGACTTTGCTTTATATATGTTATATAATCATTTTAGTGTATAAAAAACGGAGAGTAAATTCGCTATATTTACAAAAAAGTTCGATTTTTTAACATGAGGTGAGTGTGTTGAAGTATGTTGAGCTTCCGATAGAGCAGATGCTTCCGAGAATTATCGACGCGCGTGAGTTTCAGTATCGGCACAAAAATCCGATAAAGCGCAAGCGAATAACGTATGTTTACGAGCTTGGTTTCTATCTCGGCGGAGACGGACGTATATTCATTGAGGACGAAGCGTATCCCGTGCATTACGGAGACATACGTTTTTCTAAGCCCGGAACGCAATTAAACAGCGCACCGAAATATAAGTGCTATACCCTTGTGTTTGATTTCGGGGAAAACAATGTGGTATACGAAAATCAGATACTTGATAACATTCCGGCGTATTTTTCAACGCGCGGAGAGACTGCCCATCTGTTTGAGGAGATAATACGCTGCTGTCGAAGTAACGATGCTTCCGAAAAGCTTCATTGCAATGCGCTTCTGATGCAGCTTATCTTCGAGCTTTTCCATTCACTTCATTCAAAGAAAAAATATTCCGATGCAGTAAGGCTATGTATCGGATATATGGAAGAAAACTATAAAGAGGGAATAACGCTTGAAAAGCTCGGAGAGCTTTCCGGATATTCGCATATCCATATAATGCGCCTTTTCCGACAGGAAACGGGGCAGACACCGCATGAATGGCTTACCGGAATTCGCATAAACCATGCAAAAAACCTTCTCAGTGACAGCAACCTGACTCTTGAGGAAATTGCAGATGAGTGCGGATTTCGATCTCCGTCCCATTTTAAAATACTTTTCAAAAAGCTTTGCGGCTTTACTCCCGGAACCTATCGCAAAAACACCAGCGGGATATACTGATTGCTTTTTATTTTCTCACCGCGCCGGATTTTCCGGCGCGGTTTCCTCTTTGTTAATATCTTAATTTACTAAAAATTTAATTTTGCTTGAAAAATCAGGAAGATTATAGTATAATAATGAAGTTAAAATAAAATCCCGGTTTTGGCTTACCGGGAGATGGAGGAAATTATGAAAAGAATAGTCTCTCTCGTCATGGCAATGATTATGCTCGTTGCCCTGGCAGCTTGCTCCGGCGGAGCGGGCACAAGTATGACCATGGGTACCGGCGGTACTTCGGGTACATACTACGGTTACGGCGGCGTTCTCGGTCAGTACATCAAGAACAATGCCGGTATCAACGTCACCGTCGTTTCTACAGACGGTTCCAAGGCAAACATCCAGGGAATTGACGCTGGCAACTATCAGCTCGGCACTGTTCAGTCCGATGTTATGTCCTATGCTTGGGAAGGTACACGCTCCTTCGAGTCCGAAGGTAAGGTTGAATCCTTCCGCACTGTTGCAGGCCTTTATGCCGAATCTGTCCAGCTCGTTACCATGGACCCGGCTATAAAGAGCGTTGCAGACCTTAAGGGTAAGTCCGTTTCTATCGGCGCTCCGGGCTCCGGCGTTTACTTCAACGCTATGGATGTTCTCACAGCTGCAGGTCTTACTGAAGCTGATATCAAGGCTCAGTATCAGTCCTTCGCTGACAGCGCAGATGCACTTAAGGACGGCAAGATTGACGCTGCATTCATCGTAGCGGGCGCTCCGACTCCGGCTATCACCGAGCTTTGCACAACAAACAGTGCATACCTCGTTCCGATTGACGGTGCCGTTGCAGACGCTCTTATGGCTTCCTGCCCGTTCTACACGGTCTACACTGTTCCGGCAGGTACATACGAGGGTCAGACAGAAGACGTCAAGACAGTTACCGTTAAGGCAACTCTCATCGTCAATGCAGATGCAACCGAAGAGGATGTATACAACCTCACAGCTGCTATTTTTGACAACGCTGAAGCTATCACCGCTGAAAATGCAAAGGGTGCAGAACTCAGCATCGAAAACGCTACAAGCGGTATGACTGTACCGTTCCATGCAGGTGCTGCAAAGTACTTCGCTGAAAAGGGCGTTGATGTAGTAGTTGGCTAAATCAGCCAAACGAAATGTTGGCTGCGGCGTTTATCGTCGCAGCCAATTTGGTGTATTTCACTTTAGGAGGTTATAAAGTGCTTTTCGGTAAGAAAAAATCCGCAGCTACCGAGGCTCCTATGGACCTCGACGCGGTTATGAAAAAGTTTGACAGAGAATCCAACACCCGAATCTGGGAAGGTAAGGCCAAAATTGCAGTAAATTGCGTGCTTGCCGTTTTTTCTCTGTTTTGTATTTATGTAACGCTCTTCGCAACGTGGCTTGAAGAGCTTCGTCTTACGACCTTCGTTGCGTTTATTGTATTCATCGGTTATTTGGTTTTTCCTGCAAAGAAGGGTATGCAGAAAGCGAATTATATGCCGTGGTACGATGTTCTGCTTATGATTTGCGGAACGGGTGCGTTTTTGTATTATGCGGCGAATGCAATGACAATTATCCAGCAGGGCGCGAACTTCCAGTGGTATCAGATTATTATCGGCGTAATCGGAATAATCTCAATCGGTGAGGTTTGCCGCCGAAGCGTCGGGCTTCCGATAGTTATCGTTGCTGCATGCTTTGTCGCATATGCCCTCATCTGGGGGCTTTCAAACCCAACCTTCTGGGGAAAGCTTAATTATACGGTTCACTATCTTTTCTACGGAAAAGAAGGAATTCTTTCAACTCCGATAAATGTATGCTCAAAGTTTATTGTTGTGTTCATTATATTCGGTGCATTTCTCGAAAGAACCGGAATTGCAGACTTCTTTATAAAGATTTCCAATGCCGTTGTAGGCGGTTTTTCCGGCGGTCCGGCGAAGGTTGCAGTTGTAGCCAGCGCCCTTGAAGGAATGGTTTCCGGCTCGTCTGTTGCAAATACCGTCGGCTCGGGCTCCGTCACAATTCCGCTCATGAAGAAAACAGGCTATAAGCCGGAATTTGCTGCTGCGGCAGAAGCCTCTGCATCAACCGGCGGACAGATTATGCCGCCGATTATGGGTGCGGCAGCATTCCTTATGGCAGATTATCTCGGTATGCCGTACAGCAATGTTGTTGTTAAGGCTATCCTTCCGGCAATCCTTTATTTCGCAGGTATTTTTATTGCTGTTCATCTTGAAGCTAAGAAAGAAGGCCTTCGCGGACTTACAAAGGAAGAGCTTCCGCGCTTCTTGCCGCTTCTTAAGCAGATTTATCTGCTTGCACCGCTGGTTCTCCTCATTTACCTTGTCGGAACTGCGCAGAACTCTATCCAGTATGCCGCGGCAATTGCTATTATTGTTGCGATTGTTGTCAGCTTGTTCAATAAGGAAAATCGTATAACGCCGAAGCGTATATGGGAAGCGCTTGCTGCGGGCGGACAGGGAATGATTACCGTTGCTGCGGCGTGCGGAGTTGCGGGGATTATTGCCGGTGCAATCACGATGACCGGTCTTGCAAATACCATCATCAACGGCATTGTTGCTCTTGCAGGCAATCAGGTAATTGTTGCGCTGTTCCTTACAATGCTTTGCTGCATTGTTCTTGGTATGGGTGTTCCGACTACTGCAAACTACTGCATTATGGCGGCAACCTGCGCTCCTATTCTTGTGCGTATGGGCGTTCCGGACGTTGCGGCACACTTCTTTGTGTTCTACTTCGGAATCGTTGCCGATCTCACGCCTCCGGTTGCTCTTGCGGCGTATGCGGGCGCGGCTATTGCTCAGGCAAACCCGATGAAAACGGCAATCACGGCAACAAAGCTTGCGATAGGCGCGTTTATTGTTCCGTATGTGTTTGCACTCAATCCGGCAATGTTGTTCGTTGATACAACTGCTTTTGAGGTTGTTTTAATATGCATAACCTCTCTCGTCGGTATATTCGGCGTGTCTGCAGCTCTTGAAGGATATCTGCTCTGTGATATGCCGTGGTATCAGCGTATCATCAGCGTTGTCGGCGGTCTGCTTCTTATTTATCCGGGAGCGGTTACCGACGCAATAGGACTTGTCCTTGTTGCTGTTGTGGTTATTCTTCAGATAATAAGCAAAAAGCATCACGCAAAACAGCTTACAGCTTAAATATAAAATAACGGACAGCTTTTTGGGCTGTCCGTTATTTTATAGGAAAAATCAGAAAAACAGTCATATCTTATGCTTTGCGGCATACATATCTAATATAAACTTTTTGAAGGGAATGTGTATGATGATAGTATTTACCACAAAGCTTACAAGACGAAAGATTGTTTCGGGAATCCTTGCACTGTGCATAATTGTGTGCTCCGCATTTGTCCTCATCCGCGACGGAGCGGGAGATACAACGGTATCCGTATCTGATGAGCAAAAGCCGATTCACGAGGGGAGAAAACTAAAGACAAATGATGAGCGAGTTGCACTGCTTAACGAATACGGCTGGAATGTGGATAATGAACCGCTTGAGTTTATGGAGGTGAAAATTCCTGATGTATTTGACGGCGTATATAACGAGTATAATGAAATCCAGAAGCGTCAGGGCATGGATCTCGCTGATTATTCCGGCAAGCGCGTTATGAGATATACATATAAAGTAAACAACCACCCCGGAAATGAAGAAGGAGTGGTTGCAAACATCATAGTGTATAAGAATAAACTCATCGGCGGAGACGTGTGCTCGCCGAAGCTCGGTGGATTTATGCACGGGCTTGCGGAAACAGCCGAAACTGCCGAGCAGGAACCTGCTGAAACGGCTCCGGATAAAGAAAATCCTTAATATGATGGATTATTCTTGAAATCAAGATAGTTTTGCAATATAAGCGCTGCTGCAACGGAATCAACCTTTGCACGGCGCTTTTTGCCGTGGTATCCCGTTTCGGATAAAATTCTGTGTGCATCCACCGTAGTGCACCTTTCGTCCCAGAGAATAACCGGAAGTCCTGTTCTTTCACGCAGCTTTTCCGCGATTTCTTCGCTTTTCTTTGCGCGGTCGCCGATATCGGAATTCATATGCTTAGGATACCCGAGAACGATTTCCTCGGATTTTCGTGAGAGGATGCTCTCGCACAGCTCGTCAAACGCTTTTTCGGGATTTGTAACGTTGATTGTAAAGCTCTCTCCTGCAAGAAAACCCATTATATCCGAAAAAGAAACGCCTATTCTTTTATCACCGTAATCAATACCAACAATCTTCATTGACAAAACCTCCGCATTAGGGTATCATATATTTGTGGCTTATTGATATATAATACATATAATACCATAAAATACCTTCCGGATACAATAACATTTTTTCTTTTTTGTAAAACTTTTTTGACAAGAAATCTATCTAACTAATGTGTACAGCATAGTGAGGCGTGCTTATGACAAAGGAAATGATTTACAGCGAAATGGTTACCTACCTGACGGAAAACAGAGAGAAGTTTTACCGCTTTGCGTGCAGCTACGCAAAGGGGAAAGAGGCATCTCTTGATATCGTTCAGAATGCAATATGTAAGGCTTTAGAGCATTACGGAGATATACGCGATATAAGCAAGATAAATTCGTGGTTTTACCGCGTTCTGCTTAATGAAGTTTATTCGTATCTGAAAAAACACAGCAGAGAATATGCCACCGCCGATGAAGAAATGCCGGAAGGGATTTATCACGAAGCGGCATATGATAAGGATGACGAAGTATACAGGATGGTGGAAAAGCTTCCGGAAAACTTAAAAACGGTTATCGTTCTGCGATTTTATGAGGATCTTCCGCTTGCGGATATCGCGCGAATAACAGGGGTAAACTTAAGCACCGTAAAAACACGTCTGTACACTGCTCTGAAAAAATTGAAAAAAGTATATGAGGAGGCGGGATATGATGATTGATTTTAATAAAGCAAAAGAAAAATACAACTCAATAGAAATCCCGCAGGAGTTAGATGAGATTGTAGAAAACTCCATAAAACAATTTGAACAAAAACAGACAAGAACAAGAATTCACTTTATACGTCTTGCTCCGGTTGCGGTATGCGCAGTCATTTGTCTTGTTATCGGAATAAGCACGCTTCCGAAAAACAGAACAAATGTGGGCTTGATTACCGCCGACAGTACAGATGCCGGAGTGCCCGAGTTTGCACGGAGCGTACCTGCGGCAGGTGCCGGAAACGGAATTTCCGAGGATAGGACACCCGCGGCAATGAATGCCGAAACAGAAAGCACCGGTGAGTATAAAGCCAATTCAAAGATGTCGATGTACAATATGTATGTGGCGGAAAAAATAGATGAAAGCATAGAAAAAGCGGTAAAAGCGGAAACCTCCGACGAAGCATACAGTGAAGTTGTTGAGCTTTACTCGGATGAAAATGTTTATTCTTATTGCGTGACAACTTTTCCGTCAAATACTGCAAATTATTATAACGTTAAGCAGAGCGACGGTGCGGAAATTGAACTTCATGATTTGCTGAAGAATGCCGAAGGGCTTGAAAATTGTGAGTTTTATTTCAAATCGGCAAACCGCCTTGCCGTTATTTGCGACGGCGAAGAAAAAGAAATAATTATAGATTGAGGAGAATATGAAAATCAATTATCAGCTTGTCTGCGATGAAAAGATAAAAGAGTTGACGGTAAACGGAAATATTCCGAGGCTTTTGCTTCACAGCTGCTGCGGACCGTGCAGCTCATACGTTCTTGAATATCTGTCTGTTTTTTTTGAAATAACCGTGCTTTTCTTCAACCCGAATATTTATCCGGAGGGCGAATATGAAAAGCGTTTTTCGGAACAAAAAAAGCTCATTGAGTCAATGAGCTTTAAAAATCCTGTGTCGTTGCTTGCTGTTCCGTATGACTATTCTGAGTTTCTTGCCTGTGTCGGTGGCTTTGAGCGCGAACGTGAAGGCGGAGCAAGATGTACGGAGTGCTTCCGCCTGCGCCTTGGCAGGTGCGCTGAAATTGCAAAAGAGCGGGGATTTGATGTCTTTGCGACAACACTTTCCGTAAGTCCGCACAAAAATGCGCCGCTTCTTAACAGCATAGGGGAAGAACTTTCCGAAAAATACGGGGTTACATACCTTCCGTCTGATTTCAAAAAAAGAGAAGGGTATAAGCGCTCGATAGAGCTTTCAAAAAAATATGACATTTACCGTCAGGAATACTGCGGGTGTGAGTTTTCGCTTCCACGTGAAAATTGAATATCATTCAGGAAAACCATCTCTAAGCTTTTCGAGCGCCTTCTTCTCAATCCTTGATACATAGGAGCTCGCTTAATGTAAGCAAGTGGTTGTGAGGTTGATTTACTTTACAGCGGTGTTTGAGTTCAAAAGCGGACATTCATCAATATTTTCAGAAAAATTAAGGGCATTGCAGTCGCGGTGCCTTTTTTCTATACACAGATTACTTACAGAGGTGAACATAGATGCAATTTGAGTATTTCTACGGCGGTGAAGCTGAGCAGTTTTCATTCTTTCGCATACCTAAACTATTGTTTCGAGACGAAGCGTTTAAAAGTGTTTCGACAGATGCTAAGGTTCTCTATGGACTGATGCTCGACAGAATGAGCTTGTCGCTAAAAAACGGCTGGACGGATACAGAGGGCAGAGTGTATATCATATACACGATAGCAGACATAATGGAAGATATGAACTGTGCCGATCAGAAGGCAGGAAAGCTTCTGACAGAGCTTGATAACAATAAGGGGATAGGCTTGATTGAGCGTAAGCGGCAAGGTCTAGGAAAACCGAATATTATCTATGTAAAAAACTTCGTTTCACCGTCACTATTCTTGAATCGTGAAAATCACGATTCCGCGAAAGTGGTAATCACGAATCAAGTAATTCGAAAATCACTGACAAGTAATACTGATAATAGTAATACTGAATATAATAAAAAAGATATGATTGATTGGATGCGCGAGCGCGAAGAATACGAAAGGCAGATTAAAAAGAATATTGAGTACGATATTCTGCTTGAGCAGTACGACAAAACTTGGCTTGATGAAATAGTCGCAATTATGGTGGATGTGGTGTGCTCAAAGTCACAGTATGTTCTCATAAATCATGAGAGGTTTCCACACGAGATAGTCAAAAACAGATTTCTTCAAATAAACACAACCAATATTGAATACATACATCTTGCCTTGCGGGAGAACACATCGAAAGTCCGGAATATCCGGGCTTCTTTAATTACAACAATTTACCGCTCAACCGAAACAGCGGATAATTGGATTTCAGCAAAAGTAAGACACGACTTGAAAAGGCTTTGAGAAAAGGAAATAATGCCTTTCTTAGAATATCTTTTTTGGTGTTGTTAGGTTGAATGCTTATACTGTTTTTTAGTTCTAACCTGATATGAATTATCACAAAAAACTTGGCATCTAAACGATAGAGCCTTTATAGTAAGACTGTCGAAATTTGGCGAATGATGGAGTTGGTTAAACGCACATACTATGTATATGATTTATATATAATATATTGACAATTTTATCTTATAATAATATAATAATAGTGAAAGGAAGTGTTTTATATGGCGAAAACATCAACTAATATTTCTATTGATACAGATATCAAAATTAAAGCTCAGGAATTATTTGCTGATTTTGGCTTGGATCTCTCAACTGCTATAAATATGTTTTTAAGGCAGTCTGTAAGGGAAAATGCAATCCCGTTTAATATTTCAAGAAACGTTCCGAATAGCGATACAATAGCCGCAATAGATGAATTTGAAGAATTTAAGAAAAATCCGAGTAAATATAAAAGATATTCTTCTTTTTCAGAACTTTTGGATGAGGTAAGAAACGATGCTTAAAATTGTTTCATCCAATAGATTTAAAAAGGACTTAAAAATAGCCCTGCGAAGAGGCTATAAGATAGAACTACTTGAAGAAGTTGTTAATAAACTTGCAGATGGTATTGCATTGGAACCGAAATATAAAGATCACGAATTGTCAGGGAATTTTAAGGGTTTAAGAGAATGTCATATTACTCCGGATTGGCTATTAATTTATCAAGTTATTGAAAATGAACTTGTGTTATATTTGTCAAGAACGGGAACTCATAGCGATTTGTTTTAACTAAAACCGATGTAGAAGTTTCTGCTTACATCGGTTAAGTTTTTACTCCTAACTTTTTATAAATATGGTACTAAAAGACTGGCATCCAGTGTTCTACAGTCTTTATAATAGAAAAACTTAAAAAGAATAATTTTATTACCCAAAGAGCGTTGATTGAATTCAATGCTCTTTTTTTATATGCAAAATCAGTTGTCAAAGCTTTCTTGATAACCGGTGTATACAGTCTAAATTGATTATCAGCAAAAGTAAGACACGACTTGAAAAAAGGAGGAACATAAAATGAGCAAAGTAATCGCAATAGCAAATCAGAAAGGTGGTGTCGGAAAGACAACGACGACGGTAAATCTCGGTGTCGGACTTGTGAATGAGGGTAAGAAGGTGCTTCTTATCGACTGCGACGCGCAGGGCAGCCTGACAGAAAGCCTCGGAATCACAAATCCCGATGAGCTTGAAGTTACAGTTTCATCACTGATGGGAAAGGTTATGGATGAAGAATCGTTTGCAAAAGATGAAGGAATAATACACCACGCAGAGGGTGTTGATCTTCTCCCTGCAAACATTGAGCTTTCGGGAATTGAAACAATGCTCGTAAACACAATGAACCGAGAAAGAGTTTTAAAGACATATATCGACAGAGTACGGGATAATTACGACTATGTGCTCATAGACTGCACACCGTCACTCGGTATGCTGACGATAAATTCACTCGCTGCAGCAGATGAGGTTATCATTCCCGTTCAGGCGCACTATCTCCCGGCAAAGGGATTGGAACAGCTTCTCAAAACAGTGAGCAGAGTAAAACGACAGATTAACCCCGACCTGAAAATCGGAGGAATACTTCTGACAATGACGGACAAGCGTACAAATCTGTCACGGGACGTGGCGTCGCAAATCCGGTTTAATTACTCAAAGCATATGAAGATATACAAGACGGAAATACCGATGTCAACACGAGCTGCGGAAGCATCAAGCGTAGGTATGAGCATTTATACATACGACCGTCACGGCAAAGCGGCAGATGCATACAGAAGCTTTACAAAGGAGGTTAAGGACAGTGGCAGGGGGAAAAATAAGCATAGGTCTGAAATCATACGATGA
>JAZQFJ010000029.1:0-2771 GCA_045539475.1 Eubacteriales bacterium | reverse complement strand
GGGAGGAAAAGTCGCGTCGAAGGCTTCGACCGCGGCAACGTCCTCACAGCAATCGGCAGCAGTGGAGGGGATGTACATCCACTTCTTGCCGTCAAGCACGTTCGGAACAAGCTCGCAAACGAGAAGCGCCGTCGGGAAGTTGCCTTCACGAACAAAGCTCACGTTTTTCTTTTTGCAGCTAACAAACCCACGGCTGACGTAATTGCCCGGATTGCCGAAGTTGATATTGACGTCATATCCCATCTTGCGTGCAACCTCAAAGGAATGCTCGATGAGCAGCTTTCCAAGCTTCTGTCTTTGATATTTCGGCGCAACGCAAAGGGGGCCGAAGGAAAGTATTTCCTTGCGGTTTCCGTCATCATCCTCAAGCCACGCTTTGGTGTACATAATGTTGCCCACGATCCCGCCGTCATTTTCAAGCACGAATGCAAGCTCCGGTATGAAATCGGGGTGATTTCGCATCGTGTGCACGAAGTAGTGCTCGTCAGCACCCGGCTTGTAGACGTTCCAAAATGCCTCACGGGTCAATTCTTCTACGGCTCTGTAGTCCTTTTCGGTCTCTAAACGTATCGTCAAATTTTCCATTTTGTTACCTCCAATAATATTGTGACGAATCAATTTTATGAGAGGCTTTGCGACATTGCAGCAAACCTCTCGGTCACGCTACAATATCCAAGGCGTTGTTTCTTTTCAAACAGCATTCTCCAAAAATTAAATTCGGCTTTCACCGTACGTCAATTATACCACAAACAGCGTATATTTCAATACGCAAGTGAAAACAAAACGGTTGCAATTTACATTATTTATGCTAAAATATAGTTGAAAGAAGGCATAAAACCATGAACCGACTCAAGCAAAACCGTGTAGCAAGCTTTATCGCCGTCGCACTCGTCTACGTATTCGCCACCGCTGTCGGCGTGCTTGTTTACCGTGCGCTCACTCTCGATTGGTGGCTGTCACTTCTCATCGCAGACGCGGCGGCGACCGTGGCGACCTTTATTTTCAGCTTGATATTCAAAAACGCATCGGTCTACGATCCTTATTGGAGCGTTCAGCCGCCCGTTATCCTCGTGGGGCTTTGGAAATACTCACGCCACCCCAACTATCTCGGGGAGATACTGATGTGGTGGGGCGTGGCAATGGCGGTGGTTTGTGCCGCGCCGAGCGCGTGGTATCTGGCATCGGGCGCCGTGGCAAACACGTTGCTCTTTTTGGTGGTCAGCATCCCAATGGCGGACAAAAGACAGTCCCGCAAGGAAGGCTTTGCAGAGTACAAAAAGCAGACTCGAATGCTGCTTCCGATAAAAAAGTGAGAGACCATTATGAATAAAAACTACGAAAACGAAGCCTGCTCTCGCCGGGGCAATACTGAAGCCTTCCGTTAGAGATAACAGAAAACAAAAACCTGCACAAAATGGAAGTGGGTGGAGGCAAACGAGGGACCACGTCGATATTTGCTGTGCGCCAAAACGGTCATCTCGGTCGATGTGCGGATACTCGAATTCTGCGCCTCCCGCGCCCAAATGGTAAAAAATACCTGATTTATAGACGTTTCCGGTTATTTCTAACCATTTCTGCTCAAAATCAAATCCTCTTTGATGCTTTTATTTCCGCCTACTCCGTATGTTCCGGTTGCAGATGTAGGATAAACTGTGGTCAAAAAAACAACCTCGCAGTCGTTGAATTTTCTCAACACCGGTGGTTGTTTTTTCTTTCCATATCAAAAATTGCCCCGCAGTAGACAAAGAAGAAATGTTTTTTATCGCAACCTGTACGTAGACAGCAAGCAAAACACGGTAGCAATTTTGCAAAGTGTAGAAATACGCAAAATTCCCGAAAGTGCATATCGACTTGTGATATTGGCTAAGGTGACACGAGTAATCCGAACCTGCCTTAAAGCGGCATATTTTGGTGCTTTTCACCCAATTTTATCTCGCAAGGCGCCAGCCTTGCTTCGCTAAAATTGAGCAAAAAAACCTCGAAATCTCCTCGCTTTAAGGTCGGAGATTTTTAAAAGAGCGGATTTTTGCTCATCCGAGGCACAAAACGCAGCGAATACTGGATGTATTCGCGAGTATTTTAACGAAGGAGGAGCGGAAATCCTCCTTTTAAAAACAGGTTCGGATTATTCGCGTCACCTTACATTGAAGTAAAAGCAGAAATGTGATATCATCACAGAACGATGTCAAAAGCTGTGATATAATGAGGCCACAAAGAAAAAAGGAGGACGTAAATATGTCTGCTATCAATATCAACAAAAACAATTTTCAAAATGAAGTATTAAATTCCGAAAAGAAGGTCCTTCTGGACTTTTGGGCACCCTGGTGCGGCCCCTGCCGTATGGTAGTGCCGATCGTGGAAGAGATCGCCGCTGAACGTCCCGACATCAAGGTCGGAAAGATCAACGTGGATGAAGAGGTGGAGCTGGCGAGTCAGTTTGGCATTATGAGCATTCCTACTCTGGTAGTAATTGAAAATGGTAAGATCGTAAATCAGGCAATGGGAGCAAGACCGAAGGAAGCAATCCTCGGTATGCTGTAAGGAGATGTAAAAATGGGATTCTTTGATTTTTTAAAACAACCCGATGTAAATCAGGGCGTAAATGATTATAAAAATTCTACCGGTGCTGTGCTTCTTGACGTGCGCACTCCGGAAGAATACAGTGAAGGACACATCCCGGAAAGCAAACACGTTCCGCTGCAAACTCTTGACAAAGTAAGGTCTGTTGTGGAAAATAAAGATACGGAGTTGTTTGTTTATTGCTATTCCGG
>JAZQFJ010000028.1:0-3585 GCA_045539475.1 Eubacteriales bacterium | reverse complement strand
ATAAAATGCCCACATTCCGTATGTTCCTGCAAATGTTGCATTATCGGGAATCATATACGAATTGTTTCCATCTTGGTAGCAATACTTATCAGCATTTATGAACTCGTCTACCTGTGTGAAATGATACTCAAGCTGGTACGGCTGTTCCTCTTCTGCGCTTGCCGAAATTGCCGGCACGAGCGAAATAATCATTGAAAATGCCAAAATAAATGTTAATAATCTTTTCATTGCAAAAACTCCTTTTTTGTGATTTTATATAAAAATTATATCATTCCCGAACAAAGACCAACAAGCGTATTTTTTATACAATCGTCCTGATTTTCATGTGACACCTCTTGTGTGCAAACAATGAAAAGTCATAATCTCCAGCTTGGTTAATAAGCCGGAGATTATGACTTTTCTAATCGTTATGTATCGTAAATCTGCCATCGTTTCCTTCGAGCTTCATAAGAGCTTCGAGAAGATAATAATCACCGAAGATATATGGAAGATGCATCCCGGTTTTGGATGGATATGAGGCAGAACCGTTTTCGAGAAGACGGATTTCATCCTCTTTGTAGTTGCAGTTCTTATCAAGAACCCGGAGCAATTTTATTGCCGCGCGTTCATAAATTTTTGCTTCATACTCCGGAACTGCCTTTGCAATTTCGATAAGACCGCAAGCAGCGATTGAAGCAGCAGATGAATCGTAATATACTGGTTCTTCAGGTGCGCGAAAATCAACAAGTGGTAGTTTGCCGTCTTCAAGATTTGCGATAAAGTAGTGCGCAACCTTCTTTGCGGTGTCGAGATATTCTTGCTTTCCGAGGTTTAAGTATGCAAGAGCAAAACCATAGAGCGCCCACGCCTGACCGCGCGACCATGACGAGCCGCTTGCATAACCTTGCCCACCCGGAGTTGCTGTAACTTCTCCGCTTTCCGGATCGAACTCAACAATATGATTGGATGATCCATCACCACGAATAAAGCACTTTGCCACGGTATCCGCATGAGCCTCTGCCACCTGTGCAAAGCGCGGATCGTCCTGCATTTTTGTTGCAAAGCTTAATAAGGGTATGTTCATCATACAGTCAATGATTGCGAAGCGGTGAGTTTTGTGATCCCACGCACGGATATATTTCGCCTTGTGATTGAAGCGACCTGCGAGAATTGTTGCTGCATGCATTGCGCGTGCTTTTGACTTTTCGTTGCCTGTAATTTTATAGTCGGCAACAGCGGAAAGCGACCACATAAAACCGACATCATGGTGAATAACAGTAAAGATATCAAAAGCTTCATCAAGCTTTGCTTCGCATTCCTCAGCATATTTCCTGAAGGTCTCATTACCGGTCTTTAAGTACATAAGCCACATTAATCCAGGCCAAAATGCGGTTGTCCATTCAGAAATGTTTCTGCCGACGCCATGGGGATCGAATAAACCCTTTGCAGGAAATGTCATCGGGAAATCCGATTTTATCTCATCTGCCATAACGGTGACTTTTTTTACAACCTTGTTGAGAAATTCACCGGCAAACGCTTTATCTTCTTTGGAAAACAATTAAGCTCGCTCCTTTTTATTCCATACACATAAATAAAACGTCTCATCCGAAAAAATCCGAATGATGACAAGAAAATTATATCATTTCAGCCAAAAGACCAACAAGCTTGTTTTTTATATAATCGTCCTGAATTTTACATATAATGTGTGAAAAATTCATCTTGCAATAACAGTTCGAATGTTATACAATATAATTACAAAATAACCGATTGCAAAGGAGGGTTGTCCCTTGGATACAGTTATACTGTCGCCATACTCATTCGTATATCCGAATTTATCACATAAGAATGCCATTTTTTCATTTTCGCCATTTTCGGTTTCATTGGTCAGTGACAACCGCATCGGCACAATACACTGGCACGATTATTTACAGATATGGTACACATCTTCCGGAGAATACGTTCACACCGTAAACGGTGTTTCGTATGTTCAGAATCCCGGAGATATTATGATTATTTTCCCCTATATGGTTCATAGCATTGACACCTCAAGAAGCGATATGAAAAACACTACTCTCTATGACCTTTCGATAAGGAACGATTTGCTTAAAAATTATAAAATTCCGTTTCTTCCACACACATATCGCAGGGCATCGTTTGATTCATTCTGTTTAAAACCGAGCCTTCACTTTTCTGGAAAAGACAAGCAAATTGCAAACGAAATATTTGCTGCTTTGAAAAGCGAATACGACAAAAAATTCGCCATGCGTACAACAAAAATAGCCGCTGACCTTTCACGTCTGTTTGAGCTGTGTGTTAAGGATTCAAACGAGATCATTTCTAAACGTGAACTTACTCATACCATCACAAAGTTAGAATATCTTAATACCGCAATGGACTTTATCTGTGAGAATGAGCACGCAAAAATAACGCTTGATGACATCTGCTCTGCCGCGATGACCTCCAGAAGCGTTTTCTCGCTCAATTTTACTGATACCACAGGACGTACGTGCCACAATTATCTTACATCAATGCGCGTTTCGTCTGCTATAAAAATGCTGCGCAGAACTAAAAAAAGCGTTTCTGAAATTGCAGAGGAATGCGGTTTTTCCAACGTCGGCCACTTAACCAAAACATGCATTAAGTTCGTCGGTGATTCACCGCTTGCCATCCGTCGCACTTTCTTAGAATTGGCTCAGGAAAATGGTGATTATCTATTCAATCATTATAAGAAAGAATACGGCTGGGCGATTGATTACGACGGTGAGCTTTTAGATAAACACCACTGTGCAATGTCTTTTTATTGATAAATATAGCCACCGGACAGATGACGCATCATCTGTCCGGTGGTTGTTATTCAAAATAGTGCGAGCAAGCCTGTAAGCCGAGTTCTGTCGTGGACAGCCATCTATCTACGCGACGTGTTGCCACGGCGCTTTAGCCACCTTCCCGAGGACAGCCGGGCCGGCCTTAAGTCCTCCTATGCGGTGTTGCTCCGGATAGAGTTTGCAGGATGAGACAGTTCCCTGCTCACCCGTGAGCTCTTACCTCACGTTTCCACCCTTACTACGTCGAAGCAAACAACAATTTGCTCACTTCGCCGCAAGCGGCAAAGCTCGTTATTGTCGTTGCTTCTCCTTTTCCCACGAAAGCAGGCTTTCGCGGAGCCCGGATTTAAATGAGCAAACAACAATGTGCTTACCCTTGACGCAGCGGTATATCTCTGTTGCACTTTTCCTGAAGTCGCCTTCGGCGGGCGTTACCCGTTATCCTTGCCCTGTGGAGCTCGGACTTTCCTCATGCGCCGCCTTTCAGCATATGACGCACGCGGCTGTCTGTCTTACTCGCACGATATATTGTACCACAAAAAAAGCTTTATTGCAAGAGTAAGAAACCGCTCACGCTCACAGTGGGCAATACACAAATACAAAAGGGAGAGCATGAAAGCCCTCCCCTGCAATATATTACGGCTCTATAATAAAAGTTGGGGTAACCAAATAGAGCCTACGAAAAATAATTAAAAAAATAATAAAAAAGTAGAGCATATTTGGAAGAAATCCGTTAAAATGGAATTGACGAGAAACCATGAACGGAGGACTCAAATATGCT
>JAZQFJ010000027.1:0-118370 GCA_045539475.1 Eubacteriales bacterium | reverse complement strand
TAGTGGATCGTCGGGATACACCTGACAACCGAAAACTTCTTGTGAAATATCGTAAATTTTCATTGCTTAATTCTCCACTCCAAATTAAAGTTTAATATCATTGCAAACCTTTATAATTTTGTCTGCTGCACCTTTTGCACCGGAGCAATTCTTAAATCCATCAGAAATTTTTACGGCATTTTGCTTATAGGTGCTATCGTCGAATATTTTATTTATAGCGCTCAAAACGGAAAGCCCGTCCAATTTATCAAGTTTTATTCCTGCGCCAAGCTGAGATACTCGCTCGGCAACACCTTTTTGCTCTGAGGTCTGTGGTAGCATAACGAGCGGAACTTCAAAATATAAACTTTCACTAACACTGTTCATTCCGCAGTGTGATACAAACACGTCAGCTTTTTCTAAAACGGAAATCTGGTCAACATGTGAAAAAACAGATATATTTTCAGGCAATTCTCCAAAATCCTCGATAGACACCAAATTACCAACTGACATAATTACCTGATAATCTGTATCCCTCAAAGCAGATATACAAGCTTTGTAAAAAGGCATCATATCATTATTTACAGTTCCCATAGAGATATAAATCAGTTTATCCCTCTTTTTTTCTATTTCTTCGGTTGCAGAACGAATTGAAGGTCCTACAAATGCGTACTTTTCCGAAAAGGTCTCTGAACAAGGTTGAAACTCAGGAGATGTATAGACAATAGTATGTGTGTTATCGTCATTGCTAATAATATCAAGAATATTATTTACGGGATACCCCTTATCCTTTAGCCGTTTGACTTGCTTGGATGTTTTTGGCATAGCGAAAAGCATTTTTAACAAATCTCCGATACCTTGTTTCATAATCTTTGCAGAGTGCTGATTAAAGGCAAAGGTTGTTGTTGAAGAAACAAAAGGAATACCAAGCTTTCGCGCAACCGCTTTTCCCCATAGTGCCATAGAATCTGCCACAATACAATCGGGCTTAAGCTCTGTTATCTCACTACAAATCTTTTCATCAAGAGCGAGTGTGGTATCTACCAATATCTTTGTCGAGAACGCTAAGTCTTTTCCCACACGGGTAGAGTCTTTAACGCTGAGTTTCTGCTCCGTATCATAATCGTCACAGGATATAAATGTTGCACCTGCCGACTCGATTTTTTCACGCATAATGTTATATGAGTAGTACCACACCTGATGTCCGCGAGAAACTAATTCCTTAACAACGCCCAAGGTGGGGTTAGTGTGTCCGTGTGCAGGAATACAAAAGAAAACAATTTTGCTCATATTTCTTTTCCTGATTTCATTCTTCAATATCACTAAAAATATGTTTAATAAATTCTTGTTGCTTTGCTTTAGGAAGAATTGCGATACCTCTTTCTGTATCACCGAGAACTAAAATATCTTCTCCCGGTTGCAGATCAAACATTTCTCGTGCTTCTTTGGGAATAACAAACTGTCCCTTTTCGCCGATTTTAACCATCCATGCATATTTTCCATCGTGTATATTCATATTTGCATCTCCTTTGTATGATTAGTATGAATAATCATACCATAATCTTATAGAAATGTCAATAGAAAAAGGCGTGACCGAAGCCACACCTTGATCAATTATACAAAGTAAAATTTTAAAAACATTCGTTCAGCACAGTCAGAATATCTGCATGTGTCATATATTTATATCCGCCGCCCTCGTATGAAGTTTCAGCAATTTTAGATAGCATATCTTCCGTTGCACCGAGCTCACGAAGTGTAAGCGGAATACCAAGGTTCTTTGCAAAGTTCTCTAAACAAGAGATACCCTCAAGAGCAATTTCGTCTTTTGTTTTGCCTTCTGTTTTAACATTCCACACTTTTTCGGCAAAGCGGACAAATTTATCGATTCCGTCTTTATAAATGTATCTGTAATACGGCATCGAAATTACTGCAAGTCCAAGCCCGTGCGGACAGTCGGTGTATGCACCGAGCTGATGCTCAATGTTATGCACTTCCCAGTCCTGCGTTTTGGAAAGTCCGGTAACTGTGTTAAGTCCAAGGGTTGCACACCACATAATATTACTGCGGGCTTCGTAATTTTCGGGATTCTTCACAGCAATTCTGCTGCTTTTGATAAGTGATTTCATAACTGCTTCAATGACATAGTCGGTCGTGTTATCGTCATCGCCTGAAAAATACTGTTCCATAAGATGCGACATAACATCAAACACACCGCTCACCATCTGCTTCTGCGGTACTGTATAGGTGAATTCAGGATTTAAAATTGAGAATTTAGGATATACTTCAGGACCATACACTCTGCCCGTTTTGATAGTTACTTCTTCGTTGGTTATGACAGAGCCGCCGTTCATTTCGGATGCTGTGCCCGTCATTGTGAGAATCGTGCCGACAGGAACGATTTCGTTATCAACTTCTTCAAAATCAATCCAATATCTCTGCCAAGGGTCGCCTTTTGCATAAGCGGAAACTGATATTGCCTTTGCACAGTCGATAACCGAGCCGCCGCCAACTGCTAAAATCAAATCAATCTTATTTTCACGAACAAGTCTTGCACCCTCAAGCACTTGTGAGTATGACGGATTTGGCTTAATTCCTGCAAGCTCAACAACATTCTTTCCGCATTCCTTTAATGTCTTAACAACCTCATCGTAAAGGCCAATTTTTTTGATTGAGTTCTTGCCGTATAAAAGCAGAATGTTTTCGCCGTAATTTGCAAGCTCTGCAGAGAGATTCTGCATTGAGTCCTTGCCGAAATAAATTTTTGTAGGGTTATAATAGGTAAAATCGTGTAACATTTTTATTCCTCCGTTCACAATTATTATTTTAATCTTGATTATACTATATTCCGTCTGGATTTTCAATAACGACGAAACAGTTCATCGGGATTTCTGACATTTTGGCTAAAATAGTTAAAAAGAGGGGGGACAATATGCAAAAATCGAGCACAAAAAGGCTTTGAAGGATATTTCCCTCAAAGCCTTTATTTTATGCAGTTTTTATCATTTTATAATTCCGCGTGTTTGTTTTGCCACACACGATTTGAAATTAGTTTGTGCGAAAGCGCGCGCGGTGGCAAACTATGTTTCTTACGCCATGATTGAGAGCCTTGAGAGGTCAACTGCTCCGCAAAGCTCTTCGCCGCGGAACAGACGTTCTGCTTCTTCGACGGCAAACTGTCCCATGCGTTTGCAACCGTTGGATACTGCGCCGCCAATATGTGGGAAGAGAACAACGTTCGGAAGCGAACGATAGGGATGGTCAATAGGCAACGGCTCTTTCGGAGGAACATCTATAACTGCCATAAAGCGGTTTTTGGAAAGCTCTGCAATGAGCGCATCATCGTCGATTGAGTTGGGGCGTGCGGTGTTGATGATAACGGCACCGTCACGAACGAGCGGGAGATTTTCTGCGTTTATCATATTGTCTGTTGCAGGGATGTTCGGTGCATGAATGCTTATAACATCGCATTTTGACATAAGCTCTGAAAGCTCGCACTTTTCAGCGCCAAGCTCACGAATCTGTTCTGCAGTAAGCGTCGGGTCATAAACAAAGATATTAACTTCAAAATTATGAAGAAGCTTGATAACGTGTCTGCCGATTGCTCCTGCACTTATGATTCCAATGTCAATGTGGTAGAAATCCTTGACCTTCGGGCGATTTTCACTCCAGAGTCCGTTCCGTAATTCGTTGGGAAGCGTGAACATTCCCTTGCACGCGGCAATCATTATTGCAAGGGTGCTTTCCGCAACGCCTTTTGCAAGCTCACCGTTGGAGGTGGAAATCGGAATGTTTCTGGTAAAAAAGTCGCTGTCGAGAAGTGCCTTAATTGCACCGCCGGCATGGATGATAGCGCGGAGATTCGGGCAGAGAGAGAGAATCTCATTGTCGATTTTCGGCGCACCCCATGCAGTGATTATCAAATCTGAATCCTTTATAAAGTCAAGGATGTATTCACGGTCGGAATAATCCGGTTTGTCGTATATGTAAAGATCTCCCAGCTTTGCAAGGCGCTCAAAGTGAACGTCATCAAAGATTTTTTTTAGGTGCATTGAGGTTGAGAATACAGCAATTTTACTCATTTTATAAACTCCAATCATAATCAGTGCTGAAAAAATTCGCAATTTTTTACAATTCATTATATCACAAAAGAAAAAGCTGTACAAGTACTTTTGGACTTTTGTGTATAATTTTACATTTGTTTGAAAATCGGGCAAAAAAATCCGGAGAGCATAAAAACTTTGCCTCCGGGTTTTTGAATTATTTCTTTTTGAATATGCCGAAAAGCTTCGAGAAAACCGAGTTTGAAGCAGATTCCGCATTGAAGCGTACGTTTTTTTCTTTTGGAAGAACCTCGCCGCAGTTGGGGCAGAAGTTCATATAATTTTCGTTAAAATCAGTTTTGCATTTTTTGCACTTTACCATTTTGATTCACCGTACCTTTTCAGTGTGACATTCATCCGAAAAATGTCAGATTCTGTTATATAAGATACCATAAAACGGAAGTTTTGTCAACGGTTTCGCGAATTTGAGACAAACTGCTTTCCGGCAATTTGCAACGGCACAGCAATTTTGATAATTTGATTTTGTAAAAAAAATATGTTTCTTCCAACTTTTGTATAGACTTTTTGACAAAAATGTGGTTTAATATATTGTATGTAGATTTATAAACAATTGGAGTTGAAAAGAATGAAGCTGACAAATGTAAAAGAAATTTTTGCAGCTCCGGGCACCTTTGCGGATGGACAGGTAACTGTCGGCGGATGGGTAAGAACCGTTCGTGATTCCAAGGTGTTCGGTTTTATCGAGCTTAACGACGGCTCTTATTTCAAAAGCATTCAGGTTGTTATTGAGAATACACTTGAAAACTTTTCCGAGCTTGTTCACTTAAACGTCGGAAGTGCCGTTGTCGTTACGGGAAAGCTTATCCTTACGCCGGAGGCAAAACAGCCGTTTGAGATTAAAGCAGAAAGCGTTAAGATAGAGGGTGAGTCTGCACCTGATTATCCGCTTCAGAAGAAGCGCCATTCGCTTGAGTTCTTAAGAACGATAACGTATCTCCGCCCGAGAACAAACACGTTCTCTGCGGTGTTTCGCGTAAGAAGCGAGGCTGCATTTGCAATTCATAAGTTCTTCAATGAGCGTGGATTTGTGTACGCTCACACGCCGCTTATCACGGGAAGTGACTGCGAGGGTGCAGGTGAGATGTTCCGTGTAACAACACTTGATATGGAAAATCCGCCGCGTGATGAAAATGGTAAAGTGGATTATTCAAACGACTTTTTCGGCAGGGAAGCATCCCTTACGGTTTCAGGACAGCTTGAGGCAGAGACCTTCGCTCTCGCTTTCGGAAAGACGTACACCTTCGGTCCGACCTTCCGCGCGGAAAATTCAAACACAGCCCGCCATGCGGCAGAGTTCTGGATGATTGAGCCGGAAATCGCGTTTGCGGATTTAAATGACGATATGGAGCTTGCGGAAGCAATGGTCAAGTTCGTTATCCGCCATATTCTTGATAACTGCAAGGAGGAAATGAATTTCTTCAACCAGTTTGTTGACAAGGGGCTTATTGAGCGGCTTGAGCATGTTGTAAATTCCGATTTCGGAGTTATGGAATATGCCGAAGGAATAAAGATATTGGAGCAGCACAAGGATAAGTTTGAATATCCGGTGTTCTTCGGCTGTGACCTTCAGACAGAGCATGAGCGCTTCCTTACGGAAGAAATTATGAAAAAGCCGATGTTCCTCATCAATTATCCGAAGGAGATAAAGGCGTTCTATATGCGACAGAATGATGACGGAAGAACCGTTGCCGCAATGGATCTCTTTGTTCCGGGTATCGGCGAGCTTATCGGCGGAAGCCAGAGAGAAGAACGCTATGACGTGCTTCTTGCCAAGATGCAGGAAATGGGGCTTAATTCCGAGGACTATGACTGGTACCTCAATCTCCGTCGTTTCGGCGGTGTTCAGCACGCAGGCTATGGCCTCGGCTTTGAACGTCTTATAATGTATCTCACGGGAATATCAAACATCCGCGATGTCCTCCCGTTCCCGAGATGCACGGGCAAGCTTTTGTAAATTTTATTTTAGGAGTTATTTATATATGAAAAAAGTTTCTTACAGCTCACTGTCACGCGAAGCCGCGGCAGAGCTTTACGCAGACCTTCAGAAGACTTATGCAGAATACGTTGCAAGAGGCCTCCGGCTTGACATGTCAAGAGGAAAGCCGGCACCGGATCAGCTTGATATATGTGAAGGGCTGTTCACGGCAATTTCGAAAAACGGCGACGTTGCAGATGTTTCTCCCGACGTCCGTAATTACGGCGGAATTGACGGTATTCCGGAAATGAAGGCACTTTTTGCCGAAATTCTCGGCGTTTCACCGTCAGAGGTTGTTATCGGCGGAAACGCAAGTCTTACAATGATGTTTGATATGGTTTCCCGCTCTGTTACTCACGGCGTTATGGGAAGCACACCGTGGTGCAAGCTGCCTGAAGTCAAGTTCCTCTGTCCTGTTCCGGGATATGACCGCCACTTCGGTATTTGCGAGTGCTTCGGAATTAAGATGATTCCGATTTCCATGAACGCTGACGGCCCGGATATGGACGAGGTCAGAAAGTATGTGGAAAACGATGCTTCCGTTAAGGGTATCTGGTGCGTTCCGAAATACTCTAACCCGAGCGGGATAACTTATTCTGATGATGTTGTCCGCGCATTTGCAGCTCTCAACCCTGCTGCAGAGGATTTCAGAATATTCTGGGATAACGCATATTGCGTACACGACCTTTACGATGAAGGCGATAAGCTCCTCGGTATTCTTGATGAATGCCGCAAGAACGGAAAAGAGGATATGGTTTACATTTTTGCTTCAACCTCCAAGATTTCGTTCCCGGGTGCCGGTGTCGGCGCAATGGCAATGAGCGAGGCAAACATCGCCGCAGCAAAGAAGGTTATGACATATCAGATGATAGGTCCGGACAAGATTAACCAGCTCCGTCATGTAAAGTATTTTAAAAACTTAGACGGCGTTATGGCTCATATGAAGAAGCATGCTGCTCTTATCGGTCCGAAGTTTGAAACCGTTCTCAATGCATTGGACAGCGAGCTTTCAGGGCTCGATATTGCAGAGTGGACAGCACCGCGCGGCGGATACTTTATAAGCCTGGATGTCTTACCCGGCACGGCAAAGCGTGTTCACAAGCTTATGGCGGATGCAGGTGTTGTTATGACGGGCTGCGGTGCAACGTTTCCGTACGGAAATGACCCCAAGGATACAAACCTTAGAATTGCACCGACATATCCGACTGTTGATGAACTTAAAACGGCATCCGAGCTTCTGTGTCTCTGCACAAAGCTTGCGGCGCTTGAAAAGATTATGGGTTAAAGGAATAATTGATTATGAGAAACACATATGAATCACCGCTTTCGGGAAGATATGCAAGTAAGGAGATGCTTGAGCTTTTCTCTCCCGATGTAAAATTCAAAACATGGAGAAAGCTCTGGATTGCTCTTGCGCGTGCTGAGATGAAGCTCGGCCTTCCTGTAACTCAGGAGCAGATTGATGAGCTTGAACGCAACCGCGACAACATAAATTATGAGGACGCGGAAAAGCGCGAGAAGGAAGTCCGCCACGACGTTATGTCCCATGTTTACGCATACGGTCTTCAGTGCCCGAATGCAAAGGGAATAATCCACCTCGGTGCAACAAGCTGCTACGTCGGCGATAACACCGACCTTATCATCATGCGAGATGCATTAAAGCTTATCCGCCAGCGCCTTGTAAGCGTTATTTCCGCGCTTGCAAAGTTTGCAGATGCGTATAAGGATATGCCGACTCTCGGTTTTACCCACTACCAGCCGGCACAGCTCACAACCGTAGGCAAGCGCGCAACGCTTTGGATTAACGAGCTTCTCTACGACCTTTCCGAGCTTGAGTTCCGCATTGATGCAATGCGCCTTCTCGGCTCTAAGGGAACAACGGGAACACAGGCGAGCTTTATGGAGCTTTTTGACGGCGATGAAGAAAAAATCAAAAAGATGGAAGAATATATTGCAGAGGAGCTTGGCTTTGACGGCGTAATTCCTGTTTCCGGTCAGACTTATTCCAGAAAGATTGACTCTATGGCTCTTGCAACTCTCTCGGGAATTGCGCAGAGTGCCTGCAAGTTTGCGACAGATCTCCGCCTTCTCTCAAATCTCAAGGAAATGGAAGAGCCGTTTGAAAAGAAGCAGATCGGTTCATCCGCAATGCCGTATAAGAGAAATCCGATGCGCTCCGAGCGTATATGCGCACTTTCAAAGTTTGTCATCGCAACTGCTCAGAACCCGGCACTCACTGCGGCAACACAGTGGTTTGAAAGAACTCTTGACGACTCTGCAAACAAGCGCCTTGCAGTTTCCGAAGCTTTCCTTGCAACAGACGCAATTCTTTCAATTTACTTAAACATCGCCTCGGGCTTTGTTGTTTACCCGAAAGTAATCCGCCGCCGCGTTATGGAGGAGCTTCCGTTCATGGCATCGGAGAACATAATGATGGATGCAGTAAAGCGTGGAGGAGACCGGCAGGAGCTTCACGAGCTTATCAGAACTCACTCACTTGCAGCGGGTAAGCGCGTGAAGGAGGACGGTGAGGCAAACGATCTTATCGACCGCATTGCCGCTGATCCGGCGTTCGGTATGACAAAGGAAGAGATTGTGAAGAATCTTGACCCGAAAAACTATACGGGCAGAAGTGCCTCGCAGGTTACGGAGTTTTTGCGTGACTTCGTATATCCGGCAATAGAAAAGTACAGCGCGGAAATTGAAACCGAAGCAGAGCTTAAAGTTTAAGGAAACAGAATTTTCGCTATTGACTAAACCGGTTAAAAATTATATAATATTTATTGTGCGCAAAATGTAAAAATATGGCTATAAAGAGTTTTGCGCAAAAGAGGAGGTTATACAAATGAAAAAAGGCATACTTTGGTTTGTCGCTGTTGTTGCCGTTATTGCAGTGTTTATTGCAACCACAATCAGCGGTCTTAACCTTGGCGTTGTCGAAATCCCGAGTGCAACAGACGGTATCCGTCTCGGCCTTGACCTTCAGGGCGGTGCGATGATTACGTTTGAGGCACGCACAGAGGACGGCTCCGTTCCGTCCAAGGCAGATATGGAAATTGCAAAGACTGTTCTTCGCAAGCGTCTTGATGCTGCAAAGTACACAGAAGGAACTGTTACTGCTGCAGGCGATACACGCCTCACAGTTGAGATTCCGTCCGTAACCGATCCGGAAGAAGCAGTCGCTCTTCTCGGAAAAACCGCTGTTCTTGAGTTCCGCGATGCAGACGGAAACGTCATCATTTCCGGTAACGAGGTAAAGAGCGCGGAATCCGTTTACGGTCAGGTTTCTGAAAACGGTGCAAACCAGCACCACGTTGTTCTTTCGCTCACAAGCGAGGGAAGAGAAAAGTTCACTCAGGCAACAAAGAAGGCTGCTTCCCAGGCTTCTGCCGAAAAGAACTATATCGACATTTACCTTGATGAAACTCTCCAGAGCCGTCCGTTTGTAGATGCTTCTTACGCATCAACGGGCATCAACTCCGAAGAGGTTGTTATCACAATCGGCAGTGAGGACAGCTTAAATCCTGCCGGCGGCGAAGAGTCTAAGACTCTTGCAAACATCATCAACTCCGGCCGTCTCCCGTTTGCTCTTGAGGAAATTGAGCTTCGCTCGGTTGGACCTACTCTCGGTGAAAAAGCACTTGAGACAAGCCTTTTCGCAGGCTTTATCGGTCTTCTTCTCGTTATGCTCTTTATGATTCTTATCTACCGTCTCTCGGGTGTTGTTGCAAGCATCTCTCTTGCTTTCTACACAGCACTTTTAGTTGTGATTATGTCGCTTCTTAAAGTCAACCTTTCTCTCCCGGGTATTGCAGGCATCATCCTTTCAATCGGTATGGCGGTTGACGCAAACGTCATTATCTACGAGAGAATCAAGGAAGAGCTCCGCGTTGGTAAGACACTTAAGGCATCCATTGACGCAGGCTTTAAGCGCGCGTTCACCGCAATTTTAGACTCCAACGTAACAACTCTCATCGCGGCAGTTGTTCTTTACTGCTTCGGTATGGGAACCATCCGCGGCTTTGCAATTACGCTTGGTCTCGGTGTTGTAATCTCGATGTTTACAGTGCTTGTTGTTTCACGCTTCCTGCTTTATCGCCTTGTCGATATGAACATCAAGTCACTTAAGGCATACGGCGCATAAGGAGGAAAAAGATAATGTTTAGTAAAATGGAAAACAAGTTAAATATTGTAAACAAGTCTAATGTATTCTTTCTTATAGGCGTCATCTTTGCTCTCATTGGTCTTGTTTCACTAATCATCCTTCCGTTCGGCGTAAATCTTTTCAACCTTGATATCGACTTTGCCGGCGGAACCACAATGACCTATAATATGCATAAGCAGCTTGACAAAGCAGAGCTTGATAACATCACGGCTATCGTTGAAAAGGCAACGGGTGCAGAGATATCATCGGCTCAGAAGTCCGGCGACGGCGACGAGCAGGTTGTCCTCAAGGCTTCTACGCTTTCATCCGAGCAGCGTGATGCAGCGTTCAATGCACTCAAGGAAGCATATGGTCTCCACGATGGAACCGAGACGGTTGCTGAAGGCGAAACCGCGCACACAGACGTTATTGCTGTTGATAACGTTGACCCGGTAATGGGCAACGATCTTCGCAATTCCGCAATCAAGGCGGCGTTCCTTGCAATCCTCTTCATGCTTATCTACATTGCAATCCGCTTTGACGTTCGCTCCGGTCTTGCGGCAATCGTTGCGCTTGCTCACGACGTTCTCGTTGTTATCAGCGCATACGTTATCTTCAGAATTCCGCTTAATCTCACATTCATCGCTGTCGTTCTTACGATTCTTGGTTACTCCATTAACGCAACAATTGTTATCTTCGACCGCATCCGTGAGAACAGAAAGCTCATCAAGAAGACAAGCTTTGCGGATATCGTAAACAAGAGCGTATGGCAGAGTGCAACACGAAGTGTAAATACAACGGTAACAACCCTTCTCTCAATCGTTATGATTGCAATTTTCGGCGTAACATCAATCCGTAACTTTGCAATTCCGCTTGTTGTGGGTGTTGTTGCAGGTCTTTACTCTTCAATGTTCATTTCCGGCGCAATGTGGGTAAAGCTCACTAAAAACTCAAACAAAGCATAAAATTTTCAAAAACATTTTTCACTCCTGCAGCGAATAACGCTGTGGGAGTGTTTTTGTTTAAATATTTTTGGATGTGTACGATTTTACTAAAAACGGAATTCTGAAATGTTATAATTTATAAAAATCAAAACAGAAAGCCGGTTTGCATTATGAAGCTTTACGCAAATTTGCATACTCACTCAACTCATTCCGACGGCGGCTTCACACCAAAGCAGCTTGCCACTGCGGCGAAAAAAGAAGGATACGGCGCGCTTGCTCTTACCGACCACGATACCGTCACGGGATGTGCAGAGCTGCGTGAGGAGTGTGAAAAGCTTGGGCTTGAAACAATTTTCGGTGCCGAGTTTTCATCTCCGTCAAAGCTGCTTGAAAAGAATAAAGATAAAGGTGCGGCGTTTCATCTGCTCACCGAGTTCCACATCTGCGGGTATCACTTTGACCCCGAGTATCCCAAAATGAAAGAATATCTTGCGGGAATGAGCTTTCGTGAAACGGAGCAGACGCGCACGCTTTTTGAGCGGGGAGTGCGCCTTGGAAAGATACGCGGGATAGAGTGGGATGAGGTTTTAGAGTTCAACAAAGGAGTTACATGGCTTTGTAATGACCATCTCTGGCGCGCGCTTCTTGCAAAGGGACTTATGCAACCGTCGGATCGTGAATGGTATTTTCGTGAGCTTTTCGGTGTTCATCGGCATGAGGTAGAACCGGCGTATCCGTTTTTGCAGGAGCACGAGATAATAAAGCTCATTCATAATGCGGGCGGCATTGCAGTTCTGGCGCATCCGCATAATCAGCTTGAATGCATTGAGCCGCTTGCTGAAATGGGCATAGACGGGCTTGAGGTCTGGCATCATCTTATGACAGATGAAGAAAAAGAAAAAGCTCTTCGCATAGCGCATGACAAAGGGCTCTACATTTCCGGCGGAAGCGACCACTATGGTCTTTGCAGCGGATATTATAAAGAGGACGGGACCGAAAAAAACAGTGGCTGCTATGCTCCGTATCTGTCCTATGGCACAAAGAAAGAGTATTTTGATGAGATAAAAAACAGAAAAATAATGCAAAGATAGGTTGACCGGGGGTGTGAAAACGTCACAGCTCCGGTTAATTTATTGCTAAATTGAAAAAATGGGTTTAATTTGCTTGAAAAAATCATAACAATGTTGTATACTTATATATTATATATAAAACCCTAAGGAATGAGGAACTAAAATGTCAGGACATTCAAAATGGAAGAATATTCTTCATAAGAAGGAAAAAACCGATGCTCAGAGAGCGAAGATTTTCACTAAAATAGGAAGAGAAATGGCAGTGGCCGTCAAAGAGGGCGGCCCCGATCCCGCAAGCAACTCAAAGCTTGCTGCCTGCCTTGCAAAAGCAAAGGCCAACAATGTGCCGAATGATAATATTAAGCGCATTATCGAGCGTGCTTCAGGTGCTGACGGCGCAAACTATGAAACCATTGTATATGAGGGCTACGGCCCGTGCGGCGTTGCCGTTATTGTTGAAACTATGACAGACAACCGCAACCGCACAGCATCCGAGGTTCGTCATTATTTCGATAAATACGGCGGGAATCTCGGTGCAACCGGCTGTGTCGGCTGGCAGTTTGACAATAAAGGCATTGTTGTTATCGAGCGCGCAGGTGCCGATGAGGATGACGTTATGCTGGCGTGCCTTGATGCAGGCGCTGATGACGTTGAGGTCTCGGAAGAGGTTGTTGAGGTTTATTGCGACCCGACTTCCGTTGTTGAGGTAAGCGGCGCTCTTGAAGCGGCGGGATATACCGTTGTATCTGCAGAGTCCGAAATGGTTCCGCAGACGTACACAAAGCTTGAAAATGAAGATGATATCAAGAATATGCAGAAGCTTCTTGATATGCTTGAAGACAATGATGACGTTCAGAACGTCTATCATAACTGGGAAGAGGAAGAATAAAAACAAGTTTTTCCTCCTCGGCTTAAAGAAAGGGGACTTAGGATATGCCTAAGATTATTCTCAGCGCAGACCGCACCTGCGATATCGGTCCGGAGCTTCAGGAAAAGTATTCCGTAAATCTTATTTCGTATTCAATCACTCTTAACGATAAAAAATATATGGATAGCGTTGATATTTTTCCGGATGACCTTTATGCGGCGTTCCGTAAAGACGGCACGCTTCCCAAAACATCCGCAATAAATCCGCAGGAGTATATCGAATATTTCAGTCAATGGACGGATAAAGGCTATGAGGTTATTCATATAACGCTTTCCTCTGCAATAACGAGCAGCTACCAGTCATGCCTGCTTGCGGCGGCAGAGCTTCCGGGCGTCCATGTTATCGACTCCCGCAATGTTTCAAGCGCAATTGCGCTTCTTGTAATAGAGGCGGGGGAGAGGATAGCACAAGGTCTTCCTGCAGAGCAGATCGTGGAAGAGGTGTCGGCTCTCCGTGCCAAAAGCCACTGTAGCTTCGTCCTTGAAACGCTTGACTTTATGAAGGCGGGCGGGCGTTGCTCCGGCGTTGCGGCACTTGCGGCGGGAATGCTCGGGCTTAAGGTGTCCATTGAAGTTGATAACGAAACCGGCGAGCTTCACGCGGCAAAAAAATATCGCGGAAATATGGACAGAGTTCTCTCTCAGTATGTTTCCGAGCAGTTTGAAAAATATCCGGATGTCCGTCCGGAGCGTATGTATATTACCCATTCGGGCGTGCCGGAGGAGAGACTTGCCGCTGTTAAAAAGCAGGTCGAAGCCACCGGACTGTTTAAAGAAATATACACGAGCCGTGCGAGCTGTACTATTTCCACCCACTGCGGGCCCGGAACTCTCGGCGTTCTGTTTTTGGAAAAATAAATAAAAAATCACCCTGCAGTTAAATCCTGATGACGGATTGAACTGCAGGGACTTTTTTACTCTTCTTTAAAAAAGTAGTCGTGAGATACGTGAAGATTGGGATATTTTTTACGGTATCTCTTCATCTTTGCTCTGTCTTCTCTCGGCAAAAAGCCTTTATACTGTCTGTAGCATTTGCTCATATGTGAGCAGTTTGCGAAGCCACACATATCGGATATATACTGCAGGGAATATTGTGTGTGCGTGAGCGCAAACTGTGCGCGTACAACCCGTATCATAACAAGATAGGTCAGTGGTGATACGTCAAGATATCTTTTAAAAAGCGTAAAAAGATTTGTGCGGCAAAGCCCGCTTGCTTTTGCAAGATGTTCTCCGGTGATTTTCTGCGAGTAATTTTTATGAATATACGTCATTGCGTCCAGCACGGGTAAAAGGCGTCTTGTAAAAACGGAAAGAGCTGTCTTTTTTTGCTTTTCTGAAAGAGCAAACTCCGGTAAGGAAAAGAACTTTTCAATAGATTTAAGCGACGGAGCGGAGAAAAGCGTTTTTGCTTGTTCGAGAGAAGCTGCGGAAAGAATGACCGTGCGCACAGGCTCAAAGCCCAGCTCCTTTGAAAATGCGGGCAGAAGCAGGTGCGTGATGGAACTGATGAAAGCCGCGTGGTCAACATCCTTGTAGGTGTTGTATTCCGTAAATATACGCATAACGGAAAGCTTGCTGCCGGAGGAGACCTCGGGATAGTACAAGGTTCCGGCAGGGACAATAACTACGCTGCCGGAAGCGCAGTGGACATTTCCGTGCTCGGTGCGAAGGAGGAACTCTCCGTCAAGGCATATCCATATGGAGGGATAGTCTGTGTGGCGCGGGAAGGTATGTTCTTGCACTATTTCGGTAATGTGAGCCACGTTGACCGGAGGTCTTTCGGTGAGAAAAGGAGAAATAGAGCTTGAAATGATGGCGTTTTTACTTTTTTTCATCTCTTTTTCCATTTTCTCACATCCCTTTTTTGAATTTATAATTATAATATAGCACCATTCGTTCCTGTTTGTCAACAGACAAAACCTTGTAAAAAAATTTTTTGAAATTATGAACGATTTTATTAAATTCGGGTTGTATAGGATATATAATAAAGCCGTAATGTAATACATTTTTAACAAAAATTGAGGAAGGGATGATGAAAAGTATGCAGGACAGACTCCTTGCGCCGCTTCCGCCGATTGATCCGGGAAACAGCGTAGAGGCGTGGCGAAAGCGCCGACGTGAGATTCTTGATAGAATAGTTGACCTCGAGTACGGCGGTCTTCCGCCGGAGCCGGAGAGTATCCGCGTTGAACAGCTTCAGCATCCGATAAATGCGCTCAGCATAAAGGTTCATATTAATGAGCGGTTTAACTTTATGATGCAGGTGTTCAAGCCGCGGCCGCTTGAGAAAGGGAAAAAATACCCCGTCATCCTTACCGGCGACGGATGCTACCGCAACTGTACCGATTCGGTTATTGACGATGCAATTGCGCGCGGATATGTTGTTGCGAAATTCAACCGTGTTGAGTTCGCAAAGGATTTACACCATGAAGACCGCACGGGCGGAATTTATGAAATGTATCCGGGGCTTACCTTCGGTGCAATTTCCGCGTGGGCGTGGGGATATTCCCGCGCGATGGACGCGCTCGAAACATTACCGTTTGTTGATACGGAAAAGGTTACGATAACCGGTCATTCCCGCGGGGGAAAGACGGTGCTTCTTGCCGGAGCAGTTGATGAACGCTTCGCCGTTGTAAATCCGAACGGCTCGGGGTGCGGCGGTGGCGGATGCTTCCGCTATCGAACAGAGCCGCGCGACGGAAAGCGCGGAAACGAGCGTCTTGAAGAAATCCTGCGCGGTGTTGCATACTGGTTCGGTCCGAAGCTACGCGAATATATCGGGCGCGACCACGAGCTGCCGTTTGACCAGCACTTTTTAAAAGCGTGCGTTGCACCGCGAAAGCTGCTTGAAACGAACGGAAGCGACGATACATGGGCAAACCCCAAGGGCGCATATCTCACCCACGAGGCTGCGAAAGAAGTGTGGGAGCTTTACGGCGTGCCGGAAAACATTGCCTATCGTCTACGCAAAGGAGATCACGCACATCTTCCGTCCGACTTTGATGCGCTGCTTGCGTTTATTGAAGACACAGGCGCAGTCACGGACGGATATGCAACAACCCCGTTCTGAGAGAAAGCCTCCCTTGTGTAAAGGGAGGTGCCGTTGAATAACGGCGGAGGGGTTGTTCCACAAATGGCATATGCCATTTGGTGTTGTAATTACAACACCAAACTAACCTAAGTAGCAAATACATTTAAAATAAAAACAAAATTCAAGGAGGAAAACAAAGTGAAAAGATTTTTAAGCACATTACTCGCACTGGCACTTATCATAAGCCTCGTCCCCGCAGCATTTGCGGACGATTCCGCGACAGAAACGGGAATGGAATACTCGGGGATAACCGTGAAGTATAATTTTGCAAAAAGTGCAGGATATAATTTCTTCGCTGATGAATCAGAGTTTAAGAGCAATATCAAAGAGGTGAAATTTAATAATACAAGTAGCTTTTGGGAATATTATTCAGCTCTGTCTTTGGATCAAAAAACGCCCAGGGCTGTTTCGGTAAAAAATGAATACAGCCTTTATTTTAATGCTTACGTAGGTGATTGGTTTGCTTTGGCGATTAACGTTCCTAAGAATGGTAGATATGATTTACGTTTTGGGTATTATGAAAGGAAAACAGGTGATGCCGGTGCTAAATCTGCAGGCGTTTGGATTCTTCCTTTGATCAATCCATCCACAGGAGAGAAATATACTGATAACGAAATATCTAAAACGCTTGAGACTCTTGATCCTAAGACAACCAACCTTAATTTTTTGAGTCCCACAGGGTCAACGTTGTCAAGTGAGTCATACTGCGATGGTGGCTTTTATGATTTTCCGGAAGCCGGGACATACTTAGTTGTATACAAGGCTTTAGAAGATACAGCTGGTAATGCGAAGACAAAGGCAGAAGGAGGAACTAACGCGCGTTTATATCCAGGCACAATAACCCTTGACGGAGATGGAGAGAGCGTAGAGGTGGCTCTTCTTATGTCTATGGCTACGGGAATTGTCGATGATGAGACAGAACTTCAGATTGGTGAAAAAGCGCAAATGACAGCAACTGCATATATGAGTGATGGTTCTATTGCTACGGATGATTATAAGATTATTTATTCAAGTAGTGATAACAACATCGCAACTGTTGATGGAAACGGTGCTATCACGGCGAATGCTTACGGTACAGCTACAATCACCGCAACTGTAGACGGTTATCCGGAAGTAGCATCTTCTGAAAAAATAACTGTCAACGCAGAAGGTGTTTCGATTGCGTATAATGTAGGTCGCTTTTCAGGGGAGGCATATGTGAACGAGGGGAAAACCCATGTTTTTAATGAAGCGGTAAGGCAGACAACGTATAATAACACAAACGGATTTTATCGTTTTTATGACGGAAATTTTGATATAAATGCTACGGATAAGCGGTACGTTAGACCAAGAAGTTCAGGAAATTTGCCTAATGCAAATCTACAGCTTATTTCTAATGTTGCGGTTGTATATGAAGTATATATTCCTATGGCTGGTACATATACAATGGAAATGTGGAATGGTTTACGAAATGGTGCACAGGATATGAATGTATATCTTAGTACCATCGAAGAAATTGAGAAAAATGGTGGTGTTTATCCCACAAATGATTCCAATGCAAGAGAAGAAGTAGGAAAGACCCTTGGCACATATATAGGGAGTTATTCGTGCTCTGCAGAGGTGAATGGAGACTATACTACCTTAGTTTCGGAACCCAATATAATTTCAGGTTTTGTTATTCCGGAGGCTGGTTATTATACAATTGCATTTCACGCGAAGGAGGGAGAATCCTCTGTCGGTAACTTCACTCTTACCAACGGCACAGGCTTAGATCCTGTTTCGATGCCGGCAATGATTAAGCTTGGTGCGGATAAGCTTGAGGTTGGAGAAACAACAACTGCCGAGGCTATCAAATACCTTTCTGACGGTAATCCTGCAAAAGATGCAACAATCTCCGATGTTACAAGCTCTAACAGCGGTGTCGTAACTGTCGATGAAGACGGAAACGTAGAAGCAAAGGGCGCAGGCACTGCAACTCTTTCCGCAACTGTAACATATAATGGTGAGAGTGAAACTCTTACCCGTGAAGTAACGGTTGTCGGAGAAGTCGCAACAGAAGAGGTTGTTGATGCAGAAATAACCTTTGCTGCAACCTCGAATGTTGACGGTGAAGGAATTACGGTAACTGTTCCGGAAATTGACTACGTAATTGGTCAGCCGAATAGCGAAATCTCTGCGGGAACAAGTATAACTCTTACTGCAACAGGCGTTGAGGGGTACGAGTTCCGCGGTTGGAAGCGCGGAAGCGAGGCAGACGGCGTTATGATTTCCAATGCGGAAACGTTCACCTTCCCGCTCTTTACAAACACAGTTATTACTGCAATTTACGAAGCGAAGTCTGAAACACCAACAACGCCGAGCGTGGAGTTCTATAACTACAACGGTCAGTTTATAGAAAGCAAACCGGTAAACAGTCAGGCGTTTGGTGCATTAAAGCCGGCAGAGAAAGATAACCCCACTCTTACCGGACACAACTTCAGCTTCTGGACACGCGATGGCAAAACCGCAGTTGGAGAAAATGAGGTTTTCGAAGCTCTCACACGCGTCGTGGCTATGTTTACAGTTGATGCAGAAACATATGCGATAGACATCGGTGATAGTATTAATGAGCAGATCGACGGAAGCTATGCTTACGACACGAAGCTGGAACTCTCTGCGAACGGTAAAGGAACATGGTATGTAAACAACAAGCCGGTTGCATATGGAGATAAGTATACTCACTATGTTTACGGTAAGGCAAACATTACCTTTGAGGAAAACGAGAACAGCAAGGCTCCTATTCTCTCGCTTGATACCGAAACGACAGGCGGTGCACGCATGATTTCGTATGATGCAAATGGCGCGGAAATCGTCGAGGTTGGTATCCTCTTCGGAAGCGGAACTCCGACAATCGGAAGCTTTGATAACGGTAAGGCTGCGTCAAAGCACACAGGAAAAAACATCAGCGGTCAGTTCACTGCAACAGGTTATGACGGCACATCTACGGGTGCCCGCGGATACCTCATCTACAACGACAACGGCACATACCGCGTAATCTACGCAGACTAAAATTCACGGGCGGAGAGGACATCCTCTCCGCTCATTTATATTCCCACAAATTACTATATGAAATTTTGCAGAACGTGAACGATTTTATTAAAATTGCGGTTTGCGCATTATATAATATAATCAAGGTTGTAAAAAATTCTTAATAAATGGAGGAAAACAACATGAAAAGATTTTTAAGCTTAATTCTTGCAGGACTTATGATTTTATCGCTTTCCGCTTGCGGCGGTGCGGGGGAGAAAGCGCTTTCGGGTGAGGTCTCCTATGACATTCCGGAGGGAAAGCAAATTCCCGATGATGCAGTGCTTGACATCACTATAGCAAGCCATGCAAGCTGGCCGTATGACGAAAACTGGAAGGTGTGGGAGTACATAGAAGAGGCAATCGGCGGGACTATCAATGTAAACGCTGTTCCGTCTTCAGACTTTGGTACAAAGTTTTCGCTCACAATGGCAGCACCGGATTCCTTGCCGGATGTATTCGGGTTTTCCGGCAGACCGGGAACGTTCTCGGATTACTGCGAGCAGGGCGCATTCCTTGCCTTTGATGATTATGAAGAGTTCCTGCCGGACTATAATAAGTTCTGGGATAGCGTTTCCGAGGATGAGCAGTGGATGAGAGATATGCATAAAGCGGTTGACGGAAAGGTGTATTTCACGCCTGTTTACGGTATGGAGCGTTCAAAGAATGTTCGCGCATGGCTCTACCGCAAGGATATTTTCGACAAACACGGTCTCAAAACTCCGGAAACACTTGACGAGCTTTACACAGTTTCAAAAAAGCTTAAAGAGCTGTATCCTGAGTCATATCCCTTCTGCATGAGAAACGGCATCAACAATCTTGCTGTTATAGGCTCAATGTGGAAACCGAATTTCAGCTATGGCGTTTACTATGATTTCGATAATGAAAAGTGGAGCTACGGAACGGCAGAAAGCGATGTTATGCTTCAGCTCGTAACATTCTTTAAGAAGATGTATGACGAAAAGCTTATTCCGCAGGATTATTTCACAATCAACACCTCTTCATGGCAGGAGCTTGTCACCACAGACCGTGGCTTCATCATGCCGGAGTATCAGATTCGTATTGATTTCTTCAACAATCTTGCACGTCCTAACAATCCGGAGTTTAACCTTACAGCTATGAAACCGCCGCATGCGGATAACGGTATCGGTGTTCCGATGTTCAACAAGCTCAACTGGGACCCGACCGGTATGGCAGTTGCAAATACCGGAAATGAGGCTTCCATTGCAAATGCATGGAGATACATAAACTGGTTCTATTCCGACGAGGGAAGCGAGCTTGTTTCATGGGGTAAGGAAGGCGAGACCTATGAGGTAGTCAACGGCAAAAAACGCTTTATCTTCCCGGAGGGAGAGAACAATGCGCAGGTTCTTTACGGCTTCCAGACAATCGGTTCATATCTCCGTATCGACCCGGCGGCAGCAGAGGCAGGTATGTCCGAGGAACAGGCGGCAACGACTGATTTTGTTCTTGAGTATACTTATCCGAAGCTTGATCCGACTGTATATATAAACTTAAGTTCAGCGGAGAAAGCGGAAGTGGCGGACTACACTACAACGCTTGGTACAATGGTGAAAGAAAATATCCAGAAGTTCATTATCGGTCAGCGTCCGATGAGTGAATGGGATGAATTCCAAAAGGAGCTTTCATCTCTTCCGATTAAAGAGCTTCTCGCAGTTTACGAAAATGCGTATAACAAGATAAAATAGTTTGGGTGCAAGGAGCGGGTGTTATGCAATACAGATTTTTAAGATTTCCGGGCGGAAAGGCAAAAGCGGTAACGCTAAGCTATGATGACGGTCTGCGTGAGGATATGCGTTTTTCGGATAAGATAACCTCGTGCGGGATGAAAGCAACGTTTAACCTCAACCACGAAGGGCTTCGCGAGAACCACATTACCGCGGAGCAGGTGCGTGAGTATATACTTGACCGAGGACACGAGGTTGCTATTCACGGTACCGTTCACCGTGCAAACGGAAGTATGAGATGCATTGAGGGAATACGCGATACGCTTGATTGCCGGCTGGAGTGGGAAAAAAAGCTTGGGATTATAATACGGGGAATGGCGTATCCGGACTCCGGCATAACATACTTTGAAAACGGTGCTACTTACGAAAATATCAAAAGATATCTCACAGACCTTGATATTGCATATGCCCGATCTCTGAGGGGAGATAACAAAGAGTTTCATTTGCCTACCGACTGGCATAACTGGATTCCGACTACGCGCCACGCAAATCCTGAGCTTCCGGAATACATCGACGCTTTTATGGATGACGAGAAGAACAGGATAAGAAATTCGCGCGGGGGTCCAAGACTCTTTTACCTTTGGGGACACAGCAACGAGTTTGAGCGTTATACCGGCTGGGAGCTTCTTGATGAAATCTGTGAGAAGCTTTCCGGAAAAGACGATATATGGTATGCGACCAATATGGAAATTTACGAATACGTAAATGCATATAACGCGCTTATCTATAGTGCAGACGGTTCAATTATTTACAACCCTACTCTTTTTGAGATATGGTTTGTGATTGACGGCGAGATGCACAAGATATCATCTGGGGAAACACTTTATCTTTCGTAATTAAGGAGGACGGTTTATGAAAAGAGTATTATCATTGATTCTTGCGCTTGCAATGCTTATAAGCCTTGTGCCGGCGGTTTCTGCAGACGGAGATGCAATGCAGGAATATTCCGGCGTTACAGTAAAATACGGAATGGTATCAGGCTCCGGATATGATTTTTCGTCTGCGGAATCAGAATACAGAGCTGATACAAAAAAGGTTACATTTGCAGATACAAACGGTTTTTGGAGCTATCACTCAGCTTCGGGCATGATTTCAGTGAATATTCCAAACGAGTATGCGCTCCGGATGGAAACCGTGGTAAATGATTGGGTGGCTATAAAGATTTATGTGCCAAAAGCGGGAAAATATGATATAACGCTTGGCTACAGCTTCAGAAAGAGCAGTGACAATGCTGCGCAAAAGGCCGGTGCGTGGATAGTTCCGCTGAACAATGCGGAAACGGGAAAAGAGCATACAAATGATGAGATTGCCGCAAAGCTAACAGAGGGTACGGTATTGACAACTGCTCTCGATTATAACAGCGACACAAGCTCCACCACGGGTGAACATTATATGCCCGCAATAGTGCATAGCTTTCCTGAGCCGGGAGTGTACTTAGTTGTGTACAAAGCTTTGGAAGCGTGTAAAGCAGGCAGCACTGTTGCAAGAATGTATCCGGGCACAATCATTCTTGACGGTAAAGGGGAAGACGTTGTGCCGATGTTGCTTTCTGCAGAGATGAATAAAACTGCAATTGAACCGAACGGCGGCACGGCACAGATGACTGTTACAGCCGTTATGAGCGACGGAAGCGTTGAAAATGTTACTGATAAGGTTACGTATTCCGTAACCGGAAACGCAACGCTATCCGATAACGGTTTAATCACCGGCTGTGAAGAAGGCGAGGCAACCGTTACGGCGACGCTTGTCTTCACGGGAGGAGAGCTTTCTGCATCAAAGACCATTAAGGTTGCAAACGCAGGTGCAAAGATTTTCTACGATGTCGGTACAGCACAGCAGGCACTTAAAGAGAATGGCTTCCTTAACGCACTTACCAAGGATTATACAAATTATTTTTACAGTTTTTATGGAACAAGCTCAAAGACTGCAAACCCTGAAAAAAGCGGCGGGCATTTGATCTCAAGAGCAGGAGGACTGCAGGTGCACGGTGCAACTGCTGCTACCTTCGAAGTATATATTCCGATGACGGGAAATTACACCATGGAAATGTGGAACAATGTTGCTGAAAAAGGTAGAATGGCAGCAGTGTGGATCGGAAAGAAAGAGGACATCTCTCTTGTGTACACTAAAGAAAAGCTTGGAAAAAAAGTAGGAAATTATTTATGCTACAAGAGCGATGTGGGATCAAACTCATATCCGATAGTAACCGAAGCATCGGTGATTAAGAATATTCAGATTGATGAGCCGGGATGGTATACCCTTTCGTTTATAGGGGATAACGATGTAACTGCTCCTGAAGGTGTCACATGGGGTTCGTATATCTACGTCGGTGATTTCTGGCTTACAAGCGGTACGGGAGACGCTGTGCCGATGAAGAAGAGCATCACAGTCAACGAAGACTGGGAAGCCTCGGTTTCGATTCTTCTCAGCGATAAGTCATATAAAGATTTGTCAGGTGCAACGATAACGTGGAAAAGCTCAGATACATCTGTTGCGGATATCGGAAAAAATGACGGCATGGTCGATGTTTATGCAATAGGCGAAACCGAGCTTACTGCAGAAATATATTTTGACGGAGTGCTGTACGATACGGTAAAAGATACATATAAAGTAACCGAACTTCCGCAGCAGCTTCCGTGCGCGGATACCGTTTATACATATAATTTCTTTGAAACAATCAGCTCGGATTGGGCTCCTTACACAAATAAAGGAACTGAAAATGAGCAGAGCAGCAATCCGAATTTAGCACAGGATACCGATATTTTTGATATTACATATGCGTATACCGACGGAAGCTGGGAATGGTTCGGTGCAGGGCCGAAGAATCTCACGCCAAAGAACGCGCGTTATACAAGCAATTATCTCCGGATATATCCGGGAGCGGGCAGATGGTACGCGCTTACGATAAATGTTCCGACTGCCGGAAAATACGCAGTAGATTTTGAATATTATGCAAGAACGGCAACAACGGCAAACGCAAACATTTATATTGTTCCTAAGCCATCGGAAAATCCAAAAGATGTGGATGCACTTCTGACGAAAAAAACATATATAGACACGGTAAGCTTCCTTGCTCCGTCAAAGGATACTGTGGACAGAAAAATTCTTGGTGCTATTGATATCGAAACACCCGGAGAATATGTTCTTGTGTTTGAACAGGGGGATGCTCAACCCAGCTATTTCTGCCCGCGTGTGCTCAGGCTTGACGGTATTAATGAGATGAAGCTCATAAGCTTTACAGCTGAGAACAACGAGGTGAGATATGGCGAAAAGGTTGTAACCTCAATAACAGCACGGCTTCTTGATGGAACCTTGCTTGAAAAGGATACATACAGCGTTATATATGAGTCGTCAAATCCGGAGATCGCAGCGGTGGACGAGAACGGCGTTGTAACAGGCAAGGGACATGGTGAAGCAAGAATTACCGCAACTGTTATAAAAGACGGAATAAGTATTCCAAAAACGATTGTATTCAATGCAATAGACAATACAGGGATAGTTGGTAAAAAAATAAAGCTCAATGATTTTCTCTATCTTGGAGAAAAATCGCAGATTTCCGTTATTCTCTCAATGCAGAGCGGAAACGAGATAACTCTTCCGCGCGAGGACGTATCATTTGTGGCGAATAATAATGCTCTTCGTTTTGAAGAGGCAGGATATGTATATGCTGCGAAGGAATGCGATTCGGTTACTATTTCTGCAAACGGAAAATTCCTTGGGGAGGACGTCTCTGTTGATAAAGAGATTTCTGTTGTAATCGACGAGGGGAAAACCGAAGCCACATACTACACAACACAGAAACGCGAAAATGCACTTGAAAATGCCGCAACATATGATTGGGCGAAGAGTATGAAAAAGAGTGCGGAAAAGACAGTGGAAAAGTATATGGCAAATCTTGATTTGCTATATGATCTCATTATCGCTGAGGGACTTCCGCGAAGCACGCGAATGGGCGGCACAAATGACCCGTATTATAACCTTTGCCGTTATTGTGACGGAGGTATGAACAGAAAGGGAAGCCTGTTCATCATCAACTCCATTTCTCGGCCGTGGCAGACCCAGTGCCCCGAGTGTAAGCGTCTTTTTCCGTCAAACGATTTTGAAGGTTTCTTAAAGCTTGGGCTTGATCGTGAGGGAAGATTCGACAGGCTCCGCGCGCTTGAAGCGCACCGTGCAATGCTTATTGAAAACGGCAAAAGTCTTCCTGATGCAGGAATAAGCGATGAGCGCAAAATTCGGATTAACAATGGCGAGTTTTTGACAGCAGAAGAGCGCGCACACTATGGATTTGGTGTTGAAGGAGGATATCTTGTAAACAAGCTTTACACAGAGCTTTCCGACCCTGCGAAAATTCCTGATTCGCTTAACAACCATCAGGGACTTCGTGCGGGCGAAGATTGGAAAACGTGGGGAGTTGATGACGGCTGGGGATACGTTCCGCTGCAGACTGATGGCGTTACACCGTATAAATATTCTCTCACGGGAAGTGATGGAAAAGTTCAGTATTTTGATGAACGTCATAATTATGTTGCGTACATTGTTGACGGAACGATGAAAGATATTGTCACAGATGCGCTTACAGCAATAAAAGATGCATATCTGTATACAGGTGATATCAAATACGGAAGAGCGGGCGCAATTTTGCTTGACAGAATTGCAGATGTTTATCATACATATGATTTGTTTATACACAATGATATAGATTATGATAAAGATTCAAAAGGAAATCCGGACAGACTGTGGTACAACACAGACGGCGGAGGAATAGGTATAGGCATCATAACGGGTGATATAGATTCAAATAATCAGGCACAGCTTTTGGCGCTCTGTGCAGATGCGTTTTATCCCGCGCTTTCCGATACTCAGGTCATAGACTACCTTTCCGGGAAAGCGAAGCTCTATGGATATGACACGCTTCAGGATGATGACAAATATAATTTTCATCAGAACTATACTAACACCGGATATGCAACGATATGCGAGGGTGAGTGCCGAGAATATGAGCATGAAATACGCAGAAATGCCAAAACAAGCTCGCATGATATCTGGAAAAACTGGGAAAACGGCATTATACGTAAGAACTACTGGGGATTGCAGTTTGGACGCATTACCGGTAACTTCGGTCAGCGTCAGGCAACTGCATCCATAACAGCGATCGTTCAGGACAGACAACCGGAAACAACCGAAATGCTTGATTGGATATATCGCTATCCAAATCCTGACAATACTTACCGTCAGGGCGGAGGTGGCGTTACAACGCAGCTTGTTGACGTTATCGACCGCGACGGTATGGGTCATGAATCAAGCGTAAACTACAACCGAACGCAGATAGAAGGCCTTGGCAAGATGTCTGATTTTCTGGCAGACTATAAGGATGGCGCAAAGTACAACCTCTATGAAAATCCGAAATTCCACGAGATGTTTATGGCATTTGTCCGTCCGGTAGTTCCGGAAGGGCATCCGAAGATGGGTGACGTATCAACAACCCTTTTCCATGGCTTTTATGCAGGGGATATCGAGATATGGAAAAACGGATTTAAAAACCTTCGTGATACAGATATCGCAGATGAGCTTGCTCAGTACATCTGGACAAGAAACGGCAGAACAACGGAAGGACTTCATTACGATATCTTCACCAAAAACCCTGAAAGCTTCAAAGAAGAAGTATCCGCTTTTATTGATGAAACCGGAGCACTTAACAGCGAGCTTATGGCCGGCTACGGTTTTGCAGTTCTTCAGGATGGCGGGATTTATGATTCTGCATCTGCAAGTACGGAAGTAAACAACCAGCGCGCTTTCTGGATTACTGCAGGCGATACGGACGGCCACGGGCATCCGGATTCGCTCGAGCTTAACGTAGATGCCTTTGGTATTGATCTTGGTGCAGACCTTGGATATCCTGAGGATACAAGCTATACACCTAACCGTATACAGTGGATAAGCACAACTATGTCACATAATACGGTAATGATAAACAAAAAGAATTCAGAGGGTAATACGGTGCGCGGATTCCCGCTTCACTTCAACGACTCCGGAATGGTTAAGCTTATGGATATTGATGCAACCCATAAGTATGCAGAGGCGGAAAACTACCGCAGAAGCCTTGTTATGGTGAAGATAAACGATGATACGTCTTACGGCGTTGACTTTTTCCGCGTAACGGGAGGAAACCACCACACATACATTTACCACTCAGCATCGTCTAAGGTAAATGAGGTTTCGGGACTTAAGATGGCGACGGAGCCTGAGCTTATTCAGGTGGATAAGAACGGAACAATGGACTGGGCAACATATGCCGGAAAGGATGCGGCATACGTGAAGAATCCGGACGGCAGTGTCCGCAAAGCTTTTTCGAATGAAGTGGTCGATTTTGAAACGGTATTTCCCGTAACCTACGGTCAGGATCCGTGGACACAGCCGAATTGGAGCTATGAACCTATGTTCCCGAAAGGATACACTTGGCTTCGCAACGTTCGCCGCGCGGCAGAGCCGCAAAGCAGCTTTACTGTTGATTTTGAAATCACCGACTATAAGAAAGCTCTTTCAAATCCAAAGGGAATACATTTGCGCATGACGCAGGTCAATGACTTCACGCCTTCCGGCGTTGCCTTTGCGGGCGGTCACGTTCCGCAAAGAAGTGAGTCATCAAGGAATATTGGGTATAAGGATGCGTTTAACCCCGACCGTGCAACGATGCTTGAGTATGTATACATTGAGCGCGAGGCACCGGAAGGACAAGAGCTTGACAGCCTTTTCACAACGGTCTATGAACCGTACCGCAACACATCCAATATTGATAAAATCGAGGCTGTCGATGTGACGAAGGTTTCGGGCAACGAAAACGCCGATGATATGGTACGCGCAGTTAAGGTAACGCACGTTGGCGGTGAGAGAATTGACTATGTTGTTTATGCGACAAACAATTCTGTCAAGTACAATGTTGGCGGAGTGTTCGATTTCCAAGGCTTTGTGGGCGTGTACAGCACGAACAGCGAGGGTGCACCGACATACCGTTATGTCCACGACGGAAATATCATCGGCGACAAGGTTGAGAGCGAGGGAACGCTTACCGGCAAGGTTGAAGGCTTTGAGAGAAACCTTGCATTTAAGAACTATATTGATATATCCACGGAGATTGAGGATGCATCTGCTCTTGCGGGTGAATATATTTTCATCGCAAATGACGGTGCAGACAACGCGGTGTATAAGATTGAAGGGGCAAGCGTTCTTGAAAATCACACCTACGGCGAAGGCAAGAACGTAATCCGTCTTGATATAGACAGAACAACGCTTATCCGCGGACATCAGAACGCTACACAGCCGGAGCTTGGATATGTGTACAATATTGCGGTAGGGCAGAGTTTTAAGATTCCTCTTTCATACAACGAGGACTTCTCGCCTGAGTTTGCGCCGGTAAATGACAGCATAACTACCAGTGCGGGCAGCACAATTTCAGTAGCGCTCAACGCAGCCAGTCCGGTAGAAGAAAACACACCGACAATCACCTACATAGGTACAACACTTCCTCGCGGGGCATCCATCAATGCGGAAACCGGTGTGTTCACATGGAAACCGGATTCTTCACAGGTAGGTGAAAACCACGTTGCGATAACTGCCCGCGACAGCGATGGGCGCGAAACCACAATCCACTTTAATGTAACAGTTTACGGCTCAACAACGGGCGGTTCGTCAAGCAACAATAACAGCGAAACACCGTCAGAAAATACCGGAGCAGCAGGTGATACATCAACACCCGCCGGCGGCGGTGGAGGAGGCGGTGGCGGCGGTGCCGCACCGACTGACAAATCGGATGATACGACAAATACCGACGACACTGATGAAGATGAAAGCCTTCTCCTCCCAGAGAAGGTGCCGAGCGAAGGCGAGGCGGAAGAGGTGGAAAAAACGAAATTCACTGACCTTGATAGCCACTCATGGGCAGAAGATGCAATCAACACCCTTGCGGCAGACGGAATAATAAAGGGAACTTCAGCAAGCACGTTCAGCCCCGCGGCAAACATAACCCGCGCAGATTTTGCAATTCTTCTTGTTCGTGCATTCAAGCTTGAAAGTGAGAACACCGAAAACTTTGCAGACGTATCGGCAAGTGACTACTTCGCATCTGAGCTTGCAATAGCACGCAACAACGGAATCATTTCCGGTATAGGTGATAACAAATTTGCACCGCGCAATTCCATCACCCGTCAGGATATGATGGTAATTGTATATAGGGCATTGCAGAAACTGAATGTAGGGTTCGGCATTTATGACGAACCGCAATACTCCGATTACTCCATCGTAGCAGATTATGCGAAGGAAGCTGCCGGCGCCCTCATCAGCGCAGGTCTTGTCAACGGTAAATCAGGACGAATCGCACCAACCGACTACACAACGCGCGCAGAGGTAGCGGTTCTTCTGGGGCGCATACTTGATTATGTGAAGCAATAAGCAAAAATGCAGAGGACAGTGGTTTTGGCTGTCCTCTGCAAATGGCGATGCAGGGAGAAAGATAATGCATTTTAATTTTGATAAGGAAATAATGAACACGGCGTATTCGCAGATAGGTCTTGCGCCGATAAATACGGCAGAGCATTTTCAGCTTGCTGCACATCTCGGTTTTAACGCGCTTAAAGGCGATGTGCGCATAACAAAGGATAATAAGCTTGTTATGTGCCACGACGCAGGGATAACGCTTGACGAGAATGGGCGCATATGCAAGCTTGATAAAAATAACCGAATGCTTTTTGTCGATCTCACATATGATTATCTCAAAACTCTCGAATATGCTGCTGAATACGACGTGATGGGGCATTATGCCAAAGTGTGCGATTTTGACACATATGTCCGTATATGCAAAGAAAACGGCAAGCTCGTTTATATAACACTGCGCAACAACAAAATTCCAGAGCTTGTTCGTGATGTTATGAAAACGGTAAGAAAGTATCATGTTGAGGAAAGCTGTGTTATAAATTCATTCACGATAGAAACACTGCGTGAAGTGAGAAAATACAGCGATGCTATTCCGCTTTCGCAGGTGATATTGCACCGCGCACCGCTTACCCGCGAGGTTGTGGACAACGTTATACCGTTAAAAAACGGTATTGTAACGATGTTTATCTATCCGGAAATCGACCCGATGAAATACTGGGAAGAATCGCGTGATGGAATAGAATATGCAAAGGCAAATAATGTGCCAATCCATATGGCACAGGTCGGCTCTTACAAGGATTATTGTGAGATGATACGCCGTGGCGTTACGGGATTTCACATAACCCGTGCCTTTCTTCCGTATACGAGGACAGATATTCAGTTTGCAATCCGCGTGGAAGACGGCAAGGCAAGCTTTGAAAATATTCTCGGTTCTGACAGAATGGCGGCGGATATTGAACAGACCGATAGCGAGATTTATATTCGCAACATCTGTAACGTAGGCAGTGGATACGGCTATGACGACGCACTTCCGCTTCTGTGGCTGAATAAGATGCCGTTTGATTTGAGCGTAAACTGTGCGGATAACCGTAATTGCAGTATCACGTTTGACGGTAAAGCTTTGCGCCTTAACACGAACGGACGCGACGGAATGTATTACATCAATGTAAATATATAACAAGGAAAGGATTTTTACAATGCATAAGAATTACAAGGACCTGAAGGTTGCATACATCGGTGGAGGTTCACGCGGTTGGGCGTGGGGGTTCATGACCGATCTTGCTCAGGATAAGGATATGGGCGGCACGGTGTATTTGTACGATATAGATTTTGATGCCGCGAAGAAAAATGAAACGATAGGAAACAGCATAGAAATCGGGGATTGGTCATACCTTGCGTGCAATACGATAGGTGAGGCGCTCGATGGCGCGGATTTTGTAATAATATCAATCTTTCCGGGAACGTTTGATGAGATGCATTCCGATGTGCATTATCCCGAAAAGTACGGTATATATCAGTCTGTCGGTGACAGCGTAGGCCCCGGCGGGATTATCCGCTCGCTCCGTACGGTGCCGATGTTTGAAGAATTTGGTGAAGCGATAAAAAAGTATTGCCCGGATGCTTGGGTTATCAACTATACGAACCCGATGAGCATCAGCATAAAGGCGCTTTATCGAGTTTTCCCGCAAATTAAGGCGTTCGGATGCTGTCATGAGGTTTTCGGAACACAGGTTCTTCTTTCAAGAATGCTCGATAAGCTTTGTGGAATAAAGGATGTAAAGCGTGAGGAAATTAAGGTAAATCCGATAGGCGTAAACCATTTTACATGGGTTACGGAAGCAAAGTACAAGAATACTGATTTGTTCCCCCTGTACCGCGAGTTCGCGGTACAGCACCGTGAAAGCGGCTTTGACTTCAAGCAGGGTGAGAACCTTATAAATGACAAAGTAAGACACGGTGAGAAGGTTAAGTTTGATTTATTCCTTCGTTACGGAGTTATTGCCGCGGCGGGTGACCGTCATCTTGCGGAGTTCTGCCCGGGTGACTGGTATCTCAACAGCCCCGAACAGGTAGAAGGCTGGGGATTCGGGCTTACAACCGTTGACTGGAGACGAAACCAGCTTCGCGAGAGATTAGAGAAGAGCGCAAAGCTTCTCTCGGGAGAAATGAAGCCGGAGTTTAAGCCGACCGGCGAGGACGGATGCCGTCAGATGCGGGCGCTTCTCGGCCTTGATGACCTCATAACCAATGTAAATCTTCCGAACTACGGGCAAATTCCTAATTTGCCGATGGAGGCAATCGTTGAAACAAATGCGGTTTTCCGCGGTGACAGTGTAAAGCCGGTTTTTGCAGGCGAAATTCCGCAAGAGATTTATTCGCTTGTCTCACGCGCGTGCGGAAATCAGGTGTCGCTTGACGAGGCAATTTCCGAAAGAAGCTTAGATCTTGCATTCGCGGTATTTGCAAACGACCCGCTGGTACGTTTGCCTATAGATAAGGCTCGTGAGATGTTTGACGGAATGGTAGCCAACACAGCAGAATACCTTAAAATGTATAAATAAAAAAGCATACTGCGTTCGCTTTTGCGAACGCAGTAAACTTTTATAATCAATATTTCACGCAAGCCTTACCGTTGCGGCGCATTTGCCATCGGGGCGAAGAATAATTATTTCGGTGGCATCGCCACATTTGCGTTTGTAGAATTCAAGCTCATCTCCTTCATAGCACTGCGCTTTGAAGTTTATTTCAACATCGCTTATATCCATTTCTTCAAGCTCTGCGCAGGTGAATGCACCGAAAACTGCACGGATATATGCCGCATTGTTCATATGCTTGCCAATATCAATGTCCGTTGAACGTACTGTGTAGACGGCAAATTTTTCTGCATCATCGGTGTTCTCAGCAATTTTATTGAAGGGCTCGTCACAAGCAGTGTCGGTGAGATGTTGCATTTCTTCCGGATAGATTTCTGAGAGCTTATGCGGTCTTCCGGTTGAAAGGTCAACTATTGCCCATTCGCTCTTGCCTTCGGCAATCAGATTCAAGTTGATGTCTGTGAGGGTGTAGTACCTTACACAGCGTACCCTGCCGGGGGCTTCCGGCCAGGTGTTTGCAAGGAAGCTCTCCGTCATTTCAGGGCGGCGGTGAACCTTGATTTTGGTTCTTACGGCAATCCAGAACAAGCCTTTTTCTGCAAGAGTGCTAAAACCAAGACCTATTTGCGGTGCATGCTCCGATGCAAGATCACCGAAGAGGGAAAAGATGCTCGGTATACTCATTTTTGAAGTGCTGTCGCATTGGCTTATAAAAACGCTCAAATCCTTTTGCATTTTGCAGGACATAAAGTAATCATTCCTTTGATTTTTTAATAAACAGAGCCGCATAGTGAATGCGGCTCATAGTTGTTTTACGGATTGACCGAATAGTTCGGTGCCTCTTTTGTGATGTAGATATCGTGCGGATGGCTTTCCTTAAGTCCTGCGCCCGTAATCTTGATGAAACGGCCGTTTTCGCGGAGTGCCTGAATGTTTTCTGCACCGCAATATCCCATACCTGCGCGGAGACCGCCTATAAGCTGATATACGGTGTCGCCTGCCGGGCCCTTATAAGGAACGCGGCCTTCAACGCCTTCGGGAACGAGCTTACGGTTGTTCTGCTGGAAGTAACGGTCACGGCCACCCTTTGACATTGCGCCGAGAGAACCCATACCGCGGTAAACCTTAAAGCGTCTGCCCTGATACATCTCAAATTCACCCGGAGCTTCATCGCATCCGGCAAGGAGCGAACCGAGCATGATGACAGATGCGCCGGCGCAGATTGCCTTCGGGATATCTCCGGAATACTTTATACCGCCGTCTGCGATGACGGGGATGTTGTACTTGTCTGCAACTTCCGCAACAGTCATAACTGCCGTAATCTGCGGCACACCGATACCTGCGACGATACGCGTTGTGCAGATAGCACCCGGACCCATACCGACCTTGAGAGCATCCGCACCTGCTGCGATAAGATCAGCAGCAGCTTCGGGAGTAGCGATGTTTCCTGCGATAAGCTCAACGTTCGGGAATGCACTCTTGACCTTATCAATGGCGCGGCTGATTCCGATATGATGACCGTGTGCGCTGTCGAGAACAAAAACGTCAACACCGGCATCAGCAAGAGCCTTCGCGCGGTCCAGAACATCTGCAGTGTTACCGATAGCAGCGGCAACAAGAAGACGGCCTTTGTCGTCTCTTGCGGAGTTCGGGTATCTCTGAGCCTTTTCGATATCTTTTATCGTGATAAGACCGCGGAGAGCCATGTTATCATCAACAATAGGAAGCTTTTCAATCTTGTTTCTGCGGAGAATGTCGGTTGCGTCCTCAAGCGTTGTGCCGACAGGAGCAGTAACAAGGCGATCCTTTGTCATAACCTCAAAAATCGGGCGGGTGTAATCTGTTTCAAACTTCATATCGCGGTTAGTGATGATGCCGACGAGCTTTCCGTTATCACAGATCGGAACACCGGAAATGCGATACTTTGCCATAAGGTCATCTGCATCGCCGAGGGTATGAGACGGGCTTAAGAAGAACGGATTTGTGATAACGCCGTTTTCCGAGCGCTTTACCATATCCACCTCGTTTGCCTGCTCTTCAATAGTCATATTTTTATGTATAACGCCGATGCCGCCTTCTCTGGCAACGGCAATCGCCATGCGCGACTCGGTAACCGTATCCATGGCCGCACTCATAACGGGAATGTTCAATTTTATTTTCTTTGTGAGACGTGTAGAAACGTCAATATCTGCCGGGAGAATCTCACTCTTTGCGGGCACCAGAAGCACATCGTCAAACGTCAAGCCTTCGCCGCAAACTTTCTTGCTGATATCCATAATCCGCAACACTCCTTTGTTTATTTATTTAAAGAATATAATACACCAAAAAGCACTTGTTTGTCAAGTACTTTTGCCGTTTTTTCGGGTTCAATCGTCTTTTTCGCGTATAGAGAAGTTTTCGTTCAAAAAAGAGCCTTTCTTCATTGCACCGCGTCCGAATTTGTTGCGTATTTTGTCTATCGCAAGCTCTATTCGTTCGGTTTTTTCGTGCATTTCATCATCGCCGAAAAGAGAAAATTGCAAAAGTCCCGCTGTGTCTTCATCGACGAGAGAAGAAACAGTAACGGTAAGCATTCTCACGGGAGACCGGCGCGTTGCATAATAGCGCATATAAAGCTCCATGCACGCCTCTGTTATGTCGTGTTCAAGATGCGTTGGTGAGGAAAGCGTTTTTTGACGTGATGTTGTTTTGAAGTTGGGGTCACGGACTGTCAGCGTTACCACGTTTGCCATAAGGTGCTTTTTTCGCAGACGCGCAGCAACGTCATCGGATAGAACTGTTATGCCTGTTCTGATGTCAGAAATCTCCGTAAGGTCGTGTGGAAAGGTTGTTCCGCGCCCGATGGATTTCGGATCGGTCTCGGCAAAAGCCGATTGGACGGGGGATAAGTCTATTCCGTTGGCATAGTCGTGTATTGTTTCTCCTGTTTTTCCGAGAAGGGAGCTGATGCTTTCCTTTGAGCTTGCGGCAAGCTCACCGATAGTGGAGATTCCGAGGCGCTCGAAAGTTTTCTTCGCGCTCTTTCCTACGAAAAGCAAATCCGTAACCGGAAGCTTCCAGACAATGTCTTTATAATTTTCGCGTGTTATTACCGTCGTGGCATCAGGCTTTTTATAGTCGCTTCCAAGCTTTGCAAAGGCTTTTGTAAAGGAAACGCCGACAGATATAGTAAGGCCTGTTTCGTCTTTGACGACACGACGCAGCTCGTCTGCGATTTCGCGCGGAGTTCCGAAAAGATGGGCAGAGCCGGTCACGTCGAGCCAGGATTCGTCAATACCGAACGGCTCGACAAGGTCGGTATAGCGCAAATAAATGTCGTTTACTATGCGAGAATATTTTGCATAGTCTTTGTAATGCGGAGGGACAAGCACAAGCTCGGGGCATTTTTTCTGTGCCTGCCATATTGTTTCGGCAGTTTTCACGCCGAATTTCTTCGCTTTTTCGTTTTTGGCGAGGATAATCCCGTGGCGGTTTTCAGGATTTCCGCAGACAGCCACGGGATATTTGCGAAGCTCGGAGTTGCGAACCTCTTCAACAGATGCAAAAAATGCGTTCAAGTCGCAGTGAAGTATGTGTCTGTCCATGAAAATCCTCCTTTCGGGAAACTCTGCTATATTATATATTGTACCATAAATGTTTTTTCTGTTCAAGAAAAACAACCGTCCCGCGAGAGAGTAAGCGGAACGGTTGTTTTTGCCGGGTTTAGTAGTTGCTCTGGTTGTTGTCGTTTTTGTTCTGGCTGTTGTTCTGATTGTTTTTGTTCTGAGAATTGTTCTGGTTATTCTTGTTCTGCTGATTCTGCTGGTTGTTCTGATTGTTTTTGTTGTTCTGCTGGTTAGACATTTTAATTCACCTCTTAAAAATTGTATCAGCACGAAATCTCTTCGTGATGATGTACATATATTTTGCGCGGGAATGAGGTGATTATGCAAAAAACAAAAATAAAATTTTTAAATAATGAAAAAACGTACCAACCTTACGGATGCCATTTGCGTTTTTCGTAAACTTACATTGGGGATCTACCCGCGGACTAAAAAGCGTGCCACCGGCACCCTTTTTGCGCTCTGCGGAGCGCCGTCCTGTTCGCTCCCTCACCGTCTCGCGTAACACCAAAACAAAAAACGTACCATCCGTAAGGTTGGTACGTTTTTTGTTTGGTGGAGACGGTGGGGATCGAACCCATGACCTCTTGAATGCCATTCAAGCGCTCTCCCAGCTGAGCTACGCCCCCAAATAACTATATAATTATATCCCGAATATTTACCATTGTCAACTCTTTTTTTGCTATTTGGAAAATTATTTGCGATAGAAGGAAAATTCACCTTTCCGGTTTCATACTCACAAGACACTTCCTCTCCGTCAATCTGCACGAAAAGGCGTTGTATAAAATTGCAAATTTTATTTTTTAAATCTATTGAACACCATTGTAGATTGTGTTATGATATACTCGGAGTAAATTGGAAAATATAACGCTTTCGGAGAAGAAAGGAGAATTTGCGTGAGTATTGACATTTTTACGATTTTTGAGCTTCTTGGCGGTATCGCCCTGTTCCTTTACGGAATGAAGGTTATGGGCTCGGGGCTTGAGCGCGTTTCGGGAAGCAAGCTTGAGGGAATTCTCGAGCGTCTGTCCGACAAAATATTCAAGGGCGTTTTGCTCGGTGCGGTTGTAACGGCGATTATCCAGTCAAGTGCCGCGACGACGGTTATGGTTGTCGGCTTTGTAAATTCCGGCATAATGAAGCTTGCACAGGCGATAGGAATTATTATGGGCGCCAATATCGGTACAACCGCAACGGCGTGGATACTCAGCCTTACAGGTATTCAGGGAGACAGCTTTTTTGTTCAGCTTTTAAAGCCGTCAAACTTTGCTCCGCTTTTTGCATTTGTCGGCATTGCGATGATAATGCTTTCAAAGAAGAGCAAAAAGCGCGATATCGGCTCGATACTTGTCGGTTTCGGTGTGCTTATGGTCGGTATGAATACGATGATTGACGCTATGGAGCCGATAACAAGCCTTCAGGGGTTTGAGGATTTCCTTCTTATGTTCACAAATCCCATTCTCGGTATGTTTGCAGGCTTTGCTCTTACCACGCTTTTGCAGAGCTCATCTGCATCCGTTGGTATTATGCAGGCGATGGCTGTTGCGGGTAATGTTACATATGGCTTTGCAATACCGATGATTCTCGGTCAGAACATCGGTTCGTGTACAACAACGCTTATCTCGTGCATCGGTGCGAAAAAGAATGCGAGAAGAGCGGCGCTTGTCCATCTGTATTTCAATATAATCGGCGTTATAATCGTTTTTGTTTTGTTCTACGGTCTTGACCTTTTCTTTGAATTCAGCTTTAAAACAATGTCGATGTCTGCTGTTGATATTGCGGTTGTTCATTCAATGTTTAATGTGTTTTCAACCTTCGTACTTCTTCCGTTTTCAAAGCAGCTCGGTCACCTTGCAACGATTTCGGTACCGGATAGCGCACCTGAGGATGCAACGAACTTCCTTGATGAACGTCTTCTCAACACCCCGAGCTTTGCAATTGAGCGTTGCAAAGGCATCGCCGGAGAAATGGCAGCGCTTGCGAAAGCAACCTTCCATGATGCAGCAGAGCTGATGTGGGATTTCTCGGAAAAGCGTGCACAGGAGATTGAGGATGCCGAAGCGAGAATCGACACTTATGAGGACAAGCTCGGCACATACCTCGTAAAGCTGTCGGGGCTTGGCGTATCCGAAGACGAGAGCCGCGAGATTTCAAGACTTCTTTATACAATCGGAGATTTTGAACGAATAGGCGACCATGCCGTAAACCTTCTCAAAACCGCACGCGAAATGGACGAGAAGGGAATAAGCTTCTCCGACGAAGCAAAGGCAGACTTACATATCCTCGTTGCGGCGGTTGAAGAAATTCTTGACATTGCTATCCGCTCATTCGGTCAGGACGATGCGCAGCTTGCTGCACACGTCGAGCCGCTTGAGCAGGTTATCGACGGTCTCGGCAGTGATATCAAGGCACGTCATATCAAGCGCCTTAAGGAAGGCAACTGCACTATAGAGCTTGGATTTATCCTCTCAGACGTTCTCACGAACTGCGAAAGAGTTTCCGACCATTGCTCGAATATCGCGGTATGCATTATTCAGATCCGAAAAGAAGAACTCAACACGCACGGATATCTCAACCAGGTCAAGCACTCCGTTAAGGGTGAGTTTGTTGATGACTTCAATAAATACGCTGAAAAGTATGTTCTTACTAAGGTATAAAAAGAGAGCGAATGCGGCAGAAATGATTCTGCCGCATTCTTTGTCTATCTGTTCAGGCTTGGGACAGTTGTGCTGTTATAAATGGTGATAAATTTAAGTGCATACAAGTCACAGACGATGTATCGCTCAAGATTTGGCTGATACAGCGTGAGAAAGTTTGTGCCGACCTTGGCGAGAATACCGTCACGCGTTTCAAGTATCTGCGTGCCGATTAAGAACTCGCAGCTCACATAATATCCGATTGAGGATTGCAATTGTTCGCCGAGCATCAGCACCTGTGATTGCTGAGCGGAAGGTGAGCCGCTGAGCTCATAAAAATCATTTTGAGGTCTCGGCTGTGTAAAGTTCATTCTCGGGTTTAATGAATCCATAAAAATCACTCCATATATAAATTAAGTATCTGAATACGCTTCCGTCGGGTTGTAAAAGCAATGTTCGCCCACCCTCACGGCAAAGACACCCACTCCGCTTGGAAAATTCTCTCTGCATTCGGGCGAAAAGGGATTGAAGAACCACAGTGCCGTACCGAGCGGGGAAAGCCGGTTGCCTGCGATTGCCCAGTCGGCGATATCGTAATGTATCTGCTCGGGATTCATATTATATATGTTCTGCGGGTTGTAGCGGTTGTTGTAGTAGTCCGTTGCACACTCAAACTGTCCGGGCTGAAAAATTATGTTGCGGATGTTTTGCTTGCCGACGCGGGCGTATTCTCCGTCAGGCGCATACACACGGTTCATAATAACGCTCGCAACAGCCTGCATACCAGTGTCGCCCTCGCCGCCGGCTTCGCACTGGATAAGCCGCGCAAGCAGCTCTCTGTCAGAATACGGCATAAGCACTCTCCCCCTTACAAGAGCAGTATATGCAAAAATGAGCCGTGCTTTGCAAAATGGCACGTACAAAAATACAGCACCTTGCGGAATAAACCGAAAGGTGCATATAAAGATGCAAAATGTGATGCAAAAAAATCATCAAAATGGTGTTGATATTTTGGGTGATATAGTGTATACTGTAATTGAGGTGATATTGATGATGAACTACACAGAAACAACAAGATATACTGCAACACTTCCGGTTGCTGCGCTTAATGACCTTAAAGCGCTTGCCGGTGAAAATCTTATTCCGTCTGTAAATTATGGCATCCGTCAGGCTGTTGATGAATATCTTAAGCAGATAAAGAAAGCTCAGTATGCGGCACAGATGAAAAAAGCTGCAGAGGATGAAGTCTTTATTGAGAGAACAAGCCGATGTGCAGAAGATTTTTCATTATCGGACAGCGAGGTACGGGGAGAATGGTAAACAAATGGGAAATATATTTCTGTAATCTCGACCCGACCAAGGGAAGTGAACAACGCGGAACAAGACCCGTTATGGTTATTTCCACAGATGCCGTAAATCATAACATTCCGGTTTCGACGGTTTTGCCTCTTTCAAGCGTAAAGCCGGGAGATAAGATTTATCCGACGGAGATACTTTTGAAGCCGGTCGAAAGCGGGCTTCCGAAGCTGTCTGTTGCAATGGTACAGCAGATACGCACGGTTTCGCATGACAGACTTCTCAATAGGGTGTCTGCGCTTACGGATGTTGCGAAGCAAGAGGAGATAACAGAAGCCCTGCGAAACTATTTTGATATATAATAAAATTTTGTATAAGATAACGCAGCTTACGCCGATATAAATTCGGTGGAGCTGCGTTATTTGCGGATTGTTCCGTATTTTCGTGTTTTATCAGGCTTTACACTTAAAAAATAATCTGCGGAAACATTATATAGTTTGCATAACGTCACAAGATGCCGTATAGGCATTTCGTTTGCTCCGCGCTCGTATCGGGCATACATTGTTTGTGATGTACCGAGGATAGTGGCAACTTCCGCTTGCGTCATATCATTATCCTCACGCAACGCACGCATACGGCGCAGGAACAATTCGGTATTCAATGTAAGCTCACCTCTCATACAAGATTAATATGAGTTTACCATAGTACAAATATTTACTATTGATTTTAGTAAATATTTGTACTAAAATTATGTTTGAAAATATTTATGGAAGAGGGATGGAAATGAAAAGTAAACTAAAAACATTTCTGGTTTCTTGTGGATTGTTATTTGTTCTTGTTGTATCTGTTAGTGCAGAAGAGTGGTTATGGCCTGTTCCTTCAAATTTGCATGTATTTCAGCCATTTAAATCGACTCATAGTGGTCTTGATATTTCTCAAAATGCATATAACATAGTTTATGCAACAAAGTCAGGTACTGTAATCACTTCAAAACCATATGTTTGTACTCATTGGAGTGAAACAAGTAGTAGTGACCATAGTTCTTCATGTGCTTGGTCCAGCAATGACAGGCTCTTAACATTAGGTAATTATATCGAAATAGACCATGGTGATGGAACAATTTCAAGATATGGTCATTTGTGTTATGGTTTTAATAATAGTGCAATATGGTAACAATGTATGAAACAGTTACGGAATACCGTGATGACTATTTCAGTAAAAACTAAAGGGAGGAGGTCTTGAGATGAAACAGTATGAAGCACCTGTAATAGAAGTTATTGAGCTTTTAAAGACCGATGTTATTACAACGTCGGGACTTACCGGTGGCGGAGCAACAGGAAACACCGGTGGTGGCGGTTTGGATTTTGACTAAGTTAATACCGACTCGTTCAAGCGCGGCTCCAAAACGGAGCCGCGCTTGCGCGTACACTCAACAAACTAAAAACAAATTACTAAAACCATTTTTAGTAAAATTATTTCAAATTTACTATTGAGTATTGCATACAAAGTGTGGTAAAATATAGTTTAGAATAATGTGAACTGTAAAAATCGGAGGTAGTTTGACATAATGGATGTAAACACAAGCCCAACCAATTTTATCCACGAGGCGATAAATGAGGATATTGAGAAAAAAGGATTAACGAAAATTCACACGCGCTTTCCGCCGGAGCCGAACGGCTATCTGCATATAGGCAGTGCAAAGGCTATCTGGATATCGGCAGGCGTTGCACAGAAATATAACGGTCTTTTTAATCTTCGCTATGACGACACTAACCCCGTACGCGAGGATGATGAATATGTCCGTTCAATAGAAGAGGATCTTCGCTGGCTCGGCGCTGAGCCTAACGGCGGCATCTTCTACGGCTCGGATTATTTTGACAAATGCTATGAGTTTGCAATAGAGCTTATCAAGCGCGGCAAGGCATACGTCTGCGACCTTTCTGCAGATGAAATGCGTGAATACCGCGGCACGCTCACGGAACCGGGTAAGAACAGCCCGTACCGTGACCGCTCCGTTGAGGAAAACCTCGACCTTTTTGAGCGTATGAAGAACGGCGAATTCCCGGACGGCAGCCACACTCTCCGCGCAAAGATTGATATGGCATCTCCGAATATGAATATGCGCGATCCGGCAATATACAGAATTCTGCACACTCACCACCACCGTCAGGGTGATAAGTGGTGCATCTATCCGCTTTACGACTATGCACACCCGATTCAGGACGCGCTTGAGGGCATTACCCATTCCCTCTGCTCAATCGAGTTTGAAAATCACCGTCCGCTTTATGACTGGGTGGTACGGGAGATAGGATTTGAAAATCCGCCGCGCCAGATTGAGTTCTCGCGCCTTAATGTTACAAACACAGTTATGTCCAAGCGCTATCTCCGCCAGCTTGTTGAGGAAAAGCACGTTGACGGTTGGGATGATCCACGTATGCCGACGCTTTCCGGTCTCCGCCGCCGCGGTTATACTCCGCGCTCCATCCGCAACTTCTGCGAGAGAATCGGCGTTTCAAAGGCGTATAACACCGTTGACTACGGTTTCCTTGAACATTGTATCCGCGAGGATCTTAACGAAAATGCAATGCGTATGATGGTCGTTCTCCGTCCCATAAAGCTTGTTATTGACAATTACCCGGAAGGGCAGACGGAGACCTTTGATGCACAGAACAATCCGGCTGACGAGAACAGCGGAACACATAAGGTTACCTTCTCTCGTGAGCTTTATATCGAGCGGGAGGACTTCCTTGCAGAGCCGGTCAAGGGATATTTCAGAATGTTCCCCGGAAACGAAGTCCGTCTTAAATATGCGTATTACGTCACCTGCAAGAGCTTTGAAACAGATGAGGACGGCAATATAACTGTTATTCATGCAGAGTACGATCCCGAATCCCGTGGCGGAGATACGCCTGACAAGCGCAAGGTAAAGGGCACAATCCATTGGGTATCGGCGCATGACGCGGTTGACGCAGAGGTTCGTCTTTATGAAAATCTGTTCAATGCGGAAAACCCGGGCGAGTTCCCCGAGGGCGGTGCGTTTACGGACAATATCAACCCCGATTCGCTTGAAATTCTCTCCGGCTGCAAATGTGAATCTGCTATAAAAGACGGTCTTGGTGACGGTCATTACCAGTTTCTCCGCAACGGTTATTTCTGCCTTGATACAAAGCTTTCAACAGAAGAAAAGCTCGTGTTTAACCGCACAGTATCGCTCAAGGATTCATGGGCAAAGAAAAAATAAATATAGTTTTGAAATGTTGAAGTCATATTACCCGCCGCGCAAGCGGCGGTGGATGAAAGATAAGGATTGATGATATGGATATGAAATTTTACGAGGAGGCAGAGGCGCGCATTCCTAAAGGCAAAGTAAGAACGCGCTTCGCTCCCAGCCCCACGGGGTATATGCACATAGGCAATCTCCGCACAGCTCTCTATACCTATATGATTGCCAAGCACAATGGCGGTGATTTTATCCTCCGTATCGAGGATACTGACCGCGGACGTCTTGTTGAGGGAGCTACTGACCTTATTTACCGCACGCTCCGTGAAACGGGACTTAACTACGATGAAGGTCCTGATATCGGCGGCCCCGTAGGCCCATATGTTCAGAGTGAGCGTATGGGAATGTATAAGCAGTATGCAGAGCTTTTGATAGAAAAGGGAGCGGCATACCGTTGCTTCTGCGAAAAGACCGATCACGAGGAAAAGGAAGGGGATGCACCGACAAAGTATGACGGTCGCTGCTCACGCCTTTCTCCGGAAGAGATTCAGGAGAAACTTGATGCAGGGGTTCCGTATGTTATTCGTCAGAAGATGCCCGAAAGCGGCGAAACAACGTTTTCAGATGTTGTTTACGGCGATATAACCGTTCCGAATGAAGATCTTGACGATCAGATTCTTATAAAGAGCGACGGGTATCCGACCTACAATTTTGCAAACGTTATCGACGACCACCTTATGGGAATTACACACGTTGTGCGCGGCTCAGAGTATCTTTCTTCCGCTCCGAAGTATAATCTTCTTTACGAGGCTTTCGGGTGGGAAATCCCGACGTATGTTCACTGCTCGCCGGTTATGAAGGATGCACAGCATAAGCTTTCAAAGCGTAACGGAGACCCATCTTATGAGGATCTTATAAACGAGGGTTATCTTAAAGATGCCGTTGTAAACTATGTAACACTTCTCGGGTGGAGCCCGGGCGGTGAGCAGGAAATATTCTCGCTTTCCGAGCTTGTTGAGATTTTCGAGCTTCGCGGAATATCAAAGTCTCCTGCAATTTTCGACACGGCAAAGCTTAAGTATATAAATGCAGAGTATATCCGCGCAATGACGCCGGAACAGTTTGCAGAGGTTGCTCGCCCGTACATACGTCAGGGCGTGAAGAACCCCGACATCAATCCGGATCTCATCGCTCCGCTTCTTCAGCAGAGATGTGAGCGCCTTTCGGATATTCCCGAGCAGGTTGATTTCTTTGACGCTGTTCCGGAGTATGACAGCGAGATGTATTTCCACAAGAAGATGAAGACGAATGCAGAGACTGCGCTTGTCACACTGCGTGAGCTTCGCCCGGTTATTGAGGGAATAAACGATTGGAGCTTTGATTGCATCCATGACACGCTTTTTGCATACATTGCAGAGCATGAGCTTAAGAACGGATTTGTTTTGTGGCCGCTTCGCACGGCGCTTTCAGGCAAGCAGGTAACGCCCGGCGGCGGTGTTGAGTTCTGCCACATCCTTGGAAAAAAAGAAACTCTCCGCAGAATAGATGTCGCAATAGAAAAGCTATCGTAAAGACAAACAGCCCCGAAAGGGGCTGTTTTAGTCGGAGTGAGGTGGAAATTTATGCAGAATATACTTATGGAAACGCTTGCCCGCGCGGAATATGCGGCTCCGGCGCTGCGGAATGCAAAGCAGCTCGGTGCGCGGCAGTATGTCGATTTTAACACGCGCCTTGCGCCGTTTAAGCTCTCCGATGCCGAAGGAATGCGCCATTCGCGCATTTTGCTGTCAAGCAAAGGGAGAATATCGCAAATCGAAATCCCGTGTTTTGCAAAGGACGAAATGTGCTTTTGCAATATGCTCGGCCTAAGCTTTGATATGCCGATTATAAAGCTTCAGGGGCTGATGGGCGCGCTTTCGCGGATATTCAAAGAGGGAAGCACTGTCGTGCTCGATCGCCCGGAGAATGAGCCGTTTGAAAAGATGGAAAAGCTTCTTTCAGACTGCGGCTTTCTCATTTACGAATACATCATGTCGGATGAAATTCAGATGCGCTTTCTTGACCGATATAACACGCCTGATGTGTCTTTTGCACCGATAACAGGCATAAGCTTCTATATGGCAGTGAAAAAAACGGTATAATTAACCATTCAAAACAACCGGCACCGCATGGGATTGAGCTTCCATGCGGTGCCGGTTTTATCATTTGTTATATCGACATTATCTTTGAGGTCATATACATATTCTCAGGAAGATCCTTTTTCATATCGAGGGCTTCGTTTATATCAATATCACATATATCATTGTCACGTGCGCAGACAACGCGGTTGGTTTTTCCTGCCATAAGTGTGTGAACTGCATATTCACCAAAACGGCTTGCCATAACGCGGTCGCGCGCTGTGGGGCTTCCGCCGCGCTGGATGTGACCGAGAATGGTGAGACGTGTATCAATACCGGTTTCTTCAATAATACGGTTTGTGATGTCGACTGAGTTTCCAACGCCTTCTGCCTGAATGATGATAAAGTGAGAACGCTTGTTGATTCGTCCTGCGCGGATCTTTTCAACAACATCGCGCTGGAAGTCAAACGGTTTTTCGGGAACGAGAACAGCCTGAGCACCGCAGGCAATTGCAACATGAAGTGCAAGATGACCGGCATTGTGTCCCATAACCTCAACAACGGAGCAACGCTCGTGGGATTGCATCGTATCGCGAAGCTTGTCGATTGCATCAAGTGCAGTATTGCAGGCTGTGTCAAAGCCGATGCTGTACTCAGTTGATGAAATGTCATTGTCAATCGTTGCGGGGACGCCGATTGTATGAACTCCGCTTGCTGCAAGGTCACGCGCGCCGCGGAAAGTTCCGTCACCGCCGATGGTGACAATTCCGTCAATTCCGAGATATTTGCACGTATCTGCACCTTTTTTTATTCCCTCGGGGGTCATAAATTCAGGACAACGTGCGGTAAAGAGCATTGTTCCGCCTTTGGAGATAATTCCGTTTACGCTCCTGGCATTCAGTTCAACAACATCGCCGTTTATGAGACCGTTATACCCGCGGCGTATGCCAAGGCAGGTTATGCCGTGATATGCCGCTGTACGTGCAACAGCGCGGATTGCCGCATTCATTCCGGGAGCATCGCCGCCGCTTGTTAGAACACCTATCGTTTTAATTTCTGACATAGTAAATCAACCTTTCAAACAGAAAACTAACTTATTCTATATATTAATTATACCATTAAGATTAAAAAAGTAAATAGCTATGATATGACAATTTTTTAACTTTCTAATCTCCGGCGTTTTTCAGTACAACGTTTTCTGCACCGAGCATTTCGCGAAGACGGTTAAAGAGCATTACATCATTTGCCATATGCGTCCGGACACGCTTTTTTGTGTCCTCGAAATACATTATCGTTTCAAGCTTTCCGGGAAACGCCGTTGTCATTGCTTTGACTGCTTTTGCATTCTGACAGTCCTCGCACGGAAAACGCAGATAAAGCTTGTCTGTGCCGGATGTGTCTGTGTTCATATATTCGTATTCGGATATCTTGTGAAGTTCGTCACATATAAGCTGAGGTGCAGAATCCTCGCGAGTGCTTATTCTTCCGCGGATAACTATAATAGCACTCTCTTCAAGAACAGCCTGATGCTTTTCGAGCACCTTCGGAAAAATGATACCCTCAATCGAGCCTACCGTTCCTTCAAACACGGCGTAAGCCATCATCGCGTTGCTTTTTGTTGCCTTAAGACGCACCGATGAGACGCAAGCGGCGATAAAAACGCTGTCACCGTCGTTGTGCTTTTCGGTGTTGAGCGCATCGGAAACGGTTTCGGTTCTGAGCCTTTCCAGGAGAGGAGCATAATCATCCAAAGGATGTCCCGACAGATAAATACCGAGCGTCTCGCGCTCAAACGACAGTATTGTTTTGGGCGGATACTCAGAAATGCGCGGAAGTGGATCTTCGGTGTACATCGGTTCCTCATTTTCTGTATCGGATGTGAAAAGATTAAACTGTCCTTCTATTGTTTTGCTCTTCATATATGATATTCCGTTTAAGATGCCGTCATAAACCTGAAGAAGCTGAGCGCGGTTTGCGCCGGTGCTTTCAAAGGCTCCGCACTTGATAAGGTTCTCAAGTGCACGGCGGTTAAGCTCTCGCGATTGTAAGCGCATGCAGAAATCACGCAGAGAGCGGAACGGTCCTCCGGCGTCGCGCTCTTCTGTAAGTGTTTTCACAAAAGAACGCCCGACGTTTTTTACTGCGGCAAGACCGAAACGAATGTTTTCACCGCTTACCGTGAAGCTTGCAGATGACTCATTGATATCCGGAGGAAGAACCTTTATTCCCATCTCGCGGCACAGCTCGAAATATCCGGCAAGCTTGTCTGTGAAGTCAAGAACGGAGGTGAGAAGCGCTGCCATATATTCGCGCGGGTAATGGAACTTCATATACGCCGTCTGATATGAAACAACAGCATATGCTGCGGCGTGTGCCTTATTGAACGCATAGTTTGCGAACGCGACGATATCATCGAATATCTTGTTTGCAACATCTTCCGGAATTCCGTTATTGATGGCACCTGCGATGCCGTCTTGCTCGTTTCCGTAAACAAAGTTCTGTCTCTCGCGGAGAAGGTCCTTTTCTTTCTTCTTGGAAATAGCACGGCGAACCATATCAGCTCGTCCGAGCGAATATCCGGCAAGCTTGCGGAAAATATCCATAACCTGTTCCTGGTAAACAATACAGCCGTAGGTAACCTCGAGAATTTCCTTCAGCATCGGATGCTGATATTTTATGTTTTCGGGATTGTTTTTACAGCTTATATAGTGGGGAATAGAGTCCATCGGGCCGGGACGGTAAAGTGCAACAATAGCGGTGATATCTTCTATTGACTGCGGCTTCATTCCTACGACAACAGACGTCATGCCTTGGCTTTCAAGCTGGAAAACACCTGCTGTGCGTCCAAGAGAAAGCTCGCGGAAGGTCAGCTCGTCATTGTCGGGAATATCGGACAATGAAAAGGAGGGCGTGTGCTTGCGCACAAGAACCTCGGCATCGTGGAGCACGGTGAGGTTGCGAAGCCCCAAAAAGTCCATTTTGAGAAGGCCGAGCTCCTCAAGCGTGACCATTGTAAACTGCGTTACCGCCGCTTCGTCATTTTTGGCAAGGGGCACGTAGGATGAAACGGCATTTTTGGTAATGACAACGCCTGCTGCGTGGGTAGAGGCATGCCTCGGCATACCTTCAATCGCAATGGCGGTATCAATAAGCTTCTTGTATTTTTCGTCCGCTTCGTAAAAATCGTGGAACGGCTTTGAAACCTTAAGCGCCTTTTCAAGCGTCATATGAAGCTCGTTCGGAACGTTTTTTGCAATTGTGTCGGCTTCATTATACGGAAGATCAAGTACGCGCGCAACGTCGCGGATAGATCCGCGTGCTGCCATTGTACCGAAGGTGACTATCTGCGCAACGCGGCTCTCGCCGTATTTGCGTACAACGTAGTCAATTACCTCCTGACGTCGCTCGTAGCAGAAGTCAACGTCGATATCCGGCATACTTATTCTTTCAGGATTAAGGAAGCGCTCAAAGTACAGGTTATACTTCATCGGGTCAATGTTCGTGATGCCGAGACAGTATGAAACAATGCTTCCTGCAGCACTTCCGCGCCCGGGTCCTACCGGTATATCCTGAGAGCGTGCATAATTTATAAAATCCCACACGATGAGAAAATAGTCGACATATCCCATCCGGGTAATCATATCAAGCTCATAATCAAGGCGTTCTCTGTATCCAGCGGGGGAGTCGGGATAGCGGCGGGAAAAGCCGTCGTTTGCAAGATGCTTAAGATATGCAAGCGAGTCTGCATATTCTTTTGGAGTGTCATATTCGGGAAGGTGATGATTGCCGAATTCAAACTCAAGATTACACATTTCAGCGATTTTCAGTGTGTTTTCAAGCGCTTCCGGCTGCAGAGGGAAAAGGTCGCGCATTTCTTCCTCGCTCTTGATGTAAAACTCGTTTGTTGCAAACTTCATTCTGGTGGGGTCACTGACAGATTTGTTCATCTGTATGCACATCAGAACGTCCTGGATATACGCATCCTCGCGTGTTACGTAATGTGCGTCATTTGTTGCAACGAGCGGGATTCCTGTTTCGCGTGAGATTCTGACTATTTCACGGTTGACGACTCTTTGTTCCTCAATGCCGTGGTCCTGTATTTCAAGATAAAAATTATCTGTTCCGAAGATTGTGTAAAGCTCTTTTGCATATTCAAGAGCACCGTCAAAGTCACCGCGCAGAATAAGGCGCGGAATCGTCCCTGCAATACACGCAGAAAGGCAGATGAGCCCTTCCGAGTGCTTTCTCAGGATATCAAGGTCAATTCGCGGCTTGCCGTAAAAGCCTTCCATAAAGGATGCACTGACGAGATGAATAAGATTTTTATATCCGGTTTCGTTTTTGCAGAGAAGAACAAGATGGGCAGGCTCTCTGTCGGCAGAGCCCTCCTTATCCGTCATAGAGCGCGGAGCCATATACACTTCACAACCGATAATAGGCTTAACCCCTGCGGCTTTCGCCGCGCGGTAAAAATCGATAATCCCGTACATTACGCCGTGGTCAGTTATGGCAACAGCCGGCTGACCGAGCTGCTTTGCGTGCTCGCAAAGTCGGTTTATACGGCAGGCACCGTCGAGAAGACTGTATTCGCTGTGAACATGAAGATGTACAAAGCCGCTCATTTGTCCTGTGCATCCTTTCGTGATAAAATATCCTCTGAAATTGCGATAAGCTTGTTTAATCTGTGGTTAAGTCCGGAGCGCCCGACTTTTCCGCCAGAGAGTTTTACAAGCTCTGAAAGGGAAAGCTCCGGGTTTTCCGTGCGGAGAATTGCCGCATCGTAAAGCTGAGGCGTAAGAGCTTCAAGCCCTGTGTGCTCCTTGATAATTTTTATTGCGTTGAGTTGGGTTTTTGCGGCATCCGCAGTTTTCGTCATGTTGGCGACCTCGCAGTTTACCTTGCGGTTGATCTTGTTTCTTACGTCCTTTAAAAGCTTTGTCTGCATGAGGTCAAGCGCAGAAAGCGGCGCACCTATGCGGGTGAGAAAATCCTCTATATGTCCGCTTTCTTTTAAGTAAATTATGTTATTTGATTTTCTTGCCGCAAGCTTTGCGGGAAGCTCAAGCTCAAAAAGCAACGAGATAACCTCGCGGCTTAAGTTATTGTGTGATGTTACAAGCTCAAGGTGGTAGCCTGTTTCGGGGTCTGTCACCGAGCCACCGGTAAGGAAAGCTCCGCGGCAGAAAGCGGCGCGAGCTTCATCCGTTTCCGCAATGGCGGCGTTTAAGCGGATTGAAATTTTCGGGTCAGTTCCGAATGCATCAAATATTTCGTGAAGCTTGTCGGCGTTTTCAATTATCAGGCTGAATTTTCTGATGCTTCCAACGGGAACGATTTTCTTGTCGAAATCAAATCCGAAAAGGCTTTTTAAAAGCCATGATGCACGGTGTGCAATGCTTTTGTTTTCCGTTGTGAGCTTGATTTTAGTGCTTTTTGTTGCGTTTGCAAAAAGCACCATACCGCACAGCTCTGCAAGTGCGGCTTCAGCATTCTTTATTGGCAAAGAGCACAGCTCTTCTTTTATCTTTGCAGAAAAAGTCATCTTTATGACCAATCCTTTTCGCGTGTTATAGTTTCCCGTTATACACATCCATAATAACCTTGGCAAGTCTTGCCGGGTCGTGGCGTGCAAGCGGTGTGTTTTCTGAAATCAGTGGCTTGAGGATAAGCTTTATGCCCATCTTTTTAAAGTCCTCTTCATTAATCGGCATTGGCTCTGCACCCTCTGCGGCATATTTTTTTATAAGCTCGCGCGAGATTTCGGCACTGTTTGCGATGCACGTGTCAAAAAGCCCATCATAGGAATGGTCGAAAAGGGCTTTTATGTGGTCAGTTGCAGTATAGTTTTCCGTTTCGCCGTCCTGGGTCATCACGTTGCATATGTAGACCTTTCGTGCATTTGATGCACGGACGGCATCGACGATTCCGTCAACGAGGAGATTCGGAATTATACTTGTATACAGGCTTCCGGGACCGAAGATAAGAAGACGCGCATTTGTTATTGCGCTTATAGTGTCGGAAAGTGCCTTCGGATGCTCCGGTATCATACGGATGTGCCGTATAGGACTGTCCAGAAGTTTTTTCTGTGTATTTATATTGGATTCGCCGCGAACAACGGCACCGTTTTCGAATTCTGCCTCTATGTGCACATCCTCCGTGGTGACGGGGAGAACCCGACCGGTTATTGCCAGAACATCGCTCATATAGCGCACAGACTGGTAAAAAGAACCGGTTACCTGATTGAGTGCTGCTAAAAACAAATTACCGAAGCTCTGCCCGTCAAGCAAACCCTCGTGAAAACGGTGAGACAAGAGACGGGACATAAGCTGCTCAGTGTTTGAAAGGGCTATGATGCAGTTGCGTATATCTCCGGGCGGGAGCATATTAAGGTCAGTCCGAAGAACCCCGCTTCCTCCGCCGTCGTCGGAAACCGCAACAATCGCCGTTATATCGTCAATGTGTCTTTTCAGGCCGCGAAGCATTGTGGAAAGCCCTGTTCCTCCGCCTATGGCGACAATGCCGTGACCGGTTGAATTTTCCGGATTCATTTCATAATCTCCCAAAGATGAATTATCTTGATGCATCACGGTGCATCTTAACCGTTCTGTAGCCGAGCTCTGCAATGTGCTCTCCCAGTGCTTCGCAAAGGGTAACCGAGCGATGCTTGCCGCCGGTACAGCCGATAGCAATATTGAGCGAGGTTTTGCCTTCTTCTACGTATTGCGGAATGAGATAATCTGTCATGCTGTAAAGGTGGGAAAGAAAGTCCTGCGTCTGGCGGAATTTCATTACATAGTCATAAACTTCTTTGTCAAGCCCCGTTTTCGGTCGGAGAGAGATGTCATAGTACGGATTCGGAAGAAAGCGCACATCAAAAACAAGGTCTGCATCAGCCGGAATGCCGTACTTGAAGCCGAAGGATGAAACGTTAACAATCATAGACTGGTCGCGCAGGGTGTTATCATCAAAAAACTGGATAAGCCGTGAGCGCAGATTGAGCGAGGTGAGCGTAGTGGTGTCGATTATATAATCTGCCCGCGCGCGAACACCTGCAAGCATTTCTGTTTCTTTTTCTATTGTTTTTTCTATTGAAACGCCTTCCTCAAAGAGCGGGTGACGCCTGCGGGTTTCTTTATATCGCTTTATGATAACATCGGTTGAAGCTTCAAAATAAAGAATTTTATAATTGCAGTCAAGCGTTTTTATGCTGTCAAGAGCTTCAAAAAGCGCAGAAAAATCAATTCCGGCGCGGATGTCCGTAACAAGTGCAACCTGAGAAAAACGGCTGTTTGCGGCAATGCACATTTCCGCAAACTTCGGGATAAGCTCCGGCGGCATATTGTCAACGCAGTAAAACCCCATATCCTCAAGAACCGATGCAGCGCGGCTTTTACCGGCACCTGACATCCCCGATATTATGAAAAAATCCATACTCTTTCACATTCCTTTATACAAAACAGATTTCACATTCAAGTGTTACACCCGTCTCCTTCAAAACGGTATTCTTTATATGTTCAACAAGCCTTTTAACATCGTCGGCGGTTGCGTCGCCGCGGTTTATGATAAAGCCTGCGTGTTTTTCGGAAACCTCAGCCCCGCCGATTGAAAAGCCTTTGAGACCGCATTGTTCGATCAATGCTCCGGCAAAATGCCCTTCGGGACGCTTGAAAACGCTTCCGGCACTTGGAAATTCAAGCGGCTGTTTGTCACGCCGGCGCTCGGCAAGCTCACGCATTTTTGAGGCTATCGCATCAGAGGAGTCTTCGTAAAGGGAAAACTCGGCAGACAAAGCAGTGAAGGCAGAATTTTGTTTATAAATGCTTGTTCGGTAGCCGAATTTATGTTCTTTGACGGGGATTGTAAATATTCCGTCGTGAGAAACGTATGTGCTTTTTGAAAGCACCTGCGATATTTCGCCGCCGTATGCACCTGCGTTCATAACAAGAGCTCCGCCGACGCTTCCGGGAATTCCGTGGGCAAATTCAAAACCGCCGAGACCACGCCGCTGTGCAATTGCCGCGACAGAAGAAAGCGTAGCTCCCGCTTCGGCAAAGATTCTGTTTCCGGAAACAGAAATCTTGTTGCATGAAAGCTTGAGAACAACCCCGTCAATACCGTCATCGGAAACAACAAGATTACTGCCGTTTCCGAGAATGAGAGGAGATACACCAAATCCGCTGAGAATATCAAGCGCACGCAGTGCGGCGTCAACGGAATGTGCATCAAGAAACAGCCTTGCGGGACCTCCTATTCTGAATGTTGTGTGGAGAGACATCTGCTCATCCCAAAGAATGAATAAATCCGGGATGTTGAGGAGCAGATCAGATATTGTTTTTAGCATAATGATGATTCCTTCAAAAATGATTATATATTTAGTATACCACAAATGCTTTTTCTGTTCAAGAAAAAGCAACAAAGCGAAGCACATGAAAAGTATTCGGAGCAAGAGATGAGGGAATTATAAAATCTCCCCGAGCAACCCGTCAAGATACAAATCGCATATTTTAACGTTTTTAATGTTGTTTTTCATATCGTCGATGCACTTCACGTAAACACGCACGTAGTTCTTCGCGTGTCCGACGAAATATCCGTCACACGGTTCCTCGAAAAGAACGGACTGTACGCTGCCGACAAGGCTTTTGAGATATCCGTTTTCCATTCGCTTTGCAACGTCGGATGTGCGGCGGGCGCGCTCGGTTTTCTCCGCTTTTGTAATCTGGTTTTCCATCTTTGCTGCGGGTGTGCCTGCGCGCTTGGAATACGGGAATATGTGCATCGATGAAAACTCACACTTTTCGATGAACGCGAGTGTGGCTTCAAATTCATCCTCTGTTTCGCCGGGAAAGCCGACAATCATATCGGTTGTAATTGCACAACCGGGGAAATACTTTCGCAGAAGGGAAACGGAGAGATAAAAGCGCTCCGTGTCGTATTTTCTGTGCATACGCGAAAGGGTTTCATCGCAGCCGCTTTGCATAGAAAGGTGAAAATGCGGACATAAGTTTGTAAAGGAGGTGAGCTTTTCACAAAACTCTTTAGTTATCGTTCTCGGCTCTATTGAACCAAGCCTGAAGCGGATGTCGGGAAACTCGTTGCACAGCTGCGCAACGAGCGCGGAAAGCTCCGATTTCGGGACAAGGTCTTTTCCGTATGAGGAAATCTCGATTCCCGTAAGAACAATCTCTTTGTAGTTTTGCGCATGTAGCTTTCTGCATTCAGCAACGGCATTGTCGGGGGCAAGTGAACGCACGGGACCGCGGGAATAGGGAATTATGCAATAAGTGCAGAAATTTGTGCAGCCGTCCTCTATTTTCAGCATAGCGCGTGTGTGGCCGTGAAGTCCGCCTGCCGGCAGGTATTCAAACTCGCGGCGCTTTAAAGAATTGTCAGGTGTAAAGCTATGATTGTTTACATTTGTTATATTGCATATATTTTCAACAAACACGTCTCTCGCGGCGGTGCCGGCGATAACAGATACTCCTTCGATGTTCCTTATGCTTTCGGGATTTATCTGCGAAAGACAGCCGCATACCGCGATTTTTGCGTTGGGATAATTTTTGGCAAATCTCCGGATTGCGCTTCTTGATTTCTGATCGCTCACGGCTGTTACCGTGCAGGTGTTTATCACAATCACATCTGCATTTTCCGGGTGTTCGCAAACCTCGTGCCCATTCTCTGAAAGAAGCAGGGAAAGAGCCTGTGTTTCAAATTGATTGACCTTGCAGCCAAGGGTATAAAAATAAATTTTCATAAGTTCACCTAAAATTTACATAGAAATGGTTGAAAAAAGCTTCCAAAAGTATTATACTTTATTTATATGCCAAAAGGCAATATAAAATTTGAAGGGAGACTTAAATTATGTACAATTTCAAAATTACGCTTTCGTCCATCAATGAGGTTAAAAGCTTCGTAAATGCCGCTTGCTCGCAGATGTGCGATATCGACATCATCTCCGGCAGATATGTTATCGATGCAAAATCTATTATGGGTATCTTCAGCATCGACCTCACAAAACCCGTAACAGTTTCCGTAAACGGAACGGAGGAAGAATACAAGGCTTTCCGTGAGCTTGTAAAGGACATTGTTGTCGAGGATTAATTTAAATATAACGATCCGGCAGCCGTTTTCTTCGGTTGCCTGATTGTTTTTTTCTATGAGTATGGGAGGTTAGCGTAAATGAGCGCTTCGTTTGCTGATTTTACAAAGGATATGAAAGGAAAGCGCTGTGCCGTTATTGGCATGGGCGTAAGCAATATTCCGCTTATCCGGCTTCTGCTCTCTGCGGGGGCTGAGGTTCTTATCTGCGACAGAAAGGAAGAGCATGACGCGGCGACCGTAGAGGAGTTTCGCGCCCGCGGTGCGGAATTTTCGCTCGGAGAAGGATATCTTTCCTCGCTCGGTGATGTTGAAGTTATCTTCAAAACTCCCGGTATGCGATATGACGTCCCCGAGCTTCTGGCAGCGGAAGGGCGCGGCGCTGTTGTAACAACAGAAATGGAGCAGTTTTTATCCCTTTGCCCGTGCGTGAGCATCGGAATAACGGGAAGTGACGGGAAAACCACAACAACTACCATTGTGGGAGAGTTGTTAAAACAAGCAGGAAAGCGTGCCTTTGTCGGTGGAAATATCGGAAAACCGCTTCTTGCCGATACAGACAAAATGACAAATGACGATTTTGCCGTTGTTGAGCTTTCATCGTTTCAGCTTATGAATATAAAGCACGGCACGGATATCTCTGTGATAACGAATATAACTCCGAACCATCTTGATGTGCACAAATCCATGGAAGAGTATACCGAGGCAAAGCGTCAGATATATAAAACATCGGACGGAAAGGTTGTTCTCAATTTCGACAACGAGGTTACAAGAAGTATTGCGAAGGAGCTTGAGGGGCGCGCCGTTCTGTTTTCGTCAAAGGAGCTTCTGAACGACGGATATTGCGTGGAGGACGGTTTTATCGTATTCAGAAAAGCGGGGAAGAGCGAAAAAATCCTTGCTCTTTCCGATATAAAGATTCCGGGAATGCACAACGTTGAAAACTATATGGCGGCTATTGCGGCGACAAGCGATTTTGTATCGCTTGATGATATCCGCACCGTTGCTCGTGAGTTTGGCGGAGTGGAGCACCGTATGGAGCTTGTACGCGAAATTTCGGGAGTTAAGTTTTATAACGACTCAATTGCATCGAGCCCGACGCGGACCATAGCAGGACTTCGTGCGTTTGACAAAAAGGTTATTCTCATCGCCGGCGGATATGATAAGAAGATTCCGTTTGACGAGCTTGGACCTGCCGTTCTCGATTACGTAAAAACACTTGTGCTTGTAGGTGCAACTGCGGAAAAAATCCGCGCGGCGGTTGAAAACACGCCCGGTTATGATGCAGAAAAGCTTCCGGTAATTATGTGCACGTCATTTGAGGATGCCGTAAAAGCGGCATCGGAGAGTGCGGAAGCAGGCGATATCGTTACGCTCTCACCTGCGTGTGCATCGTTTGATATGTTTGATAACTTTATGCTCCGCGGGAAGTATTTTAAAGAGCTTGTGAATGCGCTTTAATCTTCGATGTATATCGGGGATTGCGTAAACGTGCTTCCCTGAGATATGGGAGCCTTCATAAAAAGTGAATATATATCATCTGCGCGTCGTTCGAGGGCGAAAAGGCTTTGAAGCTTTTCGTCCTCGTTTTTCATTGAGGAAGGCCGTGTTATTACAGGTATTTTCGAAAGCTTTTTTGCCTTTTTTATAATTTCACGGCCGCGGTCGTTGAATGCGAGTATACGGGCGTAAGGAACGCGACCGAGTGACAGGGAGGAGTCTATATCCAAAAAAACGTTGAGGAAAATTCTGCGGATGCGCGCGTGTGCATATCGCTTTGTTTTTGCAAGGTCTACGGCATCTGCCACGCTGTGGCTTTTTTCTACTGCGTCAAAGAGACGAAACTCCAGTCCCTCGGATACATCGCCGTATTTTGCAAAATCTTCGGGGGTCAGCCTTTTTAAAACGGACATTATCGCGCGGTCTGCCGCAGATGCAAAGACAGGTGCAGCACCTTTTTCTGCTTCTTCCTCAAAAAGCATTGCAGAGGAGCGCGGAACGAACTTCGAAAAATCCTCTCCGCGGGAGATAAGCTCTCTGATATATGAAGCAGAGGCAATGTTTTCTGATGCCTGCGTGCTGTCGTGAGAAGCGCCTGTGCGTTCGATAACGATGGGATGTATAGGAGATTTCAATCGCGTTATAGCTTTAAGGTATTCCACAGCAAGAATATTGTTTGCCTCTGCGATGAGAGGTGAGAGCGAGCTGTCAACCTTTGCAAGCGCGCGCTCGCGTGCGGCGGCAAAAGAAATTCCGGAGGAATATTCTTCCATAATTTTCTCATCAAAGCTTTTATCTGTGAAAATTTTTGCAATTTTGAGAAGCTTTTTTTCATCGGCACATTCCGCACCGAATGAAATTGATGAAACAACCCCGAGTGCATCGAGCACGGAAACCGCTCCGGCGGCAAAACGCTCCGCGGAGGAGATTGCCCACGGCACAGGAAGCTCTATAACAACATCTGCTCCGGAGCGAACAGCAGAGGAAGCACGCGCCGTCTTCGGCATTATTGCAAAATCTCCGCGCTGCACGAAATTTCCGCTCATAACACAGACGATTCCGTCTGCGCCGCGCCGCCTTGTTTCTTCAAGCTGATGCAGATGTCCGTTGTGAAAAGGGTTGTATTCGCAGACAATACCGCAAATATTCATAAAAAATCACCGTCTTTTGTAAAAAACTCTTGCAAAAATCTGTTAAATGGGATAAAATATATAGAGTTGCTTATTTATCAAATTATCTGTATACTATTTTAACTGTATTTGGCATAATTTGCAAGCTAAATGACAGAAATAATTTACCGAAAGGAACGGAAAGTATTATGAAAATCCTTGTTATCAACGCAGGAAGCTCATCCCTCAAGTACCAGTTCATGGAATCCGAAGGCGGTGAGGTGTTCGCAAAAGGTCTTTGCGAGCGTATCGGTATTGACGGTCGCCTTACTCATAAGGTTCCGGGACGTGACGATGTAAAGGCTGATATCGCAATGCCCACACACGGTGAGGCAATTCAGGCAGTTCTTGATATCCTCGTCGATCCGGCTAAGGGCGTTATCGCATCCACAGACGAAATCGCAGCTGTAGGTCACCGTGTTCTCCACGGCGGTATGGAATTTACAGCAAGCTGCCTTGTAGACGATAAGTGCATCGCTGCAATTGAAAAGTGCATTCCCCTCGGCCCGCTCCACAACCCGGCAAACCTCACGGGTATCCGCGCATGCCAGAAGGTTATGCCCACCACTCCGCAGGTTGCGGTTTTTGACACTGCATTCCATATGACAATGCCGCCGAAGGCTTACATATACCCGATTCCGTATGAATACTACGAAAAGGACGATGTCCGTCGCTACGGCTTCCACGGAACAAGCCACCGCTATGTTTCTGCCCGCGCAATTGATATGCTCGGCAATCCTGAGCACAGCCGCGTTATCTGCTGCCACCTCGGCAACGGTTCATCCCTTTCCGCTGTTGTTGACGGCAAGTGCGTAGACACCAGCATGGGTCTCGGCCCGCTCGCAGGCTTCCTTATGGGAACACGCGCAGGCGATATCGACGCAACAATCCTTGAGTACCTTATGGGCAGATATGGCTATGACATCAAGGAAATGAACAACATCCTCAACAAGAAGTCTGGTGTTCTCGGTATCTCCGGCGTAAGCTCTGACTTCCGTGATCTTGACGAAGCTGCTGCAAACGGCAACGAGCGTGCACGCCTCGCTCTTGACAAGTTCATCTATGAGGTTAAGAAGTTCATCGGTGCATACTCTACTGCTATGGGCGGCGTTGACGCTATCGTATTCACCGCAGGTATCGGTGAGAACTCCTGCGACCTCCGTGCAGACATCTGCAGCGGTCTTGAGTATATGGGCGTTAAGATGGATGAGGAGAAGAATAAGGTTCGCGGTAAGGAAACAGATGTTTCCGCTGCTGACTCCAAGGTTAAGATTTTCGTAATCCCGACTAACGAAGAGCTTATGATTGCAAAGGATACAGAAGAAATCGTTAAGGCTCTTTAATCTGACGGTATAAAATAATATCAACCCCGCCGTTTGGGAAGGCTTTTCCCAAGCGGCGGGGTTTTTGTACGTTACTTAATTTAGGTTGTAGATACGGCTGTATCGCGGAAGAAAAGAGATATACACCAGATTCCCGCAAGAGCAACGAGCGTGTATATTATTCTGCTTAAAAGTGCGCCCTGACCGCCGAAAAGCGTTGCGACAAGGTCAAATTGGAAAAGACCGATGGAACCCCAGTTAGCAGCTCCGATAATAACGAGGGCGAGTGCGATTTTGTCAAGCATTCTATCAACTCCTTGCTTTTTATAATTTAACGTACAATAAAAGTATTCCGTTAAATTCAAAATTTACTCGTGGGTTGTCAGTGTAAATAGTGGCAATGATTTTTACATCAATATTTACATACAATATGTTTTGTGATAAAATTAGTAAAGATAAATTTTATCGGGAGAAAGTGTAATTATGACGGAACGCTTGTATGAGAAGGATGCATATTGCCGTGAGTTTACGGCAAATGTTCTATCCTGTGATTTTGAAAACGGATTTTATAATATTGTGCTTGACAAAACTGCGTTTTTCCCTGAGGGTGGCGGGCAGGCACCGGACATGGGAACATTAAACGGCATTGGGGTTTCCGATGTCCAAATTCATGACGGAGTTATTATTCACAAAACGAATGAAAAAATAGATGTTGGAGATAAAGTTTGCGGAAAGCTCGATTGGGAAACGAGATTTCGCCGTATGCAGAACCACTCCGGCGAGCATATTCTTTCCGGTATCGTTCATTCTCTGTTTGGCTACAACAATGTTGGCTTTCATATGAGCAAAAACGAAATGACGGTTGATTTTGACGGCGTGATTAAAGCTGAGGATATTGCAAAGGTTGAAGAGATAACAAATTCGGTAATATACCGCAACTTACCCATTGATATATCGTATCCGGCGCCCGGTGATGCCGCGCAGCTTCAATACCGAAGTAAGCTTGATATTACCGAGAATTTAAGGCTTGTGACAATTGGCAATGTGGACTGTTGTGCCTGCTGTGCACCGCACGTTGCAAGAACGGGCGAGGTCGGAAGCGTTAAGGTTGTTGACTTTACGCCGAACAAAGGCGGAACGCGCCTGACGGTAAAGGCGGGCGCTGACGCGTTTTATGATTACTCTATGCTCAACAGGCAGAGCAAAAGCCTTATGAAAACTCTTTCTGTTTCGCGGGAGCTTGTTTCCGATGCTGCAGAGAAACAGCTTGAGCTTATAAATTCACTGCGATATGAAAACAGTGAGCTTAAAAAGCGTCTTGCGTGGAGCGAGCTTTCTCCGATATGCTATGATGCTTGTACCGTGGCATTTGAGAAAAATCTTACATATGATGAGCTGCGCCACTGTGCAAACAAGCTTCTTGAGGGCGTGGCGCGCGTATGCTTATTATTTTCAACGGATGACGGTGAAAATTATATATATATCATAAGCAGTAAGGATGCCGATATACGTCCGGCTGTAAAAGCGCTGAATGATGCTTTTGCCGGAAAGGGCGGCGGCAAGCCTAATTACGCGCAGGGAAAAATTACAGGTAGCGAAGAAAAAATCAAAGAGTTTGTGCAAGGATTTTCCTTTTGAATAATAAAATGACGGGGTGCCGCGGCACCCCGTCATTTTATATTACTTTGTTGTTTTGCCATTTACCTTTCTTAAATCTTATTGCGAAGATTATTGTGCGGATTATCCAGTCCGAAACCATGGCAATCCACGCGCCGAGAACACCGAGGTCAAAGGCGTATGTGAAGATGTAAGCTGCGCCGATTCTGAAAATGAACATTGACGCCGAGGCAACCATCATAACAAACTTCGTATCTCCCGTACCTCGAAGCGCGCCGGCAACAGCAAAGCTTGTCGGATAGAATAGGACAGAGCCGATGGTGTATATCATAAGGATAGCGTAGGTGAAGGTTTGCGCCTCGGAAGAAACGTCGAAAAGCGCAATGAGGGGTTTCATAAAGGCGATGAAAAGGACTGCACAGATGAAGGTGAATATGTAGTCTATCTTAAGAATGTGTTTTGTGTATTTTTTTGCTTCATCCGGGTTGTTCGCACCCATACACTGTCCTATGAGCATCATCATAACCGCAACGAAGGCAGATCCGATTGCATGAACAAGCGGGGTGAGCGAGCGGGCAATCTGGTCAGCGGCGATGGCGGCAGTGCCGAGACCGGAGATGAGCCCTGCGATGGCAAGTGCGCCGAGCTGGAACATTGCCTGCTCAATTCCGTTGGGAAAGGATACCTTGAGTATGCGGAAAACATTTTCGCGCTTAAAATCGGGCTTTAAAAGTCCACCCAGCGAAATTTTGTTGTGTGGGCTGTGGAGCATAACGAGAAGTATTCCGCCCACAAGTGCCATTGCGATAAGTGTTGAAAGCGCAGTGCCGCGCACGCCGAGGTCAAGCTTTAAGATAAACAGGTATTTAAGAATAAGGCTGACTATCATCATAATGATAGAGGCGGCAGACGGGATTTTGCTTTCTCCCATCGCGCGGAAGGATGCACTGCATGCATAGTAAAGCGCAACAAAAGGATACGAAAATGCAGTTATGGAAAAGCATTGGTTGCTTATCTCTAAAACATCTGCATCTGCTCCGCCAAAGAGAAATTTCAGTACCAACGGACGGAAGATAACCATTAAAGACATTATTGCAAGAGCAACAAGGATTACTATTCTGATGTTATTTTTCAGGGACAGGGATGCTTTTTCATCGTCACGCGCTCCGATGTACTGTGACATGATAACGCTTCCGCCTTGTGCGAGAGCGAGAAGAAATTGCTTTACAAAGTTGTCTATGCGGTTGACGAGTGCAACGCCTGCGACAGAGCTTTCTCCGAGAAAAGAGACCATAAACGTATCTGCAATGCCGAGACCTGCAAGCATTAGCTGTTCAAAAAATATCGGAATTAAAAAGGCAAGAATCTGTTTGTTGGAAAAACGTGCGTTGTTGTCAAGCCGCAGAGAAAGCATTGGGAAAAACCTCACTTTGTATAATATCAAGAAATATTATACAAGCTCACAAAAGGATATTCAATTGCTTTTTCTGCGGAAAGTATGTACAATTATGTAATTTTATAACAGATAATCAAAAGCTTCATTGTTCGCGGATTTTTCTTTTGAGAAAAGCTGCTTTTTAAATTCGGTGGGTGTTGTTTTCATATATTTTCTATATAGTCTGAAAAAGTTTGAATAGTTTCGGAAACCGGATTTGAATGCAGCCTCTTCGATAGAAAGACCTGTAGATAATATCTGATTGAAATGCTGAATCCGCCGCGTAATAACATAGGTAAGGACAGACATCCCCACATACTCCTTAAATAGATGGGAAAGATGTGATTTATCTATGGAAAAATGCGCTGAAAGGTCGGTTATTGTTATATCTTCCGTATAGTGCAGATTCAGATAATCAAGAACATCTATAATGAGGGGATTAGAAACTGTCTGGGGAAGCGCGGGGGAAGTTTTTACGGCTTTGCTCAGAAAAACAAGAAAGCGGCAAAGCTCGCAAAAGGCGAGAAGAGGGGATTCAGGCTCATTGCTTTGGAGAAAGCCGAGAATGTTTGATAAGTTTTTATCGAGACCGTATTCATTCGCGGTTTCTGTGCTGATTTTGTTTTTAAAGCCTTTTGGACGGTTTAAGAAAGGTGCGAGCAGAGTTGCCGCGGAATCAGGATATTTAGAGAAAAGAGCATCGCCGAGAGAGATGGAGAGGCGTTCATGAAAGGTTTGATCATCAACATAGAGCCTGAACAGCTCCGTATTATTGAGCAGAATAATATCCCCCTCGCGGACAACGTAATTCCGTCCTTCAATTTTAATGGTTCCGCTGCCTCGCTTGAAATAGATAAGCAGATATCTGCGGGTGTAATGTAAATACGAGGAAACAGAATCGGAGGCATTAAAACCTTTTATGTGAAGGAGCGTGAAGTTCGGGTCGTTTATATACCGTTCTTTTGTATATTCCATGGATAAATCCACCTCTCGTGTGATTTAGTATTATTGTACATCAAAAAGGCTGAAAAAGCAAATGCATATCCAATTCTGCAGTGAGCTTTGGATATGCATTAGGTTCTATTTGGTGCGCTCGGCACGCGTAATAACTTGGCGGTGAAAGTTCGCTGTATGCCTAAAAGGAATATTACATGCTCCTTTTAAGCTTATTTCTGATGAATTTTGAAAAATAAAAAAAGTTGTTGAGAAATTATAAATCAATGACGTTTTTTGGTTTCCTTGTTTTATAAGCACCGTTTGTGAAATCGGGAATTTCAACTGAAGCTCCGTTAAGTTCAATTGATTTCTCACTAAGATAAGCGATTGACATCCAAGCTGCTGCATCGTAAACGTCTATAGGCATCTCCTTTCCGTTTTGAAGACAGTCACAGAATGTTACAAACTCGAAATAATCCATTCCGCCGTGACCTGAAGCTAAAGCTTCGGGGGTTACATTTTTCCATATTTCCGGAAGAAATCTATCATAATACTCTTCGGCGTTGTTAATATTTTCTTTTATAAAATCTACGGTTTCAAATAATTCTTTATGTTTACCGTCCTCAAAGACCATATTTGTATCTTGAACGTATGTAGCGTTTGTTCCTCGGACAAAAAGTTCTCTTGAATAATATCCGGGGAGGGTTGTATCGAGTCGAAGAGTTATAAGTTCGCCGTTTTCACAGGTAATGGTTGTTTCCACTACATCCCCTTGCTTGAATTTTCGGGTGCTTAGTTCTTTTAATTCATCTTTTCCTTGCACATATTGTGAAAGACCGAAAGATCCTGATGCCCGTGAAGTAAGGGAAACCATGCGGTTACCGCGGTTTATGTTTAAAATTTTTGCAATGGGACCGAGATCGTGCGTAGGATAATTATCTCTGTTTCTGTTTGTGTACTCGTCAAGCCGATAGTGCTGTCTGATAGCACCGTATGATACTTCTTCACGTAAATCATGCATATATGCACCGTGACAGTATACAATTTTTCCAAAAACACCGTGTTTAGCTAATGAAGCAGCGAAAAGTTCGTCTTTTCCGAAACAACAGTTCTCCATAAACATAATCGGGGTTTTCGTTCGCTCGTATGTTTCAACCAAAGCCCTACATTCTTTTTCGCTGTATGCACCACCGACTTCAAGTGCGACTGCGATGCCGTTTTCCATTGCATATAATGCTATTTCTATATGCGCATTCCAGCTTGTGGAGACTAAAACGGCATCAGGCCTTTCCTCATTAAGCATTTCACGATAACCTGTATATTTGTGCGGAACAGGTATATTATTGCTTTTTAATTTATCGCAAAGTGCGTCAACTTTGTTTATGTAAGGGTCATATACGGCGCAGATTTCGACATCACTAAGTTTTGTAAGAACGTTCTCAATAAGACTGCTTCCTCGAAGACCAACTCCGCAGACAGCAAAGCGTATTTTTTTCATAATCAAATCAACCTCCGTCTTAAAATAATACCATACAATCGGATGAGAAAAAATGAGTTTTTACCGCAAATATATGACTTTTTTGAATATGTTGTTGTTTTTTGAGAAAAAATGATATAAAATGTATTTGAAAACTTCAAACAGGGAGAGATGATTATGCCGGAGCCTCACGAAAGCAAACTTTTAAGATTAAAAGAGGAACACGATAACGTTTTCAAGTTGATGTTTTTGGGATATGATGATTTCAGAACAACGGAAATTTGCGACTTTGCAAGAATTTATAACTGGACGGCATTGCATTTTGTTCGGAATGGCAAAGGTTACTTGTTTTTGAACGGGAGAAAATATGAAATTACGGCAGGGGATTTTTTTGTCATACCATACAAGACACCTGCAGTGTACTATTCTGATTTGGATGAACCGTGGAGATATTATTGGCTGGGGATTGCGGAAGATACACTCTTTGATCTGCAACGGGCACTTGGGCTCAGTGTGAGAAAACCTGTCTGTACGTCTAAGGCACCTGAGCGTATAGCAAGGTTATTTGATGGCATTTTTGACGATGCTAAGTTGCCGGTTGAAACATATTATGATGCACTTTCGATACTTATGAAAGTTTTAGGGGCGGAGTATGCGTCTAATTTATCAGGACAACCGCCTATTGGAAAAAACAGTCTGGTTGAGAATGCTAAGAATATTATGAATTTAAATTTCGCCCGTTCGGATTTTCGTGTTGGAAATATAAGTGAGATGCTATTTGTAAGTCATCAGCATCTTGGGAGATTGTTTAAAAAGGTGACAGGGCAAACCCTTATAGAATATCTTTCAGAGAAAAGGCTTTTGCGTGCGGCAGAGCTTTTAGAGGAGGAGCATTATTCCGTAAGTCAACTGGCTGAAAAATCCGGCTTTGAAAATGATGAGCATTTTATGCGTGCCTTTAAGAAAAGGTTCGGGATGACTGTGGGGCAGTTCAGGAGGAATATTGAAAGAGAAAGGTCGGTATAATCGGAATATAATATGATTAGAGAAACAGTGCAATCGGTCGGATGTAGGTTCCGATGACCGGTTGTACTGTTTTATCAATGTCAAAAACAGTTCAAAAAAGTCAGTATTTAGTGCTAAATATTCATACACAGAGGTGAATACGTATGATAAACTAATAGCAGAGGAATGATTGTGCAATTAAGGATGTGAGGTACAAATGAAGATTACAATAGTTTTGCCATATAAGAATGCAGATACAAGCTACCGCCTTTGGGCGCATGAAGAGGAGAAGATAAACTTCCGCAAGGAAAAAGAAAAAGCAACGCGCTGCACAGTTTCGTTTGCAGCGGAGGAGCTGTGGAGTTATCTTTCAAAGATGGGTTTTGAGGCAAATGTATCCGAGTTTCCCGGAAAAGACTTCAATATCATCCTCTCGATAACCGAAGATGTTGAAGGCGAAGAGTTTACATACCATATTTCGAAGAATACGCTTACCATCGACGGAAACGGTCGTATTGGCGTTTTGTATGGAGTATATGAATTTCTCGAAAAGCAAGGTGTGTATTGGCTAAATCCATGGGAAGAAATACTTCCTGATAAAACGGAGAGCTTGACTATACCTGAAGCGAAACATTATAGTGCTTCGTTCTCTCTTGATCGGGGATATTCTTTTGATGGAGTGATGAAGGAATCCGAGCTCCTGTGGCTGTGGATGGCGAGGAAAAAGCTTAATACAGTTCAACGTCGTCCGCATACTGCAAAGCTTCAGAAAAAGCTTGGTTTTAATTTCGTTCTCGGCGGGCATCCGTTTGAAGAAATGCTGAATCCGGATAAGGTGATGCCTTCGGGAAAAAGCTTGTGGGAAGAACATTCTGACTGGTTCGGTCTTCCCGAAAACGGAGTTAAAACAAAAGAAAAAGCTCAGAGTGTCGGATTTTGCGTCAGCAATGATGAGCTTCTTGCCTATATAGCCGAAAGGATGCTTGATAAGGCTCAAAATGAGTGGTATGAGGCTGACAGCATTGCGATTTGGGGCTTTGATACATGGGGAGGAATTTGCACCTGCGACAAGTGCAAAAAACTCGGCAACGGTGCAGACCACACCATTCGCCTCGCTTCGTATTTAAAAGCTTATCTTGATAATGCGTATGAGCAGGGCAAGCTTGACCGACGTGTGAAAATTAACTTTTCTGCATACGAAGGAACTTCAGATCTGTTTCCGCCGATGAATGAAATTCCGGAAAATCTTAAAAACTCAAGCGATATCGCATCATTCTGTCCTATAAACCGCTGTTATGCTCATTGTATAGATGATACTTCTTGTGAGTTTAACCGCAAATACAGCGAAGCACTTCGTGGGTGGAAAGATGTATCAATCCGCTTGAATGAATATTACAACGTATCAAAATTTGAAGATTTACCGTTTCTTTTTACAAAAACCATGGTAAATGATTTTAAGTTTTATCACCGTTGTGGCGTTAAAGGTATGGTGTATATGCATGTTCCGATGCTTCATTGGGATGCGAAAAACCTTACTCAGATTTTATACGCCGAGCTTTGCTGGAATGTTGATGCAGATTACGAGAAAATCATAAATGACTACTTCCGTTACAGATATGGCAAATACGCCGAAAAAATGAAAGTTGCGTATGATCTTATGGAACAAGCCGGAAAATATTGTGCAAGCTGGCGTGCGTGGGGAGCTTTCAGTATTCTTACAACCTTGAATGATTGGGACGGAAGAAAACCTGAAATATCGCTTCCTGAAGAAGAACATCTTGGCTCTCGTGCAGCAGAGATAGGAACGGAAAGTGTGCGTCTTTACAATCTTGCAATAGCCATGATTGAAGATGTGAAGAAAGCTGTTGAGCATGATTACGTATTGTCAATCGGGAAAGCTGCATCCGGAGAAAAAGCGGTAAACCCCGAGCAGCAAGGAAAAATCGGTATGGGAGATCCGTATTCAGAAAGACTTCATCTTGATTTGAATTATGCAAAGTACGGAAGAGACTGTATGGAGCTTACAACACTTTTTGTTATGTACCATGAGGCACTGCGAACGGATGGAAACCATCATGCGTTATTCAAGCAGATAGATGAGCTTTCTCAAAAAATGATGGGATACTATATACCGCTTCGCTGGTTCGGTCATGAGATTGACATCAAGTGTCAGGATGCGCTCTCTCGTTGCCAACTGAAGTCGTTATACTACCGTTGCAGAGCGTATAGAGAGTGTGTTTTATAAAGCTTTCAGATACAAGTATGGAGGAGAAAAGAATATGAAAAAAGTCTTATCATTGATATTAGCATTGGCAATGATTATTGGAATGGTTCCGGTAACATTTGCAGCAGAAACAGGAGAAGAAGCTGTTCGCCAAAGCTACCGCTATGTTTTCAACAGTGCGGCACACGGAGGCAGTGGTAACATTGATATGAATGTTACCGGCGGAAGCAAAACAAACGTACATACATATGGAAAGATAGCTTCAGACGTTTCCGATCCATGGGAATTTGTAGCAATGAATGCGCCGTATAACTATTCTCAATTAAAAACAGCTGACAAACGTATGGAGATAGTTCTGACGCACCCTAAGAATGCAGATGAGAGTATTGGCACATTATTCTTTAATCCGGATAATATTTCAGCCGAGGTTCCTCCTGCCGGAGTGGGTTTGAAAATTAAAATTGATAAGCCCGGAACATACAGACCGATTATCGAATATCTTCCGGATGATAACGGGGTAATAACGGAGATATACCTCACAAAAACAGTTGTTGAGCCTGCTAAAGAGACCGGAGTTCAAATTGGTAAGCTCGGGGAAGCACTTAAGAAGATTCCGCAGAGTGACCGCATCGGAGTTGTGGATTCTTATGGCGCATATGAAGCAACAACATATGATACAGTAAAGCCGCAGACCTTAAAAAATGTTACTGTAAATGAGGGCGGAGATTATTATCTCATATTTGTTTACAATGGAAAGAATGCCGCTGTGAAAAACGAGAGAGCCGGTATGTTTTATCCGGTTCGTCTCATCCTTGACGAAGTGAGCGGTTTGGAATCACAGGACAATTCGTATGATTATAGATTTACTGCAGGCGAAGGTGTCAAGCTTCAGGAAGGTGCATATGCAAGCGACGCAAATGCGGTTCCTGTCGTAAACAGTTATGCGAAACCCGGATATGTTGCTGCAGGTGTAAATAAAATCCCGCATTTTACGAATACTGAGCCGAAAACAGACAATTATACCACATATTTAAACGGCAATTACATTGATACAACAAAAAGTGCGGTATGGGCATTTGGTGAGCGTTACCGTGAATATAATAACGGATCATCGGCGAACCTCGAACAAACCGGCTTACAGTATAACTTAGAACAAAAAAAGAACTCTTATAACCCGTCATATGTAGCATTTAAGCTTACGGTTCCTGAAAAGGGCAGATATTATTTGTCACTCGACCCTGAACATTCAACAGATGACACGTTGGGCGGAGCATTTGAAATAGCCTTCTTCCCGGCAAAGGATATAGCAGCGAGTGTAATAGCTCCGAATAATCTTACAGATGCTGAGATAAGCACTGCTAACTATGTTGAAAACGCACAGATAAGTGCAGCGTCAGCAAAGAATAGGATATCGGATTACGATTTTGACGATGATAATCCCTACGCTTTGACAGAAGGATATATTACCATAGGTACGGTTGATGCTTCTGAAAGCGGAGAGTATTACCTTGTTTTTACAAATAAAGAGAAAAATGCACATAAGAATTACAGCCAGATGAAAATCAAAGCGGTAAAGCTTGACAGTGTAAAAATTGCGGATGATCCCGATTTTGTTAATGTAGTTCTTGATTTTCAAACCAATCCGATCCCTTCAATGCGAAAGACAAATACAACTCTTTCTTTTGAGCGAGCAGACGGAAATCCGGATATAGGGTCATATAGCGTAAGATACGAGAGCGCAGACCCGAATGTAGCAACGGTAGATGAATCTACCGGCGAAATAACAGCGGTGAGCGAAGGCACTGTTTCAATTAAGGCTTATATTACAACGCTAACAGGCACATATGCGGGAGAAAAGCTGCTTACAGTAACGCCGAAACCTGCTCTTTCTGCCATCACATTTAACTTAGAAAACTCAAAATTGCTTGTGGGACAAACAAAGTATGCAGTGCCGGATAAAGCGGTTATGGATGACGGGAAGCCAATTGATGTCGGTAATTACTCATACGAATATTCAACCTCTGATGAAAGTGTCGCGCATGTGACGGAGGATGGACTTATTACTGCCGTTTCTGTCGGAGAGGCTATTATTACAGTATCGACCGTAAATGAAAAGAATGAACCAATATCTGCGCAAAAGAAAATAACCGTTGTTTCTGAGATGGAAAAGGTTGTTATTGACTTTACAAAAACGGTTGCAAAGTCTGATTACTCAGTTCCAACAGAAACGCCGGGATATGAAATAATATTAGATGAATCAACGAACAGAGTTCATGAAAAGAGAGTGGCAGGAACCAGAAGCTTGCTGTCAGTGCTTACGGGCAGAAGCTCGGTTACATGGCCTGCTTCGAGTAATAACACAACCTTTGCTATTTCGGTAGATGTGCCGGTTGAAGGAGATTATCAGGTTTCCCTCGTCGGTGGACTCAGCCTTGGCGGAGCGATGTTTTCAATTTTTGTTGACGATACATTCGTGGGAGATCATAGCTGCAGAAGTGAAGAAACAGGAACTTGGGTAATTGATAAAGAAAGATTTTACAATACCATCCACTTGACTGAAGGAAAGCACAAAATATACTTCCGTATGAGAAAAACAATCTACGTCGACGGATATTTATACCTTGATACGTTAACGCTTACTCCCAAAAACGGAACAAATATACTGTCTGAAATAAACGTTGAAATTCCGGATGAAATGGCGGTAGGTGAGGTTATCGAAGGAAATGTATCAGCGATAATGACCGATGAGACGGTTCATATTTTCGGCATTGACAAAGACGGAAAATATGACGCAGGGAATACCATAACCTCCGAATCCTCCGCGCAGGATGTGATAAGCCTTAACAAATTATCGCCAAATGAGTTCGGCACAAACGGAGTTTATCCTTATAGAATGGAAGCTTTGACTACCGGCAATGCAGAGGTCGGATTCAGAGCGACATTTGACGGAAAAATGATAGATAATATCAAGCCTATAACCGTTATAGAAGATACAATAGCATCAACAACGGCGAGAATTAACAGAAAAGAAGTGTTCGTTGATGACACGGTAGAGCTTATTCCGGAACCGAGATTTGAAAAGCTCGGAAGAATAATAAATACCGCTTCTTCTACAACTGTATTCACATCCGAAACAGATGATATCGCAACTGTTGAAGGAAATATTCTCACGGCATTAGCGCCCGGTAAGGCAAAAATCAAAGTTGAAAGCACATTCAGAGGAGTAACCGTTTCGGATTACATATACGTTGATATTTTGCCGGAAGGGATGACATCTGCCGTAGCAACGGCGGGCGGAAGTCCGAGAATCCGTTTTACGGGTGCAGAGGACGAAACATTCCCGTTGTATGTACAGCCGATAAGCAATAAGGGCAATTTGCTTGATCGTGAGATTGCTACAGTAACAGCGACAGCACTTACTCCTGAGATTGCAACGCTTGATGAAAAGCTGAACATTACTCCGATTAAAATTGGTGATGCAAGGTTTTCATATACGATTGTTCATAACGGAAGAAGCTTTTCCGGTGAGGTGACCTTGCCGGTTGTCGAGGGAAAAACTAAAAGTACATATATGACTGCCGAAAAAGCAGCCAACGCACGTGAAAATGCGGAAAAGTACGATTGGGCAAAATCTCAGGTTAAAGGTTATATAGAAAAAGCCGAAAAACACGTTGCTAATCTGGAGTCGCTTTATGAACATATTATTTCTGAAGGCTTGCCTCGAGGAATGGATACAGGCTCTTTTGGCGATCCCGAGATAGAAACATGCCGATATTGTAAGGCAGATCTTCGGAACAAACACGGTCGTTATGCGTGGGTAATGGATCCTGTTGCCAGACCGTGGAAGGTTCAATGCCCGGATTGTAAACGTCTCTTCCCGTCAAACGATTTTGAAAGCTTTTATAAGCTCGGGCTCAATGAATATGGAGAGTTTGACCAGCTTCGGGCTCTTGAAGCACACAGAGAAATGCTTCTCAAACAAGGAAAGATCGATACCTCGATCACTTCTCCGGGAGAGAAAAACACTACGAGCTGGTATGCATATTACGGCTATGGTGTTAAGGGCGGATATCTGTACAATGAAATGTACGAGGATCTCGAAAACGTTAAGAATCCTGCAAATCCGAAAGAACCGTTCTTGCGCCCCGGCGAGACAACGGAGCGTTGGGGTGTAGAAGACGGATGGGGATATATTCCTAATGATGAAAACGGAAATCCCTATATGATTACGGATACATTTATGGAGCGTCATGCCTATATTTCGTACTATATCCATTGGCTGTACTACTACCATTCTACCCCTTCTCAGGGATTCGTTTACAATGCGATTAATGATTGCGCAAAGGCATATTTCTACACGGGAGAGAAAAAATACGGAAGAGTTGCGGCAATATTGCTTGACAGACTCGCGGATTTTTACCCCAGGTATAACCTTAATCAGCATTGCCCTGTTTTCTATAATTCGCAGGGAGGCTTGCAAAGAGGCAAAATAGTAGGATGTATCTGGGAATCGACAATGTTGATTGATTATATTACGGATTATGATATGGTCTATGATATGTATGATGACCCGGAGGTTTTGAAATATATTGCCGAAAAAAGAAAAACAACTAAGATGCATTATTCAAAGGAAAATGCTTCACAGATACGTGCAAATATCGAAGATGGTCTGATACGTACGGCACTTTCCGGACTTGTTGACAAAAGTGTCGAGGGGAATTTTGGTTTTCCTCAGAAGATGAATGCAGTCGCAGCTGTTGTGTTGGATTCTATGCCCGAAAGTAAAGAGTGGATCGACTATCTTATGGCTACAGGTTGGGACGCGGATCCGGCAACGGGAGGCAGTATAAATGAGGTCCTTATTGATACTATATGCCACGACGGACAAGGCGATGAAGCTTCATCATACAATGTAAACTGGCTGGGATATATCAGCGATGTAAATGATGTTCTTTTGGGGTATGAGAAATATCAATCGGCAGATATGTTTAATCATCCCAAATTTGTGAAAATGTTTTATGCAAACCTTCCTCTTATGGTATCGTATTTCTCTCCGGCGATAGGAGATACAGGCAATACAGCCATAGCACAGCACTGGATAAGACTGAGATACTACATCAAAGCTTTTTCGGAGACGGGAGATCCCATTTTTGCTCAGGCAGCCTATGAAGTGAATGGCAACAGCACAGCCGGATTATACTATGACATAACAGTGAAGGATCCGGAGCGTCTTGCGGATGAGGTTCAGGAGATTATAGATACCTACGGAACGCTGAAGTACAAATCTGAGCTTATGTCCGGATTTGGCTTTGCGGCACTTAAGGACGGACATATTTATCAGGGAACATCTCAGACCGAAGAGAACACACGGCGTGCTGCATGGATGTATTTCGGTACGGCAAACAAGCATGGACATGCAGACGCATTGAATCTCGGTATGGTGGCTTTTGGCGTGAATCTTATGCCTGACCTCGGATATCCGGAAATGACCAGTTCACAGCCGAATCGTGTGCAATGGGTTGATACAACCATTTCTCACAACACTGTTTTGGTTGATGAGGTTCAACAAAGTGTAAATGATGAGCCTCGAGGAAAAACGATGCATTTTGATGCAGAAGACAATGTTCAGGTAATGGATGTGGATACAAGCTATGTCTATCCGACGAAGGTTGATGCATACAGAAGAAGTGTTGTTTATATAAAAGTTGATGATGCGAACTCTTATGCTGTTGACTTCTTCAGGGTTCTCGGCGGGGATGTGCATACATATAGTATGCATACGCAGTCGAATGCTGTTGCAGAGACAACGGGGCTTGAGTTGGTTCCTCAGACTGATGAAAACGGAAACTACATCGGATCATATGCAGGTGAAGATGTGCCGTTTGGTGAAGATCCTTTATCCGATTGGAATGATACGTCTAAGCTTCAGTATCCGCGCGGATATACGTGGTTTAAAAATGTTGACCGGGATGCTTCTCCGGAGAATAAGTTTGAAGTTGACTTTGCAATCAAAGACTATCGCAATATGATAAAGAACAATAAAAACATTCATCTTCGTATGACGGTGCTCAATGAGAGCAATATAAAAGAAGGTATAAGCGCAGATGTCGCAATTGCGGACGGGTTGCCTCCGCAGACGGCAGCTAACAAGCCGGTTGAGAAGTTGAAGTATGTTTTGTTAAGGCACAGTGGAGAAAATCTCGATACCGTGTTTACAACTGTTCTCGAACCGTACCGCTCGGAACGATATCTCACATCAAGCGATGAGCTTGAAATGAATATCACAGCCGGGACGGAAAATGAAGGTGATGTTCACAGAGCAGTAAAGGTAACACACAAAAATGGCAGAGTCGACTATATCCTTTATGCAACAAATAATACCGTTACATATGAGATAGAGCTTGATGGCGGAGAAAAGCTTGCATTCAGAGGCTTTGTGGGTGTATATACGTTACAGAACGGCGAAAATACGTACAGCTATATCAATGACGGAGACATTCTTGGAACGCAAGCCTTCGCAAAGCCGGCAATTACCGGTACCGTAAAATCGTTCACAAAAGCTCTTGAGTTTGAAAACGAAATTGTTATTACTCCGGATTTGGATGTAAGCGATGCAGAGCTTGCAGATTTACTGGGAAGAGTGGTGCATGTTGACAACGGTGAGCTCGCAAGAAACGCCTCATATCGGATTGAAAAGGCCGAGAAAAACGGAACCGATATAAAACTCAGTCTCGGAAACACAACGCTTATCAGAAAATATGTAGATAAATATGATTTTTCAAGGGGCTATGTTTTCAACATTGCAGAAGGACAGAATGCCAAAATTCCGATGTCGTATTCGGAAGACTATGATCCTGTTTTTGCGGATATGCCGGACGCTTACTCAACAAGTGCGGGAAGCACAATTAAGGTGAGCGTGAAAGCCCAAAGCCGAGCAGATGATGACAAAACGATTACTTATATCGGAACTTCACTTCCGAGAGGAGCAAGCATAAACTCCGAAACAGGGGAAGTTTCATGGAAACCGAGTGCATCACAGGTCGGCAAAAACAACGTTGCTGTTACAGCACGTGATGCTTACGGACGCGAAAGCACGGTCTGGTTTGTTGTTGAGGTTTACGGCTCGACAACCGGAGGCTCATCATCAGATAAAACGGAAACGCCTGAGACAGGAACGACCGACACACCCGCCGGTGGCGGCGGTGGCGGAGGCGGTGCCGCACCGACACCTGATACAGAAACAACGCCGGACGATACGGAAAACACCGATGAAAAAGACAATGTTCAGAATGGCGGCGAAACCGCACCCGACGCGTCGGGTGAAACGGATAGTATCCGTTTCACAGACCTCTCTAACCACGCTTGGGCGGCTGATGCGATAAATGAGCTTGCGGCTGATGGAATAATAAAAGGCACGTCAGGGGGCACGTTCTCGCCCGCAAACAACATCACGCGCGCAGACTTCGCATTGCTCCTCGTTCGTGCGTTCAAGCTTGAGTCTGATAACACTGAAAACTTTGCGGATGTATCTGCGAGTGATTATTTCGCATCCGAGCTTGCAATAGCACGCAATAACGGAATTATATCCGGTATCGGCGATAACAAGTTCGCACCGCGTAACACCATCACCCGCCAGGATATGATGGTGATAGTCTACCGCGCATTACAGAAATCAGGAGTAGAGTTCGACATTTATGACGAACCGCAATACCCCGACTACGACACCGTTTCAGACTATGCCGAAAAAGCAGTTTCTGCGCTCATCTCCGCAGGTCTTGTAAACGGAAAGAACGGACGCATTGCACCGACGGACTATACTACAAGAGCTGAAGTTGCGGTTCTTATCAAGCGGATACTTGATTATATAAAATAATTTTGCACTTTGCATTGTGCGGCAACGCCGCACGAAGGTCGCAGTGCTTATAAAACGCATATTGGATTATTTGAAATGAGGAAATAAAATGAGCATACCGGTCGCAAAACAGTATATAAAAGACTTTGAACAGCTTGGATTTGGTGTTTTTGTTCATTTCGGTCTGTATTCATTGCTTGAAGAGGGCGAATGGACATATGAGCTGAACAAATGGGAGCCGGAAGAGTACAGAAAGCTTATGGGGCGCTTTAACCCGCGCCCCATGGGGGAGCTGGTGCGTGAGATAAAAAAGAGCGGAGCAAAGTACATAACGCTTACCACGCGCCACCACGACGGCTTTTCGCTTTATGATACTTGCGGTCTTAATGATTACGATGCGCCACACTCTGCGGCAGGACGTGATCTTGTCCGTGAGTTTGTCGATGCGTGCCGTAAAGAAGATATAGTTCCATTTCTTTATCACACTACGCTTGATTGGTGGCATAAGGATTTTAAAAATGATTTTGATGCGTATCTTAAGTATCTTAGAAACAGCGTTGAGCTTCTGTGCAAAAACTATGGAAAAATCGGCGGTTTGTGGTTTGACGGAAACTGGTCTAAAAAAGGAGAAGGAGACGTCTGGCAGGAAAATGAGTTGTATGCACTTATAAGAAAATATCAGCCGGATGCAATGATAATTAACAACACCGGACTCTCGAGGCTTGGTGAGCTTGGTCATCCGGAAATAGACTCCGTGACGTGTGAGCGCGGAAATCCTTCGCCGATTAACAGAAATGGAATGAAAAAGTATATCGCCGGAGAAGTTTGTGACAGCATCACAAATTTCTGGGGAATAGCTGAGGCTTTTGAAATAAAATCTCCGAAGGCTTTGATAGAACAGCTTTCTCTCAGCCGTTGCGCCGGACTTAACTACCTTATAAATGTAGGGCCTGAAGGTGACGGAAGTCTTGATAATATGTCGTATGCCATTCTTGAGATAATAGGCAAATGGATGGCGAAGTACGGTGAGGCAGTATATAACGGCAGACCGTTGTGGCAGAAAGATGGTGTTTCAAACTTCGTTTTAAAATCAGAACAAAATGTATATTTCTTCTGCTTCAAGCTTCGCTTTCGCGCAAATGAAGACGCAATAATAGATGCTGATAAGTTTGAGGGAAAGTTTACATTTGATAACTTTGCGCTTCCGGTTGAAAATATTCGATGGATGGATAACGGAGAAGCTCTTGAATTTGAGCAGAGTGAAAATTCCTTGACGGTCAACTTCACTCCGTACCGCTACGGAAGCGACTATGTTGTGAGAGTTGCTAAAGGCAAAATAGTGAAAGCATAATGCTTCTCGCTTTTTTAAGGAAGGAAAAAACGGTAAGAATATGATAAAAGTAGTTTTAATCGGTTGCGGTTCAATAAGCATGGCTCACATTTCTGCATTTAAAAAAACAAGCGGAGCGAAGATTGTGGCAGTATGTGACATATCGGAAGAAAAAGTGAATGCGGCAATACAAAAAACGGGAGCGCAGGGGTTTTCTGACTATAAGCAGATGATAACGGAAACAAACCCCGATCTTGCCGTAATAACGCTTCCACATGCGCTTCATTGCGAGGCCGTCTGCTTCTGTGCTGAGCATGGGACTGATGTTTTTGTTGAAAAGCCTATGGGAATAAGCTCCGCAGATTGCGAAAAAATGATCGAATGTTGCAAAAAGAACAAAGTTATGCTTTGGGTGGGAAATCTGCAAAGATATATGCCGGCAAATGTAATTGCCAAGCAGCTTGTTGATTCGGGAGAATACGGGAAACTGATAAGCATTACCGAGGTTCGGAACGGAGAGTATTTTACGGAAAAACGTCCGAAATGGTTCTCCCAAAAAGGATTATCCGGCGGCGGAATTGCAATGAATCTCGGTGCTCACGCACTCGATAAAATGAAATATTTTACGAACGGTGCAGGGGTTAAGGATATTTGCGGGAGTATTCATATGCCGGAGGGTTCAGAGTGCGAGGACGGTTTTTCTGCACTCGTAACAATGGACAACGGAGTGGTGGGTACATTAAATATCATAGGATATACAAGTGCATGCAAATATGAAACAGTTCTGTATCTCACAAACGGAGAAATCCGAATGCAGCTCGAAGACAATGACTATATTGAACATTGCAAGCGTGGTGAGGATTTTGTCCGCACTCCTTGCGGAAATGTGAGTGCCATGGATATGCAGATTGCTGAGCTGGTGGACAGATTGAACAACGGAAACCGCACACCTGTTGTCGATGGAGAGTATGGAAAAGATATAGTACACGCTATAAAGCGCTTGTATTCCGAGGAATAAAGATTATCCCGAAAAACAGCCTGATATATTTATCAGATGCCAAAAAGTAATTAACCTGCATAAGGTTGATATAAAACAAAAGGAGGTAACTTCAAAATGAAAAAATTAGTCGCGCTAACCCTTGCAACCGTTATGCTATTTGCGCTATGCGCATGCGGAGGTAGCGGTGGCACAACAACAGGTGATGTCTCTTATGACATTCCGGAAGGTAAACAACTCCCCGATGATGCCGTCGTCAACGTTACTGTCGCAAGCCATGAATCATGGCCGTACAACGAAAACTGGAAGATATGGGAGTACATCCGCGAAGCGATGGGCGGAACGATTAATTACAATGCTATTCCGTCTTCTGATTTCGCAACAAAGTTCCCGCTTATCATGGCAAGCCCGGATTCCTTCCCGGACGTAATCGGTTTCCAGGGTAAACCTGCCGGCTTTGCTGATTTTGCACAGCAAGGTGCATTCCTTGCACTTGACGATTATGAGGAGTTTTTGCCGGATTACAATGAGTTCTGGAGCTCTCTGCCTGAGGATGAGCAGTGGATGAGAAATACCCGTCGTGCATCAGACGGTAAGGTTTACTATGCACCCATTTATGGTATGGAGAGATCAACCAACGTCCGTAGCTGGCTCTACCGCAAGGACATCTTTGATAAGCACGGGCTTGAGTCTCCCGAGACGATTGACGACCTTTACACCGTTTCAAAAAAGCTTAAAGAGCTGTATCCGGATTCATATCCGCTCTGTATGCGTTCGGGTCTTGGAAACTTAAATGTTATCGGTTCATCCTTTAAGCCGAACTTCCACTATGATGTATATTATGATTTTGAAAATGAGAAGTGGAGCTATGGCGCAACCGAGAGCGAGGTTATGCTCGAAATGGTAGAGTTTTTCAAAAAAATGGTTGATGAAAAGCTCATTCCGGCAGACTTTTTCACAATCAATGCTGCTTCATGGGAAGAGCTTGTTGCAACCGACCGCGGATTTATGATGCCGGAATATCAGGTGCGTATTGACTTCTTTAATTCCATTGTACGCGCAAAGAATCCGGAGTATACTCTTGCAGCAATGGTTCCGCCGAAATCCACGAACGGAACAGGTATCGCAATGGTCAATAAATTCAACAATGACCCGATGGGCTTTGGCGTTCTCAACACAGGTGATAAGGGTCGAATTGCAAACGCCATGAGATACGTTAACTGGTTCTACTCCGATGAAGGTGCAGAGATAATCAGCTGGGGTAAAGAGGGTGAGACGTATGAGGTGGTTGACGGCAAGCGCAGGTTTATACTCGATGAGGATGAGAATGCAAATGCAAAATATGGCTTTAAGACAATCGGCACATATCTCCGCGTAGATCCGGCAGTAATTGATGCATCCATCTCCGAAGAGCAGGCAGCCACAACCGATTTTATGCTTGAACATACTTATCCGCATCTTGACCCCAAAATGTATATGGAAATTTCGGCTGAAGACAGTGCGCTTGTTGCAGATTATGAGACATCCCTTAAGACTGTTGTTGAGGAAAATATTATGAAGTTTGTTATCGGTCAGCGTCCGCTTACCGAGTGGGATGCCTTCCAGAAAGAGCTTTCTGAGCTTCCTGTCTCTGAGCTTCTTGCAATCTATGAAAAAGAGTACAACAAAATTAAGTGAGGAGAGAAATTATCATGAAAAAGGTATTATCACTAATCTTAGCACTTGCAATGATTATCGGAATGATTCCGATGACATTGGCAGCAGAAACAGGAGAAAAAGCTGTTCGTCAAAGCTATCGCTATGTTTTCAACAGTGCTGCACACGGAGGCAGTGGTAATGTTGAAATGAATATTATGGATGGAAATTCCACGAATGTTCATACATACGAGAAGATAGCTTCAAACGTTTCTGATCCATGGGAATTTGTGGCGATGAATGCTCCGTATAACTATTCTCAGTTAAAAACAGCTGACAAACGTATGGAGATAGTTTTGTCGCATCCTAAAAATGCAGATGAGAGTATCGGCACATTAGTGTATAATCCGGATAATATGTCCGGAGCAGCTCGCCCTGCCGGAGTCTGCTTGAAAATTAAGATTGATAAGCCCGGAACATACCGACCAATTATTGAATATCTTCCTGATGACAACGGGGTAATAACAGAAGTGTATTTGACTAAAACAGTTGTGGAAGCTGCAAAGCAAACCGGCGGTGATGAAGGACCCCTTGGAAGAGCACTGAAAAACACTCCGCAGAGCGACCGCATCGGTGTTGTTGATTCCTATGGTGAATATGAAGCAACGACAGCAGATACGGTGAAACCGCAGGTATTAAGAAACATTACTGTAAGTGAAGAAGATATCGGGGATTACTATCTTATATTTGTTTACAACGGAAAAAATGCAGCTGTCAAGAATGAAGTTTACGGGATGTTCTATCCGGTTCGTTTTACTCTTGATGAAGTAACAGGTTTAGAATCACGAAATAATTCATATGACTACCGCTTCACGGCAGGAGACGGCATAAAGTTAAAGCAGGGAGACTATGCAAATGATGCAAATGCAGTACCTGTTGTAGATGCTTTCAAAAATCCCGGATACGTCGCGGCTGGCGTGGATTACATTCCTCATTTCACGAATACTCCGCCCAAGACAGACAACTATGCCACTTATTTAAATGGAAACTACATAGATACAGCAAAAAGTGCGGTGTGGGCATTTGGTGAGCGATACAATGAATATAATTTGGGTATGTCATCGAATGTCTACAATGACGGATTGATGTGGAACGGAAATAAAGTGACTACTGCGTATATGGCGATCAAGCTCACCATTCCGGAGAAAGGCAGATATTATTTGTCGATTGATCCGGAGTATTCGGCCGATGCAAAGTTGGGAGGAGCGTTTGGAATTTCATTCTTCTCGGCTGAAGGAATAACGGCGAAGGAACAACCATTGACCTATTCCGGCGAAGACGCAACTGCTGTTAATAATGCGATCGGAGCGGTAAATACAACTGAAAATACAGATATGAGTTTGGCTGCGGCAAAAAATTACATATCGGATTATAGCTTTAATATAAACAATCCGGATTCATCAAAAGATGGATATGTTACGATAGGAGCTGTTGATGTCCCAGAAAGCGGAGATTATTATCTCGTTTTCACAAATAAGGCTACCAATACGGGCAACGGTTACAGCCAAATGAAGATTAAAGCCGCCAAGCTTAACAGTGTTGAAATAATCTCAGAAGAAACCGGAAATGTAGATGCTGATAATGCTGAACCTACTAGTGTAGCACTTTCTTCAACAACTGTAAATGTAATCAAGCAAGATACATCTGGTAATCCTATTGATACTGTTACAACACAGCAAATCACAGCAGGAGAAGCCGGTTCTGTTACTGCAGAAGGCGCTGGAACAGGATACACCTTCCTTTACTGGGCGCAGGGGCTTGGAACAAACTGCAAGATAGTTTCTTTTGAACCTTCCTACAACTTCAAAGCTGAGCAGGGTGAGGCAATGTGGTTACGCGCGGTTTATGTGAAGGACGAGGCAGAGCAGACGTCGGTTGTATTTTACAACGCAAACCGTGACGAGCTATCCCGCAAGCTTGTAAACGTCGGTGATACGGTCGAAACACCGGAACTTCCGTATATGGCAGGCTACGGCAATGCAATCGGTTGGGCAGACGGAAGCACCGGAGAGCCGATAAGCGGAGAAATAACGGCAAGTGGCGCACAGATGCTTTTCGTTGCTGACTACTCCGATGAGACACCCGAAACAGAAACGGTAAATTTAACTGTTGTCGGCGGAACTGTTACAGATACAACTCCGGGTTACGGAGAGGAAATAACGGCAAAAGCTACATCACGTGAGAACGGAACTGGAAAACGTGTGTTCAGTCACTGGACAAAGACAGTTGACGGCACTGCAGAAATTGTAAGCTTTAACAAGGAATATACCTTCAAGGCATGGGAGGACTGCACACTGACCGCAGTTTATTCGGATTATGCACCGGTTGCCACGTCCATCAGAAAAATCCTTATCGGCAATAAAGATAATACGGATGTGTGGGTTGCTGAATTCCTTTTAGGTGGTGCAGCCGCAAAAGAAAAGGGCTTTATTTTCGGCGGTAAAACACTTGAAACAGCAAAAGGAAAGGCTGCAATGAAGAGTGATGACAACCATTTTTCAGTAACAGATAATGTTGACGGAACCCCGGTTGGTTATGCTATTCTCTCTGATAATACCGTAATTTACAGTAAGTAAATAAGGTTAGATTTGTAACAGCGGCATAGTTTTGCCGCTGTTACTTACAAGAAAGAGGTTTTATATGAAATTTGGTATCTCAAAAGATATAATCACGCCAATTTTACCCACGCGACTTGCCTGTCCACAGTATGACCGCGACAAGGCTTTTGCGGACGTCCACGATGATATATTTGTACGCACACTCGTGCTTGATGACGGTAGCGAAAAAATAGTGTTGATGTCATTTGATTTGCTCTTTCATGATCGCGTTCTAAACCAAACGATAGAGACTTATGCTATGGAAAAATATGGTGTGAACCCTGCATCGATTATAATTTCGTACACTCATGCTCACACAGCACCGGCTGTAATCGGCTATAATCCGGGATTCCATAGTGATGAATATGAAGAATTTTTGCTGACTCGTGCAAAAAACTGCCTTGACCGTGCAATGTGTACGATGGGTGAGGGAACGCTTGAGTACGGCACATTTGATGCTGATTTCAATATCAGTCGCCGTGGTGAGGTGGACGGAAAATTCATAAGTATACCGAATGTTGATTATCCTCACGATACTGAGTTTTCAGTAATGTGTGTGCGTGATATGGAAAATAATATACGAGCGATTATGATGAACTATGCTTGCCATCCGGTATTTTATCCTACGAGCCGAGCAGTCAGCGGCGAGTTTCCTGCACGGTTGTGCCAGTATGTTGATATGATGCACTACGGCTGTGTTTCAATGTTTTTCCAGTCAGCGGGCGGTGATGTTCGTCCAAGCACAAGTGCGGATTTGGAAAATATGCGTTGGAAGAGTCCAATGACATTTGCGGATATTGATGTGTTTGCACGGAATATCGCCGATACTGTAGGTGGTTTTGTTCGGAATGGAGGTTGTAAAAAACTGTCACTATCAATTGCATCGGATAGTTTTGAAATTAAACTGCCGATGGAGCCTGAATCGATTGAATATTTTAAAAACTATCTTTGTGATTGCGGCGACGATATGACGAACCCGAACTGCGTCAACGCTGACATCATTGCAAACGGTGGCTATGAAAAGCTCGAAAAAAGCGTTGTGCTACATTGTCAGACTGTACGCGTGAGCGATGATTTGTATATCACTGCAATGGGCGGGGAACCGTGTTTCGGTGTAAAGCAGGCCGTTAAAGCTGCATTTGGAGGAAAGTCAGTGCTATTTATCGGATATACGGACTCGTGTGCGTATGTGGTGGATGATAAAATTCTTTCAGAGGGAGGATACGAACCGACGTGCCATCTTGAATATGGTCTTATCGGTCCGTTTAAACCGGGGCTTGATAGGTTATATCTTGAATCTTTCGAGAGTTCTTACACACGGATAAAAAATAAGTGAATGTAGCTAAGCACTGTAAATCAAAATAGGTGTTTTGTTAATGAATGCCGATAGAAGCGAAGATAAAGTAGGGGCTGCCTTGTTGCAACCCCTACTCGATTTTTATGCAATGGATATATTCACTTTTTCATCCGTTACGGAAACGGTGATTTCGGAAACCGTTTTGTCGAAGTTTTCGATTATAAGATTTGCAATCTCGTCCTCAAGCTCCTTCTGGATTGTACGGCGAAGATTACGCGCACCGTATTTTTCGGAGAAGGACTTATTGGTGAGATAATCGAGAAGTGTGTCATCAAACGTAAATGTGATTTGTTTCTCGCGAAGAGAAGCAGTGAGGTCGGAAAGCATAATTTTTGCAATTTCCTTGAAGTTTTCCTTTGAAAGGGCGTTGAATGCAACAATTTCGTCGATGCGGTTTATAAACTCCGGACGCAAGAAATCAGAAAGCGCTTTCATCGTCTTTTCTTTGTTGTATTCAGTGGTAGAGTGATTAAATCCTGCCGTTCCGCCCTTGAACTGGCTTCCCGCGTTGGAGGTCATAACAATAACCGCGTTTTCAAAGTTTACTTCGCGCCCTTGCGCATCTGTTATGCGTCCGTCGTCAAGAATCTGCAGAAGAATGTTGAGAACATCCGGGTGTGCTTTTTCAATCTCATCGAAGAGGACAACTGAATACGGCTTGCGGCGGATTTTTTCGGTAAGCTGTCCTGCTTCATCGTAGCCGACGTATCCCGGAGGTGCGCCGATAAGCTTTGACACAGCATGCTTTTCCATAAACTCGGACATGTCAAGGCGGATAAGAGATTCGGGAGAGTTAAACAAATCGGAAGCGAGGCACTTCACAAGCTCGGTTTTACCGACACCGGTGGAGCCGGTGAAGAGGAAGGAAACAGGCTTTCTCTTCGGGGAGATGCCCACGCGGTTGCGCTTTATTGCGGCGGCAACAGAGCTGACAGCCTCATCCTGACCGATAATGCGTCGCTTTAAGCGGCTCTCAAGCTCGGATAAGCGCTTAAACTCTGTTTCGCATATTGCAGATGCCGGAATCTTTGTCCACAGCTCAATAACTCTTGCAAGATGCTCTTCCGAAAGCTCAGGAACGGGTTCTTGCGAAAGCTCTTCACGGCGCTCGTTCATCTTGCATTCCTCGCTCTTTAAAAGCGCGAGGCGTTCAAACGCCTGCTCAGACGTATCGGACAGAAGCGTCTCACGCTCTGTTTCGATTTCGCGGAGTTTCTTCTCAACAAGGGCAAGCTCTGTGATTGCTTTGCTCTTAAGATTCAAATCAGAACAAGCTTCGTCGATTAAGTCGATTGCCTTATCAGGAAGAAAGCGGTCTGTTATATACCTCTCGGAAAGTGTGACGGCAAGGCGTGCTATTTTGTCGGTTATGTGCACGCAGTGGAAGCCTTCGTAGTAATGCGCGATACCGCGGATTATTTCTACGGTTTCTTCAATAGACGGCTCGTTTACAATAACCGTCTGGAAACGGCGCTCAAGTGCGCTGTCCTTTTCGATATGCTTTCTGTATTCAGTAAAGGTGGTTGCACCTATAACCTGAATTTCGCCGCGGGAAAGGGCGGGCTTTAAGATATTTGCCGCGTTCATTGAGCCTTCAGCATCGCCTGCACCGACGAGGTTATGAACCTCATCAATAACAAGAATAACATTGCCCTTCTTTTTTATATCGTCAATAAGCCCTTTCATACGGCTTTCAAACTGACCGCGGAACTGAGTGCCGGCAACAAGCGCAGTAAGGTCAAGAAGGTATATTTCCTTGTCGCAAAGCTTTGCGGGAACGCTGCCTTCGCTTACTTTTATTGCAAGGCCCTCGGCAATCGCCGTTTTACCTACACCCGGCTCACCTATAAGGCATGGGTTGTTTTTTTGACGGCGGTTGAGTATTTGGATAACACGTTCGATTTCAACGTCGCGTCCGACTATTCTGTCAAGCTTCCCGCTTTTTGCGCGGTCTGTGAGCGAAATGCAGAAATTGTCGAGAAATTTAAACTTCGGCGGCTTCTTTTCTCCCTTGCGCGGCTCTGCTCCGGTTGGTGCGGAGGCGTGCGATGGCTGCTCCGGCTGATGGGGAACAGCACCGAAAAGCTTGTTGAGAAAAGGAAAGGTTGCTGTTTTTCCGTCAGCATCCTCTGCTGCGGCGTCATCGGCAAGGGAGGGAAGTTCGTCTCCGCTAAACTCGCCGAGCATACCCATCATTTCTCCTGTCATTGCGTCAAGCTCTTCATCGGAAATGCCCATTTTTTTCATAAAATCATCGACGGGCTTTATCCCGAGCTCGCGTGCGCATTTAAGGCAGATGCCTTCACTTGTGGTCTTGTCACCTTCGACCTTTGTGATAAATATTACAGCGAGGTTTTTTTTGCATCTGCTGCATAAAGTAGGCTGCATAGTAGTTTACCAATCCTTTTTATAGATTATACTTTTAGTTGTTTATTAAAACGATGTAGTATCGTGTGTTTTTTTGAATTTAAGATACTGGCAGAGGTAGCTGAAAAATGCGAGAAAGGATACGGCTACCGCCGCATAGGCAAAAACGGTTCTAACAACGGGAGGAATGACCTTGTCAAAAAGAAGGATGAGTATTCCTCCGATGACGAGAACGACAGTGGCAAGCTTTCCGAAAACATTTGCCTGGAAAACAGCAGAAACCTCGTTATAGAGCTTCACTCCGCCCATAACCTGAAGAAAATCCTTTGCAAATATCAGTGCAATTATCCACCACGGGATAAGCCCTGCGATTGATATACACACAAAGACGGTTATTGTCATCATTTTGTCGGCAAGAGGGTCAAGGATTTTGCCGAGCTTAGTTATAAGGTTGAATTTGCGCGCAATAATGCCGTCGAGCACATCGGTTATACCTGCAAGTGCATATACGCCGGCGGCGTAGGCATACGCGTGCGGGCTGTCGGAGAAAAAGACAACCACAAAAACCGGAACAAGACACATTCTGAAGATTGATAATAAATTCGGTATATTCATGTTTTTAACTTCCTGACTTATATAAAATTGACATTCTTTTTTTACTGCATTTTGAGTGAGCCGGAGAGAATCGATATCGGAGAAAAGCTCAGTATATTTTTTAATAAGAAGGTTTTATCAATTGTTTCCGGGGTGAGAACTATCCCGAATTTCAGCATTACGAATGAAAGCGCCACTAATATAAGATAACCCAATATAATACCTAAAATAAGTCCGAGTGTTTTATTTATAAAATTGATTCCCGGAATTTTTGACGCTAAGTTCAGAATTTTGAATAAAAGCGTCAGAACAAGCAGAGAGAGAAGAAAGAAAATGACGAACAGAACAGAGTATGTGATTTTATACGCTATGCTGTTTGTCATTGCGACAATCGGCTCTGCGATGCTTTTTGTCATTGCTGCAGTGAAGTCCGAAATCGCATCATGCACGATGTTCTCGGAAAAGCCGAGGTCAAGGAAAAGGTCGCCGACGGCAGTTGGATCGGATGCAGCTTCCTGCGGAGTGAGATCTTCGCTCTTTGGCTCAATTGCCGAGGTTATATAAGGAGAAACATATTTTTCTGAAATATACGGAGTTGCCTTCTCTGCGAGAAAACCGGCACAGGAAAATGCCAGAACAACTGCGAGAATCCCGGCAAGCGTTTTTATCAGTCCGCGGCTTCTTCCGCGCAGTGCCGAGAAAAGAAGGATTGCCGCGGCGGCAAGGTCAACAATCAAAGGGGTAAAAGTCATTCCGAACACCTCCGGTAACATTTTATTCTACATAAAGCATTGCAAAATTATCGCCTATCGACAGCACGGAGCCGTCAGAATTTACAATGCAGTGCGTGATTGATGCAGGAATCATAAACTCGCTGTCTGCAGTAAGCTCGTCGTTATATACGGTGCATTTATCAGCATACTGCACAGACACATAGTCGCCGGCACAGGATATCGAATAAACATCATCCTCAATATCCATAGACTTTGCGGTTCCGTTTCCGGAAACGAGTAGAAGCCTTGTGTTTCCGCCGTTCTGATAATTATCAAGAAGAATAGCAATGTGTTTTCCGTCAGCTGCGGTAAAGCTTTTTAACGGCATATCTTCGTGAGATATTTCAGAAATCAGGTTTCCGTTTCCCTCAAGAAGAAGACTTCTGTCGTTGCAAATAACGAAGATTTTTCCGTCTTTTCTGTAAGTGATATCAAGCGGCATTGAGGCGCCGAGAGGGACTGTTGCATAAAAGCTATCCTCGGCGGTTTTTCCAAGATGGAGCTCGGCGTTAAAGCTTCCGTCCGTCGTTCCGTATGCCGCTATTGCAACAGTTTTCCCACCCGGGGAAACGGCGGCATCGAAAATGTATTTTTCTGAAGAATGGAATTTATAAACCGGTTCAAATTTTGAGTCGTACACGGTTACCAAAGACTTGCAGTCATCGTCATCCGTCACGACTGTAAAATCACCTGAGCTGTTCATACTGATGTTTAAAATCTGAGCGTCGCATGTTCCGGAATATAAAAGCTTTTCCGGCGTTGCAACGTAGAAGTTAAGTCCTCCGAGGTCATATGCCACAAAACGTGATTTAGAAGCAGATACGGCAGGTGAACGCAAAAGAACAGCTTCATTAAGCGTTGATTTGCCGGAAAGCTTGTAAGATATAAGCTTTTCCGGAGAGATAACACAGAGGTTTCCGTTTACCAAGGTGAATTTGTTATACTCGTTTGCATCAAACGCAATTGACGCTTCTGTGGCATCGCCGCGTACACCGTTGAATATCCAATACGAAATCCGCTTAAGCGAGCCCGAGGTTATACGGTTATTAAGAAATATGACACTGCAAACAAAAAGCAGTATTGTTGTAAATACGGCAAAACGACCTGAAAGGTGCTTGCTTCCTTTTCTTTTTGCAGACATTTAAGCCTCCGTAATAAATCATATTTGTATTCCGAAGCGTTCGGGATATATAACATTTGTCATGTGCAGACCGTGCGCCGGTGCAGTAGGACCCGCACGTCCGCGGTCTCCGCTTTCTAGTATTTCCGGAATGTCACCGGCACGGATTTTTCCTGCCGCAACATCAAGGAGAGTGCCGGCTATTGTCCGCGCCATATTGTATAAAAATCCGTCTGCTGAAACCGTGAAAGAAACAATATCACCACATCGTGTCACGTCGCATTTGTATATTGTGCGGATCGTTGATTTTACCGGAGTGCCGAGGCTTCGTACAGCGGCAAAATCGTGGGTTCCGACAAAATGAGATGCGGCAAGCGAGAGAAGCTCTGTATCGAGCGGATATCTGTAGTGCAGAGAGTATCTTTCTGAAAACGGGTCGCGCATCTGCGTGTTGCTGATATAATAAGTATATTCCTTTTCAATGCAGGAATGAACAGGATGAAAATCATCGGGAACAACAAATGCGTTCTTTACCGATATATCCTTTGGTAAAAGCGAGCTTAAAGCGTAAGCAATGCGCGATACCGGAATATCGGAGTCGGTGCGAACGGACGCAACATATTTTTTTGCATGAACGCCTGTGTCTGTTCTTCCGCAGCCGACAACCTTGAGCGGCTCGCAAAAGAGAGATGAAACGGCAGCGTTGAGCGAAGACTGAACGCTTGCGGCGTTTGCCTGAGTCTGCCAGCCGTGGTACGCTGTTCCGTCATAAGACAGCGAAAGTGCGATATTTCTGCTCATAACACAACTCCAAAGCTGACGCCTGCCGAGATTACTGCAATTGCCGCAAACAGGACAGCAAAAAGAATGCATGCATAAATATCAATGGAAGAAAGCTTGAAAACGCGAAGTCTCACGCGGCCTTCTCCGCCACGATAGCATCGGCATTCCATTGCAAGTGCGAGGTCTTCTGCGCGCTTGAATGCGTTTATGAAGAGCGGAACCAAAATGGGAACAAGCGCCCGTGCGCGGGAAAGAAGGCTTCCTGTTTCAAAGCTTGCTCCACGGGATTTCTGCGCAGACATTATCTTGTCTGTTTCTTCGATAAGCGTGGGAATAAAGCGCAGGGCAATTGACATCATCATAGAAAGCTCGTGGACGGGAAAACGCACTTTCTTTAACGGCGAAAGTAAAGCTTCAAGACCGTCTGTCAGCATTATCGGTGAGGTGGTATAGGTAAGCATCACAAATGTTCCTGCGACAAGAAGAATGATCCTTACCGTCATATATAGCGCGGTTGCCACGCCTCCGGTCGTAACGGAAACTGCACCGAGCTGAAGGAGAACATCTCCACTTTTGGTGTAAAAAACGTTAAGAACAGCGGTAAATGCCAGTAAAATCATAATAGGACGCAGACTTTTGAAGATAAGGCGCAGATTTATTTTGGTTATAAGGATAACCGTGATGAGAAGTGCAGATACGATGCAGTAAGGTATAATGCCTTTACATACGAAAAGCGCGATGATATAAGCAATTGTGAGAACTATCTTAACCCGCGGGTCAAGACGGTGGATTATGCTGTTGCCCGGAAAATACTGACCGAGCGCAACGTCTTTTATCATTTGTTTCCACCTCCGAGTGCAGTGATTGCCGAGACAGCCTGCTTTACGGTGTATATAGCATCGGGAAGCTTTATCCCGCGTGCTCGAAGTGCATTTGCAATGTGCGCGACTTGCGGAATATCAAGTCCTGCATCGAGAAGAATTTCAGAATGGGAGAAAACTTCATCAGGCGTTCCCTGAAGAAGAACGCGTCCTCCGCTCATAACGAGAAGACGGTCTGCCATTGAGGCAACGTCCTCCATGCTGTGAGAAACAATAACGATTGCGGCACCGGTCTCGTCGCGATAGGCGCGTATATGGCGGAGCAAATCCTCGCGTCCCACAGGGTCAAGACCTGCGGTCGGTTCATCGAGAATGAGAACCTTCGGGCGCATTGCGATAACTCCCGCAATGGCAACGCGACGTTTCTGACCGCCTGAAAGCTCGAAGGGGGAAGAATCAAGAAGCGATTCGTCAAGTCCTGCAAAGCGGGCAGCCTCGCGGACTCGCTCGTCAATCTCAGAGGCTGAAAGCTTCATATTACCGGGGCCGAAGGCAATGTCCTTGTATACCGTTTCTTCAAAAAGCTGGTATTCCGGATACTGAAGAACAAGACCGACGTTAAAGCGGATGCTGTGGGTAAACTCTTTTGATTTGAAGATATCCTCTCCACAGTAAGTTATACTGCCGGAGGACGGCTTTATAAGGCCGTTCAAGTGAGAAATGAGCGTAGATTTGCCCGAGCCGGTATGACCGATAATCCCGAGCGTTTCGCCGGGATAGATGTCAAGATTTATATCGTTTACAGCAGAACATTCAAAGGGCGTTTTGGGACTGTATACATGCGAAAGTCCCCGTATGCTCATTATAGCGTTCACCTTACGTAATACCTCCGGTTTTATCTGTTGATTGCTTCTGCAATAGCATCGGCACATTCCTCTACGCTGATTCTATCAAGCGGCAAATCAAAGCCTTTTCGGTTGAGCTCCGAGAGAAGCTCAACGGTTTGCGGAACGGTAAGCCCAAGCTTGTGAAGAAGCTCCGTCTGCGGGAAAATCTCTTTTGGAGTTCCTTCTAAAACCTGTTTTCCGCGGTCCATGATTATTATTCTGTCTGCCATTGCGGCTTCGTTCATATGATGCGTAATAAGAACAATCGTGATGCCGTGGTTTTTGTTAAGCTCACGCGTTATTCTCAGCACATCGCGCCGACCGGACGGGTCAAGCATTGATGTCGGCTCGTCAAGGACGATACAGCGCGGGCGCATTGCAATGATTCCCGCGATTGCTATGCGTTGCTTCTGACCGCCGGAGAGAAGATGCGGTGCATGATCGCGGTATTCATACATACCAACTGTTTTGAGTGCATCATCAACTCTTTTGCGGATTTCTTCTCTCGGAAGACCGAGATTTTCCGGCCCGAAGGCAACGTCTTCCTCCGTTATCGTTGCGACAATCTGGTTGTCGGGATTCTGGAAGACCATTCCGCACGTTCTGCGTATCTCAAACAGAAGCTCTTCGGAAAGTGTGTCCATACCGTCAACGAGAACACGTCCTCCGCAGGGGAGAAGAACGGCATTGAAGTGCTTTGCAAGCGAGGATTTGCCCGAGCCGTTGTGACCGAGAATAGCGAGATACTCTCCGTCGCGGACGGAAACGTTGACCTCGGAAAGGGCAGTCTTGCCGCCCGATTCCCCGGTGTTATATCTGAATGTAAGATTTTCCGATTTTATAATATCCTTCATGACGTGAAAACCTCTTAAATGTGCCACCTCATGGCACTTCCTGCCGGCAGGTACAGTCCGGTTTCGGAAACCGGAAGACCAAGCTCATCGCATTCGCTTACCCCGCCGTATTTTTTTGTGAATATCATATCTGCCATATATTTTGTAACAGACGGAGCAAGCCCCGTGGTGTACGAGCTTATAAGAACGAACAGCGGTTCATCCGAAAGCACGCCTGAGCAGAGATTTACGAAATCAAACAAGTTGTTTTCAATCTTCCATATCTCGCCGGTAGGTCCGCGTCCGTATGACGGCGGATCCATAATGATTGCATCGTATTTTCTGCCACGCCTTATCTCGCGCTCAACAAACTTTGCGCAGTCATCCACTATCCAGCGGATAGGCGCATCGGAAAGCCCTGAGCTTGCCGCGTTTTCGCGCGCCCATGCAACCATCCCGCGTGCCGCATCAACATGGCAGACGGAAGCGCCTGCTTTTGCCGCAGCGATGGTGGCCGCACCTGTATAAGCAAAGAGATTAAGTACGTTTACCGGTCTGCCGGCATTTGAGACCATATCCATAATAAAATCCCAGTTTGATGCCTGCTCGGGGAAAATGCCGGTGTGCTTGAAGTTCATCGGCTTTAAATTAAATGTGAGATCCTTGTATTTAATTGACCATGAAGCAGGGAGGGTTCTGTTCGTCCAGCTTCCGCCGCCGGAGGATGAGCGGGAATAAAGCGCGTCGTATTTCTTCCAGCGCGGATGCGCTCTAAGGGAAGACCATATAGCCTGAGGTTCGGGGCGGACAAGATAATAATCGCCCCAGCGTTCAAGCTTTTCGCCGTCTCCGCAGTCTATAACATTATAATCGTCAAAATTTTCGGCAATCCACATAATAACAAAATTTCCTTTATTTACACTGATATTATATCAATTCTATATGATATCACAAATTCTGCGAAACGTCAATCGATTACATAGATTATTCACGGATTTTACACAATTTCAGGAGACGAAAAAAACAATCAGATGGCGGATGCAAAATAACCGTCATCTGATATCTGTAATATTTCTTGTACTACACGCCGAGGCGGTCGCGCAGACGCGTCTTGTCAAGTGCGGCGGCAAGAACTGCAAAGCCCACTGCCGAGAAAACGCCCTGAAGAAGATTCCATACCATTCCGATAAGCGGGCTTATAAAGCTCCGGTATATAATAGCCTCAGCAATATAATATCCGCCGACGAGAATGACGATTGCCGGGATTATTGAGAGAAAATTGCGTTTTGAAAGAAGCTTTTCGCGCTTTTGTCCGGCAAACATAAGTGCCATAAGCGCTTTTATTATGGCTGTGGGCAGAACATATGCAGCAAAGCCGGACATAAGGTCGGCGAGAGCACCGCCGCAGGCGGCAGCCAGCATCGCATACGGTGTCGGAAGAATGGCTGCGGCAAGGAAAATAAACGAATCTCCGATATGTACGTATCCCATACCTCCGAAAACGGGAATCGCGGTAAAGCGCGTGCAGAGTGCAATTATTGCGGCAAGCAGTGCCGAGAGAACAACGAGCTTTGTTTTGTTGTTTTTCATAAAAAATACACTTCCCTTATTGAATTATTTCCAATGATAGGATATAATAGTTTTGGTTATATTAAAATAGTCAGAATTGGAGAAAATTATAATACCAGATGAAATATTTAATTGAGAGAAATGCGGGAAAGCCTGCGTATCTGCAGTTGTATGAGCAGATAAGAAAAGACATAACGGACGGAATTTATCTGTTTGGAGAAAGGCTCCCGTCGAAGCGTACCGTGGCGGAGGAGCTTGGGATAAGCACCGTAACGGTTGAGCATTGTTATGCTCTTTTGTGCGATGAAGGGTACGCAGAGGCAAGGGAGAGAAGCGGATATTTTGTGTCTTTTCGCAAGGAAGAAAGCTTCGCTTCTTTTCCCGAAAGAGAAAAAACGGTAAAAGAATATGCCTTTTTTTCGGGAAATTCCGCATCGGATGTTTTCCCGTTTTCAGTTCTTGCGAAAGTTATGCGCAGGGTTATTTCCGATTATGGGGAAAAAATTCTTGAGCGCTCGCCCGGAAACGGGTGTGCGGAGCTGCGATGTGCGATTTCGCATTATCTCGCGCGCAGTCGCGGTATTTACGTAACTCCCGATCAGATAGTTATAGGATCGGGCGCAGAATATCTGTACGGGCTGATTGTAGAGCTTCTTGGGCGCGAAAAGATATATGCAATAGAAGCTCCGTCATATGAAAAAATAGAACAGGTATACCGTGCTTCCGGTGTGAAGTATGAAAGCCTTCCGCTTGGGAACGACGGGATAGAAAGCGCCCAGCTGCACGGAAGCCCGGCACAGGTGCTTCACATAACCCCATATCGCAGCTTTCCGAGCGGAGTTTCGGCATCTGCCTCGAAGAGACACGAGTATATCCGCTGGACAGAAAAGGGAGAAAGGTATATTGTAGAGGACGATTTTGAGTCGGAATTTTCGGTATCTGCAAAGGCGGAAGAAACGGTCTTTTCTCTTTCGAAGAGCGGTAGTGTTATATACATAAACACTTTTTCAAAAACTGTGTCACCGTCGGTCCGTGTCGGATATATGGTGCTGCCGGAGCGGCTTGTTCCGTTGTTCAATGAAAAATTAGGGTTTTATTCCTGCACGGTACCGAGCTTTGAACAGTATGTGCTTGCAGAGCTTATGGATAACGGTGATTTTGAGCGCCATATAAACCGCGTTCGTCGAAAAAAACGCAAGGAGAAGGTTGAAACAGTATAAATCCTCTGTTTTGTGGGAAGATAAGCCACATAAATGCAACGGAGGAAGAAAAAATGCGAAGAGGCTTCTCTGCCGAAGAGCTTAAAAATATGAGATTTACCGGCGCTCTTGAGCGGGATGTTGCGCTTATGCGCGAAATTCTCGGCGACGATGAAACGGTTATCTTTCGTCCATTCAGGAACAGATATGATGATAAAGTGCGCGGGTATGTAATATTTACCGAGGTGCTTGTAAATAACATTGTTATCGACCAGAACGTTGTCCGTCCACTTCTTAAATTCAATCCGGAAGGGATTGTTTTCGGAGATACTCTTTCGGAAACTCTTGCCGCGACTGTAATAAGCACAGATGATGTCAGTGTGAAGGACACTCCCTTTGATGCTGTAACCTCCGTGCTTATCGGTGATACGGTTGTGCTTGTGGATACCTGCCCGCGCGCGATTGCGGCAAACTCAAAAAAATACGCAATCCGCGGAATAAGCATTCCCGAAACGGAAAATGCCGTGAACGGACCAAAGGAAGGATTTTCGGAGCTTATCGTCACAAATATCGGGCTTATACGGCGTAAGGTCAAGAATCCCAACCTTAAATTCAGGTTTATAGAGGTGGGAAAGGTCAGCCGAACGAGAACCTGCCTTGTTTATATTGAGGGCTTGTGTGAAGAAAAGCTTATAAAAGAAATGGAGCGCCGTCTTTCATCGTTTGAAATTGATTCCGTGCTTGATGTAAATTACATTTCAGAGCTTGTTACGGATAGCCCCACTTCGCTTGTTGATACAACGGGAAAAACTGAGCGGCCGGATGTTGTTGCGGCAAAGCTGTTTGAGGGAAGGGCAGCACTGCTCGTTGACGGAACGCCGTATGCAATTACGTTTCCGTATTTGTTTCTTGAAAATTTCCAGGCGAACGAGGATTATTATGAAAACCACATCTTTGCAAGCTTTACGCGTCTTCTGCGCTTTGTTTCGTTCTTTGCCGCGGTGAGCCTGCCGGCACTTTATATTGCGCTCATATCATACCACAAAGAGATGATACCGCGAAATCTTCTTATAAGTATTGCAAAAAGCCGGGCGCAGGTTCCGTTTCCGGCGGCAGTGGAAATGTTTTTGCTTTTGCTTTTGTTTGATCTCTTGCGTGAGGCAGGGGTGCGCCTGCCGAAGGCGATAGGCGTTACGGTAAGCACCGTAGGTGCCATCGTCCTCGGTCAGAGTATAGTTACCGCCAACATTGTATCTGCCGAGATGATTATAATTGTAGCAATGTGCGGAATAGCGTCGTTTCTTACACCAAAGCTTGACGGCGCAATTGCAATTCTCCGGCTTGTTTTTCTGCTTTTTTCCTCACTTCTCGGAATATACGGATATGCAGTGTGCGTGATAGGCTTTGCCGCGTATATATCATCGCTCCGGTCCTTTGGTGTGGACTTTACTTCATATATAATTCCCCACACGCGCGACGGGGCGAAAGACGGGTATGTGCGCGTTCTGCGCGAGAGAATGATTCACCGCCCGTATGCAATATCGCACCTTAATAAAATACGATTCCGGAGGAAGCTTTAATGCGGGTTATGAGACTTTTCTTCTCGGCGTGCCTTTTGCTTATGCTTGGTGGATGCTTTGACTATAACGAGCTTAATATGCAGGAGATTGTAAATGGTGTTGGGATAGATGCCGCAGAGAATGGCGTTCGCGTAACCGTGGTGTGCGCGCCAACCGGGGGAATTGACGATAAAGAGGGCGCAAAATACACAGCAGAAGGCGGAAGCTTTTTTGAGGCGGTAAGAGAACTCAGCTGCCGCGCGGATAAAAAGCTTTACTGGGGGCACACAAGCTGTATTATTATCGGAGAAGAAGCTGCGCAATTTACAGATGAAATTCTGGATACTGTTTTGCGCGTGCAGGATGTTTATCTTGACATTGCACCGGTGATTGTGCGCGATAGCCGTGCGGAAGAACTTATTGAAACCACACCTTCCGGCGGGAGCGATGTTTTTGAAAGCATTTCGGATATGTTCGCCAATGAAGAAAATTCAAGACGGTTTTTCGCAAAGCGCGTGTGGGAGATTTTCAGGGAGCGCGAGGCAGATGGCGAATATATCCTGCCGACGGCAAGCGTAGAGGACGAAAAGATGCTTCTTTCAGGCGGTGCGGTTATGAAAAACGGAAAGATTGCCGCCTTTCTTGACGGAGAGCAGATACTTGCTCTGTCGTTAATGAGAAAAAAAGGCTCGGGAGGATATCTCCCGACGCTTGTTCTGCCACGGGGAGGGCGTGCCTCTTTTGAAATACTTGCAAATGATATAGAGAAAAAGGAGCTGGGAGATGCCGTGAAGCTCAATGTTAAGTGCGTGCTGTCTCCTGCGGGAGTGCAGGGGGAGATTGATTCGGAAATGATGAAAGGCAGCGCAAAAGAATATCTTGAAAACGCATTCTCAGGGCTGATTTCGTATGCACAGAAAAACGGCATCGGAGAGATTTTCGCAACGGACGGAAAGGTTCCAGAGGTGACGTGTGAGGTAATTGTAAGTAATATTCTCGGAGGAAAGAAATGAGTTATGTTCTTCCTGCTGTTTTTTTAGCGGCATTGTTTTTTGATTTCCGGGCGCGTGAGAGTAAAGAAAAGAATGCATATATAATACTTGGTGCCATATCACTTCTTCTGGCGGTGTTTTCGGGTATCGCCGCGGAAAGCGACCACGTCGGTGCGTCTCTTTCCGGAATGATTTCTATATTTATGAGGTAACTGTATGCGAGACGGAAGAATAACAAACGGCTCAGGCGCGGCGGTGTGCGCTCTTGTGATTTTTGCAAACGCTTATTCCGTGATGTCGGGAAGCGATGCAGGTAGCGGCGCATGGGTGGCGCATATTATTGCAGGTGCGGCGGCAACTCTTATTGCATGGTGTATTGCATCCGTATGCGACAAATTTCCGGAAAAGAGCTTTTATGAGGTTCTATCTTCGGTGTGCGGAAAATGGGGGGCACGATTTTTTGGAGGCGTAACGGCTTTTTTTGCACTTGTTACATGCATTCTCTCGCTTACGGTTTTTTCCCGATTTGTGCAGATAACAGCGCTTTTCAGAACCCCGCAGATTATTCTTCCGCTCCTTATTGCGATTATTTCCGCTCTTGCACTTCGTAGCGGGCTGTGTGCAGTGTCCGGTGCGGCGCGGCTTTTGTTCTGGTTTTCGGCGGCGGTGCTTACTGTGTTTGTCTTTTTCGGTATCAGGTGGATGGAGTTTTCGCGTCTTATTCCTTCAGGAAAAGAGATTGGTTCATTTTTTAGCGGAGCGGGAGAGGTGTTTTTAAACCGGTTCGGAACGGTGTTTGCTCTTTTTTCGGTGTATACGCGAATGGAGAAGGGACCTGCGCGAAAAAAGTTCTTTTTGTGGTCGGTTGCAGGCTCGGCTCTCTCTCTTGCGCTTATCGCTGCCGTGACGGTTGCGACGCTCGGGGAAGAGATTGCAGGAACTGATTTTTATCCCGTGTTTACGGCAATGTCAGTGCGCGGTGTTGGCGGGTTTATTCAGCACACCGAGATTCTCGCTTGTATTGCAATGACGCTGTCGCTGTTCTTTAAAACCTCGGTGTGTTTGCTCTTTGCCGAAGATATGATTTGCGGGATGTTCGGAATCACAAAAAAAGAAGGGCTAAGCCTTCCTCTTGCGCTTATATGTGCCGCTATGACGCAGCTTATTTACCGCGACTTGTCTGCGCTTCGCGGGATGGTGGAATGGACGCCCGGGGCGGGATGGGTTGTCGCGGCGTATGTGCTTTTGCCTCTCTTTCTTCTTGTGTTCGCTCAGAAAAGAAAAGGAAAGTAATGCCCATTTTTTTCACCGAAAAGGAAACCTCGCATAATATGTAGTGAAGGAGACTTCAAAACATTATTACGGGAGGTTATGTGCAAATGCCTGATAAGGTTTTGCCCGGCCCGATCCACGGAAACCCGCCGTGTGTTAAAGAGGCTGTGTGTATCCATACAAAAAGAATCTACGACTCATGCCGTGATAAAGAGTGCATAGAGAACCTGCGCGTGTATCCCACTCGTTGTTCCCAGGAAATTCTCGACTGCGCAACAAGCGTAAAGAGCCGTGATGCGAAGCTTCTCTGGACGAACATAGATGTGCGCGATGTAGCGTTCAACCGCGGCTTTTACTCGGTTGATATAAGATTTTTCTACTATATCACAGCAGAGGTCTGTGCGTGCAACGGAAGAACACAGAAGGTAAAAGGGCTTGCGATTTACGACAAAAACGTAATTCTCTTCGGCAGCGAGGGTGATGTGAAGATATTCAGCTCCGAGCTTCCGGCTTGCTCTAAGTGTGCATCAAATATGCCGACTGCATTCGTTGAAGCAGTTGACCCGATATTCCTTGACGCGGATATCTGCGAGGCTAAAACGGTGTGCAGCTGCACGCCGCCGGAGTGCGAATGCAACTGCGACGAGCTCTGTGACGTACCGCAATGCATAAAAGAGTATTTTGATGATGAACTCGTCGTCAGCGGAGGCTGCAAGAACCTTCTTGTAACTCTCGGTCAGTTTTCTATCGTTCGCCTTGAGCGCGACAGCCAGATTCTCATTCCGGCATACGATTTCTGCATGCCCGAAAAAGAATGCGTCGGCTCCAGCGAAGACAGCCCCTGCGACCTTTTCCGGAAAATCAAATTCCCTGTCGGAGAGTTTTTCCCGCCGTCACGAGCGATACCCGATAATCCGCCGTGTGATTGCAAGCCCGTATCTTACGGTTGCTGCGGCAAATGAAAATAGGGAATATAAAAAGGTTCCGGAACGCAAAACCTTTTTCCTATCCCCTATAATAATCGGGCTGCAAAAAGAGATTGACTTTTTGCAGCCCAACTTCATACATATAAAAAACTATTTTGCAAGGTTTTTGGCACAAGTGGCACAAACGTGCTTTCCCTTATATTCGGAAAGGGAGGAATCCGCTCCGCAGAAAATGCATTTGGAATGATGCTTTTTTAAAATAATTGCATCTCCGTCAACGAAGATCTCAATCGGATCACGCTGGTCAATCCCGAGAAGCTTGCGCAGCTCAATGGGCAAAACGATTCTTCCGAGTTCATCAATTTTTCTTACGATTCCCGTTTCTTTCATTGTTTCATCCGTCCTTTTAAGTCGAATTTTGCCGGGGATTATAGAATATCAAATATGTAAAATTTTGTCAATAGATGAATTTGCAAAATAATTTTTGCAATGCTTAAAATAATTATTGACAAACGTGAGTTTTTGTTTTACTATATAGATATACTGATACGAAAGGAAGTAATTTCAAATGGCAAAAAAGGCTACAGATTTCAGATACAACACCGGAGAAACCCGTGTTCCTTGGGCGGCTGTCGGTGAAAATTACAACGCAGACGATCTTCTTGCCGTTGTAAAGTTTCTTATGCAGGGCGAAGGAGCGGAATACGACGCAATTTTTGACAACATAAAGAAAGAGATTTATAAGCTCTCGGAGATTTCCACGCCTCCGGGAAAGCTTTCTCTCGGCTCTCAGGTTGAAAAGGCAGAGGATATGGTGGATGAATACCTCGGAACACGCGGATGCGCTTTTGTTGCAAACTGCACCGCCGGTTTTGAAATTGCATATAAATATGCAGGCATAGGTCCGGGGGATGAGGTTATCGTTCCGGCTATCACCTTTGTCGCTACAATGGCATATCCGCTCTCTGTCGGCGCGAAGCTTGTTTTTGCAGACGTTGACCCTGAGACCATCAATATGGACCCGAAGGACGTTGAACGCAAGATTACCGATAAGACAAAGATGATTGTTCCTGTACATATCGGCGGCTATCCGGTAGATATGGATCCGCTTATGGAAATTGCAAGAAAGCACGACATTCTCGTTCTTGAAGATGCCGCACACGGCTTCGGCGCGGTGTATAAGGGCAGAAAAGTCGGCACAATCGGTGATTTCGCAGGATTTTCTATGCACGAGGTGAAGAACATCACTTCCTTTGGTGAGGGCGGTATTCTTACCACAAATATAGAGAGCTTCCGGGAGGATATGAAGCGCGCACGCTTCCTCGGTCTTGATTTTTCCCGCAAAATTGATAACTGGCTCTATGACATCACATCAATTAAAGGAAAGTACGGCACATCCGTTGCCGGCAACAGCTCAACAACCGAAATCCAGGGTCTTGGGCTTCAGCTTCAGGTTGCGCGTAATGAGAAAATCATTGCAGAGAGAAGAGCGGCGGCAGAGTATCTCACACGTCGCTTTGCGGAGAATGACGCAATCATCCCGCAGAAGGTCAATGAAAAGGACATTCAGCCGTCCTTCCATATGTATCTTCTCCAGATAGATCCACAGAAGGCAGGAGGAGATATTCAGACATTGAAGGAAAAGCTCACCGAAAAGGGAGTTACGAACATCCCGCATTTCGGTCCGCTTTATCGCTTTGATGTTATCCGTGAGCACGGATACGACCGCGACAGCATTGCGGCAACATGCCCGGTGTGCGAGGAAGTGTTCTACAAACGCTTTACTCACCTTCCGCTTTACGGACTTTCTGAGGAACAGCTCATCTTTATGGCGGATGCAGTTTTAGAGGCAGTTTCGGAGATGCAGGCAGGTAAATAAAAGAAAAAAGTTAACACAAAAGCTTACGCATATGTTGAAATGTGTAAGCTTTTGTGCTATTATATTATCCGAAAAAGACAAAGTTATGAGGTAAAGTTATGAAAAACAAGCTGTCAGTTCTGAAAATAAAGGGAGTCTTTGCAGAGAACACTCCGTTCCGGATGTTTTTGCTGTCCGTTCTTATTACGGGTATATCTTACGGTCTGTATAAGGGAATGCTTGATAATTTCCTTGCTGAAATTGTCAAAATGGGAGAGATGGACAGAGGTGTAACCGAGTTTTTCCGAGAGCTTCCCGGAATTCTTCTTATATTCATCCTTGCGGCGTTTTATATGCTGTCTGCGGAAACGATTTATAAGGCGGGCGCTGTGATTATGCTCGGAGGAATGGCGATGCATGCAATTCTTCCGCCGACTAAGGTTCTTGCAATTCTTGCCATATGCATATATTCTGTCGGTGAGCATATGCAGATAGGAATGAAAAGCACACTTTCGCTCAAATACGCCGCACCGGGGTGCGGTGGCGCGGCACTGGGTGCGCAGACCTCGGTGAACCAGATAGGAACGCTTTTCGGGTATCTCGTGATAATCCCTGCATTTCTCGCTTTTTCGGGCAGGGGAGCGTATACGGCGTTTTTCTGGGTGGCGGCTGTTCTTGCGGCGGTGGGCGTTGCGTTTTCATTCCGCATTTTCGGAAAAAGCGAAACCGATAAAAACAAGCGCCGCTTTTACTTCCATAAAAAGTATACCAAATACTATATGCTCGAAATGTTTTACGGTGCCCGCAAGCAGGTTTTCCTTACCTTCGGACCGTATGTGCTTATTCTTCACTACGGTGCAAATGCCGCAACGATAAGCCTTCTCTTCGCTGTCTCGGCAATTGCGTGCTTTTTCGCATCTCCGGTTGTCGGGCGTATTATTGACAGAATCGGATATAAGGCAGTTATGGTTGCGGATACGCTCATTCTCGTGGCAGTGTGCTTCTTCTATGGCTTTGCGCACAGAATTTTCCCGACAAATATTGCATTTATAATATGCTGTATAAATTACGTGCTTGATGCAATAATTTCGCTTGCGTCAATGGCGTCGAATGTTTATGTCAGAGACTTGTCCGATAATGAGGAGGAAGTTAAAGCGACCATATCAACCGGCGTTTCGATAAACCACGTTATAACTATCTTCATCGCGCTTTTCGGCGGGTGGATATGGCAGACGCTTGGTATAGAGCTTCTCTTCATAATCTCCGCATTCCTCGGTCTCTGCAACAGCGCTTACGCCGCAACGATTAAAACAAAAGTAACTGTCACAAAATAAAGGAATCCTTCCCGGTAAAGGGAAGGATTCCTTTATTTTGAAGAAAACACGTGTATTTCAATAAATTGACGCCCTTTTTTGCTCATGCCGCCGATACCGGCAAGCCGTGCTCTGCCGTATCCGCGAAGGGAGAGCAGTGCGCCCTCGCATATTTCGCAGGAGGGGCTTGTCTCTTCGATGTGGTCAAGTGAAAATTTTCCGTCACGGATAAGCTCTGCTGCCTTTGTTCGGGATATTCCGAATGCAAGAGAAAGAACGGTATCGGCGCGAAGCGATGCCACCGTTCCCGAAACAACATCAAAGACCGGCTCGGGAACGCGGATGTCGGAGAGCGGGACTGTTTGACATTTTACGCCGAATCTGCCGATTTTTGTAAGATTGTCGCATATAAAACCGGCGACCTGCGGCGTACAGAGGATATATCCTTCGTCACCGAGCGATAAGATATCTCCGACGGTCTCGCGCTTGATGCCAAGCCCCATAAGCGAGCCGAGCCAGTCACGGTGTGACGGGTTTCCGAACGGACATTTTGCGTGAATTGCCGTTATGTTTTCACAAAGTGGAAAATCCTCTGCGGAGATATAGTCGGGCAGAAAGAACAGCCGCATTCTTTCCGCGCCGTCAAAGCCACCTGAAAAAAGATAAGCTACATCGTGGCGGGTGCGGCAGAATTTCATCGCTTCGGCGCTTTCTGCCGGAGTGAGGAATGCGGTGGAGCTTTGTCGGTTTGTCCGGGCTGTATTATCTGCTAAATCGCATAGTCTTTTTTGTAATTCCTGTTCCATGGATAATTAAAACTCCCGTAAGATATTTGTGTTCCTATTTTAGCATATTTTGATAAATTTGGCAACTAAATAACAAAATAAGGTGCTTTCAAAAATGTCGTAATATTGAAATTATATTACAGAATTTTCATATTTTCGTTGACATTTCTTTGTCTGTCGGGTATAATTATATATGTTAAAAAACGCGGTAAACCGCGAAAAACAAGGAGGAAACACACATGAAAAAAATCACAGCACTTATCCTCGCACTTGTGATGGTTTTCGCTCTCTGCGCATGCGGCGGCGGAAACGGCGGTGTCAGCAGCGAAGTCTCGTATGACATCCCCGAGGGTAAACAAATCCCGGATGACGCAGTTCTTGACGTCACCATCGCAAGCCATGCTTCCTGGCCGTATGACGAAAACTGGAAGGTATGGGACTACATCGAAGAGGCAATCGGCGGTACGATCAACGTAAACGCTGTTCCGTCGTCAGACTTCGGAACAAAGTTCTCTCTTGTAATGGCAGCTCCGGATAATCTCCCGGACGTATTCGGCTTCCAGGGCAAGCCCGGAACGTATGCAGACTACTGTGAGCAGGGCGCATTCCTTCCGCTTGATGATTACGAAGAATTCCTTCCGGACTACAACAAGTTCTGGGATTCTCTTCCGGAGGATGAGCAGTGGATGCGCGACACCCGCCGTGCTGCCGACGGCAAGGTTTACTTTGCTCCCATCTACGGTATGGAGCGCGCAACAAACCTCCGCGGCTGGCTCTACCGTAAGGATATCTTTGACAAGCACGGCCTTAAGACTCCCGAGACAATGGACGAGCTTTACACCGTTTCAAAAAAGCTTAAAGAGCTCTATCCGGAGTCCTTCCCGTTCTGCATGAGATCTGGTCTCAACAACATCAATGTCATGGGTTCATCCTTTAAGCCGAACTTCCACACCGGTGCATACTATGATTTCGAAAACGAAAAATGGTGCTACGGTGTTACCGAGAGCGAGATTATGCTTGAAATCGTAACCTTCCTTAATAAGATGGTAAATGAGAAGCTCATCCCGGCAGATTTCATCACTATCAACGCTTCATCATGGCAGGAGCTTATAACTACCGACCGCGGCTTCATTATGCCGGAGTATCAGACACGTATCGACTTCTTCAACAACCTCGCGCGTACAAATAATCCGGAATACACAATCGCTGCAATGGTGCCGCCGAAGTCCACAAACGGCATCGGCGTCAATATGGTTAATAAGTACAACAATGACCCGATGGGCTTTGGAGTACCGAACACCGGCGACGAAGGCTCAATCGTAAATGCAATGCGATATGTAAACTGGTTCTACTCCGACGAAGGCAGTGATATCATAAGCTGGGGTAAGGAAGGCGAGACATATGAGGTCGTCGACGGCAAGAAGCAGTACATTCTCCCGAATGAGGGCGACAATGCAAAGCTTCTTTATGGCTTCCAGACAATCGGAACATATCTCCGTGTAGATCCGGAATCCATCGATGCTTCAATCTCCGAGGAGCAGGCAGCTACAACAGACTTCTTGCTTGAGCACACTTATCCGGAGCTTGACCCGACAAGCTATATGGAGCTTTCAGCTGCAGAGAAACAGCAGCTTTCCGACCTCAATACCTCTGTTACCACGATGGTACAGGAGAACCTCACAAAGTTCATCATCGGTCAGCGCCCGCTTACCGAGTGGGATAAGTTCCAGGAAGAGCTTGCAACTCAGCCGATTGACGAGATTCTTGCAATCTACGACAACGCATACCAGAACTACAAATAAGAATATCGGTATAAAACATGACCGGCACTGCATTTTTGCAGTGCCGGTTTTAATCATTTGGTTTATACTATTGACGGTTGCTTTCCGGAGAATATTTCCATAGCGTTGTTGTAAAAATCACGGACGGTGAGCGGGCGGCTTCGGAAATCCTTCATCGATCCGGGAGAAAGCTCGTATATCCATGCACCTTCATAGCCGACTTCGCAAAACTTTTTATAAAGTGCAACCCAGTCGATCTTGCCCTCGCCTGCAAGCCAGTGCTTTTCGTCTTCAAAGTCATAGTCGTTTATGTGAACTGTTATTAGTTTGTCGCGTATTTTGTCAATAAATTCATCGTGAGTGTCAAGAAGTAAGTGGTTTGTATCAAAGCAAACGCGAAGCTTGGGGTTTACGTTTACTATATCCAAAAGCTCGTCCGCTGTTCTGCCAAGACAGATTGGAACCATATTTTCAACTGCGATTTCCGCACCGCGCGCGGCGGCAAACTCTGCAAGATGGAAATGCGCATCCTTCGTTTGCTCAAGGCACTCTTCGCGATCCCACTCTTCACGGATAATAGAGCTTGGGTGAGAGACGAAACGCGTGCAGCCGATATCCGTTGCGCGCTCAATCATTTTGCATTGGAAATCAAACGCCCAGTCGCGGTCTTCCTTAGTTTGCTGAACCACGCTCCACTCTCGCTGGAACGGAAGATGAGCTGTCCAGATATCAATTCCGTATGTATCTGCAAGCGTGCGTACCTTTTTAAAATCAAGGTTGTCCGGCTCTTTAACAAGGCACAGCTCAACGGCAGTCATACCACCCTCACGCATTTCACGAAAGCTCTTTTCAGTCAGATCTGTATCGTAATATCTTATACCAATTTTTCGCATAAAAAACACCTCCGAAAATTATACGGAGGTATTTTAACATATCTACATCAGGATTGCAATGTAAAAAAACGCAGAAAAAGCCTCCCTTGCCTAAAGGGAGGGGGACCGCCGAATGGCGGTGGAGGGATTTTAGCGTCATATCGAAATCTGCGTTTTAGAATACCTTTTCGCCTATTGAACCGCGATAGAAAAGGTCGATCTTTTCATCGCTTATATTCATCCACGCTATACGTTCCATACGCTTTGCGTGAAGCAGCTCTCCGTAGTTCAGGCTTCGCAAAAGCATTTGTTCACGAAGCTCTGCGGGGGACAAGCCATACATATTTTTTATAGTGTGGCTTAAGTGAACGCTGTCATAAAAGCCGCATTCGTCCGCAATCTCGGAAAGAGATTTATTTGAAAACCTGAGAAGCTTTATAACGTGTACCATTCGCGAACGCATATAGAAATCATAAAAGGTTTGTCCTGTGCAGCTTTTAAACTTGTCATTAAATGAGCGCTTGGACATAAAGGTAAGCTTTGCAATTTCATCAAGCGGGATGGCCTCTTTTGCATTTTCTCCGATAAACCGGGCTGCCTCGGATATGACGATAGACTGATCAACGGCACGCAAAAGCTTTGCATCGGATATTTTTGAGCTGCTGTTGATTGCAAGAAGCTCAAAAATATTTGAAATATTGTTGAATATTTTCCGCTCTTGCATATCATTATGTCGCTCATACTCTGCATAGCAGTCTTCGAAAAGCTCTGTCATGCGCTCTCTTGCCTTGCCGGAAAGATTGATAAGCGGCGAGAGGATAAGCTTGTCAAAAACAGATGCTACGTAGGAAAGCGGGCGGAAGGGCATAATGTTTTTGCTGAAAAGATCTTCAAAGATAGAAATGCATATAATGCGGATATTTGCGGGAGTGGTTGCCGAAGTGTCCACGGAATGCGTGGTGAACGGGAAAATCAGCGCAAGGCTGCCGGGGGTCATATGTACCAGCTCACCGTTTATTACCTGATCATACGAGCCGGAAACCGTATACCACAGCTGGGTGTAGTCATGCCAGTGGGATTCGCCGATGCGTGAAAGCTCATTAACGCGAACCTGAAATGGTTGTATGCGAAGAGAAAATGCCGTACTCTTTAACGCCGGTTGAGTTCCGGCATGAAGCCGGGGAATAATCACTTTTTCTGACATAACTGACACCTCCTTGCGGATAATTTACCGAGTTTACTTTATTTTATCATAAAAAGAGTGTCTTATCAAGCACAAATCCCGAAAAAAACGTGCAATATTTTAACATTGGATGAGGGGGCGGTAAGAAACGCGCCTTATATTGACAAGAGGGAAGTGATGTGTTACAATGAACGTGCTTGGAAACAAGTACAAAGTGGCTACCAACTACGGTAGGCGGTTCAATTCTCGCCCTCTGAATGGAGGGATGCGTATGTACATAACGTTGCAGGATTTATTACAATATACCATTGCAATTACATCTATTGTGACGATTGTAATTATGAGCATAAAAAGAGATTAACCGCCCTGTCTGCAAACGTGCGGTTAATCTTTTAACTTAACATTTGAGGGCTGAACCGTCTGCCGGTAGCCTCTTTGTGCTTTTATTGTACTATATTTCGTTGTGTTTGTCAAGCAAAAAACGAAAGTTGTTGTGAAGTAAGAAAAAACAGTAGCTATAGAGCGTCCGGTTTGATGCCGGGCTTTTTGTTTTGCCCAAAACATGCAATATTTTACATTGGATTTTTCGCTCGGAAATGTTAAAATGTTATTACAAAAGTGTGGCGATATGTGCCACGAAATAAAACATCTGCCTCTTCCTGAATTTTTATGCAAAAAATCCGGGCGGGGAGGCAGTACATTTTATACATTTCAAGGAGGAAAACAAAATGAAAAAACTATTATCAATTATCCTTGCGGCGGCAATGCTTATGTCATTGATTCCGTCAGTATTTGCAGTGGAAGGAGAAACGGCAGAGCCAATCGTCTATGACCTCACCACCGGGTCGTTTGATATGGATTCGCTTTTTGATTATGCTACTGTGCTGGATACTACTACTACAACAACGTATGATGCGATAGATCCGGTAACGGGAGAGACTGTAAACCGTAAAGCAGCCAATGGTCGATGGGAAATAAGTTTCATTTATAATCCTGATTTGCTTACATGGGATAAGGTAATAACTACAAGTGCTGAAGGAAAAAAAGTAGAGGCTTTTTCTGCTTTGAAAGGAGACGTTCCGCAATGGAAGTTCGAGTATGGCAATGCACTTGGAAATGTAATTTTGTCATCATCTAATCTTAGAATGGATTTTAAAAAGAATACTTTGAAAGAAGCTGACACATCTTTTGCATTGCGAATCAAGGTTCCGACACCCGGTAAATACGATATTATGCTTGATTCGGAAAGTGCGAATGAGTATGGCGGACAGGCAAATGTTTATCTCGTAAAAGCAGAGGAAGAAAAAGACTATACCTCCGCTGATTTAGAGGCGATCACAACAAACATACTTGGTGTCTACATATCAGATGACTCTGTTTACGGCCATGGTTCAATGACTGCAAAAGCTCAGACGCTTGAAGCAGGAGAGTATCTCCTTGTTTTTACTCCTTATAAGTTGAGTAATTTAGGAACGGATTATTCGCGTTGTTTTATATCCTCAATAACTCTTACCCCGCATGACGAAACTGCGGTTGAGACAGAAGTTCCGTTCTCGCTTCCGCAGAAGATTCTTCATGTGGATGAAACTCTTACGCTTGAGGGCGTTCCCTATGGCACGGTTCTTACATCCTCTGACCCCGATGTTTTAACAGTAAACGCAAAGGGCGAGGTTAAAGGCGTTGGAATCGGCAAGGCAACCGTTACCGCAAAGGGAACAGATTTATCTGTTGAAATCCCGGTAGTCGGAACGAATCTGATAGAAAAGAAAAAGGCCGGAGATTCGTACTTCAAAAATGGGACAGGCGACAGCTCTGTAACAAGGTGGACTTCTTCAGGTTTTGGCAGTGTCGAGAAGGTCAGCGATATATTGCTTCCGGGTGCGACAAGAAAAGTTACGGGTATAAAAGCAACGTATAAAACAGGTGCGGCAAACCGTATTCAGTCTATAGGTTCTACACCGTCAGAGGCTGACCTGAAAAAGTATTATGCAGTGGAATCCGGGAACGGAAAAATCTATGAGCTCAGCGCATGGATTAAGGTTGATGCCGATGGGGAAAAGGCGATACCGACAACCTGGCTTCAGTTTTATGGCCATTATTGGGGGGGCACAAGCGCGTCATCTAGGGCTCCGGTAGCATACTTAGACCTTTCAAACGGTGGTACGGATTGGCAATATATATCACCTGTGGGAGTTCGTATAGATCGTGAGGAAACGATATATTTTAACCCACGCTTTGAGATGGCAAAGACATCTACTGACGGGGGCATTGCATATATGACCGGCGTGTCAATACACGAGGTTGTTTTTGACGAGCTCAGGCTTTCCGACAGCGTAGTTGAGCTTGATAGAGGTGCTACGCATACGCTTTCTGCAGATCATATCTCCAACACCGGAAATGAGTTCCAGAGTTATTACTATTATAAAGCTGATTCAGACAGAGGTAAACTCAAACCCACTTACACATCCGATAACACAGATGTTGCAACAGTTGACGCATCCGGTGTTATCACGGCTGTTGGCAAGGGTGAGGCAACCATTACGGCAACCTCCACAATCGGAGAGGTGACGAAGACTGCAACGGTTAAGGTTATCGTAGATGGCGGAGAGGATAAGCTTCCGGAAACAGTAACTGCAGGCGTACTTACGAACTACAAGGATGCAGCAAGCGGCGTTACTGCAAGCGGTTATGATGTGAACAGCACCAAGCAGGTTGCAGTCGGCACAAAAATCACTGCGGAAGCGAAAGACACAACTGATTACAAATTCATCTGCTGGAAGGTCGGCGGTGCATTCCTTCAGACCGATGCAAAGGTTGAAAATTACGTTGTAAACACAAACACTTCTCTTACGGCAGTGTATGAGCCGATAAATACAGAGCTTAAAATTGTTGAGTTCTGGAATGCAAACAAGCAGTTCCTTTCAATGGATGATAACAGCGACAATGAAATAACGATTCCAACAGCCCCGGCAGTAACAGGCTTTACGCTTACCGGAGAATGGCTTGTTGACGAAGGCAAGTATCTTGATGTAAATTCTCTTGAAGCCGGAACAACCCGCGCGGTTGCAGAGGTTAAAGATACAAAAAATGCAATAATAGGCGATGTTGAATATGACGGTGCAAAGGTATCTGAGGAACATATTTACGGCACGGAAGTAACCCGCACGGTCTCCGGTGCAAAATATTGGACTCGTGATGGCAAACCCGTATTCTTTGGTGAAACCTACACCTACTTTATGTGGGATGGAACAGAAATTAAGGCACATACAGATGAGAAAACGGCTGAACCGGTAATTATCCTTGATGATTATGCAAACGGTGCATATATGATTGAGTATTGCGTACCAGAAGACTTTACCAAGGTTGAGTCAGGTATTCTCTTCGGCATGGCAGGAAGTGAGCCGACGGTTTCTGAATTCAGCTCCAAGGCAGCATCGCAGAGCACTGATGCTCACGGACAGTTTACTGCTCAGGCGGATGAGAATGAAAAGGTTGTTCGCGGTTACCTTATTTATCAAGTTGACGGCGAAAAGAAAATAATTTATACTGATGTATATACAGCCACAGCGGAATAACTAATCACAACAGCGGGGAGGATGGACGGCGTTCACCCTCCCCGCGTTATTCGGGAACGCAAACGTTCTTGTTTAGGAATGCCGCCTATAAGCGCAAACGGGCATAAATTACAGCGAAATCACATGTAAGACGGCGTGGGCAAAATTTTAATTTTGCCGTTTACGCAAGTCTCTGTGATGAGCGAATAATTTATCCGGTGCGCGCCGAGCGGCAAAAGCGTGGAAGGTTTCAAAGGGAACTACAAGAAGTTCCCTTTGCGAGAAATCCCTCCACCGCCATCCGGCGGTTCTCTGCCTTCAGGCATGGAAGGCTTATATAGCGAAAGGAGAAAACACATGAAAACTAAATTGAAACGTACATTATCATTGATCATCAGCCTTGTGCTGATGATATCGTTGCTTCCGGCAGTGCCGGTATTTGCAACGGCCGAGGAGCAGGAGCTTGTGCTGTCTGACTTTTTTGTAAGAGGAAAATCAACACCGAGCGCATCCTCGTACGAAGCCCCCATCCTTTCGTGGACGGGTATAAAAGTGAGGAGATATAGCGTAGGAGGGGTTAACAACGTATCCGGTCATGCACAGTTTGGCGCGATGAAGGTTAAAGTAAAGACTCCGGGTAAGTATAATATTTATTTCAAGACCAATAACCCGAAGGAAACTTCAATCGCACCACTTGTTGCTATGGGTAAATATACCTCTGGAATAGAAACTGCAACTACGACAGCAACGTTGACCGGAGGGAATGCCATAACACTCGGTTATTTCGATTTTTCTAAGGCAACTGCTGATACTTATGCACCGGTTACCGAAGATGGAGTTGTTGGTGGAACGAAGGGAGAAATAACCCTTGAAGCAGGGGATTATTATATTCTATTCGTTGCGACTTCAAAATCTTTGGAGCTCAATAAACGTGTAAATAACAAAGATGGTGGAGTAGTTGAAGCCAAAGACGGAACGAACAGTGATGAAAACAAAAATAATGTGTACCAACAGCAAATGTACATCTCCGGCATAAAACTTGTTCCCGCAGGTCAGACACCGGGTGGCAATACGCCGGAGCCGGAAACATCGCTTAATCTTCCGCAGAAGATTCTCCACGTTGGAGAAACGCTCACGCTTGAGGGCGTTCCGTCCGGTGCAACACTTGTATCCTCGGATGAATCGGTTCTTACCGTCACAAACGATGGAAAAGTTGCAGGTGTGAAGATAGGTAAGGCAACCGTTACGGTGGATGGAACAGACCTGTCCGTTGAAATCCCGGTAGTTGGTGAGAATAAGCTTTCCGCAAAGAATGCTTATTTTGAGAACGGTCTTTACCATAGTACATACGGAACGGGCGCAGCTGATTCTGCCACACCGTGGGAGTATGGCGGATTAAATAAGAATAACGCCGTGAGCAAGGCGTATGACATTACAACTACCACGGCTTCGGGACTTGAGCTTCCCGGAAGAACAGAACCGGTCAATGGTCTTAAAATCGTAAAGAATGATTGCAGAACATATGTAACCATGGATACAGGTACTGCAGAAGCTCTTAATGGAGATATTGCAGCGGAAGAAGGCAAGATATATGAGTTTACCGGTTGGACAAAGCTTGACAAACGGGACGGTTATGTTTTGCCTGATTATACAAGAACCTTTGTAGCATTAGTAACATACTACATGAACACATCATCAAAACCTGCAAACAAAGCGGGCGGAAACGTTAGTGTTTGGGCTGATGGAGATTACACAACCGCAGACGAAACAACCGGTTGGAAGTATTTCACTTCAGGATCGCGACTTCAAAATTACGCTAATCTGAATTTAACCGACGAGTCAAATGTGGTCAACCTTGTTCCCCGCTTTGTGCTGAACTATGAAACAACGGTAGAAAATACCGGAATGGAAGCTTATCTTACTGAGTTTTCCGTTCATGAGGTTGTCTTTGACGAGCTTGTTCTTTCAGCTGAGAATGTTGAACTTAAAGCCGGCAGCGAAACTGAAAATACGGCAACAGTGACGGTAGAAGCTTGCAACTCCAATACAGGAAGTCAGATTAAAAATTTCAACGGCGACATTGTTACAGGCACTTCTTCCTTCAAATCCAACAACACAGCTGTTGCAACGGTAGACGAAGCAACCGGCGTTATTAACGCAGTCGGTGCAGGTTCAACGACCGTTGAGGTATCAACGACAATCGGCAACGTCACAAAGACGGCAACTGTTGATGTGGTGGTAACCGGTGGCACAACGCCCGAACCGGGCCCGGGAACAGATCCCGAACCTGAACCGGAACCCGATCCCGAGCCGGATGGGGTTGCAGTCCCCGATGCTCCGATTGAAGGACTTCCCGAATATCAGGGAGATCCGATTGTGTATAACATCACAAGCGGCGCATTTGACCTTACAAAGATGTATCTTGCAAAGTCAAAGGATACAAACAATTTCTACGTGTACGGTGACAGCGGCGAAACGGTCAACAGAACATGGGTTGACGGACGTGTCGGCAGCTCACTCATCAGAAACCAGGGTATAGCAAGCTGGAAGCCGTGCATAACGACAAACGCTCAGGGCGAAAAGGTGGAAGCCTTCTCCGCTATGAAGGAAAGTGAGCCCAAATGGGCGATAGAGCATCCGACAAAGTATCTCTATAAGGACGGAGCTCAGAACTATCTTGCATCCTGCCTTAACCCGCAGGTAATCACAAATTATGTTCGTCTTGACCTTGTGGAAAAATATTGGAACGAGCCGAACAACGGAAAGCACAAAGAAGCTCCGGGTCCGTATCTCGCGGTAAGGCTTCTTGTTGAGAACGCAGGACGTTACAGCCTTTCTATAGGCCGCGGAACGACCTCAGATACAGGTGTCCGTACCCACGTTCATATGATAAAGGCAGACCCGAACAAGCGCTATGAAGCCGACGAGATTGACGGACTTCTCAAAGAAGCAAAATACGTTGGTATTCACAGCTCCCTCAAGGGTGATCCCAAAGAGATAACAAGCGTTACGGATTTCTGGGTAAACGTTCCGGAGGCGGGCGAATATCTCCTTGTATTCACTCCGTCAAAGGACAGCAATAGCGGAACATCAATTTGTTATCTTGATAAAATTACGCTTGGACCTATAATAAGAACAATCACCCGTGCTGAGGTGTTGGGAGAGACGGATTTTAAAGTCGGCGAAAAGAAAACGCTTGAGTATAATCTCTTCTATAATGACGATACACCGTATCTTGGCGAACACTCGGTTTACTGGTACGAAAGCTCCGACCCGTCCGTTGCGGCTGTATCACAGGACGGAGTTATCACCGCACGTGCCGCAGGAAAGGCGGATATTATCCTCTATATTGATGCAGAGGGTAAGGAAACGAAGATACCGATAAGCATTACCGTTATGGACGAAACACCTCTTTCCTACGTTGAAATCATTGGCTCAGACAGCATTGAAGCAGGCTTCTCGGGAAGTCTCAGCTTTGTTGCGGAGCATGCAAGCGGGATGACCGCAAATGCGGATATCTGCACGCCTGTGTTCCGCCTTGAAAATCCGGAGGATGAGCAGTACCTGAAGGTGGCGGAGAACGGTGTTGTTACCGGTGTTGCTCCGCATGACGGGGTAAGCGTTATTGTAACCGTAACGTGCGGGGAATCCGGTAAGGAAAGTGCTCCGTTTAAGGTTAAAGTTACGCCCAATTCCCCGAAGAACAAGCTTATCGACTTCAGAAAGCCGGGCTCGGGCTATGCCTCCGACGTAAAGATTGACCAATATGGCTGGCAGATAAATACAAAAAAAACAGCAAGTGCGATATCAACTCCGTCAAGCTCAAAGCTTCGCTGTTATGCTCAGGGAACGCACGCACAGATTACATCTGTCGGACAGACGCAAAATGCAGACCTTGCTATAGATATACAGGTTGACTACGACGGCTGGTATGAGATAGACTTCCTCGGAACTCAGTACTATCGCGGTGCAAAGAGCGCAAACCTCTATATGGACGGTGCGTTTATGGGTAATTTCTGCTTCTGGACGGATATGTCCACGAACAGAAACTACAATGCACTTAAATCTCTTAACACAATGTACCTCACCCGCGGTGTACATACGATAATCTTCCGCGCGATGACAAAGAGTCCGGAGGGCAACTATTCGCATATGATTCCGGCGTATCTTCAGCTTTCATATGTTGAAGGTGTCGGAGGTCTTGAATCCGTCGGGCTCTCTGCAGAAAAGACCTCAATGGCAGCAGGAGAAACTACGACGGTTTCACCGAAGGTTATATTGGGGGGCGGAAGAGAATACAGCTTTGGAAACAAGCATGGAAACAAAGCTGATCCGGATAATAACATCACTTTTTCTTCCTCGGATTCAAATGTTGTTAGCGTGTCAGGCTCGAAGCTTACAGCCATTGCTCCGGGAAATGCAACTATAACCGCAACTGCAAAAATCGGTGACGACACACTCTCGAATACGATTGACATCACGGTAACCGGGGATACGCTCTCGCGCGTTGAGTTTGTACATCCGCAGTATGATATATTTGTGAACGGCTCAGGCGCTCCTGCGGTCAATGCATATCTTTCCAATGGACGTAAAATAGATTCCGGAGATATTTCGGTTGAATATATCATTGAAGATACATCGGTTGCAGTTATGGAAAGCAAAACAAAGCTTGTCGGTAAGACAGTCGGTTCAACAACCATTAAGGCAAAGGTGACCTTTAACGGAAATGATTATTTCTCAGAGCCGGTTGCTCTTAACGTACTCAGCTACGGCTTTGCAACGCTCACGCTCGGCGCTGTAACTCAGGTTATAAAGGCAGGCGGCAAGGGAACAGAGCTTTATCTCCGCGCGTATGATAATAACGGACAGAGTCTTCCGATTCCGGCAGGTGCCGCGGTATATTCATCTGCTGATGAGAACGTACTCACCGTTGACGGAAACGGCCGCGTAACTCCGGTAGATGTAGGTGTTACGGATGTTACCGTAACGGTAACTCTTGACGGTGTACCGCGCAGTGAGAAGATAACGATTTCCGTTCGTGACGGTAAGGTTGCATCAACGTATTACACCAAAGAAAAAATAGATGCAGCGCGCGAGAATATAAAGCTTTATGACTGGGCAAAAACGACAGCTGAGACGGTGATAGAGGAAGCAGATAAATATCTGCCGTATCGCGATTACATATATAATATGATAACCGCACACACGCTTCCGCGTGCATATGACCTTGTTGAGACGGATGACCCGCTCATCTGGCGCTGCTTCTACTGCGGAGTTGACCTTAACTATAAGTATGGCAAATACAGCTGGAAAATTGACACTATAAACCGCCCGTGGAAGATTCAGTGCCCGGATTGTAAGCGCCTTTTCCCGAGTAATGACTTTGGTGCATATTACGAGCGCGGTTTGGATGAACATGGCGAGTTTGACTACACGCTTGCAAGAGAAGAAAACGGAATTCTCTGTAAGCGCGGTGAAAGAAACGAAAAAGGCGAGTATGTAGTATTTGACTGGGCAAAGGATAACCCGTACGGCTACGGCGACCCGAAGGGTAACCTTTACAACGCGACATACAATGAGCTTCGTGAAAAGCCGATTGACCCGTTCTATGGAGATGAAATAACCCAGGGGTGGGGCGATTTCAAAACCGGAGGAGAGTCCGGCGTTCCGAACACAGGTTATTTCTGGGGCGTTGACGACGGATTTGGCTATGATACCGGCCGCTATAACGATAAAGAAGGAACCGCGGTCAAAAACGTTCACCGCTATATAGCGATATTCAACCACGACGGCTTGTGGTACGGTTCATCCGGAGAACAGCTTATTTTTCGGGCTGTTCAAGCATTCCGTGATGCATATCTCTATACAGGTGATAAAAAGTATGCGCGTGCAGGTGCAATAATCCTCGACCGCGTTGCAGACCTTTATCCTTATTTTGACTACAAGACAGATTGTCCGAATCTTCAGTCATCCACAGATGGCGGGGGCAACGGAAAGGTTGTCGGACGTATCTGGGAAAACTTCTTAAACCGAGAGCTTGTCACAGCGTATGATGCGTTCTTTGATATTTATGATGACCAGGAGGTTGTATCTGTTCTTTCCGGCTATGCAGAAAAATGGAACCTTGACAACAAGAAAACAAACGGTGAGCTTATCCGCCAGAACGCAGAGGATAATATCGTTTATGAGACGTACACTGCGATAAAGAACGCAAAGCTTGCAGGTAACTTTGGTCTTAAGCAGCACAACCTTGCAAAGGCGGCAGTTATTCTGGATCGTGACCCGGATACGCAGGAAATGATAGAGTTTGTTATGCAGCCGGGTGCTACATCACAGACGAAATGCACCGGCGGCGGAATGCGTCCTGCACTGTTCAATCAGATTGACCGTGACGGTTACGCAGACGAATCTTCAATGGGATATATGTCAATGTGGGTTTCAAACTTTATTCCGTATATTGATGCGCTTGAAAACTGGGACGGCCTCCGTGATGAAGATAATCTTCGTAAAAACCCGAAGTTTATAAAGATGCTCTATATGGGACTTGATCTTATCCTCGCAGGTATTCGCGGTGCGAACATCGGTGACAGCTCAGCTACCTTTGCGGGAGTATCTTTCCCGGACTATACGTCCTCATGGCTTGAGGGATTACGGCTTACGGGGGACCCGGTATTTGCTCAGCTTCTCTGGCATGTGAACGGAGGAAAAACAGACGGAATTCACTATGGTATTTTCGTGAAGGATCCGGAATCTCCGCAGGAAGAGATTGAAGCTCTGGTTGAGCAGTATGGTGAATACAATTTCTCCGAAAGTTCAATTGCAACGGGCTACGGGTTTGCAGCACTCCGTGATGGTGTCATGTACGATAAGGTAACAAACCCCACGCAGACAAACACAATGCGTGATTGGTGGATGTACTTCGGCGGCGCAGCGACAACTCATAAGCATAAAGATGCGCTCAATCTCGGTCTTGATGCATTTGGCCTTAATTTCGCGCCTGACCTCGGTTACTTCTCATCCTCCGGCGGCGCCGGAACAACCCAGGGTGAAAACTGGACGGAAAGCACAATCTCCCACAACACGGTTTTAGTAAACGACAAACCGCAGGCAAGAATACAGCAGCCGGGATATCCGTATCACTTTGAGGATGCGGGAAGCATCAAGATAATGGATGTTGATGCTCCGCAGGCATACCAAGGCGTGACGGATACCTACCGCAGAACGGTTGTTTCAATTGATGTGGATGATTCTGTTTCTTACGCACTTGATTTCTTCCGAATTGTCGGAGGTGACGAGCATGTTTACAGCTTCCACAGCCAGTCTGAGGAAAGCGTTGTAACGGGCGTTGATATGATGGCTCAGCCGCGTGGCAGCTATGCAGGAATTGATGTTCCGTTCGGTGAGGAAACAAAGTACACGGCAACAAACGGATACAACTGGCTTGCGAATGTAGAGCGGGCAGTGGAGCCGGGAACGGGTGAGTTCTCAATTGACTTTAAGATAACGGATTACCGCAAGACCTTGAAGGGAAAGCGGAATCTCCACTTAAAGCTTACTCAGCTTAACGATTTTGATATATCTGAGGTAGCTGTTGCTGACGGTCAGCCGGTTCAGAGAGATGTGAACCCGGAATGGACGGACTATCTCCTTGTCCGCAGAAGCGGAAAGAACCTTGATACGCTCTTTACTTCCGTAATCGAGCCGTATGAGGACAGCAGCAAGATAAGTTCGCTTACCCGCGTTCCGGTAAAGCACGCCGATGGAACGGAAGTCGGAAGAAAT
>JAZQFJ010000026.1:0-39069 GCA_045539475.1 Eubacteriales bacterium | reverse complement strand
CAAACTGGGTAAGGCTTAAGTTTGCATCCATGAATCTTAAAAAGCTTGCAAAGTGGAAATGGAAGGCGAATAATATACCTTCAAAAATGCTCGGTTTTATCGTATTTTCAATAAAAACGAAGAAGAACCCGATGTTTGCTTGATGCAAAGTCGGGTTCTTCGACAGTCTGAAAGGACTTGTAGCAAAATGCATTTTGCTACAAGTCCTTTTGCTTTTAGAAAAATAATGCAGAACAAAAAAGAAAAGGATTAAACTTAGAGACATCCTTGAAGAAAGACGTGACATTACAAGCATTTATCTGGATACTTTATATGTGGTCGCAGACGAATCAATATACAGATGGACAATACTGACAAAAATGGTGTAATTTCGGTGGCGTGGGATTATGACAAATTTTTAAAATGCATCAAGTGCTGGAAGTCCGGATTTGTAGAGTGAAAAGAACCTGTCAAATCCGCGTGCCTTGTCTGTTTCAGGGTGCAGAACAAGAGTTTCGACATTTCTGAAAACTTCTTCGTCAAGCCATTTTCCGAGCGGGAGAGAGTTTCCTTTAAGTGAATATGCTGCAAGTAGTGCCATGCCCCAGGCTCCACCTTCTCCGGCGGCTTCTGATGTGGAAATTGGAACATAGAGAGTGTTGGAAAGCAGTTGCTGTGCAACACCTTTTACTTTGAAAAGTCCTCCATGTGCGGTGAAGCCGTCTGCGGAAACGCCTTCTTTTTCTTTCAGCATATCTGTGCCTATTTTGAGTACAGCAACTGATGAATAAAGCAGTGAACGGAAAAGGTTTGCAAGTGTCAGGCTACTGTTTTGGGTGCGGAAAATCATGGGGTGGCCGTTCTCTACACCCGCAACGGGCTCGCTTGCGAGGTAGTTGTAGGAAACTATTTCTCCGCAGTCATCGTCTCCGGAAAGGGCGTTTTCATATAGGGATTTATAAAGCTTATCTTTTGATATGTCAGCTTCGGAAAGTTTAGCGAACTCTCCGAAAACATTCACCCATGCATCAAGCTCGGAGCACCCGTTGTTGCTGTGAATCATTGCGACAGGGGATGCATCGGGAGTCATAACAACATCGACTTCCGAATACATATTGCGAAGCGGTTTATCCAGTACAAGCATAGAGAATACGCTTGTTCCTGCAGAAATATTTCCGGTTCTGGGTTTTACGCTATTGGTAGCAACCATTCCGGTGCCTGCATCTCCTTCGGGAGGGCAAACGGGAATTCCGGATTGAAGATAACCTGATTCGTCAAGAAAGCGTGCACCACTGCCTGTGAGAGTTGTTTCACTGTCACCGCAAAGCTTTACTTTCGGAAGAATGTCGCGGATATCAAAGGGAAGCTTTTTACATTCGGGCAGTGCGCTGAATTTATCCAACATTATGCTGTCATAATCATTTCCGGAAATTGGGAACATACCTGATGCTTCGCAAATGCCAAGCTCCAATTTGCCGGTAAGCAAGTAATGGACGTATCCTGAAAGCGTGGTTATGTGCGCGATTTCCGGAACATGAGGCTCGTTGCTCAAAATTGCTTGATAGAGATGAGAAATGCTCCAACGGAGCGGGATGTTGAAGTTGAAAAGAGTGCAAAGCTTTTCTGCAGCTTCTTTTGTTGTAGTGTTTCTCCACGTGCGGAACGGAGTGAGAAGCTTCATATTTTTATCAAAGGCAAGATATCCGTGCATCATTCCGGAAATGCCGATTGCTGCAACCTTTGCAAGTGTGATACCGTACTTTGCAAAAACATCACTTGAGAGAGAAGAAAAAGCCTTGCGCACACCTGTATGTACCTCTTCGATATCATATGTCCAGTATCCGTTTTCCAGTTTGTTTTCCCATTCATAGGAACCATTTGCGATGGGAGCGTATGTGTCATCAATAAGGCAGGCTTTAATTCTTGTTGAACCAAGCTCTATGCCGAGATAAGTTTCACCGCTCAGTATTTTTTCTTTAACCATGGTAGAAGACCTCCTGTTATTTCATCATTTTCCTGTACTCTCCCGGCGGCATACCGAGATGCTTTTTTACAAATGCGTTGAAATAGTATTCATTCTGAAAATTCATTTTTTCGCTGATTGTTTTAAGCGAAAGAACGCTTTCCTCCAGCAGCTTTTTGATGTATGCGATGCGCCGGTTTGCAATATATTGCGCGGGAGACACACCTTCGTTTTTGAGAAAAACTCTTGTTACCTGCTTGGTGCTTATATGGCAGTAAGCGGCGATATCCGAAACCGTGAGCCAGCTTTCAATATTGTCGCGGATATATGCTTTGGCTGATTCAAAGCGCAAATCCTCTCCCTCATCCGTTTTTTTGTCGGTGGGCACTTCGCGGAGACCGCAAAGCCGTAGCAATGCAACCGCACATTCAAAGACTGCGCTTTGGATCATTTGCTCGGAAAGCGCGGTTGAGTTGTGGTATTCGCTGATAATAAAACGGACATTTTCAAACAGGCGCGGGGGGACGGAGCCCGAAACGCACGAGGAGAGATATGAAAGCTCAGTGCTTGAAAAAACCAGTGAAAACTTCTCCGTTCCCGCAGCGGAAGAAAGAACCTGATGCTTCACAAACGGAGGGATAAAAAAGAACTCACCGCTGTTTGCAGAGTAATGCTTTCCGTCTGCCTCGTATTGCTGCTGTCCTTTTTCTATAATATGGATTTCAAAGCCGTTATGGTGATGCGGCTTGCGGGTAACCTTGCTCTTGTCGCTGTCTATAAGCAGACGCTTGAAATAACAGTCGTGGATATCGAGAACCGAAAATGGTGATTCTGTACCTTTTTTTTCGGATTGTTTAAAATATATTTTCATAATCAGTATCTCCTGTTGTTGAAGATTTAATTGTATTGTATCACAAAAATTTTCCAAAAACAACCATGATGTCTGTAATTTATAAAAAGTAGTCCGTGGATTGTATTGTTTACGAAAGTATTAAAATGTATAATAAAAATACAATGGCAAAATAACTTTTGGAGAAGAAAAATATGGAATACAATTTCGGCTCATATCCTACTATGATTACGCCGTATACGGCAGATGGAAAAATTGACTTTGAAACTGCAAAAAAATACGTCCGCTGGTATGCCGAAAATAATTGCCATGGGATATTTGCGGTTTGTCAGTCGAGTGAGATATTTTTTCTCGATGTTGATGAGAGAGCGAAATTAAATAAGACGGTTTATGATGAGGTTAAGAAAATTGAGCATGAAACCGGGAAGAAAATGACTGTTGTTTCTTCCGGCCATGTTTCTGAAAAGATAGATGATCAGGCTTACGAGCTTAATAAGATAGCAGAAAGCGGAACCGATGCCCTTATCTTCATAACGAGTAGACTTGATATTAATAACGAGGGCGATGATGTGTGGCTTCGCAATGCAGAAAAGCTTCTTAAAATGATTCCGGAAGATGTCGGACTTGGTTTGTATGAATGCCCGTTTGGTTACAAAAGACTTGTAACTCCGAGAATTCTTGAATGGTGCAAAGATACCGGCAGATTCCATTTTATGAAAGATACTTGCTGTGATATCGATGAGATTAAAAGAAGACTCGATATTCTCGAAGGTTCAGAATTCAAGATTATGAATGCAAACTGCCAGACACTTCTTGAATCTCTTCGTGCGGGTTGCAGCGGATACAGTGGCATTATGGCAAACTTCCATCCAAAACTTTATGCGTGGATTTGCGATAACTACGATAAGGAACCTGAAAAGGCTGAGCTTGTCCAGTCGGTAATCGGAACTTTTGGATTTACAGAATGCGGTCAGCCCTATCCGCTTACCGCAAAGTATAATATGAATCTTTGCGGCATACATACAGAAAATTATGCACGAAATGTTTCTGCTGAGCAGATGATAAGATATCACCGCGATTGCGTTGAGCAGATGAAGCACGCAACAGATTGGCTTGAGAATTATCTTGGAATATAGAAAGGAGAAAAAATGAAACCATTAGCACCGGATTTTAAAATTGTTTATAAATCAGAGAACCCTCAGAAAGAGTACGGATATTCAGGTTGTATCCACATTCGCCCCAACGGCAGATATATAGGTGCCTATGATGTGTCAGACCGATATGGGAAGATTTGTGTTTCCGACGACAAGGGCGACACATGGAAGATGGTCTGTGAGGAAGATTTTTTCCACGGAAGCCTTTTCGCCGATGGCGAAACCGTTTATCTCCTTGCAGCGGTTATGCAGAAAGGATTCAATCTCGTTGTCTTCCGTTCGGATGATAACGGAGACACTTGGAGTGGTCCTCGCTATCTGACTGACGAACCCGAAAACGAAGATTGGTTCCATTGCGCAACAGACGTCTGGTACAAAGACGGATATGTTTACATCGTTATGGATAAAAGAATAGTTCACGAGGGAGAGATTGTCAGATCTACATGGCGCCCGTGTGTTTTTGCTCCGGTTGTTCTCAGAGGAAAGCTGGGTGAAGATCTTACAAAGCGTGAGAACTGGTTATTCTCTAATGAAGTTCGCTTCCGTGACGTTATAGACGAAGCTGCAATTGACGGCTTCGGAATACCGTTCTTTAAAAGCATGGAAGAGCTTGGTGATAATGATGTGAACGGCGAAACCTTCTGGCACAAGCCTGATAAATATCGCCATACCTACGATTTTGAAAACGATAAGCCGTCGCTTCCGCTGTATTTCCATGCAACAGGCTGGCTTGAAGCAAACATCGTCCAGATAACCGACCCGAAGCATTACTGGTACGATCCAACCGGTAAAACGCTTCACATCTTTATGCGTTGCAACACCCATGGTACGGGCTATTGTGCTATGATGAAGGCTGTGGAACGAGTCCGTGACGGAAAAGAAGTCATAGATATCGAATGTGAAGTAAATCCGTCCGGTAAGCGTGTTATTTTCCTTCCGATGCCGGGTGGACAGAATAAGTTTTTTATTAAATATGATGAGAAAACGAAGCTTTATTGGCTTGCATCTGTTCAATCAATTGATTCTATGACGAGAGTGGAATTTTTAAGCGATGATCGGTTTAATGTTCCAAGTGATGAACGGAATCGCCTCGCACTTCATTTCTCAAAAAATATGGTGGACTGGGTATTCGCAGGGCTTGTTGCAAAGGACGATAACGAGCGTCGTACACGTCATTATGCAAGCATGGACTTTGATGGTGAAGATCTTGTTATTTTCTCAAGATCAGGCGATGAAAATACAAAGGATGCACATGATAACAATCTCATCACGCAACACACCATCAAAAACTTCCGCGATTTGGTATATTGATTTGCGCGGGAAAGGTTAAAAAGGAGGAAATAGCGTGAAGCTTGAAGGTAAGATAATCAATTTTTTAGGCGACAGTATTACAGAGTCACTTGGTGTTAGTGATCAGAGCAAAACGTACTATGCACGGTTAAAGGGAAAATACGGACTTGAAAAGGTCAACGGATACGGGATTTCAGGCACCCGGTTTGCTGAGCAGATAACGCCGAGTGAGTATGAGTTTTACGACAGATATTTCGCATCCCGCGTTGATGATATGGCTGATGCAGACGCGGTGGTTGTTTTCGGCGGGACGAACGACTTTGGCCACGGCGATGCCCCGATAGGAGAGTTTGCGGACAGAACACCAAAAACTTTTTATGGCGCATGCCATGATCTTTTCAGAAGGCTTATTGAAAAATATCCGGGCAAGCCTATTGTAATTATGACGCCTCTTCACAGAAGAGAAGAGGACGATGTTAGGGTAAAGCACGGAGTAAGTGTAACTCTTAAAACGTATGTAAACATAATCCGCGAGGTTGCAGAATACTATTCGCTTCCTGTATGTGATATGTTTAAAAATTCGGGAATGCAGCAGGCAATTCCGGTTATCAAAGAAAAGTTTATGCCCGATGGTTTACATCCTAACGATGCAGGGCATGAACTGATAGCGGAAAGACTTGGCGAATTTCTCAAAAATTTATAAAAATCGGAGGAAAAAACAGTGAAAAAGATTATTTCAGCAATTCTTGTTCTCGCAATGTTCTTATCCTTAATGGGAGGAATAACGGTAAGCGCAGCCGCAACGGCAAAAGAGTATCATTTTGCACTTGACCGTACGAATGCATCCGAGGGTGGTCTGTACGGTGTAACTAAGAATGAAGCTGGCTGGACGAGCGGCGGATTCAGAAACTTCTCTGCATTTCAGGTAACAGGATTCGGCGATCACGGTTGGTACACTTTTGCGGTGGATTATGACGATGCCGACACGGACGTTTATTATCGTATGGCGCAGATTGCCAACCAGTATATCTCAATAAGAAAGTATTATATGGACAAAGCCGATTACGAAAGTTCTACAGAGAAACATAATCTTTCCGGAATTAAGTTTTCGGTAATGCTTGAGGCACCGGCGGCAGGATATTATCAGGTTTCCGTTAACACGAATAAAGCTGGCAATAAGATTTATATGGCTAAGTTTAACGAAGCGGAGCAGCCTGATACTGCAAGCTATACAAATGCAAATCAGTATAAAAAAAATCTGAGCATATATTATGCGTCGGATTCCAGTTGTGTTGGAAACAGTGTAGTGCAAAATGGATTGTTTGCAAACGGTGTAATAGCTTCTTATCCTGCTGCTTGCGAAAAGGTTGTATACAGCGATGGAACGACACCGCTTGTTTTCACACTCGAAAATTCCGTGGAAAATGAGGCTACGCTCAGTGCGTTAAAATTCATCCCTGCTTCCGGCACAGCGGAACTTAAGCTTGACAGCAATCGCATTATGATCGGCGAAACGACCAAAGCAGCCTTCAAAGTAGGAACAAATGAGGTTGTAAGCAGTTTTGTCACATACGGCGTTGAGGGCGAAAACCCCTGCGTAACGGTTGACAGCGAGACCGGAGAGATAACAGCGAACTCTACCGGTACGGCAACAATCACAGCAACTCTTGCTGATAATGAAATTCACACAGCAACCGTTGAAGTAGTTAAAAACTGGGAGTATCATTTTTCGAATATAAATGGAACCAGCACCACAGCCGGCGGTAAGTACGGAGTTGATACAAAAGGTGCCGGATTTACAACTGCAAGCGATCAGTGGCATGGTTTTCGTGTGACCGGCTTTGGAAATCACGGTTGGTATTCCTATGCGGTTGACCATGATGGGGAAACTGTTTTTGCGGTTAATATGCTCCAGGTGAGAGACAATTGCACGTATCTTTTTGCTAATAAAAACGAGCTTAAAAATCTTAAAGCGGCATTTGTTCTGAAAGCTCCGGCGAAAGGGTTTTACATAGTTAGAGAAAATACAAACTCAGCCGGCAATACTTTTTATATCAGCAAGGCTGATGCTTCTGTCGCTCCGCAGACAAGTATGACAGACTATACAAATTATAGAAAAGATCTTGACGGATATGCAATAGAGAAAAACTTTGTAGGTGACAGTGTCGCAAACGCCAGTGGTTTTACATCATTAGGAACAATTAGCTACAACGATTTAAAAAAAGTAATCTACAGTGACGGTGAAAGTGATTTACTTCTTGTTGTCAATGTTCCGGGTGATTTGGATACACAGTTCAGAGCAGTGCAACTTGAAGCTATCAACACCGCAGCGAACGTAAAGGTTGAAAAGACTTCTCTTGAAATAGGTGATATAACTACTGCAGAACTTATATCATCAAATAGAGCTTTCGTGAACAGTTTTGTTGATTGGAGCGTTGAAAAAGGAACAAGTGTTTCAATTGATGACTGCGGAAATATAACTGCAGAATCTGCAGGTACGTCGACAATAAAAGCAACTGTTGGCGGTGTTTCATACACAGCAACCGTCACAGTTACCGCACCGGTTGTTGAACCGGAGGAAGAAGAACCTCTTGTGGATGAGTTTGTTAAAGAGGAAGAAATGGAAGCTGTTTCTTACATAGCACCTACAGTGACCGGATTAACTTTAAATGGAAAGACGATTGAGTCAGAGTATAACGAAGAAGACGGAACATACAATCTTACTGCCCCCAAGACTGAGAAGAAATTCCTTTACTGGGCAATGGCACTGTCGGGCAACAAGAGAATAGTTTCCTTCTCAGAAACTCTTGAAAATTATGTTCCGGAAGGAAATTACAAAAACTATCTTGTACCGGTATACGAAGGCGATGTAGACACAAGCAAGGACGAATACTACAACCAGAACGGGCAGCTTATCCCGGATGCAGAGCAGGATACGATAGTTTCGATGCCGGGGTATGGAAATTCAAACGGCTGGGATAAATACAGCGACAACATTTACGTTGCACACTATGACAAAACAGCAGCTCAGCGCGATAAAGTAACAGTAACGGTCATTGGCGGAGAAGGAACTGCAGAAAATGTACCTTTCGGAACTAAAGTTACCTGTACCGCAACTGAAGAGGACAATGACGGAAACCCGTTCAAGTGCTGGAAGAAGGAAGTAAACGGCGTTTCTGAAATCGTAAGCGTTGATTCAACCTACATCTTCAAGGCATGGGAGACCTGCACAGTAGAGGCAGTGTATGAAGAGCATACTCCGGTAAGCACAGCAATGAAGATAATCATCGACAGCTTTGCTGTTGGCAGCGACACCGGCGTTATGGCAGAGTTCATCGGTCTTGATGATGCAGTCGAAAAGGGAATTATGTTCACCGCAACCGGAGAGACTGAAGCAACCAAAATCGCAATGACAACAAAAGGCAACCAGTTCACGGTTATCGCAGATGAAGAGGGTAAGTATGTCGGTTACGCGATTCTTAAGAGCGGAAGCACATACCAGCTAATCACCGATGGCTCTTACATAAAACAAGAGGAATAATTTACCTATAGCGGAGAGACCTCACTCTCCGCTATAATAAAAGAGGAGTCTTAAAAAAGGAGAAAAAGATGAAACGAGTTTTATCACTTTTTTTGGCGTTTGTAATGCTCATCGCATTATTACCGTCGACGGTATTGTTTGCGGCGGCAGAAAGTACAGAATATGTCTATATGCTACGCCCATGGGATTACCACAAGCCTGTTCCGAAGGAGGGCTATAAGCTTGGAGAAAACGGAATGCCAAGATATACGGAATATTCCTCGGGTACATATGCCGAAGGTGAGCGTAATTGGATATTTCATTCAATGACCGATGATACATATGCTTATTGGAATGAATCGGCAACAACTACCCCTGCAAAGGACGGGCGCGGTGTTGCGGGATTCGACGGTGGCGGAGTGAGTTTTACGCCGATCGCGGAAGGTGAGTGGTTTGCGCTTAAATTCCGTGCTCCGGAAGCCGGAATATATAAGATAGCTTATCAGACGATTTATGACACAGCAGCTAAGGTAACGGGTCTTGAAGATAATGCATCCATAAGTATTTTTCCGGGAACGATAATGAAAGAAGAAATTCTTGCTTTGGAAAACGATACCAACAATATAAATTATCTTGTATCGAGCGGTATTGATTTTAACAACTCGACTATCGGTGAAAGTACAGAGCGCGTGATTGGTTCAAAGGTAATAGCTGCAAATAAAACGGATGAGGAACTTGTCATAGCAGTTACTTCAAACTCCGGAACTAAGATACGTATGCGAAATTTTAAGCTGATAAAGGTTTCGGATGAAATAACGCTTTACGATTTTGAAGAAAATCCTATAAATGATGAGTTTGTTATTGCAAACAGCGAGAGAGGAAAGGTGGAAGCAAAGCTTTCGCAAAACACCTTGCTTGGGTATATAAAGCCCGTTTATAAAACCGGAAGCTCAGCGGTTGCAACAGTTGATGAAACCGGTGTCATAACACCTGCCTCCGCAGGATGGACAACGCTTACTGTAACTATTGGCGATTTCTCAAAAACGATAGCCCTCGGAGTCAAAGATGAAAATGGAAGCGTTCCGGGAGAAAAACCGAGCCTTGTTCCGGAGCTTTCGTTCCCGAAGGAATTTATCCACGTGGCAGAAAAAATACAGATAACAAATGCCGATTCTTCTTATACATATAAATCCTCGGACGAGAACATCGCAACTGTGGACGAAAGCGGAAAAGTTCTCGGCGTAAGCGTCGGAAAGGTGAAAATTACCGCAAGCCGCGACGGAGAAGAGGATAAAATATTTGAGTTTCCGGTGGTTGGTAAAAACCTCATAAACCGCAGTGGGAATGATCATTCACATTTTGAAAAAGGTATTTATTTTACTGACGGCTCGGGAACTGCAAAGGAAGACGATACCTTCTGGGCAGCAAACAGAGCTGAGGTAAATTATGTTTTTGATTATGCGAAGACATCGGGAAATCTTCTTCCGGGAAGAAGCGCGGCTGTAACAGCGGCGAAGTTCTCTTTTGACGGAAAAGGCGCAACAGACCCGGCAAAGCCTAATGATCCGAGAATTTCTTTGCGCGTTTTCGCTCCGCAGGTTGCTCTCGGCTCTAACAAAAACTACGGAATCATAGCTGCGGACAAAAACAAGCTTTATGAATTTTCAGGCTGGATTGCGGCAGAAAAAACAGAGCACCTTGCTTCTGATATTTCCTTTACCGCAGAATACTATGACAGCAAGAATTTAAAAACTGCCCTTACAAGCACAAATGCGATACCATGGAAGAATAAAGCCGGGGACCAGCCGTGGGAAATGTTTACTGTTCCTTCAATCATATTGAGTGACAGCTCAGCAACGGCAACATCCATAAGGCCATGGCTTCAGACGGTAACGAAGGATAAGGTTGGTGATATTCTCCTTACAGAATTTTCTGTTCACGAGGTTGTATATGACCGTATGGAGATTATTGCCGCAAAAACAGAAATAGAGGCAAGTGAAACGCTTTCATTTTCTGCAAAGCATTATTCTAATACAGGTAATATTATAAAGCAGCTTGTAAATGGGAAAGCAGCAGATGCCGCAGTATCCGTTGCATATGAAAGTTCGGATAAGGAAGTTGTTCGCGTTATTGACGACAACGGTACTCTTATCGGCGTGGGAGACGGAACGGCAACTATAACTGCAACTGCAACCATCTGTGGAGTTACTCAGACGGAAACTGTTGATATAACGGTTTCCGGCGGCAAGCGCCCTGAATTTATCAAGGATATCTCTCTTGAAATTAAGGGGGAAAACATCTATCCTGCGTCATATGCTAAAGCGGTGGCAATTGTGAGAAATGAGGCAGGAGAAAAGATGACGCTTTCGCAGGATGAAATCACCTATGCAAGTTCAAATGAAGCTGTTGCAACGGTCGATAAAAACGGAGTTATCCGCGCGAAAACTGCGGGTGACACCGTGATAACGGTAACGGCAAAGAAGAACGGAACAGAGGCAACAGCCACTGCAACTCTCACGGTTTCAGAACTTCCGGCAGAAACGGAAATTCCGGAGGTTATCGGCGCATATTTCCAAACCGATTTTACACACGTCGGTGAAGAGAACACCATTATTGTGACCGATATGAACGGTGACAGGCTTGGAAGCGGTGTTAATTATACATATGAAATTGCAGATGAAAGCATTATCACCGAAAAAGATGGTGTATTTACCGGAAAGAAGATTGGAAGAACCGTTATTACAGTAAAAGCAACGCTTGGCGGCGTTACGAGAGAAGCCGAGGTTCCGGTTGTTGTGGTTGGTGCAAACCTGCTTATCCGAAAGGGCGTAAATCACGGCGAATTTGAAAACGGTGTATATATAAATGACGGTTCCGGTGCCCCGACGTATTCCTCTTTCTGGCTTACTCCTCGCAATGATGCCCGCGGACATTTTGCATATGAACTCCTCAGCGGAAGCTTTTCCGAAATTACCGGAAAGCCTACAAACATTGCTAAATTTACAATGCCCGGCGAAGAAGTTACAGACAATATAAAGCTTATAAGAATGCAGGGAACCACGGATACCTACGATGAAAATAAAGACAGCCACTTAGGTATCGTGGTTGTAAACGGGAAAAAGCTTTACGAGTATTCCGGATATATCAAGACGGAAAATACCGTTGATCTTCCGGAAAAGGCTTGCGGAACACTCGGATATTACAGCGGAAAAGGATCAAGCATCACTGAGCTCGGTACAGCATATAAAAGTTCTCCATGGATAGGCAAGAGCGGAAATCAGAAGTGGACTAAATTCAATGTCGCTCCGATTTATATGAACTGGGATGGCGTAAGTACCTATAGCTTGCGTCCGGGAGTTGATGCAGAGACACCGGCAGATAACAGAGGATATGACTTCTTTATCTCGCATTTATCACTTCATGAGGTTGTTTTTGATAAAGCAGAGTTTAACGTTAAGGGAAGCTTTGGTGGAGCCAAAACATATGATACGTTTGAAACGGAGGTAAAGCTTCTTTCGAACACAGGTGCGGAAATTCTTTCCGGAAATGCGAACAAAAAATTTGAATTTGTATATGCAAGCTCAGACGAAAGTGTGGCAAGGGTTTCCGAGGACGGCATCATAACTGCCGTGAGTGATGGCTCATGCACTGTTACTGTGACGACAACGCTTCTTGGTGTAACGAAGACAGGAACAATAGATGTTGAGTTCTCCGGCCTTGACGTTCTGTTTGACAGAATTGAGGCAGATGTTCCCGAGACAATGGAGATAGGCGACACACATCAGATAATTCCTACTTACATCAGCACTGATGATACTATTTATACAGGCAAAAGAGACATTTACTACGAGAGTGAGGACCCTTCGATAGTATATGTTGATAAAAACGGACAGCTTACGGCAAAAAAAGCAGGAAAAACCGTTATAAATGCATTTGTTATAGTCGGCGAAAGAATTGTAAAGCATTCTTTTGCTATCAAGGTAAATGATGCAACGGAGCTTGTAAGTGCAAGTATATCGGGAAAGAGTGTTGTTGAGAAAGGCTTTACAATAGTGCTCACCCCTTCGGCGATGCATGAAAGCGCACTTGCAGCAGATCTGGACGATTGCACGGTAGAGTTTTTCACCTCTGATGAAAACATTCTTACCGTAACGAATGAGGGTGTGGTTACAGGTACCGGTGAAGGTGCAGCATATGTAACGCTTGTGGTAAGCATGGCAGATGGCCGACGGGCAGAGAGTGAGCCGTTTGAAATTACGGTTACGCCTCCACAGCCGAAGAGTAAGATTTTTGATTTTACAGGGTATACAGAAAACACCTCGGTTCTTGATGCAACTATAGAGAAAAACGGATTTGAGGCTAATAGAGATTTAAGCTCCCCCAATATTTTATCCGGTAATTTGGGAACGTTCCGTTTCTTAAGCTATGGTATAAGTGCAAATCCGGCAAACGGCGGCAATTCTCGAAAGAGCGATACGGTTCTTGATTTAAAAATCGACTATGACGGTTGGTATGAGATTGATTTTAAGGGAGCACAGATAGTACAGGGAGCGAAGCTTGCCTATATCTATGTGGACGGCGTTTACATAGGAGAGTATTGCTTTGTAAGCGAAGGCTCGGATAACCCTGACGGACCGGTGGCGCAGCTTAACACCGTTTGGCTTGATACAGGGGTACATCAATTTACAATTCGCTCGATACAAGAAGGAAGAACCGGGTCTCTTAGAGTACATTCATACTTCCAGACTGCTTCAAAAATTTGGTTCAACTACATAGCGGAAGAACCGAAAATTCAGGAGCCGATTATTGAGGTGGACAGAACATCACTTGCAGTTGGCGAATCAAGCGCAATTAAGATTACGGTCCCGATGTCGAATGGCAGAAACCACAATTTTGGTTTGCTTCACGGAAATAAAGAAGATAAGGAATCAAACCTTAAGATAACAAGCAGTGATGAAAACGTCGTAAAGTATGAAAACGGAAGGCTTGTTGCAACGGGTGTTGGTTCAGCTGCTATCAAGGTATCTGCACTTGTTTTCGGTAATCCCTCTGAAAGCACTGTGACAATTACTGTTACGGAAGAAACGCTTTCTCGTGTTGAAAATCTTAACGTCGAGGGAATAGTACTCTATGTAGGAGACGTTGCGGACATTGAGCTTCGCGCGTTTGTAAAGGGTGCTGCAACCGAAGAACGTGAAATTTCTGTAGATGACCTTGAACTTTCCTATGAGTTGGTAGGCGGGGAAATTGCAACAGTTGCAGACAAAAAAATAACTGCAATGGCAGTTGGTAATGCAAGCCTTGCGGTAACTGCAACACTTGGCGGCATGAATCCAATAACGTCATATATTCCGGTATCTGTTATTGAGGATGGTTATGCATATCTTGAACTTAATGCAGTAACACAGGTCATCAAATATGGTGGTGAAGGTACAGATCTCTTCATAAAGGCGTATGACAATTTTGATAAACTTATAGATACCACCGCTGCCACGGCAGTATACACAGTTAGCGACGAAAGTGTTATCGTTGTTGACGAAACCGGAAGAATAACTCCCATAGGAATAGGTGTTGCAACAATCAGAGCTGATGTCACGATAGATGGAATAACACATTCCGATGAGGTAACGGTTTCCGTGCGTGACGGAAAAGTAAGTTCCACCTACTACACAAAAGAAAAGGTTGAAGCAGCCCAAGAAAACGTAAAGAAATATGATTGGGCGAAGGAAAAGCTGAAAAGCGCGGTAGAAAAAGCAGATATCTATGTTGAACAAGCAGATTATATAGTGGATGTTCTTACCAACCATACAATTCCTCGTTCTTGCTATGTTGGCTCAGCGGATGATCCTATACTTAACAATTGTCCGTATTGTAATGCGGATTTGCAAACTATGTACGCAAACCACTGCTGGGCGATCGACATGATAAATCGTCCGTGGAAAATGCAGTGTCGTGAATGCAAGCGCCTATTCCCGAGTAATGATTTTGAGAGCTTTTACAACAACGGTCTTGACGAACACGGCGAATTTGACAGACAGTTGGCGCTTGAAAACAACGGTATTCTCTGTGGCAGAGGTGAGCGCATAAACGGCGAATATGTAGTAAAGCCTGAATTTGCCGACAACCCATATGGCTACGGAGACCCGAAGGGTAATCTGTATAATGAAATGTATTCTGAGCTTTATCCGGAAGGATCTCTGGATCCCAGGGCAAAGAAACCGATAACTCAAGGCTGGGGAGATTTCAAAGTTGGCGGAGATTCGGGTGTTCCGACTGCGGGTTACTTCTGGGGCGTTGATGACAGCCGCGGATATGACACCGGGCGAGTATATACGGAAGCTGGTTTTGAGGGTGTAAAGGAAATACATTATTATGTCGCCAGCATAAACTACAGAGGTATATGGTATATATACGGCGGAGGCGTAACAAAGCCGCTTATGCAGACTGCTCTCACATCTCTTACAGAAGCGTATGTTTATACCGGAGAGAAAAAATACGGTATTGCAGGTGCAAAAATTCTTGATAGAATTGCGGATCTTTATCCTGATTTTGATTATGGAGCGGATTGCGAAAATCTCGTAACGTCAGGTAACGGAAGCGGAAAGATAAGCGGATATATTCATGAAAATTACGTAAACCGCATTCTTACAACGGCATACGATGCGTTCTTTGACGTATACGATGAGCCCGAACTTATTGAATTCTGCTCTGAAAAGGCAAAAGAATGGAACCTTGACAATAAGAAGACAAACGGCGAGCTTCTGCGCCAGAACGTGGAGGATAATATTCTCCTTGAAACATGGGAAGCGGTAAAAGTCGCGGACATTCGCGGCAATTTTGGCCACAAGCAAGAAACACTGATAAAGGCCGCAATCATCCTCGACAGAGAACCGGAAACATCCGAAATGGTAGACCTTGCAATGAGAAGTGGTATCGATACAGGTGAGCTCTGCACAGGTGCGGGTTTGTATTCCGGAATAATGAACAGAGTTGACCGTGATGGTTATGGAGATGAAAGTTCAACAAGCTACAATTCCATCTTCTCGGAATCACTTTGCGTTATCCTGGAGGATATGGAAAATTACGGAAAACTTGATTTGAAGTACGATCTGTCCAAAAATCCAAGAGCATTGAGCCTTCTTACGATAGGCGGCGATACGGTTGTAGGAGGAAGAGGTCAGGCGAACTTCGGTGATTTTGGAAGCAATTTGGCAATGGTAAGAATGATATCATATTCTACGATATGGCTCTCAGGACTCAAGCTTACGGGGAATCCGCTGTTTGCACAGCTTCTGTATCTTGCAAACGGAAATTCCGTAGAAGGGATTAAATATGACATATTTACAAAGGATCCCGAAAGCGTGCAGGATGAAATACAGGCAGTGATAGACGAATATGGTGAGTATGATGTATCAAAAAGCATAATGCTTACAGGACACGGATTTGCATCGCTTAACGACGGCGTTAAGTATGATCAGGTTACCGCAACAACAAAAGCTGATACGATGCGGAGCTGGTGGATGTATTCAGGTATCGCGCAAACTCCGCATAAGCATGCAGATGCACATAACCTTGGAATAATGGCATACGGAATTGATTTCGCTCCTGATCTTGGATATGAAGGCTCTATAGGTGCAACGTGGGAAATGCGTCAGTATTGGACGATGGGTACAATTTCGCACAATACGGTTGTTGTAAACGATCGACGTCAGGAAAGGATAAACGGCGAAGGATATCCGCTCCATTTTGACGATGCAGGTTCCGTAAAGGTGATGGACTCGGATGCTCCACAGGTAAACTTTGGCGATACCGATACATACCGCAGAACAATTGTTTCGATTGATGTGGACGATACGGTTTCATACGCTCTTGACTTCTTCCGGATAGTTGGTGGTGATGAGCATGTATATAGCTTCCATAGCCAGTCAGAACAGTCAACCGTAACAGGTGTTACGCTCGAAAAGCAGCCGCGAGGAACATATGCAGGAGTGGATGTTCCATACGGAGATCTTTCTTATACAGCTGATAACGGTTACCAGTATATAGAAAATGTTGAGCGTGCGATATATCCCGGTACAGGCGAGTTTTCAGTTGACTTTAAGATTACCGACTACAACAAGTATCTTGACGGAAAGCGCAATCTGCACTTGAAGCTCACTCAGCTTAACGATTTTGAGATTTCTGAACTTGCCCGTGCAGATGGCAGACCTGTTTTGAAGCCAGGAGCACCAAAGTACATTGATTATGTTTTTGTAAGGCGAAGTGGTAAAAACCTTGATACGCTTTTTACAAGTGTCATTGAGCCGTACGAAGATAACAGTAAGATATGCAATATAAAACGTGTAGATGTTATTCGTCGTGATGGAGGCAGCATACCGAAGGGTGAGCCGGTTGTTGCTGTTAAGGTGGAGCTTGTAAACGGCAGAACAGATTATATTGTATATGCTTCAAACAACTCTGTCGCTTATACAATAACCGATCCGGAAAATGGTGTAAGCTTCGATTTCTGTGGTTTTGTAGGCGTGTATACCGTGAATAATGAAGATGTCACTGATGTTATCAGGACTTATATCCAAGATGGAACACAGATTGGTGAAGCAACTCGGGAGTATGCGGCTTTGACCGGTGAGGTTGTTAATTTTACGGATAAGCTTAATGAAGAAGATGGCGAGCCCGTACTCGACAATTTCCTTGAAGTTACAGTAAATGAAGCGATTGAACCTGAGAATCTTGTCGGAAAGATGATTATCATAAATAACGATGGGGTTCTTAACGGTGCGTATATGATTGAGTCGGCAGAGAAGAAGGGGAACAACATTCTTCTCGGGACCGGAGATGTCAACTTCATCCGTAATCTTGATGAAAACGAGCAAATTGTTTGGAATATTGAGAAAGGGCAGAGTTATCGAATACCAATGTCTTCGTACGATGATGTGGCTCCAAAAATTTCTGTTCAGGGAACGTTTACTACTTCTGCGGGAAGTTTAATCGAAATTCCGGTTGTTGTAACAAGTGACCGTGAATATACACTCATTGGCACATCGCTTCCGCGAGGAATGAGCCTTAATGCAGAAAAGGGTGTTCTCATATGGAAACCGACAGCCTCACAGGTTGGAAACAACCATGTTGCCGTAACTGCTGACAACGGCGTAATGTCCGATACGGTTCATTTTCAAGTGACAGTTTACGGTTCAACAACGAGCAAGCCGTCTGATAAGACAGAAAATCCGTCAAGCGAAGCGACTGACGCACCTACAGGCGGCGGTGGTGGCGGAGATGCACCTCCCCCAACCGACAATAAAACGGAGGATGAAACCGGAGCTGCCGAGGGTGAAAACGGTGAGAGCACCGGAAACGGAGAGAAAACCGAAGCTCCGTCAGGTGATGGCGAAGCTGTCCGCTTCATCGATCTTGGTAATCACGCATGGGCGGCTGATGCAATTAACGAGCTTGCAGATGCGGGAATTATAAACGGTACAAGCGTAAACACCTTCTCACCTGCCAATAACATCACGCGTGCAGACTTTGCATTGCTTCTTGTTCGTGCTTTCAAGCTTACAAGCGAGAACGAAGAAAACTTTGATGATGTTTTTGAGAGTGATTATTTCGCACGTGAGCTTGCGGTTGCACGCAACACAGGAATTGTCAGTGGAATAGGTGATAACAAATACGCTCCGAGCAACACAATCACCCGTCAGGATATGATGCTAATTGTTTATCGCGCGTTAACCACCCTTAATGCAGAATTCGATGAGAGCGTTGAACCGCAATATGATGACTTTAATGCTGTTGCGGATTATGCGCGTGATGCTGTTTCTGCGCTTATTGGCGCTGAACTCGTCAACGGAAAGAATGGTCTTATCGCCCCGACAGATTCCACAACCCGAGCAGAGGTTGCAGTGCTCATCAAGCGCATACTTGAGTATATAAAATAGGTAAAATGCTAAGTTCAGTGTCATTCTGAGCAACAGAAACGGGAGAACTCATTTGATAGAAAATCAGAATGGCACTGAAAAGCAGGCATGAGTGAGAAATATCTGTCGAGCTTATGTTGGCGTGCGAAAATGAAAGGAGATAAAGTTGACCAATGTTGGTGCCAATGAAAGAAATGCTTGAGGACGCAAGAAAAAATCATTATGCGATTCCTGCGTTTGATGTAAGTAATTACGAAATGATGAGAGCGGTCTTAGAAGCTTGCGAAGAGGAAAAATCTCCGGCACTGCTTATGGGGCTGAATGTTGATGTTGAAGGTAGAGGGTTACCTATTATTACATCCATGGTGAGAGGAGCGGCGGAGCATTTTAATATTCCTGTATGCTTTCATATAGACCACGCTACAGACTACGATTCCATAAAAGCCGCATGCGATGCGGGTGTGAGTTCGGTTATGTTTGATGGGTCGATTCTTCCATTCGAAGAAAATGCACGGAGAACGGCGGAAGTAGTAAAATATGCACATTCGAAAGGGATAACCGTAGAGGCAGAACTCGGCCATGTGGGTAATGCTATGGTTGGAAACGAAGCTGATTGTCCTGAGGATGAGGATCCGTCAGAAACGCTCACTGTACCTGAGGAAGTTGCAAGATTTGTTGATGTTACAAATGTGGATGCACTTGCGGTTGCAATAGGTACGTCTCATGGAGTTTATAAAAAAACGCCTACATTAAGAATTGACCGGCTTGACGAAATAACCGCTGTGTGTGACCGACCGCTGGTTTTGCATGGCGGAAGCGGAACCCCTGATGAACAACTGCAAGAGGCTATACGGCACGGAATAACAAAGATTAACATTTTTTCTGATGTGGTTTCTGCTATGAATCTTGCTTTGAAAAGTAAACTTAATGCGATTGAAAATCCTTCCACCTGGCCTATATTTGTATTCGAGAATGCAAGAAAGCAAATGAAGGAAGTTGTGAAAAACAAACTGAGAACATTTGGTAGCTCAGGTCGACTGTAGATGGGTGAGATATGTAGTTGGTTTAAAGTTTTAGGAGAACCTGCAAAGAAAAATATTGGATTTTGATATTCTAGTGAAGAAAAAGTTCTGTTTGGGAAATTTAAAAAACGAGATAACACTTCACTTGCTCAAGGGAAGTGGAAAAGTGTGTCAACTTAACAAAACGTATACGTTACAAGGAGGAAAACAAAATGAAAAAGATAACAGCACTTACACTCGTAATAATTATGATGTTTACGCTCTGCGCATGTGGAGGAAAACCACAAGTCAGCGGAAAAGCAACAACAGAAACACTCAAACGTGATGATATTATCCAAGTTGTCGTTACATCACATGCGAGTTGGCCGTATAGAGAGGATTGGAAAGTATGGGAGTACATTGAAGAAGGCTGTGGCGCAACTCTTGATGTAACCGCATATCCGGCTTCTGATGCGACCACAAAATATTCTCTTATGTTTGCATCACCTGAAACACTTCCGGATATTATGAGCGGATCGTGGAAGCCAGGCAATGATAAGCATGTGGCACAGGGTGCAATCATAGCCTTTGACGATATGGCAGAATATATGCCGAATTATAATGCATGGCTTGATTCTCTCTCTGATGAAGAGTATGCAAATAAAGTAACTGTATGTAAATCTCCTGACGGTAAGGTTTATTATTCACCGGTAAGTGGTCGTGAAATGAGCCAGAACGTGCGTGCGTGGATGTACCGTAAGGACGTATTTGAAAAACACAACCTTGCTGTTCCGACAACCTTTGATGAGCTTTATGAAGTGTGTAAAACTCTGAAAGAAATTTATCCTGATTCTTATCCGCTCTGCGTTCGTACAGGGTTAAAAGCAATCAATACTGCAGGGGCATCATGGAAGCCGTATTGGGAAGCAGGTATTTACTACGATTACAATGAAGAAAAGTGGAATTACGGTGCAACTGAGGATGTAATGCTTGAAAATCTTGAGTTTTACAGAAAAATGGTTGCAGAAGACCTTATGCCTGCTGATTTTATGACAATAAGCGGAACTTCGTGGCAAGAACTTATAACAACGGATCGCGGATTTATTACTATTGATTATCAAACACGAATAGATTTCTTCAACAGTCTTGCACGAAGCAAGAATCCTGAATTTGACCTTCATGCTATGGTTCCGCCGGTTGCGAAAGAAGGCGGCGTTGCAAAAATAAATAAGCAGAATATGGATTCGTTCGGAATTTTTATCCCTAATAATCTCAACGAAGAGAGAATCGCTAATGCTGCTAAGTTTGTGGACTGGTTTTATACTGATGAAGCAATGGAGCTTGTTTCATGGGGAAAAGAGGGCGAAACCTATGAGATGGTCAACGGCAAGAAAAGGTATATGACTGATGAGAGTGGAGCGCAGGCAAATACTCTTTATGGATTCGGAACCTACGGAGCGTTTACCCGCATGGATCCTGAAGCTGCGCTTGCATTTGAATCTGTAGACATTGCTGAAACACGTGATATGGTTGCAGAGCATACAGTTGATTATCTCAATCCGACAGCGTGGCTTTCCTACGCAGACGAAGAAGCGCGTATAAGAGAAGAATATGGAACGGCGATTGACACATACGCGACGGAAATGATTTCTAAATTTATTCTCGGACAAAAATCTCTTTCGAAATTTGATGAATTTGTTGCAACAATAGAAGAGATGGGTGTAGATAAACTACTAGAGACATATACGAGTGCATATAACAAGGTAAAATAGGATAATGCGGGACATAAAGCCCGAAACGAAGACGTCGTTTCGGGCTTTAGAACAAAAAAAGGAGAAAAATATGATTTCAGAAAAAGATATGGAGTTCGTTGCCGATTTTTTGGAGTGTGTGGCAACGAAGGTTTCGCTTATGGCAGAGCGCATCGGGGCTAATTTCCCGTCCGCCAGCAATGGAGATGGAACTTGGGATGCACTTGGAGAAAAAAGCAATGTGGCTAATTGGACCTCTGGCTTTTGGCCGGGGATGATGTGGCTTATGTACATAAAAACAGGAGATTCAAAGTATCGCACCATCGCTGAAAAATGTGAAGAAAGAATGGATGAAGCTCTTTGCGCTAAATTTGATGAACTTCATCACGATGTGGGGTTTATGTGGATATTATCTTCGGTTGCAAGCTATAAGCTGACCGGAAACGAAGTATCAAAAAAACGTGCACTTCATGCGGCAACAATCCTTGCAGGAAGATATAATCATTATGCAAAGTTTATCCGCGCATGGGATTTTGGTTCGATTGGAGGCGCCATCATCGACTGCATGATGAATATTCAATTGTTGTATTGGGCGAGCGAGGAAACGAAAGACCCACGTTTTGCGCAAATTGCGACTGCTCATGCAACTACTGCAATGAATCATTTTGTCAGACCCGACGGCTCTGTAAATCATATTGTTGAATTCGATCCGGAAACAGGAGATGTTGTGAATGCTCCGCGAGGACAAGGATATGCTGAGGGTTCATCGTGGTCAAGAGGTCAGGCGTGGGCTTTGTATGGATTTGTGCTTGCCTATATTAATTCAGGCAGAACAGAGTTTTTAGATACAGCAAAGCGTGTTGCACATTATTTTATTGCTAACATAACTGAAGGTGAATTGCCGCTCGTTGATTTCAGAGCTCCGGCAGAACCTGTATACTATGATGCTTCAGCTGCAGCAATTGCCGCTTGTGGGCTTATAGAAATCTCGAAAACAGTTGGCGAATATGAATCCATAATGTATGAGAATGCAACGATTAAGCTCCTTCGCGCTTTGGAGAAGGATTGCAATTTTGGAAAAGAAAAGCTTTGTGTCCTTCAAAGGTCATCGGGAGCGTATCATATGCCTAAGGGAATACATTTGCCATGGATATTCGGAGATTATTATTTGTTGGAAGCATTGATGAAGCTTTACGGAAACGACGGAAGCTTTTCTTTACATAAGAATGAGAGGCAGAAAATATGAGTGTACCGGTAGCAGAGCAGCGTATAAAGGATTTCGAACAGCTTGGATTTGGCGTGTTTCTTCACTTTGGGCTTTATTCTCTTCTTGAGTCAGGTGAATGGGCATACGAGCTGAACCAATGTGAGCCGAATGAATACAGAAATCTTATGAATAGATTCAATCCGCAGCATATGGGAAAAATGGTGCGCGAAATAAAAAAATCCGGCGCAAAATATATAACTCTCACAACGCGTCACCATGATGGATTTTCATTATACGACACACGAGGCCTTAATGAGTTTGACGCTCCTCACAGTGCGGCGGGGCGAGATCTTGTGCGTGAGTTCGTCGATGCGTGCAGAGAGGAGGATATAGTTCCGTTTTTTTACCATACCATAATTGATTGGTCACGACCGGAATATAATACGGATTTTGATTCATATCTTAAATATTTGCGGGATAGTATTGAGGTTTTATGTAAAAATTATGGAAAAATCGGCGGCTTTTGGTTTGACGGAATGTGGGATAAAGAAGGGGAAGGCGATATTTGGCAGGAAAACGAGCTGTATACGCTTATCAGGAAGTATCAACCTGATGCTATGATTATAAACAATACCGGACTTCATAAACTTGGCGAAACAGGGCATCCGGAGATTGATTCTGTTACCTTTGAACGAGGAAATCCGGCACCGATTAATCGTGAAGGAGCTGAAAAGTATTTAACCGGTGAAGTATGTGATAGTATAAATAATCATTGGGGAATCGCAAATGATTTAAACTTCAAAGCTCCCAAAACCATAATTGAACAATTATCACGTTGTAGATCTGCAGGTGCAAACTATTTGCTGAACATTGGACCGAAAGCTGATGGAAGCCTGGATTTGATGTCTTTGGCAATGCTTGAAGTCATAGGAAAATGGATGGAATTATATGGAAAGGCTGTGTATAATGGCAGACCATTCTGGTATAAAGAGGGTGTGTCTAATTTCGCAATAAGGTCAGAAAAAAACATATATTTCTTTTGCTTTGATCTTCCTATTGGAGGTAGCGAAAATGTTGTATCCGGAGATAGTGCATCATTATCTGAATTTAAGTTTGAAGATTTTGTACTTCCCGTTAAGAATATAAGATGGATGGATAATGGGGAAATACTCAAATTCAGGCAGACAGAAACAGATTTGTATATTGCGTTTACAAACTATGAATATGGAACTGACTTTTGTGTAAGAGTAGCAAAGGGTGATATTTACTTTTAACCATCATAATTAAAAAGAAGGGAATATAGCAATGTTGCAGAAGATAAAAATAGGTTATTTTGAGCATTGGTTTCAGCCACCATATAAATTTGTGGATTTTTTACGAAATGAAGGTTTGCAAATTGAAAAAGTTGATTATACCCAAAAGAACTATCTTGAAAAATATGATTTGGTAATCATTGAACAAAATGGATTTAATGATTTTATTGAAAATGATGAACCATATATTCAGCAATGGGTAAAAAATGGCGGCATTATGATGATTATGCATCAGGATTATCAGAGATGGGCACCATATTTCTTGCCAAAAGAACTTGGACATACTAATCTCATACATAGATATATACAAACGATCAATGGCTTTCAGTGTGCTGCGGATCCGTCATTCACAGAAGATGACACTCCGTATATGACGTACTTAATGCCATGGGTTGAAAAGCCCGGAAAGAAGTTGTTTTCCGTTCCTGAAAAAATTGCTCCGGATGAAATGTTGAATTGGGACATTGAAGTGAACACATTCGGAATAATCAGATTTTTGGAGAATCAGCCACCATCTGAACGCGTTCGAACGGCGGCATTGTCTTGCTTTCTGGCTAATCCCAATTGGGAGATACTTGGCTCCTTTATGGACTGTGGAGTAAAAGATGGCGCTCTCATTTTACGTGCAAAATACGGAAAGGGAATGTACTTCTTAAATCAGATACTATTCCCTGAGGTTCTGACAGAAGATGCTGAGCGATGTTTGAATTTCTGGAAAAAGTATGTCAAGAATCTGGTTGCCTATTTTGAACGTTTTAAAAATGGAGAAACAGAAGAGGTTTTGGAAGAAAAGACGAACCTTCCTATAAAACGAAATTATAAAATGTCCTCTCATATGCATTCACTCGATTGGTATGGTGCTGACTCGCAACCAGGAACAATTAATGCTATTATGCGTTATATGAATTTTGATATATGTTCAATCGCTGTTAAAGATAATGCGCCGTTTGATGGTGTACTTGATGTTGAAAAGTATTCTGACGACAAAGTTCTCATGCTTAACGGTCAAGAATATCATCCTTTCAACTGGAACGATAAATATGCAGCCCGAGCTCATAATGTTTACCATACTCTTGCTATTGGAATCGATCCGGATGCTTATACCAATGAATTCACATGCAGTCTTTTCTCGGATGATGAGGCATATTCTGCAGTTGAGAAGGCAATCAATCATATTCACAGTAATGGCGGAGCCGCTTGTGCAACTCATCCTTATAAGCCACAATGGATTGAACACAATTATGATGCAGTAGATTATGAGCCATCGGTGCCTCTCGGTGGAACGGATGTAGAAAGATTTTGGATGGATGGTGGTAAAATAGCCATTATGAGTTCTGTGGATCTGTATGGACCGCGAAGGATCCTTGATAATCCGGCAACTAACTTTATTTATATCAGAGGTGATATTCCTTGCAGAGAAAGCGTTGTAAAAGCGATTAAACGAGGAAATACTATTGCAGCTGTAGGTTTTGATGAAGCTGATATTTATATTGGAGATTATCTTCCGGGTGATGAAATCTCGATAGATGAAGCACAAAAGAATATTCTCTCGATTTCAGCTAAGGTTATGAGAGGAAATATCCGAAAGGTTCGGGTTTATTCAGGCGCAGAGATAATTTATGAAATAAAAGATGGAGCTACTCAGAAATTAGATATTGAGGTGCCCTTAAAAGATTACAAGCTTGATAAGTTTATACGTGTTGAAATAGAAGGACAAAATGAACATTGGATTAGTCTTTCAACACCGTTCTACTTAAAGGCGTAAAACGACTTGTTTGCAGGAGAATATTATGAAAACAACTATTATTTCAAAGCAGAAAACAGATTATGCAATCGTTATTCCTACGGCAAATGCCCCTGTAGAGCAAACTGCAGCAGAGGAACTTCAGCTTTATTTGAAAAAAACATTCGGAGTTGAGCTTCAGATACTTAAAGAGAGCGAAACTGTAGGCCGTGCTTTTTATATCGGGCACACCGAGTATGCACAGATGGCAGGTGTTTTTGGCAAAAGCGTGGAAAACTGGATTATCAAAATGCATAACGGAAATGTCATTTTAACTGGTGGGGTTGAAGAAAATGATCGCGGGATAATATATGCTGTCTATCATTTTTTAGAAGACATTGTCGGAATACGTTGGTGGTCTGTATGGGAAGAGTATATTCCGGAGTTGGAAGAACTTTCATTGGATTCTGACTTTTATAAAGATGGCACGCCGTTTTTTGCTCACAGAAAAGTTCTTGGCTTCCGTCATAACGATGACTTTTATTATGATGCAAGAACACGTTGTAATGTTGTCGGTGATGACGGTCTTGAAGGTGGAGTGTACCATGAAAGTATAAAAAAACTTGGAGGAGCTTTGCCTTTCGGGCGTCCGCATCATGTACATACTATTGACAAGTATTTTCCGGCGGCAGAGTATTTTGAGAAACATCCTGAGTGGTTTGCGTGGAGCAATGCAGAGGGAAGGCGTGTGCCGTATTCCCACTATTGTCTTGAAAATGAGGAATTGTGCGAGGCACTCATCGAAAAACTGTTTGCATATATTGAAGAAGACAAAGCACTTTCGGAAGAAAAAGGCGTTCCTATGCCGGATTATTATGATATCTCTTTCCCTGATAATATGGGAGGTATGTGCCAATGCGAAAAGTGTCGTGCAGCAATAGAAAAAGGAGGAACAAGCGGATATGCTTTAAATTTTGTGAATAAGGTTGCGCGTGCGACTGCGAAGAAACATCCGGATGTTATGCTTGAAACCTTAGCTTATGCTGTGTATATAGATCCGCCAAAGGATGACACTTTACCTGAAAAGAATGTAATCATCCGACTTGCCAATGTGTATATAGATATCATTAATAAATTGAGCCACAAGAGTAATCGGTGGTATTACGGTTTGGTAGAGAAATGGTCAGACATATGCAAACGGTCAGGTTCCAAATTCCAGATATGGGAGTATATGTTTAATCTCATGGCCGATATGCCGCTTCCGGTGTTTGCACGCCTTGGTGACAGTTTTAGAACGTATGCCGATCATAACGTAAGCGGAATGTTTGTGGAAAACGAAAGACCTTCCACAGATATGTGGGACCTTCTGCAGTTTCTGCTCCTGCATCTATGCGAGGATCCGTATGCGGATACAGATGCGCTTATAGCAGATTTTGTGGAAAAATATTATGGTCCAGTGGGAAAGTTTGTAAAAGAATATATACAGGAACTTCTTCGGTGCGTTGAAGAGCATCCGAATGTTTCGGCCTTTACAGCTATAGAGAGCGCACATTTTAGTTTCCTTGATTACAAGGTGGTAAAAAAAGGAATGCCGCTTCTTGAGAAAGCAGCAGAAATTGTAAAAGGTGATGCTGTTTTCGGGCCTCGTGTGCGACATATAAAAACCCTTCTCGGTGCGACGCTCCTTATTAAATATTGGGATTTAAAGAAGGCTGCGGAAAAAGATGGAGAAAGCTTTGAGTTTGATAGAGAAGCTGTTCGAAAAATGGTTGTTGATGGTTTCAAAGAGGCTGCAAAGCATCCGCGTTGCAGCGAAGAAGCACCTGCGGAAAAGGTGGCAAATCATATTCAATATTTTTCCGATTTGGTATTTACAGAAAACGAGGAAACTGCGCCGCTTCCAGAAGAACTTTCTGATGTGAATCCTACAGATACATATCAGTTTTTCTATAAAAATTCCAGTCGTTATAATGTGTATAGCGATCTTTATGGGGCATCCTTTGTGGACGATCCGGAATCAAGCTTAGGCAGGGTGCAAAAACTTTGTCGGGAAGACGCTTGCCATCCACTCGAGGTTTCAGCGCTCCTGACAACCAGCCGAGAGGTTGAGGGTGGAAGAGGAATCACAATTCAGATTCAAAAAGATGCTAAATATGTAAGCAAGGTTGAATTGTTTAAGGAAGATATCGTTCCCGATGAATACCACTTATATAAGGTTGGCAGTGTATCGGGTATCCATGAGGCAGGACACGTTCGGGCAGATATATTTGGCAATAATTATGAGTGGCTTCATATTTCCGGTATAGCAGAAATATTCCCTATGGACAGCTGCGATGTTTATCTTTCAATGAAGTTTGCGGGTGAGTTGTATGGAGGAAGTAAAGATGTACAGGAGGCAGTTTATCTCGACAGGGCAATTATAGTTCGACGATCGATTTAAATTCTAATCGTCCTACAGACGAATGTTTTAAGGAAAGATAGATTGGCTATAATAGGTCGTGCTTGAAATGATATTTTATTATCTTGCCAACAAATCTGCCTACAAACAGTCCGTGAAGGGTAAAATCGCACAAGAACAAAAAAACACAAATTAACAAGAACATCCCCGATAAACACTTGAAATATCAGTGTTTATCGGGGATTATTTGTATATAGGCAAAACAGGGCAAAAAGGTGTGCAATATACTCCTAAGGGTTAGTTATCAGGTTTGTATCTTTTGCGTAGGTCAAGATCCACTTTACAATGGATTGTGCTCCTTAAATAACATAGAATTCCGTGCGTGTTATGACTTCGTCGGACTCTATAATATCAGGAACAGCAAACTGCTTTGTATAGTGTTCAATCATATGGTCCGGGAGAGAAGTCAGATTGCCTTCCTGATAATCCTGTCCGGTGATGTAAAAAGTACCCACGATAATATCGTTATGAAAACGACGATTTGGTTCCAAATTTAATAATTTTCCTTCTTCATTGCATAGTATGCAGGCTTCATTGTTAAGCTCGATTATTTCGATCAAGCCAGTGCTTGGTGCGCCGATAGACACCGCTTTCTGAAGTCCATGTAGTTCGTTCTTAAGAAAAACGACTTCGGGAGCCTTTCCAGGCTCGACTTTTAATACCTTGATTTCTTTTTCCTTCATATTCGAAAACCTCCAAAATATAGTATCCGATAGTAGCCTGTTGCCACTATCGGATTCATAGTTATAATATATATTTATTTTTCTTTGATTTTCGTTTTGTATGTTTCTTTTAAAACCAGTATCTTGTCAAATATTCATTTTAACATATAATTCCAACTGAAAAGTAATATAATAAATTGCAGAAGTTTTCAGTTGGAGGTTTCTATGATAATAAAAAGAGACAGAAGTCCAATGGAGCTTATATAGAAGAAAGTGACAAAGAAAAGGCTTATGAAATGTTTATCGGTGATTTCCAGAGAGAAACTGATCTCAGATTTGATGAAGTAACAATAGCACAAGGAGGTCTTGTTGTCCTCCTTGTGCTATTATCAAAAACTCTTTTCTGCTATTCACTATACCCTATTCTAAAATAATCAAGATACTTTTTGAACTTATCCTGTGCGGAAAGGCAGGTGTCGGTAAGATAGCCTTTTTCAGTGTTCCACTCTTTAAGCCCTCTGTAATAAAACATCTTAATGCTGTCCTCAATAATAAAAGGAACAATGCTATGTTTTAAGCATTCCTTAAACATAATGAGTCGTCCGATGCGTCCGTTTCCGTCCTGGAAAGGGTGGATTCGCTTAAAACGAACATGGAACTCAAGTATATCCTCGAGTGTAATTTTCTCCTTGCTATTGTAATTGGCAAGGAGCTTTTTTATTTCTGTCGATACGTTTTCAGGTAGCGTGGTCTCACTGCCACCGACCTCGTTGGGGAGCTTCTTGTAATCGCCAACGGCAAACCAATCCTTGCCTGCATCGCTCGTGCCCGTTTTCAGGATAAAATGCAGATGCTTAATAAACTTTTCGCTCAGCTGTGACTTCGCATTTTCAATAATCTCATCAATACAACGGAAATGTGTAGCGGTTTCAATAATATCATCCACACGAACACCCTCGTCGGTGATGCCAATTGTGTTCGTTTCGAAAATATATCTCGTCTGGTCGTGAGTAAGGCGGCTACCCTCGATGTGATTGGAGTTATAGGTCAGCTCAATCTGAATTTTATGATAAATGCCGCCGTGAGTCTGCGTCCTCTTTTCCTCTTTGAGAATATCAAGAAGGGAAGATGGACGAGTTTTGCTCTTGTTACTGCGCTCCGGCTTCTCCGCGTTTTCGGGAATGTTCCAAGTCTTGCCCGTAAGAAACGCCCCCGGCACACGCCCTGCAGCACAGTAGTTCCTCACACTCCGCTCAGATATACACCAAACCGACGCAATCTCCTTTACAGAAAGATATTTCACACAACCACCTCCAATATCGTGATATTATTATACCACACCATCGGCAAAATATCAAGAATCATAAACAAAAAGCGAAGGGCATATTGCCGATAACGGCAAGATAAAAGCGGCTGATGTTAGTCAGTCGCTTTTACATATACCACTTGCATTTTATATTATAGAGTTGTTTACCATAAACTAAAAATTAGGTGGTGTTCCTTTTATTTCTCCTTTATCTAGCTTGAATTTACAATTATAACATTTTTTGCTGTTTTTGTAATTGCACTCAAAACATGCTCTAATACTTTTATTGAGAGCATGTTTATATTCTATACGACTCGTTAATAATTCTGAAACTTTAGCGGTTGCTATCATTACAACGTCTGTTTCTCCGCCTTTTATTTGCAAAATATTTTTCTTTTCTGTCTTATATGGGGCAGTTATTCTCGAATCTCCATATTCTGAAGTATTAGCTTGTATGACAAAGCAGTGTAAATCTCTCGAAGTTGACTCAACAATTGAAGAGAAGTAATTTGTATCTTTATTCAGTTGCGGTACAAAAAGGAGCTCTAAATTTGATTTAAAAGCAGCTCTAGATATTATATCTGTAAACTCATAGCACAAAATACTGGAAAACCTATAATGGCCATTATTTACCAAACAATATAACGGGGTTTCTTTATTTGTGCATTTTAATTTCAATTTGCTGAGTTCTATCATTTCTTCAGGGGCATAAAAATTCTTTTCTCTAAATTGTACAAATCCACTTAAAAATCGCTTGCCCATTACAGAAGGGATTACGCTGCAAATTATATTGTATGCATAACTTTTGCGTCTTATATATTGTAATCCTGTAATTATTGTTATATTGTTTTTTATAGCAAAAATTGATACATCCACAAGCCACTGTATTGGAAAATAAAATTCAGGAAAAACCAAAATACTAGCTTTTTCCTCTTTTGCAATGTTTAAGATTTTAAACAAACGAACTTTGGCTTCCCAGTTCAAATTCTTAGTAGGATTCAGAATAGAACTCATTGCATCTTCCTTGGATATATCGGTATTGACCAGTGCAATTCTGGGGTCTGCTTTTGCATAGCTTTTGGCTTTTACAGAATGAAGAACTGTTTTTCCATGTATTTGAGTGTACTCACAAACAGTATTAGCATAGGATCCCAAACTATTTATTTTCACAAAATCTGTATTGATAGTATTGGGATCAAATTCAATTTTATTAAAATTGAGGTTGCAAATGAATTTAGCGATGTAAAGTTCGTTTGAATTAATAAATCTTGGAGACCATTTCAACTTGAATGAATCTAGTTCAAATGAGCTTTCCGTCAATTTGTCAAGCTCAATATCTATTAAATCAACATTTTCATTTATAGAATAATTTAGCAATGGATATGAAATAAGTGTATGATTTAACATATTGCTTTTTCTAAAACAAACAGCAAGCTCTTTGACTTTTTTAGTTCTTCCAAAAGAATATTTTAAAGCAGCAGTTAACCCTGCAGCAATTTCTAATTTCTCTTTCAAATCAGATTTCAAACGCTTTAATAATTTTCTTTTGTTCTTTTCCAACAACTCATCTGAATCTATACTATCAAAGTTTAAATTATCTATTTGAAATATTATTGATTTATATAGTTCACGTGCCCGATCTCTTTCTCCGCAAATTAAATACAATTCAAATATCGCTCTCCAATTATTTGAGTACTCAATACTTTGACTTCCATGATAAAACTCTTCAATTTGTTCAAAGTACTGTCTCATAATCTCTTGATCAACATATGTATTTTTCCTTAATCTCAATAACGAATTAATAAATCTAGTCGCTTTATAATTGTTATTCTGCAAGAACCCCAGATCACGTATTTTGTTGCTTATATCAAGATTTTTAACATTATACGCGCGGATTGCAAATGAATCTTCCAAAAAATCTATATCTGGTAATAAGTTTGCCTCACTACTGTTCATATTTATTGCTTCAGCATATATATCAAGCAATATAGTTTTTTTGTTTTTAGGAAAAGAAAAGCAGTTTACTTTATCTTTTTGAATTCTTATGTTATTGTAACCATTAAACCAAAGATCAGAATCTCCAGTTTTTCTGATTATCCCCTTGGAAATAAAATACTTATCAAGTATATCAGAAATATTTTCGCTACGTATATCTTCTGAAAGAACAATTAGTATGTCGTCGACATATCTACTGTAATATTTGGGTTTTAGAGCTGAAATAATTTGATTATCAAACTTTGCTAAATATAATTCTCTTAAGATGATCGTACTTGTCACACCTATAGGGAAAATGCAAGTGTTGTTCTGGTTTTTTATACCTTTCTTGTATTGGGTTATTATTTTTGTGTATTCAAAATATACCTTTTCAATAATATTTGATAAAAAATCAAATGTTTTTAATCTATAATCATTATTAAGGTACTCGTTTATTTTATCAAAATTAAATTCAACAGAATAATAGAAACTTTTCAGGTCTAAGCAAAGCAATATATTGTCAGAAATGTCATGATTATTTTTGATTGTTTCAAAAGCACCATTTCTCCATTTGCTATATAAATTATAGTAAGGTTTAAAGCATCTATTTGACTTGAAATCAATTCCGTCTGTCAAACTGTCAGAGTTTAAGAATACACTTTTCTTAAACTCTGTAGCTCCAGCATATTTGAAATTGTTTTTATCTTCAATGCTGATTTTGCCAACTAAAAGAGTCCATAAAAAATCTAAAATTAATAATTCTATCGGCATATCAATGAAAAAATTCACATGTGAAATTTTTTCATCGTGATCTGTATAGCCTTTAATAACGCTAGTTTCTTCATGAACCGATTTGAATTTTTTAGGTAAGATGCGGAAAGTGATGTTTTCAATTAAGGATTCAAAATACAGAATGTTTTTTTGAGACAAGTTAATACTGATTTCGTTCAGACTATTTCTAAAGGCCTCACGCTCGCTTTCAAATATCGCCAAGCGTTTCTTTAAAAAAAGTAATGTTTTATCAAAATACAAGTGTGCCTTGAGTTTTTTGTAGGCACCTTCTACCATTTCTAAAGTTTTATCAAAATCATTAAAAACATACTCCATAATATCCCTCTTGTTTTATAAGAAATTCACTTTATTACTAATTACTTCAACTTCATTCCATCGCTAAATGCTTGTCCTACTACTTCGCCAAGTTTACGGTAGGTGTGGTTTACCGGATCGTAGGTGATAGGGGAGAACTTATTTAAGTCGATTTTGCCGTTTTCATCAAGGATTCGCTCGTCTGTGCAGACGTTTACGATTTCACCTACGAGACGGCAGGTTTCTTCGTCATAGCTGATGAGTTTACATTCAAGCGCCATTGGTAATTCATCAAAAAGCGGAGCATCAACAAACTCGCTTTTAGTTGTGTGCCAACCTGCTTTTTCAATTTTAGCAGGCTCGTTATTGCCGGAAACAATGCCGACATAATCGCAAGCCACAACATTTTCCGCATCTGCGATACTGACGGTAAACGAACCGCGAGCGACCACATTCCTTGCAGTCTTGTGTCCGTCATCAACGCAAATGGAAATCTGTGTTTCCTCGCTGATGCCACCCCATGCGGCATTCATCGCATTTGGTTTTCCGTTCTCATCATATGTACCGATAATCAACACAGGCATTGGATATAAAATCGCCTTCGCTCCAAAATTCTTACGCATTATGTATTCCTCCAGTTTGCTATTCCAAGCCTAACAATGACCCCACAGAGAAGACCACAAGTAAGAAAATCATAAAACAGGCCATAATTATTATGCCTTGTATAAAATGCTTTTGCTCAAGTTCTTTGTTTTTTCTCTTTTCCTCTTGCTTTATTTGGTATCTTGTTTTTCTAGGTGGCTTTTTTGCCTTGTGGTCTAATACTTTTTCAACAACACTTTCGACATCTGCATCTACGCTTGCCTCTTTGTTCTTTAAACTAAAATTCAATTTCATCGTATTCACGCTCCTTACAGCTTTTCTATCCATTCGCTTTCTTTAAAACCAACCAACACAAAGTCCTCACCAATCACGAGCGGGCGTTTGACGAGCATTCCGTCTGTTGCAAGGAGTTTTAACTGTTCTTTGTCAGACATTGTGGAAAGCTTGTCCTTGAGTTCCATTGACTTATACAAAAGTCCGGATGTGTTGAAAAATTTCTTGAGCGGAAGTCCGCTAAGCTTATACCAAGCGGTTAGTTCCTCAAGGCTTGGATTATTCTCTTTTATATCACGGAAGTTATATTCAATTTTGTTGTCATCAAGCCACTTTTTTGCCTTCTGACAAGTCGTGCATTTCGGATAACAAATAAATTGGATCATGGTTATTCTCCTTTTTCTGCGCTTCTTCTTTTGCACCAGGTAGTTTTGCCGCACTCGGGGCATTTGAGGCATCTCGTTGTCAAAGTGTGCACACCGAGTATATACGCCTTGAATGTCGGTTTAAAAATATGTCTGCAGTTTCTGCATTCGTAAACACCTGTTTCATAGTCAACCTTCGCTGCAAAGGCAATTGCCATGAAGACAAAAAATACAGAAATAATCGTAAGCACGACCGCAGAAGCTGCGCTGATAACCGCTTCTTCTGCAAGAATTGCGGTGATAACAAGCAATGCAATGCTTAAAACCACTCCGACAATTGATAATATTATTTTTCCTTTGTTTTTCATTTTATATCAGCCTCCCGGTTTATGCCAATCTGAAAGAAGCAATATACTCAGCATCTGATTCTATCTTCGGATCATTTTGCTCAAAGACAACATTCAAATTATTCTTTTTAGCAGTCAGGTCAAAGTGGCAAAGCGCGATGCCTATATCAATCTTTTGCATATCAAGCTTTTCGTTATAGTTAAAGCCCTTACTGCGTTTTAAGTAAAAGTGAACTGCCTTGTCGCATACAACAACACGCCAGGGTTGTTTGTTAACTGCCGAGGGTGCAAGCCTTACCATTTCCAAGACTACTTCCCATTTACCTGCTTTTTCTTCAGATAAAGGCGTACCAAACGAGCCGTCAAAGAAAATTTCCTCAAAAGGCAAACGCTCGTCGGCTTTAACGCCTTTTCGCATCATACTCTCGCGAATAGACATCTTTTTCGCAGGATAGCCAAGCGGACTTGCACAGGGCATAATTTCGTCATCGTCAAGCTCCATTGCCTTTTCAAATGCATCGCGGTTCATAGTTCCGCCAAGCCAGGTTGTTCCGATGCCGATGGACTGTGCATATAATACAAGCATTTCAAAGGAATAGCCAAATGCCACGCTTGCGTTTTCCGTACACTTGATTTTACCGCCGATAAATAAGTCCGTACCAACAGTAACAGGACAGTTAAGTCCGTATTCATTTGCGTTCATCAGCTTGAAATCAACAGGTATTTTATAAGGATTTTCTATTGTCTTTGCAAAAGCTGTCAGGTTATCTATGTCGGTTTTGCTAAGTTCACGACCGTCAAATGTCCTGACACTTCTTCTGTTTTTGATATGTTCTGTAATATTGTTCATATAAATTCACCTACATACCGTATTTTTCTAAATCAACTGTACCGTCGGGTTCAAAAACAATTCCTTCGGATTCAAGCAAGCCTCTTTGTACTCCGGCGCCACCGAATGCAAATGCAGGGGCAACCTTGCCCTCGCGGTTTACAACTCTGTGGCAGGGGATAACACCGGGTTCGGGATTAACATGCAGAGCATAGCCGACAACTCTCGCCCAGCGGGGATTCCCTGCAAGCATTGCCACCTGTCCGTAGGTTGCGACCTTGCCTTTGGGGATGTTTCGAACGACTTCATAAATCTTTTCAAATGTGCTCATAAGTTTACCTTCAAAATTAGATTCTCGGAAAAAGTGGGCAATCCTCAGGATGGTTTCGGAGTGACACCGTTACAATAAAATTAGTGCTTACAAAAACAATTCGTTTGCTTTTCTCACGCTGCAAACTTTGGAAAGCCTTTCGGATACAGCATCCAACACAGAGGGATTAAGCGACCTTGCGTTTCTGGGGCAGACGGAAATACATTTCATACACGAAATGCACTTCTCGTTGTCTGTTATTCTCGGGTTATCGAATGAAATCGCACCTGCCGGGCATCCTTTTGCACAAATTCCACATTCGATGCACCAGTCTGCAGTCTCGGGTTTAGATGTGGATTTTCCGCGCTCTTTATATACATTATGATTACCCGGAATAGTGCTATGTATGTCGTTATCATCGTTTTCAAGTTTATTTTTTATTTTCTCTGCAAATGCTTTCAGGTCTGTTTCATCATCTGCGTCAGGTCTGCCTGCTGCAAACTGACGTGCTATGGAATGTTCTGCAATGGCACTTACTGCCGCAATGGACTTGAAACCGCATTTTTCTGCTTCATCAAAAAGCTCTGTTAAAGTATCTTCGTATTCTCTGTTGCCGTATACGCAAACAAGAATGGTCTTTGCTCCGTTTGCGGATATTTTATTAAGGCGTTCCACTGCGATTTCAGGAACTCTTCCTCCGAAGGAGGGAACAGCAATGATGCAAACATCGTCCTGATTGATGTCCGGAAGCGTAATCTGATTTTCGGGAAGGCACAGATTTACGTCTGTCCACTCTCCACCTATTTCGTTTTTTAAAATATCCGAAACTTTCTTTGTTCCACCTGTCGGACTGAAAATAAAATTATAGTTTGACATATCTATATTTTTCCTTTCGTAAGTTCAAAGCTCATACTGATAAGCCATTTGATTTGCTCATCGTCCACGCTATCAAGCATTATCGTTATCCACTTGCCTTTAACCATATGATAAGCAGGGAAGAAGCCATTCTCATTAACAAGCGATGCGACAAGAACAGGATCGCACTTTACATTCATAATATCCACAATCTCGTCGGAATCAATACCGAGCTTTCGCTTGGATATATCCATAACCACGGCAAACCATTTTCGATTGTCTGCGTGGCGATACACAGCGTAGTTAGGTGCCGTAATCCACGGATATTCAGCCACGCTGCCGTATGTTTTCAGTATGTACTTTTCTATCTCTTGTCTGGTCATCTTTTTCCCTTGTAAAGCCCAACCACTTCACGGTTTCTGTACTCGTGCTTTTCGTAATATCCGATTAAAGTGTCGTCTTCATCGCGGAGAGCAACCATATACACATCCTTGTTTTCTTTATCGTTGCGGAAGGTGTACATAATATTATTGTCCGGGCTCTCGCGAAACCACGAAACGACTTTGTCAATCATCTCATTGGCTTTCGGCGGATGGCAGTCTTTTATACTTCTGCCCGTCAAATCCTTGTGATAACGCTCTATTGCCACCGGGTTCATATATACGATAATATCATTGATATCGCATATTACGACAGGTGCTGTGTCCTGATCAAGAACGCTTTTGAGTAATTTATTTATCATTTTACTTCTCCATTCCGCAGCCGTATGCCTGCTTTGACATAGCCTCGTCATAATACATTGTGCCGTAAAGTCTGTAACCGCCTGCGAAGTTATAGGCATCAAAGCCGTTTTGCATGAGAATCCTCGTTGCGAGATAGCTCCGCAATCCGCTCTGGCACATTACATACACGGGCTTTTCCGGATCAAGCTCGGATATGCGCTCACGCAGATCATCAAGCGGGATATTGATAAATCCCTCCGCGTGACCGCGCATATATTCATAAACCGTTCTCGTGTCAAGCAGAGTGATATCCAACCTCTTTTGAAGCTCTGGAATATCCTCGTACCAGAAATGCTTGACAATTCCGTTTTTTACATTGTCAATAATAAATCCTGCCATATTTACAGGGTCTTTTGCGGATGAATAAGGCGGCGCATAAGAAAGCTCGAGGTCTTTGAGCTTGTCTGCACTAAGTCCTGCGAAAATCGCGGTTGCGATTACGTCAATCCGCTTTTCTACTCCGTCATATCCCACGCACTGTGCACCGAGGATTTTGTATGTCTTCTTTTCAAAGAGAACCTTCAAGGTCATAACGGTTGCGCCCGGATAATATCCGGCATGGGATAAGGGTGAGAGAATTATCTTTTCGTACTCAATTCCTGTCGCTTTCAGCTGTTTTTCGGTCATACCCGTGGATGCCGCGGTCATATCAAAGAGCTTTATCACCGATGCGCCCTGTGTACCCTTGTATGTGCTGTTAATTCCGCAAATATTGTCTGCGGCAATGCGCCCCTGCTTGTTCGCAGGTCCTGCAAGCGTGATAACCGCTTTATCCTTTGAAATGAAGTTTTCTACCTCCACTGCATCACCGACTGCATAAATGTCGTCATCCGAGGTTTTCATACCGTCATTAACCGAAATAGCGCCTTTCACGCCAAGCTTTAACCCTGCATCCTTTGCAAGTGTGTTCTCGGGCGTAACGCCGATAGAAACAATCACCATATCCGCCTGAATTTTCGCGCAATCGGTGATGACATATTCACCGTCAACGCTCTTTACATCAGCACCGAAAAGCAGGTTAATGCCTTTTGCTCTGAGATTTGCGTGAATAAAGGATGCGATATCGCGGTCGAGAATGTTCAGTAAATGGTCGCTTCTCTGAATGACAGTAACATCAATCCCACGCACTTTGAGATTTTCCGCCATCTCAAGGCCGATAAAACCGCCGCCGATTACGGTTGCAGTTCTGACATTGTTGTTATCGGTATATTCGCGGATTTTGAAGGTGTCTTCAACCGTGCGGAGTGTGAAGACATTTTCACAATCTCCTTTGCAGAAATCGGGAACAACAGGCTTTGCGCCCGGTGATAAAATAAGCTTGTCATAGCTTTCTTCAAAGGTGTTGCCGTTTGTTTTATCCGTAACCGTAACGGTCTTTCTGTCACGGTTGATGGAAATGACCTCGTGGAGCGTTCTGACATCAATTCTAAAACGGTTCCAAAATCCCTCGGGAGTCTGCAAAAACAAATCTTCCTTATCGGAAATTTCACCGCCGATGTAATAGGGCAAACCGCAGTTTGCATAGGAAACATAACCGCTTCGCTCAAAAATGAT
>JAZQFJ010000025.1:0-4743 GCA_045539475.1 Eubacteriales bacterium | reverse complement strand
GAGACAACACTCTGCGACTGCTGCGGTGAGCGCATAAGCTGTTCTGCATCTCACGGAAATGATGCAATTGATTTATGTGCAAGATGCTATCAGAACAACTACACCACCTGCGAGGAATGCGGAGCTTTAATACGCAACGACAGCGCGTATTATTTCGATGATTCGGATTACCCGTATTGTTCGGAATGTTATCAGTCACTACGCGATAACGCACCGATAAAAGAATACAACTACAAGCCCGAACCGATATTTTACGGTTCGGGCGATTTGTTTATGGGCATAGAACTTGAAATTGACAAGGGCGGTGAATACAACTCAAACGCACAAAAGCTTCTCAATATCGCAAACGCAGAAGCAGAACATATCTACTGCAAGCACGACGGCAGTATTGAGGAGGGCTTTGAGATAGTATCGCATCCAATGACTCTCGAATATCACATCGATAATATGAACTGGAAAGAAATATTTGAATCTGCAGTGGCAATGGACTATCGTTCACATCAGACAACCACCTGCGGCTTGCATATCCATGTAAACCGTCATGCATTCGGAAGTACTATTGATGCACAGGAAGATGTAATCTCACGAATAGTATACTTTGTGGAAAATCACTGGAATGAGCTATTGAAATTCTCAAGGCGTACAGAAGCTAACATCAACCGCTGGGCAAGCCGTTACGGAATCTCCACAACAGCAAAGGATACATACAAGAACGCAAAGGACAAGCATATGGGACGGTATGTTGCTGTTAACCTCGAAAACTACAATACCATAGAATTTCGCTTTTTCAGGGGCACGCTTTGCTACAATACCTTCCTTGCAACTTTGCAGCTTATCTATGAGATATGCAGGTTCGCAATACAGATGAGTGATAAGGAATTGGAAGGCTTATCGTGGTCTGACTTTGTATCAAAGATACCGCGTGATAAATCAGAGCTTATTGATTATCTCAAAACAAAGCGGTTGTATGTAAACGAAGTTGTAACAGAAGGAGAGAATGTGTAATATGTGTTGCTTATTCGGTATCTATAACTACAGCGGAGATTCGCTTAACAACCTCAGCAATCTTACCAATATCCTTGCAAAGCACGCAACGGAAAGAGGTACGGATGCAACCGGTATTGCATACAACGCGAACGGTAAACTCGTCATACATAAAGAAGGCAGGTCTGCCGATATGATTGACTTAAAGCATCCGGATGGTGCCGTATGTGTAACCGGTCATACACGGCACGCAACGCAGGGCGATAAAAAGAAGAACTTTAATAATCATCCGTTCGGGGGTTCCTGCGGGAGCCTCCGTTTTGCGCTTGCACACAACGGTATTCTCACCAACGACACACAGCTAAAGGAAAAGTATCATTTGCCGAAAACGAAGATTGCAACCGACAGCTTTGTTGCGGTTCAGCTACTTGAGAAGCAGAAGGAGTTAAATGCCGATACACTCAAGTTCATGGCGGAGAAAGTGAGCGGTAGCTTTGCTTTCTCCGTTCTTGACACAACCGACACATTATGGCTTGTGCGCGGTGACAGCCCGCTCTCGGTAATACATTTACCGGAATACAAGCTATATGTGTATGCATCGACTGCGGAGATACTTTACCGGGCGCTTATTGACACACGGTTATTCAATGAGATAAAGCAACGCAAGTTTGAAGATGTACCGATAAACCCCGGTGATATTCTGAGCATTACGCCCGACGGTACGGTAGCATATGCGAAGTTTGATTATGTGGACTACAGCGGTTGGTATAACTGCCGGTGGTGGGAGTATGGAGTACGTGACACTACTCCGTCGTATGACAGCTACATAGACGATCTGAAAATGATAGCCGGATACCGTGGGTATTCTTCAGAAGATGTTGATGACCTGATACAGCACGGCTTTTCTCCGGAAGAAATTGAGGAGTATATGTATTGTTAGGATGTCTCATTAGGGTACACCCATATGGGATACGGGAAAAGTATGCCAATAGGGTTGTATAAAGGTTTTTGGCATATGCCATTTATCGCGGCAACCCTATTGGGAGAAAGGATGTAAATACTTTGAAAATAGGATATATCCGTATCAGCACTGCGGATCAGAACACGGCAAGGCAAGAGGTGCTTATGCGAGAGCTTGGTGTTGATAATGTTTTCATTGACCGTATGAGCGGTAAGAACACAAACCGACCGGAGCTTCTTCGCATGATGAATTTTGTGCGTGAGGGTGATACGGTGACATCACCGCCGTAGAAGCTATGAAACGCCTTGATATGAAACCCAGTACTTTTTACAGGAAGGTGAAATGTATTAGATAATATGGCAGAGCTTTGTGGCTCTGCCATATTATCTAATAGGAATGTCACAAGAAATATTTTGTCACAGCTCATTAAATAACAAAACACCAAATAACAATTGTTACGTAATTAATTCCAATAAAATTCAATAAAAAGAGAGGAAGATTTTAATGAGTACAACAGAAAACGAGCTTAAAGTTCAAATAAAAAAGATCAGCATCCACAAGAAATATCGAGAGAACTTATCAAATGTTGAAGTAAGAAGATTAGAAAATGGATTTATATCCGATACGCTGAGCCAAAAATTGGCTTCGTTTAACAGATATCGCGCCATTATTATTTCAACTCAGCCTGGGAGCGGGAAGACAACTTTTTCAGAAAAAACAATAGCAGATTTCGCGTCTGCAACTCAAAAAGGCAAAGTCCTCGTCATCTCAAACAGAATCGCACAAGACATTGCAATCAAAAAACGTACAGCAAGATCACTTGGCATATATAAGGATTTTAATGATGCTGCTATACATGAAATGACCGATTTCGGAAATATAACATTTATGACTTATCAACAATTAAAAATAAAAATCAGAAAAGCCTCTATAACCGGTAATGACTTCGCTTTTGCTATATTTGACGAAGCTCACTACTTCACGTCGGACGCCACATTTTCAAAAGACAACGGCTGGCTTTTGACACAATTACCAAAAGTCTTTTCTAATACAATAAGGATATACATAACCGCTACTGTTAAAGAAGTTCTCCCGTATATTTGCAAATCTGAGCTTAACCCATTTGCAAAATACAGGTGGGAACAGCGTTGGTATACTGATAACTACTATAATAACATATACAATCATATCGCTGTTCCTTCCGAACAAGAACAAGACGAGTTATTATCAGACAGACACTTCGCTTATTATGTTCCGACACCGATTTTATATGAGCAAATACCTGATTTTTCTCACATTAAATTGAAATTCTATTCAGACAACGAAGAAATCGAAAGTGTTTTGAAAAACACCAAGGATAAGGCTATCATATTTGTTGATACAAAAGAACGCGGTCAAGAGCTACATGAACTCTTTGCTGACTCAGAATACATGGATGCTGATACAAAAACAAAAAATCCTGAATTCATCGGGGAATTGGTGAATAAAGAAGCTTTCGACAAACAGTTTTTAATTACAACATCAGTATTTGAAAACGGATGCAACATCAAAGATAATACCGTCAAAACCGTTATTATTGATAGCATCAACCCCGTGTCTATTGTACAAATGGCGGGTCGAAGAAGGAAGTGTTATCCCACAGATACCTTTACATTGTATCTAAAAATACCATCATTGGAGTATTTAAGACAACTCCGCTATTCGGCACAAGAAAAATTACGATTAATATTAGAATCCGAAGAAAATCCAACTGAATTTATGCGTGAGTTACTGACTCCGGGTGTTAATAATATGATAGGGAACATCATATCCGTTAACGAGAAAGGATATACTTTCGATTGGTTAACAAAGGATGTTTTACAAGATGACATAGACCTTTACACCGAACTTATTGAATGTATGTCGGAATCAGGTATTCAGGGATATTGTTCTAAAATTGCAAAAGAGTGTTTTTGTAAAGAACTTTCCGATAGTATGCTTCCTGAATCTAAAATTAATACACAGGAACTTTCCACATGGTTGGAGTCTTATATTTCTAAACCTCTCAGCCAAGATGAATGCGACAAGTTTATTGCAGAATTCAAGGTCAAATATACAAAGGTGTTTGTAAATTCAAATTCAGATAATAGAGGAAAGGCGCGCCAGGCGGTAGGCCATACATGGTTCAATCGCAGAATAAAGAACATAAATCCTTTTTATGAATTAGCACAATTGTCCGGGAAAAAGTATATTTTGCTAAAACTCGAAACTGAAAAAGCTGCAAATTGACTTGTATCCGTTAGCAAGAGTAAACCCAAACTCATTGTACCGTAAACGAAAGGAGAGGGTAGCCCATGAAAAATAACTGCAAAAAATTATATATCCGAGTATCTTTCTTGAATTATAATCGTTCTGACGAATATAAAAGTCGGTTTTGGGGTAAAAAGTATTCAGAAGGTGATGGCTATAAGAATAACTATCAATGATGAAATTAAAGTTGTTCAATTCTGGTGCGACAGGACTGATCTGAAAAACGAGAATCTGTTTGAAACAGTACAAAATCTATATGATGAGTATACTCCCGACACTAAATACAGAAAGATAATTTACAGAACCGGCGAGCGGGATTTACTCGGTCTTACCTCAGAACTTGTGCGCCATAATCTGAACATATCAACTGGCACCTCGGCGAATTTTGTGTAAATAGAATTTCCTTTCAGATATAGTACGAATATTCAATGGTGGATTTCTGCCCGAAAACGGGCTGATACATTTGCCTGTAATTATTCCCTGTCCGGAAACTCGGAAGGTATGCGCAG
>JAZQFJ010000024.1:0-43700 GCA_045539475.1 Eubacteriales bacterium | reverse complement strand
TGTTATGATACAATTGATGGGTGACAAATAAAAAGGAAAATGAACTCCCAATATGATATAATGTTTAATAACCACAAAAAACATGTATCAAAGGGGAGACATTTTCCAATGAATATTTTAACATCAAGTGCGCACTTTCGTCAACGTGTAATTAAAAAAAGTTACAAAGTAGGGGTAACAGAGGCATCAAAATATTACAGAATAAGCCGTCAGGCGATCTATGAATGGCGAGCAAAATATGACGGGAAGAGTTGGAAAAGCTTACTTGATAGGAGTCACAGACCCCATCATCACCCAAACGAGCATACCGTAGAAGAGAAAGAAATGATATTAAGACTTTACACATATCACAAAGATGATATGATAATGCTGTGGGATGCGTTAAGAAAAAGAGGATACACACGTAGTTATACAAGCTTGGTAAGGGTAGTGAACAAGTGGATAAAGCCGGAGGTAAAGAAACGTCAAACAAAGAAACCTCAACCATATACACGGGCGGAATATCCGGGACAAAAGGTGCAGATAGATGTAAAATATGTACCGACGTATTGCGTTGTGAACGGACAGAAGTATTATCAATACACGGCGGTAGATGAATGTACGCGTTGGACATACAGAGAAATGTATGATGAGCATAGCACACACAGTTCGACTGAGTTTTTAAAGAACTTGATATTAAAATGTCCTTTTCCGATAAGAGAGATACAGACAGATAACGGAACGGAGTTCACAAGGGCGTTAATTAGCAATGATGGGGAGCCATCGTTATTTGAAGAGATGCTAAAAAAATGCGATATAAAGTATCAGAGAATAAGAGTTGCAACGCCGAGACACAACGGCAAAGTGGAAAGGCAGCATCGTACTGATGAAAAGAGATTCTACAAGAAAATGAAGATGTACAATCTTGCCGATGGAAGAAAGCAACTTGAAAAATACAACAAAAAATCAAATAACATACCTAAAATATGTCTGGATTTTCTCACACCTAATGAAATACTCAACAAATATTTAGGTGTGATGTAAGGCAGTTAAGGGGTCAAGCAAAGAATTGCTTAACGCCTTGTAAACATTATATCACAGGAGCGTTGTCAAGGTAAGACTGCATAGCAGTTCCACCTTGACAAGGAAAAGTTTGGAGTGAAACTTTTTTATTTCCTCGAAAGTGTCACCCATCATTGACAATCGTACAGATATGTCAGATTTTTTTGAATTTTTCTGTTGAAAATCCGACCAAAAAGTAGTATAATATATGTATAAAACGCCTTGAGGAGGGATACCATTGTACAGTATCGGCGATAAGATTGTCCACCCTATGCACGGTGCCGGAACAATCGAAAGCATAACCACTCAAACAGTTAACGGCAACACCCTTGAATATTACATTCTCAAGCTTCCAACCAACAATATGACCATTATGGTTCCTGTAGCCACCTGCGAAAAAATCGGCATTCGCGGTGTTATCGGCCGTGAACGTGCAAATGAGCTCATCTCTCTTTTTTCCACAATTGACATCGATCTGGACACAAACTGGAACAAGCGGCACCGGGACAATGTAGCCCGCATAAAAAGCGGTGACCTCGACGAGGTTGTCCGCGTCATAAAATCTCTCACATACAGAGACTTCAAAAACGGTCTTTCAACCGGAGAACGCAAAATTCTCCATTCTGCAAAGCAGATTCTCCTCTCGGAGCTTGTTCTTGCGCTTGGACGAGACTATAACGAAATAGATACATATTTAGATTCCGTTATGACAGAATCTTTCAAATAAACCTTGTAATACACATGTACTTTATGGTACAATGAAGCTGCTCCCATAACGAGCAGCTTTATTTGATTATAAGTGAGGTTTTGCAGTTGTTTAATAAGAATAAAAGGAAAACATGCGTTGCGGTTATTCCTGCAGCAGGAACTTCAAGCAGAATGAAAGCTTTTGGAAACAAACTGTTTGCTGAGGTTTGCGACGTTCCTGTTATCACCCGCACTCTGCTTGCTTTTGAAAAATCGCCATGGATTGATGCAATTGTTATCCCCACCCAAAGAGAGCTTATAAGCTCAATAGAAGGCATATGCAAAGAAAACGGAATAAGCAAGCTGCTTGCCGTTATCCCCGGCGGAGCCACGCGTGCGGAATCGGTTCTCTGCGGAGTTAGTTTTGCCGGAAATAAATTTGACCTTATAGCCGTTCATGATGCTGCAAGACCGTTCGTTTCGCAGAATATTATAGAGCTCACCGTAAATGCTGCAGCACTATATAACGCAGCAGCTCCAGCAGTTGCCGTTAAGGACACAATCAAGAAGGCGGCGGGAAACGTTGTAACTGAAACACTCCCGCGGGAAACGCTTTTTGCAATACAGACTCCGCAGATATTTGATACCGACCTCCTCTCCGCCGCACTCCGCAGGGCGGTTGATGAGAACTTGGCGATAACCGACGACTGTTCTGCGGTTGAAGCGATAGGAATGCGTGTATTTTTAACCGACGGCGATTATTTCAACATAAAAATAACCACTCCGGAGGATTTAATTCTTGCCGAGGCGATTGCAAAACATATTTTCAAAAACGAGGTGACCGGCAAATGAGAATAGGACACGGATATGATGTACACAGACTGGTAGAGGGGCGCAGACTCATTCTCGGCGGTATTGATATTCCTTATGAAAAAGGGCTCCTCGGGCACAGCGATGCCGACGTTCTTCTTCACGCGATTTCCGATGCCCTTCTCGGTGCCGCAGCGCTCGGAGATATCGGAAAGCATTTTCCGCCGGATGATCCGGATTTTCTTGACGCAAACAGCCTTATACTGCTTGGGAAAGTAAATTCCCTTCTGAGAGAAAATGGGTATATCGTCGGCAACGTTGATGCAACAGTAATTGCCCAGCGCCCGAAGCTTCTGCCGTATATTGAAGAAATGCGAAAAAACATTGCTGCTGTGCTTGAGGTTACGCTTGACTGCATAAGCGTTAAAGCAACAACAGAAGAAAAGCTTGGCTTTACGGGAAGCGGTGAGGGCATCGCCGCTCACGCCGTCGCACTTATAGATAGAATATAAGGAAATTGCAAGTCCGTTTATTTGACAGGACTTGCAATTTGTTTTTCCCATGAAAATAAAATAAATATATCAAAACAAGGCGGTGTAGTGTGTATGTTTATTTTATCATCGGTTGCTTTTTTTCTTTCAGGATGTCTGTATTTTATTTTGAGCCTTTCCTCCGGTTCTTTTCCAAAACCCCTTTCAGCCAAAGAAGAGCGTGAGTATCTTGAAAAACATGCAAACGGTGATACGGCAGCACGAGATGCCTTAATAGAGCGAAATCTCAGGCTTGTGGCACACGTAATCAAGAAATACTACACCTCACCACAGGAACAGGAAGACCTGATAGCAATAGGCTCCGTAGGGCTTATAAAAGCAGTCAACACGTATAAACCGAACAAAGGAACAAGGCTTGCAACATATGCGGCACGGTGCATAGAAAATGAAATTCTTATGTACTTCCGTGCATCAAAAAAGACAGGGGCCGAGGTTTCTCTCTCCGACTCGCTTGAAACGGACGCCGACGGAAACTCACTCGCGCTTTTAGATATTATAAGCGTAGAGGATGTACGCTTGGACAAAGTCGAAAACGCCGACATTGAAGCTGCATTGTACAAGATGCTGCAGACGCATCTTAATGAACGTGAACGAGAAATTATAATAATGCGCTACGGGCTGTATAATACGGAGCCGAAAACTCAACACGAGATTGCAGAAAAATGTAATATATCAAGGTCCTATGTATAACACGCCGCTTACTGTAAGTAAATACCTCTAAGAAATCGCTTCCAGCTCACGGAAGCGGAATTTTATGATTATTTCCTTGTCTTTCGTCAACTCAATGCGCTCAACGAGACTTACAAGAAGTTCTCGGTTTGCAAGCGCTGAGCCGACGAATTTTTTTACGAGTTTTTCTGCGCGTTCTTCCATCGAAGGAAGGTCTTCTGCATACATTTCAAGGTCTTTGATTTTCTCCTGCAATGCCGCCCGCTCGCTCTTCACCTGCTTATATATTCTCTCAAAATCCGAATCTGCCAATATACCGTTCAGGCGGTCCATATACATTTTATCGAGGTTTGCGGTCAGCAATGAAATTTTGCTTTTAAGCTCGCAAATCTCACTTTCCGTTTGCGCCGTTTCATCTGCAATTTTAATCACTTTTTGAGCGACAGGAAGCAGTTCTCTCGAATTTATAAACGACTTGCAGACCTCATCTATTTTGGACAGCACAGCTTGCGTTATGACATTTTCTTTTATGCAATGCGAGGTACAAGCTCCCGATTTTGTAAACCGCTGATACGTCCTGCACATAAAGTACAGCGTGTCTTCCCCACGGGAATTCTTGCGGTTAATCACAGACAACGGATACCCGCATTCGTGGCAGAAAATCATGCCTTTCAGTAAAAAGTCATGCGTTCTGCTTCTTGTATGATTTCTGCTTTTTATAAGCTCGCGAACCTTCAAGAACACTTCCCTGTCCACAATGGGTTCATGCGTATCTTCAACTACAATCCAGTTTTCCTTCGTCTTTTTTATACACTTTTTCGACTTGTAGTTAATCTTCGCAACTCTTCCCTGCACCATATTGCCGATGTAAACTTCGTTTTGCAGCATAAACGAAACTCTTTCACTGCTCCACAATCCGGAATACGGGCTTTTTTTCGCAATATTTATCCCTGCATATGTTGCAGGTGTCGGCACGCATTCATTGTTTAATCTCACCGCAATCTGGCGGCAGCTCATACCTTCCAGTGCAAGCCCGAAAATATATCGAACTATCGGAGCAGTTTCTTCATCTATAACTATTTTGTTTTTCTCTTCCGGATGCATTTTATATCCGTAAGCCGGTTTTCCACCAATGAACTGTCCCTTGCGCTGTTTATCCTGCTTCACGCTTTTTATCTTCTTTGATATGTCTTTTGCATACATATCGTTCATAATCGCACGAAACGGAGTAATATCGTTTGCAGTGGATTCAATACCCGTATCAATTCCGTCAAGAAGCGAAACGTAGCGAACTCTGTGTTCAGGAAAATAGCGCTCCATATAGTGGCCGGTAAGAATATAATCACGCCCGAGGCGGGATAAATCTTTCGTTATGACCATATTCACCCTACCGTTTTCAATATCACCTATCATCCGTTGAAACTCAGGACGTTCAAAATTAGTTCCGCTCCATCCGTCATCAATATACGTATCAAAAACATTGAGCTTGTTCTTCTTGGAAAAATCATTGAGCATTGATTTTTGATTTGTTACGCTTTCCGATGGTCCCTCGTTCTCATCCTCCTTTGATAATCTTATGTATAATGCTACGCGATACTCCATTGGGTTACTTATTTCTATGTACATTTTTTACCTCCTGAAATAAGCGACCATTCATCTACTGCATTATACCTCAATTTAATGTCGCTCTGCAAAATTTTATTTGTAAACACACAAAATGAACGGAGAACAATTTCTTTTAAATCACTCTCATCCGAAAACGAACACGTTATATTAACTTTATCTTTTTTCAAAAAAACCCTCTCCCTTCATTTCATAGTATTATTTTTATGCAGAAAAGCATTGTAATTTGCTTACTAAAAAATATTTTTCGGCAAAGCGGACGGTGGCAAACACCACGCCATAGGAATTTCACCTTCCTTATACCTCGGACTGCTCCCATTGCCTGCGACGGCGTCGCAATACGCTGATTGCTTATCACGCTCGGACTGTGGCTAAACAGAAGTATCATTATATCGTATCCGCTTTGCACTATTCCCGGCTTCTGCCGTACTTTTCAAGGTGCATATTATGAGATGCGGCTCCTCCTTTTTAATGAAAGGAATGGGATATAGAAGAAGGAGCCGCCGTAGTCAGAGCAAGACTTTAAAAAAGTCCCTCTATATACCGTGAAAAAAATCAGTCTTTTGTAAACCCATTTTTCAAAAGTTTTTCAATTTTTTTCAAACCTGACTCTATCGACTTACTTACCGCCATTTTGCTTACACCTTCAATTCGTCCAATTTGCGTCATGCTCATATCTTGGAAGAAATGAGCATAAATACGCTTTGCTTGCTTTTCAGGAAGTGAATTTATAGCTGCATAGATTTCTCCCTGAGTCACTTTTCTTTCATAAATCTCCTGAGGAGAAAGTGAGACAAAAAGCATTTCTGCTTCAATGCCATCATCAACATCAAGCGAATAGAATGCGCGGTGATTATATTTGTTACGCTTATATCTTCGTTCTTCTTTTGCTGACTCAGCAAACACCTCCGCTATCTCATCGCTTATTTCTATGTATTCATCTCCCGAAAACCAAGGGTATTCATCTTTTAATCTTATTTTTTTCATTACCTTTCGTCCTTTCAATCAGAATTTTTGTAAATTCCAATTGAAAGGGTGGTGAACGGCAACGATATTCAGTTTTGACTAAAAGAAAACAGCCAAAAGAAACTCCATAAGAGTTTACTTTGGCTGTACGTTCGGAGTGTCCTCCATAGCCGTCATCGCTTGATGCTTTGCGGCTTGTTCTGTTATGCTTACGATGTTCTCTGCGCCTGAAATAACATGTTATATATCTTATCAAAACCCCCACTCCTACCGCACGGCTATCCGCCGCGCGGTAGCAGCGAAGAACCTATTTACGGACGGATATGCCACGCCAATTTATTTTTCTTTTGTGTGGTGTCCTCAAATTCTCCGCTTTTGCTACATACACTGTTCTCACCTCCAATTTCTGTGCATCTACATTTTTCTTTCTATTTCTACATTTTTCGCACAAAAAAGAAGCGGGTCTTGAGGCTTTAACCCCAAAACCCACTTTTATAGCATTTTAATTCAAATATGTCATCAAATCTCTGCTTTTGCCTCTCGGCGCAAGACGGTACGTTCCCCCAAATCATTCTGCTGTCTCCCGTGTCATTCTTAACTAAGTGTAGAATCTCATTTCTTTCGCGCTGACGCGCGGGAGATCCTTCGGCGTTGCCTCAGGATGACACGAGAGTTTTCGCCTTGGGATGACACGTAGGTGGTAGGCACTTATTATAGGTGGCTTTTCTATTCCGCGGCGTGTACGGATTAAATATAGCGGAGAGGATTTTTCTCTCCGCTATATGTTTGCTTTGATTGATTAGTTATCCTCGTGATATTTACTATTACTCTGTGAAATAATCAATCTGATATGCTCCGGAGGCATTCTTCCAGATGATATAGCCTTTTGCTGTTCCTGCCTCTGCCGGAACGGTGAACTGGTTGTGAGATACCTTTCTCTGAGAGGTGTATTTCTTTGTACAGCTGTCAACTGTTGCATCAGCATCACCGAAGATTATGCCTGCTTCTACTATTGTATAGTCGCCGGCATCGTACTCGAACATATATGCGTTGTAATCCTCGTTATACTCAAGGATTGCAACAGGAGTCTTGTCGTCAACTGTATTCGTATGCGAGGTGATTTCAGCTCCCGCCCATACGCTGAAATCATATGTATCGCCGTATGCTATTGTCTTACCGCCACGCATCCAATAAGTCACACCGGACTCTGTAAGGCTTATAGGCTCGTTATAAGTGTCAGCCTCTGTAACATCCTCACCGTTAAGGGTTACGCCTGAAACAACTCTGTCGTCATACTGTGCAACTGCGTTAGTTGTGCCTGCGGAAAGTACAGTATTTTCATCAAGCTTAACTTTTCCGTCTGTGAACCAACCTTGGAATGCACCAAAGCCTGTGAGAGACGGAACACGCTTTACATCTGTTGCAAAGGAAGTTTCATCTGCAGTACCGAGGTATGCGCCGTTCTGATTCCAGAAATCTACAGTCTTTGCAGCAGCAGTCTCCCCTGTCGGCTTGTAGATTGCGGTAAGGAAGGTGTTGGTCCAGACATTGTAGGTATCACCGGAAATATCAACCCATGCGCTGTCATCATCATTTGAGCCGCGCTTCCAACCCACAAATTCGTAGCCGGGGATATCTTCTGCGTGAGCGGTAAGAGTAACAGGGTCGCCGCGCATTACAGTCTTAACAGTTATGTCGTTATGTCCGTCAACATTTGTTGTCTGGACGAAGGAGACGGAGCTGTTTACCTTCTTCTCGGTGCTTGTGAAAGTGAATGAGAAAAATCCGTTTGAAAATTGGGTTTTCCCTTGATAATTCCCATTCTTAATCTTCAAGATTTTTTCTCCTGCGGTCAAAGAGACTGAATTGTCAAAACTAATTGTTTGCTTTGTAGTATTAATGTCAGCTGAATTCAAGCTTTCTTCTCCGAATGATTTCTCATCGACAAATATCTCCGCGTAGCCTCCGGAGCCTGATCCCCATACATCTGCAGAGAGAGTATATGTACCAGAAGCCGGAACGATTATTTTTATTGCAAGCGTGTTGTTTTCTGAAATATCAGTGTCTGCAGGAACCCATATCGGAAGATAATTCTCATTATTATATAAATAATACTGTACTATTTTATTTCTATTGGTTGCATTCGAAATAATAGTCTTATCATCAAGATTATATATATTTGAGTCCCCTTTTGTCGTTAAAACCTGCCAGTTTGAACCCATAAGCGTGTCTCCACGTTTAACATACCAACGCTGACCGGCATAATCTCCGGTATAATCAGTCAATCCGTCGGTAGCCGCACCGCTGAAATTAATCGTGAATGACTGTAGCTCTGTCGGTTCCATATCAACCGCCATTGCAAATGTTGGGAGAAGTGCGAATGCGAGGGTAAGCGCGAGGATAAATGATAATGCTCTTTTCATTTTGTTTTTCCTCCAATTTTTATTTATTTTTTTATTTCAACGTATTGATGAGGCCGGACAGTTCATTTGCAAGCTTTTCGGCTGTGCCGCGTTCGTATCTTGCCGAATTTGCTTCATAGCCGGCTTCATCATACGCATCCATCATCGGATAATATCCCTCATAGCCGTTGGTACAGCAAGACGGGATTGTGAGAGTGAATTTTGATTTATTCTTGACTATTCTTCCCATTTCGGTGAACGGTTCGCCCGGGAAGCCGCCAAACACTGCATCACCTATAGCGAGAGCAGAAATAAGCAGCTCTTTTTCATCTCCGAGCTCGTCAAGAGTTGCTATTCTATTTGCTTTTGCAACAAGTTGATTGGGATTTCCGACAATTCCGGGAATCAGCCTTGGGTCGCCGTATTTTTTATACTTTGCGGCAAGTTCTTTTGCCCATTCGACTTCTTCGGGAGTTCCCTTGTTGTGTTTTACAGAAATGCCCTTATTGGCAAAAGCAATTTTTTCGCCCTTGATTTCTTCGCGAAGCTCATAGTTTGCAATAACGGACATTGCAATCTTTCTTCCCATATAGCGTGTTCTGTCATAGCCCTTGCGGCATTTAGTCTCATCAAGGCGTATATCCACATGGTTGCTGTCACCCTGCGCTCCGTTAATGTACATACAGCGGGAATTTTCAATAAGCTTTTCATATGTATCGCGGACGAACTTAGGATAGTCTGCAGAAACTCCGCAGCCGCCGATGGTATCGGGATGAACCTGGAAATTGACGATACCGATTTCCGGCTTGCCTTCGCGCTTGATGACGAGAAGCTGGGACTGTTCATCAACCTCACCTATAAATCCGACAACATCGGGATTAAGATAACCCGGGTTTGTCGCAGCAGCTCCATCCTTCATTCTATAGCGGCGTAAGAATGAAACATCCTTTGCCTCACCACGGGTGTATGAAAGAGTTGCCGGCGCAAGATCACGCATTGCAAGGCGAGCTGCATCAACCGCCTTTTTCCCAAGAAAGCTTGCATATTCCGGCTGATTATCGCTCGAGTGGTGTCCCTGGTTCATTCCCGGAGCGAGGTGGGTGTGAGTGCAGGTAATGTACACCGCTTCTCTTACCGTACCGCAAGCTTCGGCGATTGAATCACGAATTTCAAAAAGAATATCCTGATTGATTCCGAGGTTGTCGATACTTAGAATAACCGCCTTCTTTTCGCCGTCATCAAAGGCAATTGCTGACACGTAAAGTGGGTCGAGGATATCATCCGCAGGGCGCTTGTAGAAATATCCCGCAAGACAAGTTCCGAGCGGTGGCGTTATGTCCAGCCTTGCAAATCCTGCTTTTAACATAATGAATCTTCCTTTCTTATTTAAGCCGGAAACAACTCAAGAAGAACTACTGAGTTTTCCGTCATATTTACTGTGAGTATCTCATTCTGCGGAGAAACGCTTCGTAAAGCTTGAAGTATTCAACAACGCGCCCACGGCGGTCGGTTAATTTGTGAAAAAATGCCCATGAATCCGGCTCGTTATAGCAGTGAACGTGCCATTTTGCAACAACCTCTTCGCCGTAGCGATCAATCAAATGCTTTGTGTAAACGCGGCAGATTTCCTCCCACTTTGAATAGTCGGACGGATAGGATACAGAGAAGTCTGCACCCTTATAGCGATGTCTGATAAGCTCAGGGTTGTCGCGTTCTGCGGCAAGCCAAAACGGGAAAAAGGCGAGGCTTGACGAGGCGCAAAGGAAACCTCCCCTTTTAACCCCTCCGCACGCAACGACGAAAGGCAGTACAAGGTATTCCTTCGCCCACAGGCTAAAATTAGTTTTTTACTTTATATAATCCATAATTCTCTTAATAAGCACTGCGACTTCGGCTCTTGTGGTGTAGTCCGTCGGGGCGATACGTCCGCTCTTGCCATTCACGAGACCTTCACTGATGAGTGAGGAGACGGCGTCTTTTGCATAGTCTGCGACGTTAGCGAAGTCGGGATATTGCGGTTCAATGCTCTCGCCGAACGCTACATTTAGTTTCTGCAAAGCGCGGTAGCCGATTACCATCATATCCTGACGGGTGATTGTGTTGCGTGGTGCAAACTTGTTATCACCGATACCGTTGACTATTCCTGTGTTTCGTGCTATCGCAAGCTCAGATGCGAAGTAGTCCGAGGCAGAAACGTCTGCGAAGTTCTCGGTGTTATCGCTTTCAAGCTCAAACGCACGAACGAGCAGGGACGCGAAGTCTGCGCGGGTTATATTGTGCCCGGGTGAGTACGTGTCAGATGTTGTTCCTCTTATTATTCCATCGTCCGCGAGTGTGGTTATCGCGTCCGCTGCCCATGCGTGGTTACCAAGGTCTGTGAAACGGAGCTTCTCCGTTTCACCGGAGGTCTCCGGTGTTTTTTCGGTATTATTGGACTGTGTGGAATCCTCGTCCTGCGGGACGTCGGAACCGCCGTCCCCTACATCGGTCTGGTCAGAAGAATTTTCAGCATCAGGCTTGTCGGTCGGTGCGGCACCGCCTCCACCGCCGCCTCCTCCGCCGCCGGTAGTTCCTGCGTTTTCAGAGGAGGTTCCGGAATCATCCTCGTTCTTGTTTCCGGAGCCTGTGGTCGAACCGTAAACGGTTATCTCAAAGCTTACCGTGCTTTCACGTCCTGATTCATCACGAACCGTAATCAAGAAGCCGTTTTCGCCTACCTGGCTGCTGTCAGGCTTCCATGTGATCTTTCCGGTTTCGGAATTTATGCCTGCGCCACGCGGCGCAACTGTTCCGATATAGGTAAGACTTTCGCCGTCTGCTGCTTCGGCATTTATCTGGAGCGTTATGGAGCTTCCTGCAGAAACAGTTGCATCGTCAATTTTCTCAACAACCGGTCTGTTATAATCCTCAAACGAAAGCGGAATATACATTCTGCTACCCTCTGCTATGTTATATACATAGCCCGCATCGGGATCTGAAGCCGATTTATATCCTCTTGTTGTCGTAACATCGCCGATATCAAGGGTTATTATATTTTCACTTCCACTTGCACTCTCTATCTTATAAACAGCGTTATCTCTTCCGTCGCTGTCGATGTATACATATTCGCCTGCAAGTGCTGCGACTTCTTCTGCGGTAAGCTCTTTTTCAAGAGTTACAGTGATTTCGTTTTCGTCCGTAAGCTCCTGCGTGAAGGATTTTATCTTACCGGAATATCTTGCTTCTGTCTGCATATCGCCTATCTTTGTTCCGTCATTTACATAAGAATAGATGTTCTTTCCTTCTTCGTTTACGGAGTAAACACCGACAAAGCCGTTAAAATCAAAGCTTACATTGCCATCGGTAAGTGTGTAGGTCAGCTCGTTATTCGTGGCGTAAATGATATAATCGGTACGTCCGGATTTAAGCTTAACCTTTACCGCTCGGGAAGCATCACGCTCGCCCTCTACACCACTGCAGATAAGCGGAACAGCTGTCATGCTCTCGATATATTCCTCACCCTTATACGGTTGGATAACCGAGGTAAAGAGTGTGTCAAGGTTTTCGCCCGTATTGTGGATAAGCATATAATCAAGATGCGGGATGACTGAGTTTTCGGTACGCTTCGGCGGGTCACCCGCTACGATACCAACCTGTGACGGCGTCCAGTCGTTAAGAGCCGTGAATTTAAGGTTGAGTCCTTTAGAGTCCTTGACCTGCTTCTTAAAGTCTGTCTGCTTAAAGTTTACGGAGAAGTTTCCGCTTGACGGGGTTGCACGTCTTACGTTACGAAGCCATGCATATCCTACCGGGAAGATATTGTTCGGCGGGTTGCCGCCCGGGTCTCCCTCCGGCTTAACCTGCGGGCCTGCATAGGAGCCGATGTAGTTTCCGTTTCCGTCAACTTGCGGAACAAGCGTAAGGTCATTAGTCGTAACACCGTCTGCCGACTGGGTGTGGAAGCTATAAACATGCTCGTTTCCGCCCTTTACTCGGAAGAAGTCTACAGTATATGAAACCTCATCTGAGGCATCGACCGAAACAAGAGTTCTGCGGTAAATATCCGTTTCGTCATATGCATGCGCTGCATCGGCGTCAATGAGTTTTACGATACCGTCACCGTCGTAATGATACGGATAAGCGAAGTCTACGCCATTCTGGCTCTTTCCGTTAACAACAACGGTGTTATGCGAGATAGTTGCCTTTACCCACTGAATACGGTTCGGGTCACTGCCTGTTTCCTTCGGATATCCGAGATCTGGCGTGAAGTTAAAGCCGTAAGCATCAATTCCCATCTGCAGCTTATCTTGGTGAGAATGGGATGAAGAAGAAACACCATAGAACATCCACGTATCACGTCGGAAATCGGAATCAGCAATACTTCCGCCATTCTTTATAAGCTCACCGCCGGAAAGAACCGCGAGACCAAAACCCGTAAGATTTCGACTGCCGAGCTTATATTCGCCATACTCTTCGATGACTTTTTCTATTTCGTCTTTAACATCTCCCGCGTTCTTCTCAAACATATCTATATAGAGAGAATCAAGATCTCCTGCTTTGAGATTATAGAGAATCTGAGCATAAAGCGGATTTCCGAAACGTTTAAAGCCAAGAAGGATTGCGTTGGATGATGTTTTATTTCTTGTTGAAGCTGTTCTTTCATCATCGCCGAGCTGAAGCGTGTAGCCGCCCGCCATGGTCATCTGATAAATTGTATTGAACATCTTACGGTATTTCGGGTCGTTATAAGGACTGAATCCCTCATGTCTGTCATAGCGGTAAAGTATCTCCGCAACAGCCACAGAATTCGTAATCCAACTCTGGTTATATCCGGAACCAACTTCGTTCCCGAAGCCGTCGCGGTCAACGTCGTTCACGTACTGGGAGAGCATCTCACCGCCGGGGTTTTTAGTGTACTGAGAGAACTTTTTGCCATACTTTGTTACGGGCTTGTTTCCGGTTCTGCCGCCCGGCTTTGCAAGCCATTCTATCATTTCGCCGGTTTCCGGATAGGTATCAAGCGCAACTGCCGCAGTTACCGCGGAAAGCTGATGCATACCAAAGTTTCCGCCTATCCTGTTTGTAAGCACGGCATTGAGGATTTCTCTCAAAATACCGTTATCACAGTTTTCACGAATGAGATCTCCCGAGGTCTTCGGATTTTCAAGGCCAAACTCTGCCGCTTTCTTTGAGAGGAAAGCTATTACCTGCGGATCATCCATTGCGGGATAGAATGCATCACACGCATTTGAAAAGACATCTGCAAGACCGTGTTCCCAAATAGAGCCGAGGATTTTTCCGTTGTTTTTTCCGCCATGTGAGTTCTGATATTCCACCCACTGATTGAGATCAAAGCTCGGGTAAACATCTGCGATTCTGTCGATAAGAATTGCACCTGCGCGTCCGTACTTTATATCCCCTGTGTAGAGATATGCGTTTGTAAGGTCAGAAAGCGCAACAGCAAGGAAATTATCACCGTTTTTACTGTACAGCTTGTGATGATAGAATGGGATAAAGGTTTTTACAATCGGAAATGAGTATTTAGTTGTGTCAGTAACAGTCTCCTGCCAATAACCTGTATCCCAGCCAAGACCGTCATCTACGGCGAAGGTGTTAAGCTTATCCTCCGTGACGCGTATCTCCGGCTCCTTAACATTTCCGTTTTCATCATACACAGCATTCTTGATAATTACGCCGTCTTTAACTGCATCGCGGTAAAGTCCGTTATAGAGATATCCGCCCTCAACACCGTAACCGAAATATGCGCGTTCTTCATCCGTAAGCACAAGACCGCTGTCTATCTCTGCCCTTCTTGCCTCAGATGGCTCATTTCCGGAGAGAGATTTTCCGCTTTCAAGAAGCATTGCGCGGTGAGCATCAAGCGCGCGAAGGCGATTAAACTGTCCCTTTTGATCAAGGCCGAGCTTGTAGAAATCGTCAAATTCATTTGACGGGAAAAGTCGTTTACAATTCGGGCACTGAACCTTAAACGGTCTGTTTATCGGGTCGGTTTCCCATCCGTAGGAGCTGAAGTTTACACGGATGTCTTCGTTGCAGTACGCACAGGTGTAGTCAAAATTTTCCGGTCCGTCATGAAGTCCAAGACAGAAGGAGCGTGGAATCCCTTCGTACATTATAATGTCGTACAGCTTTTCATAGTTATTAAGCCAATACTCAGCGTCAGCAATTGCCGCTTTCTGAGCACTCTTTGCCCAGCCATACTTCTTTGCATTTTCAAGAGCATTCTCACGCATCTCATATGTATAGAGAGACGGCTCTGTTTTTTCCGAGCTTGCGACGACGTTGGCAATGCACTCGAAGCTCTTTCCGCCGAGAGTTGCCGTTACCTGAACCTTGGCGGGACCTCTGCCTATTGCGCGTACAGTTCCGCTTTCATCAACGGTAACAAGCTTCGGAGAAAGAGATTTGTATGTAAGCTCTGCACCCGTGATATCAGCTACGCTTCCATCGTTGTTTATACCTGTCACAACAAGCTTTGAACCGTCGGCATCAAGAAGAGATATAATATTATCCTCGGTTTTTGCTTCGATTCCCGCAAGAGCAACAGGAACAACCTTTATTTCTTTTGTAACCGTTTTTTCTACGTTATTAAAGGTTACATATGCCGTGATTTTCGCAGTTCCTTCTTTGATCGTTGAAAGAACATTGCCCTCTACCGTTGCAACAGCGGTGTTATCAGACTCAAAGCGAACCGTTACGTCCTCCGGCTCAAGACGTGTTCCATCGGAGAGGATACCCGTTGCGGAGATTACGGTCGTGCCGCCCTCGAAGAAGAGATCGCGGACAACATCAATTTCAGCTTTTTCAAATGTGCTGTCATTAATTTTTAATGTAAGCTTATCCTCTTTTGTTATTCCGTCAATCGTTACCGTGGCGGTTATCGTTACATTACCTGCGGAAACAGGCTTTACAACGCCATTTTCATCTACGGTTGCGATATCAGTATCGGAGCTTTCAAAGCTTACCTCAACTCCGTTACCTTCAAGATCAACATATGTTCCGCTTGTGTATTTAGCAGCAAGCGTAAGCTTTTTGCCGTTGGTATCAGAAAGAAGGATATAATCCTTACTGTGGGAAAGCGTTGCCGAATCCAGCTCTCCGCTCGGAGAAAAGGAAATGCTGTAAAATCCCGTTGCAACCGTGCCCTGCCCCGGGTGTACGGTATTTTTAATCGTAAGAATGTGCTTCCCTTTTTCAATCGTTACGCTCTTATTGAAATCTGCCGGCTGCTTTGTTGTGCTTCCACCGTTTGCCGATTTGTTGGAGTCGAAGCTTCCTGCGGATTTTCCATCGATAAATATCTCGGCAATACCGCCTGCAGAACCGAAGTACATATAAGCATCAATATCGAAATTCCCGCTTATCGGTGAAGTGAACTCGATGGCAAGTGTGTCATTTCCGGCATCTAAGTCTGCTTTATTCTTAGTAATATTAAAATAATTACCGCCATAATTGGCAAGCTTTAAGGCATTATCCGGATCATTTCCGAAAATCTTTGAGTTTTCGGCATCAGTCAGCATTTTCCAGTTTGAGCCATAAAATTCATCGCCGACCTTGATTGCGTGTGTGGTAAATCCTCCGGAAGCCGGAGTAAGCTTGCTAATATCCGATGTGACATTATTAAAATCAAGGGTGAAGGACGTTACCGGAACAACCTCTATATCCATTGTTACAGGCTTTGTTTCACCATTAAATGTAACGTTTGCCGTTATTTTTGCAGTTCCGGATGTAAGCGCTTTAAGAATATTCCCTTCAAAAACTGCAGCTGCCGTATTATCAGATGTGAAGGTACAGGTAATGTTGCTCTGCTCCAACTGTGTTCCGTCAGAGAGGACAGCAGTTGCAATAATTTCCGTTTCCGAGCCTTCCTCAAACACAGTCTGCTCTGTCACGAAGGCTGCGTGATCATATTCGAGATCTTCTATCACAAGATCGACAGACGCTTCTTTTGTTACCTTTTCTATTGTTACCGAGGCTGTTATCGTTACATTTCCCTTAGCTTTCGGCATAACAATTCCATCTGCGGTTACGGTTGCAATGCTTTCATTCGAGCTTTTATAGGAAACCGTCGCATCCTCCATTATGACATCCAGCTCAACATCCGTCAGATTTAAATATTTTGCAGAAAGCGTGAGCTTTTCTCCGTTCGGATCTTTGAGAAGGATGAAGTCCTTATCGTATGTAAGCGAAACGGAATCAAGCATCGCTCCCGGTGTAAAGGTAAAGCTGTAAATATTGTTTGTTACCGAGGTTTTCTCCGCATATACAGAGCTTTTAATTGTAAGAATATGCTTTCCTTCCGTAAGGTAGATACCTTTATCAAAGCTTACAGTCTGCAGTGCGGCACCTATAGCAGCCTTATTGGTGCATTTTGTTCCGAGCACTCTGCCGTCTATCGACACCTCAGCATATCCACCGGCACTTGAGCCGTATACATCCGAAGAAACTTCATACACTCCCGCGTTCTTAACGTCGATTTCAATCGCCGCCGTATCGTAGCCTTTTTCTATGTTTACAGGGTCTGTCGTAAAAGGAATATATCCTGTCAAAAAATACTGTATTGAATTTCTAACTCCACCTGTATTGTTATCCGGGTGATAGGTATTTCGGTTTAGGATACTCGAATTCGTTGTATCTGTCAATACAGTCCAGTTTGAGCCTTTGAGCGTCTGCCCCGCTTCTACATACCAACGTTCTCCCGGTTTCGCAGAATTTTCTGACAGCCCTTCGGTAGCTCCATTGGTCGCCGCCTCTCGAAAATCAACAGTGAATTCCACTGCGTCGGTTACCGGCACCTCTTTTACCGTCAACGGAAGAGATGCATCCTTTGTTATGGTTCCGACCTTTACAGAGACGGTAATTGTAACCTCGCCTGCGGCAACCGGCGTTACAACGCCATTTTTATCTACGGTTGCAATGCTGTCCGAGGAGCTTGTGAAGCTGACCGTTGCATCCTTTGCGATATCTACATCGGTTCCGTCCGAATACTTTGCAGAAAGGGTAAGCTTTTCTCCGTTTTCGCTTGAAAGCGGAATAAAGCTCTGATCATATGAAAGCGTCACAGAATCAAACGTTACCGGAGCTGCCGGTGTGAAGGTAAAGCTGTAGAATCCGTTTGATACAGAACTCATGCTGTCATTGTGCAGCGTGTTTTTTATTTCTAATCTGTTTGTCCCTGCAGTAAGATATACATTTTTATTATACTCTACAGTGTTCAGTCCGACAGAAGCATAATCACCCAAATCGCCTTTTTTACCATACAAATCTTTAGTTCCGACAGACTTTCCTTCAATAAACACTTCAGCATTTCCACCGGCACTTCCAACATAAACCTTTGCCGATATGTCGTAATATCCCGTTGCAGGAACGTTTATATCAATACCAACCGTATGATTTCCCTTTTCTATGTTAGTTGGATCTGTTGTAATAGGAATATAGCCAGCTGAATAATACTGAATCGAAGTTTTAATGGATTTTTTGGGATCTTGCGGGTCATCAAAATTCCGTTTCAGGATATTCGAATTTGTTGTGTCCGTCAATACAGTCCAGTTTGAGCCTTTGAGCGACTGTCCTGCTTCTACATACCAGCGCTGACCGTAATATTTATGACTTGTATCATAATTTGTTAATCCGCTTGTGTCTGTCTCACTGAAATCAATCGTGAATTCCGTCGGCTCCGGCTCTGCCGCAAATGAGATGGTCGGCAAAAGCGACATCAGCATTGCAATTGCAAGAACCATTGATAATAACCTTTTCGTTTTACTCATTCTTTTAGTCCTCCTCTGTTTTTACTGTTTTTTTATTTCACCACCTGTTTTTGCGCGTCCGTCACATCATCGGAAGCGTAACAGGAAGCTTTCCTCTATAGTCACTATTCTTTATTGCAACGGCAGTAGCCTTTGCAGAAAGCTTTGTATATTCATAGCTTGCAATTACCGCATCGCAATTTTTAACGAATTTATAGTCATACGGTGTACGTAGAAGAACTGCGACAGTCGGCTTTCCTTTTTCTTCAAGAGCTTTGATTATATCAAGCTGACCGGGCATTGATGCCGCATCAAACACACCGACAACCGCAACGTCATACTCTCCGTTTATCGCCTCTTCCGCTTCGGGGGTCATTCCCTCAAGCGATGAAACGCACGTTATTGAATTTCCGAACTCTTCTGAGAAAATATCTGCAAAGCTCAGAACCTGACGGTTTGCTTCCTCAACACCGCGGATTGCATCGCAAATCGGAGATATGCAAAGAATCTTCTTTCCGGAAAGAGACTTTAATACGCCATCATCCTTGATACATGTAATTGATGCCAGCTTATCGGCAAAGTTCTCTGCTTTGTCAGCTTCGTTGTATATAAGCTTTTTTGCAAGCTCAATATCAGGGCCCGAGGATGCAACGTCAAAGCGCTTCTTCTGCTTCATAATACGTTCATATGATTTATTGATGCGTGCTTCTGTTATTACACCTTCTTCTATGGCTTTGTATACTGCATTCACAGCTTTTTCAACCGCTTCTTTATCATAAGTGTAGTATAACAGAATATCACACCCCGCAAGGATTGCTTTCACCGCCGCCTCGCCATTCGGATACGGTTCGCTTATAGCCTTCATGCCCATAGCGTCCGTTATAGCAACACCGTCAAATCTCATTTCGTTTCGCAAAAGTTCTGTCATTATTTCAGGTGACAACGTTGAAGGAGTTTTTGAAAACGCATCATGGATAACGTGAGCTGTCATAATTCCGCCGCATTTCGCATCAAAAACCTTTTGGAACGGAACATATTCGGTTTTGCGCAGCGTATCGGCATCGGTGGAATTGTGGACAATATTAAGGTGAGTATCACCCACTACGTTACCGTGCCCCGGGAAGTGCTTTACCACAGCCATTACGCCTTTCGACTGGAGTCCATCGCTAAAGCCTCTGCCAAGAGAGGCTACCTTTTCCGGATCTTCGCCGTAGGATCTTGTTCCGATTATCGGGTTATCCGGATTTATATTTACATCAAGCACCGGGGCTGTGTTTGCATTGCAACCAAGGGCACGCAGAATTTTTCCGATCTTTGCGCCTGCTTTTTTCATCTTAGCTTCATCTGCTCCGCTTGCGGCAAAGGACATCGCGCCTGAAATCATTGCCGCGCCTTCGTAGATGCGAGTTACCCATCCTCCTTCCTGGTCGACTTCAACAAACGGATATATGCCTGTGTTGCGGTATGTATGCTCACGTAGCTCTCCGTTTAACTTGCAGAGCATATCAAGCGACGCACAGTCGTTCGCATTTAATGTAAAGTTTCCGATATAGTATTTTTCGTAAAGCTCTGCTGCTTCGTCTGTAATGCCTTCCGTTGGAACGCCAAGCATGAACAGCTGCCCTGTTTTTCTTTTTAAGTCTTCGCTCATTTTCATATTCTTTTTCCTCCAGGTATTCTGATTAAATTATATCATTATGGTCTTATGTATTACTATAAGATTGATAAAACCCATTTGCTCGGACAAACTCACGTGGCAATATTTTCATACAGACACGAGGCGAAACATCCGGTTTTCCGGATGCATTATTCCCATCGGCAGCTCGTTGCACAGCTCTCACATTCAAACTGCGGAAAATCTGTTTAGAACATTCTGAACAATAGATCCCGATTCTCCTTCTTTTTCCATAATAATCTTTTCATAAAACAATTCGTAATTTGCTTTTTCGTAATCCAGCCCGCACAAATCAGCAATTATCCTTGTTGCTCTATCCACAAGCTTTTTGTTTGCAATGTTAATACAAATCATATAATTACCACAGATTTTGCCCATTTTTGCCATTGTTCCTGTCGAAAAAGTGTTAATAAACATTTTCATTGCAAGATGCTCGAAAATTTTAAGACGTGTTTCTGTTACCATGGAATTCCCATCAGAAAGAACAAACCGTTCTGAATTTTTATAGCGTGCTGCCACATCACTAAATGAATCCGGAGCAGCTTTATCATAATCTATCCATACAGCCAGGCTATCTCCTCCTTCTCTATCAGGATCCGGCTCGCAACCGATTTCGTATTCAAGAAGCGAATTAAAATCTATTTTAGGGATCTTCTTTGCGACTTCAGGCTTAATACCGATATCGATGTATTCATCCACAGTTTTATCAATGCATCGAGGCTTTCTTTCAAAGCATTCAAACCATGCATTTTCTGTAGAAGTTGTAGGATTTTTTGCAAACGCCCATGACATCGGCATATCGGTTCTGCTTTGCGGTCTGAATGGAGGAACACTGAACGTAGGTCCACGTTCCGTCGTGTCAGAGAGAACATCCAGCATATACTCATCAGCGAAATATGTAACATGTCCTCCGCGCTCATAAAGAGCCGTTTCCATATCTGTCGCGCGCGCCATATGTTCTATAACGACATCACTTTTCAGCATATTGATGCAACTTGCAAAACCCTTTGTAAGTTCACTTTTATCTATATTTATATCTTCCGGAACAAATCTTGCAAGAGAAAGCTCAAGCGCAGATAAAATAATGGCTTGCTCTATCGTTGAAGATTGCATTCTTGTTGAACCTGTAAGCGCCATACCTCCGCATTTCATATAAAGGCTTTCGCAATTAGGATTTTTATATACTACATCAGCACGTTGGAGCTTTCCCACTACGGTAGACGGGTCTGTACAGACTATCATCCAGACCTTAGCTCCATCTTCCAACGCCTGCTTTGCCGTTCCTAAAATCGAAGTTGTTTCTGCAGTTGCAGTAACTCCGACGAGAATATCCTTTTCAGAAAGTGCAAGTTCTTTTACCTGCATACATCCAAGGCTCGTATAATCCTCAAAAGACTCAACAGCTCTGATTATTGTATAATCTCCACCCGTCATAAGAGCTACAACACTGTCTTCCGAAGGAATATTTTTCTTATTTTTTTCTGCTAGTGCCCTTATAGCTTGTCTGAATGAGGCTTCAATACGCATAGCAAGTCTTCCTGTTGAACCACAACCGGAAATTATAACCTTTCCCCCGGCATTCAGGCACTCAAATACATCTTTGCAAAACGCATCAAATTCTTCACTGTTCAGCGTTTTTTCAAACAAAGGCACGAGTTTCTCATCCACACTGAGTAAAGTTTTAACCCCTGCCACGGTATTTTCCCTGAAAATCTCGCCCATTTCTTTTGTTTTTGGATTAGACTGTTCTGCTTCAACAAAGCCTAATCTATATTCTTTTGAATCATCAAGAAACTCATCAGAAAGACGCTGAGCTTCTTTTTTTATGTCCAACATACTATATCCTCCGAAGTTATTTAACTAATTCATCAAAATTCTTCCAAAATACCATAATCTGCGTATTCAAAGATGCGCGCATCTTTGTCCATGTTGATTGCTATAACCGTGTCGGCGCCCTCTATCGCACAGGTGTGATGAACAGCACCGGATATGCCGATTGCGATATATACCTTCGGGCTGACGGTTTTGCCGGTAAGGCCCACCTGCCTTGCATACTCTGCACATCCCATATCTACAAGTCCGCGCGAGGCACACATTTCGGCACCAAGCTCTTTTGCAAGGTTTTCTACTTTATCAAGGCTTTCTGCCGCGCCCTTGCCTGCCGAGACGATTATCTCACCGCTTTTCTGCTTTGTTCTGACCGTTGCCATCTGCGGATTGGTAAGGCACTTTATCTTTGCATATATGCTTCCTCCCTTTGCAGGACGGTACATAATAAGCTTTCCGTCCTTTGCTTCAAGCTCGGTGCAGTCGGCGCAAAGACCGGTGTTCAGCATTGCCGCAACTCTCGGCGCGGTTTTGCGCCCCCAGAAGTCAGCATTCCAAAGAATAACCTCCGGCTTTTCTTTTCTTGCGCGTTCTGCAATCGCTTCCGCATCCGTTTTTTCAATAGGGATAACTTCATCGGCTATCTCCGATGCCTTTTCAAGAACTTCTTCACCTACCGCCCAGACGGTTTTAAGCTTTTCTTTGCTCTCTGTGCGTTCTTCCGCTTTGCTGTCATTTTTCATAAGCTCGCAGATTATCGACATCAGTTCTGCCATTGATATGAACTTACAGTGCCGTCTACCCTTTTCATATGTAAAGGACTTAAGCACCCTTGTCGGTGAGCCTGAAAGCCCGCATTTCGTTGCATCACAGCCAAGATGTGAGTTGTTAAGCACTTGGACTTCACACACTTTTGAGAAGATGCTCGGAAACCGCAGAACTGCGCTACGTTCGACTGTCACAAGCGCGGGAAGCTTTGCTTTTTCTTCACCCTCGCGCGTTACGGCTTTAACGTTGTTTTCCGAAGCTTTAACCTCAAGTGCGTTTGTTATAAGATTGCACTTTAAAAACTCCGAAAGCATGGGACCAACCTGTGCAGTATCGCCGTCTATGCTCTGTTTTCCGCAGAGGATTAAATCATAGCCGAGCTTCTTTGCAGTAACCGAGAGAATGTATGCCGTTGCGAGAGTGTCAGAACCCGCAAAGGCTGAATCGCTTAAAAGCGTGACCTTCGCACCGAGGCGCGTAAGCGGTTTTAAAACTTCCTTTGTGCTTTCCGGGCCCATTGAGAGAACAGTTACATCTTCTGATATTCTGAGCGCCCATTCAAGCGCAGATTCGTCAAACGGGTTTATTTCGCCACTTGAAACTTTTACGCAAATAAGAACTTTCATATATACTCTCCGTTGTATATCGGCTCTAAAGCCTTTTGAATTGCTTTATACTTTTTGAAAAGCTCTTTATATTTAATCGTGTTTTCTTTATTCGGAAGAGTTTCCGAAACGGTCTTGTTGCATTTTTTCACGGCATTTTCAAAGCTTTCAAATATTCCGTTTGCTACGCCTGCAAGCATTGCACTGCCAAGGGATGAATCTGCATATTTCATTTCAACAAGCTTTATCCCCAGTGCATCTGAGACCATCTGCCGCCACAGCGGACTTTTTCCACCGCCACCGATAATAACAGCACTGTCCTCGTGCGGAATATTCATGCTTTCGAGCGTTTCCATACAGTCAAGCATACTCATTGCCACGCCCTCAAGCACTGCACGTGTGAAATGCGCTTTTGTGTGTGATGCGCGCACGCCGACGAAATCCGCACAGAGCTTCGGGTTTGCATATGGGGTAAGCTCTCCGTTTAAATACGGATGGAATACAAGTCCGTCAGAACCGATTGGAACGCTTTCAGCTAACGCATCAAGCGTTTTGTAATCATCGCCGAAGGTATCGCGAAACCACCGGTATGATGCGGCGCAGGATTTTGTTGCGGTTCCGGGATAGAAAAATCCGTCTATAATGTGGGAATAGTTGATTAAATTTATATCGGGATAAGGTTTATCTGTAATAACGCATATTCTGCCTGCTGTTGCAAGCTTTAATGTCATTTGTCCTTTTGCAACTGCACCCGAGGCGAATACCTCCATAACCGTATCTGTTGTTCCGCAGATAACAGGCGTACCTTCCGCAAGTCCGGTAAGCGTTGCCGCTTCTTTCGTTATACTTCCGACCGCATCTGTTGGCTTTACAACTCTCGGCATCATATCGGTTGAGATACCAAGCACGCCGCAGAGAGCTTCACTCCACTGCATTGTGTTTATATCAAACATCATAGAGCCTTCAGCTTCGATATAGTCGGTTACGTAGTCGCCTGTAAGCCAGTGACGGACATAATCCTTTGCAAAGAGGATTTTCCGCACCCTTGCCCAGTTTTCCGGTTCGTTATTCTTTATCCACATAAGTTCCGGAAGCGACCATATGGTATCGGGCTTATGGAGAACCTCGCGGTCAATTACTTCCCCGAAATTTTCTTTCAGGTAATTGACTTCATCAACGCTTCTGGTATCTGTCCAGTAAATTGCCGGACGGATAACGTTGAAAGCTTCATCCATAACAACAGCGGTGTGCGTTGCCGCATCAAGGGATATGCACGCAATGTCCGCGGGGTCTATCCCGCTCTTTTTTAGAACATTTGCAATATTCTCACATGTTGCCTTCACCCAGTCGTCTGGGTTTTGCTCAGCATATCCGGGTTTCGGATAATGCGTTGGATATTCAGTTGTACTTGTGGCAACAATCTCTCCATTTTCGCCGAGAAGCGTTGCCTTTGACGCACCGCCACCAAAATCTATTCCAAGTAAGTATTTCATGTTATTCCTCAAACAAACCTTCAGAAATTTCTTCACATGCGCAGAATTTCACGTTTCCACATCTTTTAAGAAGGCTTGCGGGAATTGCTGCCTGTACATCATCAAAAAGCACATGCTTGACTATACCATGTTGCCACGGCCTGTTGAGTGCTATGTATACTCTGCGCGCCGCAAGTATCTGTCGCATACCTGTTGTAATGCACCATTCAGGCATACCACGAAGGTCTCCCCGCTGATACCCATACGCATTGATTGTCTTTGTTTCTCTTGATATCGGAAGTACTCTTGTTCCTAGAGCAGCAAATTCTTCAACAGACATTTTTGTATCCGGCTCCGGAGGTTCATTGAATGCAATATGTCCATTTATGCCAAGACCTCCGAGGCAAAGATCAACGCCACCGAGGTTTTCTATCATTTCATCAAATTCAGCCTCTTTACCCGGCTCCGGAAAGATTCTTTGACTTTCGGGCATAAGAAGCTTCTCATCAACACGCGAATAGAATTCACTATTCATACGATAATGAAAACTCATTGGATTATTATAATCAATCGTTTTTTCCGGTGTCAAAAGATATTCATCCATATTGAAAAAACAAACATCCCGAAGCGAAACTTCAAACTGATTTACAAGCCTTGCAAGAATAGGATACTGCTCTGTGGGTCCTACCGGCACAATCATAACAGTCTTCTTTCCTGCACTGTTGTTTTTCATTATCTCAGCAAGCATTTCGAGAGCCATATCAAAATAGACGTCCCACTCGCTCTTCACAGTCCTAAAAACTATATTATCAAGCTTTCTCTCCATTTTTTCGTCTCCAAATCATATTTATTTATATAATTTTTCCATTTTTTATGACGTTGCGTAGCTTCAAATTCTCACCAAATACGCATATATCTGCCAAAAGTCCACGCTTTAACTTGCCTCTGTCCGTCATTCCCATAATGGAAGCGGGCGTTGCAGTCATCATCCTTACGGTGTCACACAAGGAAAAACCAAAGAACTCAACACCGCGACGGAGCAACATCTCTGACGTTGCCACGCTTCCGGCAAACCTCGTTCTGTCAGGAAGCTTTGCAACTTCATCCTCTATGATTACGAGATTTTCCGGTGTCTTTTCACCTAAATAGCTTTCTTTCGCATCAGTACCTGCAGGGCGAAGTGCATCCGAAATCATACAAACCTTATCAGTTCCCTTAATTTTTACAGCAAGCCTGAAGGCATCTGATGCAACATGCTTTCCGTCCGCAATAATCTCCACTGTCACATTATCATTAAGATATGCCGCTTCCACTATACCGGCTTTAACCTGTTGTCCAACCTTACGAACACTCGGTGTTACATTGTATAAATGTGTTACATGTGAAAAACCGTTATCAAACGCATTAAGAGCAATATCACTGGTTGCATCGCTGTGACCTATCGAAAGATGCACATTTCCTTCTGTCATTCTTCTTGCAAAGTGTTCCATGTTATCGAGTTCGGGTGCTGCGGTGATTCTTTTTATAACTCCGCGCCCACGCTCAAGAAGAAGTGAAATTTCCTCATCTGTCGGTGAATGAAGATACTTTTCCTTATGTGCACCTTTCATTGCAACTGACAAGTACGGACCTTCAAGATGTATTCCATAGAAATTCGGGCAGTATTCCACACACTGTCTATATACATCACAAAGCCGCATTATATCGTCAACATCTGAAGAAACACTTGTTGGAATCATTGTGGTAGTTCCGTTTTTCAAATGCACTTCTGAAATTGCTTTAAGCGCCTCTGCAGTGCAATCCATAAAATCAAAACCAGCGCCGCCATGAAGATGTATGTCTATAAAGCCCGGCGAGACGTATGCTCCACCGGCATCGTACACCTTGCAATTTTCCGGTAGCTCTCCCGAAAAATCGACATTGCAGATCAGGTTATCGCAAACAAGAATATCACACCTTCGGATGCAACTCTCAAAAACGCCTTTCGCATTTTTAATAAGCAGATATTTCATACCCGTTTTACGCATTGAGCCATTTGTGGTCTTCGTCTGTTGTCATGAAGAAGCCGCGATTCTTGCCCGCCATTATCCACAGCATATAGTTTCTGTAACCGGGTGCTGAGTGGAAGGGATGGTACCCTCTCGGTATTTCTACGAAATCGCCGGATTTAACCGTGTAAGTTTCGTCAATATCACCTTCCATTGTATACACCTTCTGAATACCAAAACCCTGCGGCTTATCGAATTCATAGTAATAAATTTCTTCTGTGTTTGCCTCAGTCGGCATATTGGAATCATCATGCTTATGAGGCGGATAGCTTGACCACTGACCGCCCTCTATCCAGCACTCACCAATATATATCTGGTCAGCTTCTACTCGCTCGTCCAGAACAAACATTGCATGTCTCTGCCAACCGGGTTTACCCAAATCCTTGGCAATAACATCCTCAGGCTTTATCAACACCGGCTTGTGGTCATTCGTTGAGGGGCATTTGCTTACTGCAATCGAAACCTCACCAACACCTGTTATTGTAAATTCCGTGTTTCTCGGAACATATACGCAGGTCGCATTGCCGGCAAAAACGTTTTCTCTTTCGCCAATGTTTTCATACTTAAAGTCTTTGCCCTCAACTGTGCACTTGCCGCCGAGGATAACGAGACCAAACTCTTTGTCCTTTTCACAATATGTTTTGGTCTGACCGTCACAAAGCTTGACCATATCTATTTCAACATTCCGGCAAGAGCTGTTCTCCTTTGTGATAATTTCAGACTTGCCGAACTTTTTAGTCCAGGTTCTTTTTAAATTCATCGTGACCTCGCTCCTTTAAAAATTCTATAGTTTCCGAAAACGTTGGAACACCCTCACGCGCGCCGAGCTTTGTGCATTTAAGCGCCGATACTGCGCTTGAGAAAATGCACGCTTTGTAAAAGTCATAACCTTTACATACTGCAAATGCAAACGCACCGTGGAAAACATCGCCCGAGCCGTTTGAGTCAACCGCGTGTACGAGGAATGCAGGATATTTTTTCACCGTTTCGCCGTCGTACATTATTCCGCCGTTCTTCCCCTGCGTAATAACGACAACCTCAGGGGTGTACTTTACATAAAGCTCTTTTGCTGCAGCTTCTGCCGTTTTACATCCGGTAAATCCGAGCGCGAACTCTTCCGACGGTATAAGAATATCTGCAAGCGGCAGAAGCTTTTCAACTCCGTCATAGAGTCCTCCGGCATCGTAAAGCACCTTTGTGCCGTTTTCCTTTGCCACTCTCGCGCCGTCTATTGCCGCGCCAAGCTCGTTTCCGTCAACCATAAGTATCCTGGCATCAGATATTGCTCCCTTCTGCGCATCAGAAAGCGCAAGCTTTGGCACGTTGCCTCTGTCGAAAACACATGTTCTTGTTGCTGTATCCTCCGCAAGCCATATGTATGATGAGAACGAGCGGTAACTCGTTTTCGTTTCCGTAAGGCTCGTTGATACACCGTACTTTTCAAAATCAGCAAGAAGGAACTTGCCCGCAGCATCATCCGATACATTTCCGATATATGCCGCAGACTCTCCGAGCTTTGATGCGGCGACGAGACCCGTTGCACACGGGCCTCCACCGCTTTCCTTTATACCGTTTGCACGCATTTTTATATCTTCATCGGGATACTTTGGAAGAGTTATCAGAGTATCATACACATTTGCGCCGATTCCGACTATTTTACCATTCATATCGCTTTACCGTATGCACCTGTAAGCCTTATCTTCTCAAGCGCAAGCTTTTTTACAGACTCTATCGGGTGCTTCATAAACAGGTCAATAGCAAGACTTCTGTTTGGATCTTCAAGAGTTTCTTTAGTTCCTTCTGCAAACGCACAGCAAACATCCGTGCCGATATTCATCTTTCTTACGCCTGCTTCAATTGCAGCCTTAACCTGATCATCCGGAATACCCGAACCGCCGTGAAGAACAAGCGGAATACCGCCTGTAGCTTCTCTTATCGCTTTAACTCTCTCAATATCGAGATTGGGTTTTTTCTTGTAATGTCCATGTGCATTACCTATGAGCACCGCAAGGCAGCAAACACCTGTTTGTTTTACAAATTCTGCAGCCTCTGCCGGATCGGTGTATTCTTCCATAACATCGTCATTAACACTGCCGACGTGACCAAGCTCACCCTCGACAGAAACTCCGATAGATTCGCATATTTCGATTATATGCTTTGTGTTCTCAATGTTTTCTTCAAACGAATGTACCGAACCGTCATACATAATACCGGTAGCACCCCAACGCAGTGCTTTTGTGACTTCCGTTTCAACAGCGCCGTGGTCAAGGTGGAAACACACCGGAACGGTTGCTTTATGCGCTGCCGCAACACAAGCCGGGCACAGATAATATCCAACCTCTTGATTCAGAAGTCTTGGGTATACCTGAATAATTACAGGAGCTTTCGCTTCTTCTGCAGCAGCTACTATACCCATAACTGTTTCAGTATTATATACATTAAATGCAGGTATCGCAAAATTGCCTTTTTCTGCAATGTCAATAATCTCTTTTAATCCTATAAGCATCGAATAACTGCCTCCTCAACCGTAAGAAGCTCTATATCCTCCGGCTTCTCTGCAAGAAGCTGATTGTATTCCGAAGCGTCTGCCGTTACAAGAATTTTTGCATTCGCATTCTCTGCATTAACCCAGCGGCGACGTGCAACCTCCGCCATTACCTCCGGCATATATTCATTCATAATAAGATTTCCTGCAAGTACTGTGTCTTTTCCGTTAAGAAGCATCTCGCGTACCTCGCCGCAAGCTGAAAGGATTTCTCTTATCGGAGCAATTTCATCAAGATCACGGGAAAGAACTGCGCTATCCTGCGGAGTGAATGTAAGGTCTGATTTCTTTACATTAAGCTTTCCGTTCTTTATAAGCTCTGCAACAAAGGATGTGAATGTAACAACCTCAGCACTAAGATTTATTCCCCATTCCTTATATTCACGGAGCATAACCTTTGCATCGGCAGGGTTATAGCAGATAACTTTTTTGTACTTTGAAAGCACCTTTGCGCAAGATTCCATAACAGCTTTTGTTTCTGCCGCGGCACCAATCATAAAGTCCATGGAATATCCGCTGTTTGGCTCATCTGCAAGAACAGTGAACGAAACGCCGGCTTTTTTCAAAAGCTCAACTGCGTTTTCATAACCGCCTTTTACCCGTGCAAACTCGCCGAGAAAAAGGAGCGTATCGCTCTCCGGCATAGTGGAAACCGCTGCTTCTTCACCGTAGATGTTTCCTTTTTCAATTACATTTGAAACCATTGTCATTATGTATTCCGGAAGCTTTCCGTCAAGAGCTGCACCAAGGCGTGCTTCCTTCGTAAACATAACCGGATCCCAACCGGTAGTGCAATCATTTACACAGGCACCGCAGAGTGCACATTCATACACATTGCTGATAATATCATCCGAGTATTCAACATCATCACGGCTTACCAAAGAAAGACCGAACGCGCGTGCACGAGCTGTATTTCTCTCCAATCCCGTTGCATTTCCTATCGGGCAAATATGGCGACACATCCAACAGAAACGGCAGGCGTCAAGATGTTCTTTTGATTTCTGAGTGAATTGCATATCTCTACCTCCTCTTACAAACCGAGCTTGTACGGATTCATGATTCCGTTCGGGTCAAGCTGTTTCTTTATACCTTCAAACACCTGCATTGCGGAACCATACTGTTCCTTCATAAGTCTGCCGAGCTTTATGCCAACACCGTGGTGGTCATTAACTACGCCGCCGTTTGCAAGTGCCGTTCTCACGCCGCAGTTCCAGATTTCCTGATGAAGTCTGAACGCCTCGTGCGGATCCTGCGGAACGTCTTTTCCGTCAACGATAAAGCGGTCGTAAATCATGCAGCCCCAGTCATACCAATGTGAGAAATGAGCAATGAATCTCGCCTGCGGGAAGTTTGTTTCAATAGCCTTCTTCATTTCCCAGTATATCTTCTCAATCTTGTCATACGGAGCAATGGTGTCCATAGTACCAAAGCACTGCGGAATATCCATCATATGTCCCGGATAGAAGAAGGTAATCTTTTCCTTCCACCATTTCTCACCATATTCTGAACCTAAATCCTCTGCGCCATACTTTGCAAAGGTTTCAAGAAGAATCTTCATTTCAAGGTCTGCAATTTCCTTAACACCCTCAACCGCTATATTCATAAATGCGCCTTTTTTCTCAACGCCGACAATCTTCTTGATAAGCGTGGCAGTCTCCGCCTCATCGTAAAGACGCATAACAGACGGCTTGAACTTCTGCAGAATCTCACGGCCTGCGTTGAAAGCATCGGTCATATTGTGGAAAAGAAATCCTCTGAACTGGCGGGACTCAGGCTGCGCATAGATTCGCATCTGTGCCTTTGTCATAACGCCGAGAGTTCCCTCAGAACCGATAAATATCTGGTTAAGGTCAGGGCCTGCCGCATGCTTCGGTGCAGGAGATGTTTCGATTATATCGCCGTTTGGAAGAACAACCTCCATCTGAAGTACCATATCGTCTATCTTTCCGTACTTTGTGGAAGATACGCCGATACCTCGGTGAGCAAGGAATCCGCCGACCGTTGAGCAGGTAAGCGATGACGGATAGTGCATTGTTGCGTATCCTCGCTCGTTTGCCGCCCACTCGATGTGCTTGTATATGGAGCCCGTACCGCACTCTATGTACATAGCCTGCTCGTTTATGTCGTATATCTTATTCATTCTTTTTGTATCAAGGACAATACCACCGCACACAGGAAGCGCTCCGCCCTGCGAGCCTGCGCCGCCGCCCCATGTCGTTACGGGGAGCTTATAATAATTTGCAATTTTTAAAACTGCAGATGTTTCCTTTGCGTCCTTAGGTGCGACAACAAAATCCGCCTCCGGCATACGCAGACCTCTGTCTGCCCACATTCTGGATAACCAGAAATAGTCCACGCTGTGCGTGAGCTTGTCTATCGTTCTTGTTGAGCAGTTTGCTTTGCCCACTGCATCTTCAAGCTCTGTTGCTATCACATCAAATAAAAAGTCTGTCATTAAAAACCACCTTACCTCTTTTATTTTCTAAACTTATTCTATCAAAAGCACTTAGCTTTTACAATATAACAATTTAGAAAAAAAATATAATATTTTTTCATAATTTTACAATAAATCCCAATGTCAAAATTTGAACATCGGGATTTTATGTTATTTCTACCATTTAAGGTCCATCAATCATTTATTGTCTTCAAAGTAAAAGGTTAACTTTTTGTATGTGTTTTTTGGCATTCTCTTTTATAACATCAAAACACCCGTTTTCGGCAAGTTCTTTCGTGACAATCGAAGCCCCTGCAGCAACAGCTACAGCACCAGTTTCTAAAAACGCCTCTATCGTATCAGGATTTATTCCACCTGTTGGAATAAACGGTATATGTGACAATGGAGACATAACGTTTTTAATATATCCCACTTCACAGGGTGCTACCGGAAAAACCTTTACAATATCCGCACCTAAATCATACGCATTGACAATCTCCGTCGGTGTATATGCACCAGGAATTGAAATCATCCCCACTTCTTTTGCGTATCTGATGACAGATTCCTTGGTACACGGTGAAACAATAAACTTTGCCCCGGCTTCAAATGCTGCCTTTGCATATTCATCATTTATTACTGTTCCTGCACCGACCATAACGTCTCTTCCATACATCTCAGAAATTGTTTTTATGATATTTCCGGTTTCAGTTATCGTTTCTTCGCTACTCGGGTTGAAAGTTACCTCAAAAATTCGCACTCCTCCGTCATACATAGCTTTCACTGCTTCGGCAGCTTTTTCGGAAGGAATATGCCGAAGTATAGCAATAAATTTATGCTTTTTAATAAAATCAATCATTTGTTATCACCAATTCCCTTAAAATAGAATATTGTGTCGTCCTTAGGACGGATATCTGTAAGAGTTCCTGTGTAATGACGGAGGTTAATCGGTCTGTACGGGCGCTTTTCTACTTCCTCAACATTTACATCTATACCAAGCCCCGGTTTATCGTTGATGCGGATATAACCGTCCTCAAATATTACTTCTTCATTTGTAATGTTCTTGCGGAAAGAACCGTCATTGAGCATAATCTCATGAATAAGGAAATTGGGTGTTGCGGCGGCAAGCTGGAGGATTGCCATGTTGGATACGGGACCTGACGGGTTGTGAAATGAAATCGGAATATGCTTTGCCTCTGCCATTCCGGCGATTTTCTTACATTCCATCATCCCGCCTGTATGGAACATATCGGGTTGAGCAATATCTACTGCATCTTTAGCGAACAAATCCTCGAAACCGTAAATGCTGTACACTCTTTCACCTGCCGAAATCGGAACCATTGATTTTCTCTTCACTTTGGCAATAGCTTCCAGATTATCAGGCGGACACGGCTCTTCCATAAGCATTACCTTAAACTGTGCAAGCTCCTTTGAAATTTCAATAGCAGTATAGGGATTAAATCTGCCGTGACACTCAATCAGAAGATCAATCTCATCACCAACAGCTTCTCTTACTGCTCCAACAATATCAACAGCTTTTATCATATCTTCTTTTGAAATTGTCATATGAGACATTCCAAACGGATCCCACTTGAGCGCTTTTACCCCAAGATCAACTGCAGCTTTAGCTTTTTTCGCAAAGTTTTCAGGCGTTTTTGAACCGGAAAACCATCCGTTTGCATACATTTTAACTTTATCGCGGATTTTCCCGCCGAAGAAGGTGTATACAGGAACATTGAGAGCTTTGCCCATAATATCCCACATTGCCATTTCTATGCCGCTTATCGCAGACATCAGGACCGGGCCACCTTTCCAGTAGATATCACGGTAGACCTCAAATCTCATTTTTTCAATTTCAAAAGGATTTCTGCCGATTATAAGTCTTTTCAAATCATTTACACAGCCCGTAAGGGCCATTTCCTGAGTGCCGAGTGAGGCTTCGCCCCATCCGTAGATACCTTCATCGGTTTCCACTTTTACAAATGTCCAATTTGTTCTGTAAGCATCCATTATGTATGTTTTTATATCTGTGATTTTCATTTTAAAGCTCCCCTTTGTTAATTTTCTTTTTTATACGGTAAAACGCAAGCTGATAAACCTGAATCAACGGTAAGGTCCGTTCCTGAAACACTTGCCGAAAGATCTGTTCCGAGATAATATACTGCATTTGCTATTTCCTGTTCCGTAGCTTCTCTTCCTATTGGATAACGAGCCCGTCTTTCATTTGCAACATTCTCGGGAAGCTCATCCCAACGATCAGAGTGAATCGCTCCAGCCACAATATTGTTTGCGCGGATGTTATATTCACCAAGTTCGTACGCGATATTCTTGACGAGAACAGAAATGGCAGCCTTTGTCATAGAATAAACCGTTCTTCCTTTTACGGCACCATTGCCCTGAACCGACCCCATGGTCACTATACTTCCGCCGCCGTGGCGCTTCATGATTTCAGCAGCGGCCTTGCAACAAAAAAATGTACCTTTGATATTTGCGTTGGTTATCGCAAGAAAATCATCTTCATTTGTATTCATAAGGCCAAAATCTAATCCGAGATTTGCCGCGTTCGCAACAAAAGTATCAATTGAACCGAAGTCGTCTTCTACCTTCGCAAACACCTCAAAAATCATATTCACATCACATATATCAAGTGCATACCCACGAACCTTCGCACCGGTATCAGATTCAATCCTTCCCGCAGCCTCTGCTGCCTTTTTTTCATCTCTGCTGGTGATAGCAACGTTATACCCGATCTTAGCAAAATGGTACGCAATGGCAAGTCCTGTGTTAACGGTTCCACCTGTTATAAAAATTGTTTTCACAACTCTACCTCCTTGAAAATTTGTGGTATTACTCTGTTATCGACTTTAAATAATTCAGGATTCAAAGAATCAAACAACCCAAAATGTATCGGGACAGAATGATTTGCATTTACCAAAAAAGCAAAGCGGGATGCATCATCAAGATTCATGTTGTTACCTTTTCCATTTATAGGCAAAAATACGGTATCTATATCAGAAGGGATGTCTTCAAAAATAAATTTGTTAAACAAAGTATCTCCTGTAATATAATACTTTTTATTACCATCATCAATTATAACTCCTATTGCAAAGTCATCTGAATGTTCCGCTTTAACAGCAGTAAACTGTATATCTTTAAACGTCCATACTGTACCACGATTAAACATAACATAATTATTACCGCCAAACACCGTTCGCACATGCTGCCATGAGTTCTTTGATGCTAAAACAAGGACAGTTGATTCCTTATTTAAAAAATGAGCAAGCGTCTGTTCATCTGTGTGATCAAGATGATCATGTGTAAGGATTATTACATCCGGCTTTATGTCAAATATCTTCTCATTAACTGGTTCCCTGCGTTTTGATCCTGGATTTATCTCACCGCAGGAATCAGAAAGATATGGATCAATCATAATCTTAATGTTATCTGACTCAAAAAGCAGTCCTGCCTGCCCCAGCCATGTAACTTTCATATTTTCACCTCCGCTATCTTTCTGAAAAATATTCTATCAAAGGCACTTGACATTTACAATATAACAATTTAAAATTAAAATATAACATTTTATCATAAGAGGGCGGATTATTATGAACATCAAGCTCATTGTTACTGTTCCCGTAACTCGTGAAAAATTCGTTTTGGAAAATTTTATAGGCTCTGATGATATTTTTGCTCTTGTGAAAAGCGGAAGTTTCTATGCTGAAAGAAACGGTGAACGTTTCACAATACAAGCAAACGAAGGTATGCTTTTCAAAAAAGATACGCTTTACCACCGACGTATAATTGATCCCGTGCAAATGTTTTTATTCAGATACTCCGGCGAAGATCACTTATTTGACGCCGACCATGTTGTATTCAAGGATACTGCCCGCATTTTATCAACGATAAATTTACTTGACACATTTGATTCGGAAATTTATGAAAACAGCTTTGAATACAAACATCATTTATTCGAAGATATCGTTTTGCAGTATATTGCAGAAAATAAAGCTACGCACAGTCCTGATGCTTTGATAGAAAAAGCCGCAGCTAAAATCAGGAACAATTTTCATCTAAAAATAAATCTTTCTGAAATTGCTGCGGAAAGCGGGCTGTCCTATATACAGTTTTTACGGCGCTTCAAAGCCGCTACCGGTCTGTCTCCATCAGACTATATCGCCACATTACGGATAGACAAAGCCAAACATCTTCTCGCCAATACCAAGCTTAAAATCAACGAGATATCAACTGCCTGTGGATTTGAAAACGAATACTATTTCAGCAATTTCTTTAAGAAGCATACTCGCCTTTCGCCATCGGCATTTCGCTCGTCTTTGATTTAACTTTCAGACTTCATCACCGGATAAAGCTGAATCAATGGTTTACCATTATTACACATCTGCAGTATTTTTCAAATCACTCAACAAGAATTTATAAACTTTTCAATTAGTCATCACTCCACCACCTTCACACAATACACAAAGCCTTCTTCGTCTGTTATCGTCACATTGTTCGCACCTGCGTTGCAGTGGATGACGAGAAGGCTTCCGTTGTCTTTTTTGCCGCCTGATTTGTTTTCGTGCAATAACACACTCGCAATAATCTTGATTTCGTGATGCAATGTCACCATATATGCAAGCCTTTTCTTTGTAGTGGATTTTGACAATTAAGACAAGAGCGAATTTAACAAAAGTAAGAGAAATACAATTCTAAGATGTATCAACCCCCTTTGAAGGCTATTCTTCAAAGGGGGTTGATACATCGTCATTATTCAGGAAACAAATAATTTGCCGCAAGAGAATACTATTTACTAAAAGAAGGAGGTACCGTTTCATCATTCGCAAAAGCATTAGGTCCGGGATCAGACATTGAAAAATACATTCGGGCAGCTTTAGTGGTTCCGAAATCTCTGTTGGATCCGCTATTTTGTACTTTATTAAAGGCATCGCGGAACATTTGATTGTGTGCTTCTTCACGATTTAAGAGAAAATCTATGGTCTCTCTCACTTTTTTATCATCAATCTGGCGATACAAATATTCATATACTACTTTTGCACGCTGTTCGGATGCGATGTTACTTAAAAGGTCAGCACACAAATCTCCTGTTACTGTGACATAATCTCCTGTCCATGAGTAGCCTGACGAATTTATAAGACCGGGATTGAGGCCTAAAAGGACATGCGATTGTACTTCTCCTGCTTGCACCTGAGCTACGTCCACATCATGTCCGTTGAGTAAATTGATGGTTTGCGCAACCATCTCCATATGCCCGAGTTCTTCAGCAGCTATATCCAGAAACAAATCTTTAATTTCGGGATCCTTTATGCGAAAGCTCTGTGACATATATTGCATAGCCGCTTTCAGTTCACCATTTCCTCCCCCGAGTTGTTCCTGAAGCAGTACGGCATATTGTGGATTTGGTCTTTCAACTTCTACCGGATGAAAAAGCATTTTTTCGTGTTTAAACATATTATCCTCTCCTATTGCAATATTCTATCTTTATTTTTTACAATTTAAAGTACATTATTCACAATAACCGTCTTTTCTTTGGTTACTGCACATCATATTTTGATGTAATATTTCTAAAACCATTGACTTTTTTAATTATCATAGTATATAATATAATTGTTATCAAATGATAGGCGGTGCTTACTTTGAAAGATTTAATTAAAAATATAAGAAATTTTGTTAATATGAATCAGGAGCAATTTGCAGAGTCTTTGGGAACTACTGTGCTCTCTATTAATCGTTGGGAGAACGGAAAGACAGAACCGAATAAAATGGCTCAAAAACAACTATATCAATTCTGCAAAAACAACAGCATTGATTTAGCTAAAATGATAATAGATTCAAAAACATATGAGAATACTGATAATAAGTTAATTCTATATCACGGCTCTAAAAATGGTATAGTTGGAGATATCGCACCTATCAGTCGTAGTGAATGCGATTTTGGCCAGGGCTTTTATATGGGAACAAGTACGTTGCAACCTCTTACTTTAGTGTGTGCAGAAGATAAGCCAAAGTTTTATACAGTAGAACTTGACTTGACCGGACTTAAAGTTCTCAATGTTGAAATCGGTCTTGAATGGGCACTTTTGATTGCATACTATCGCAAGGAAATGGAATCAGCTATTGGTACAAAAATTTACGAGAAGTATGCTAATTTTGCAAACGGGTACGATATCGTTGTCGGATATATTGCAAATGACCGTATGTATACCGAACTTTCACGTTTCTTTAATAAAACTTTGACAGATACGGCGTTAATTCATTGTTTATCTGCGCTTGACCTTGGAAAACAATACGTTGCAATTACAGAAAAGGCATGCAAACAAATCAAGGTGTTAAAAGAAGAAAGTTTATCTCAGCTTGAACTTGCGATTCTCCGTGACATGAGTGTAGAGCGCAGAAAAGAAGGAATTGCTCTTGCTGATGAAATTGAAGTAAAATATCGCCGTGAAGGAAAGTTCTTTGATGAGATTTTGAGAGGAAAATGATTATGAATAAATCCTTACAATTAACTCTTTGTGATACTCAAGGTAAGTTATTTGAGCTATCAGGCGAACGAGGTTATGATAGCGAATCATTTATTAAGTCATTTATGACAACTGCTATTTCAAAGGATATGGACAAGGATTTCCATCATGTTCAATGGGCAGGCAAAGAATATATTATGTCTCGTATGGAAGAGGAAAATGCTAATGCAATAAGCAATAATGGAATTGTTTTTGATAACGAAACATTGTACTGGACCGGTTATATTTATAGATACTGGAATATATATACGGGCGAATCAAGTAAAGACATTTACAAACAAGCCCCGGCTAAGATCATGCAAACAGTTTATTTGATGTATCATACTATGAGTCCTGAACTTGCAATAGACAGATTAAAAGAGTCTTACAATAAGAAAAAGTGATTTGAGCTTTTCTTTGTTTCCAGCGTATCAAAATTTGACATGTGATAAAGAGGGATAAAATGATAGAATTTTTAATTTCATTGTTTGAAGATATATTCTTTAGTATCGCCGAAAAGAAACTTATGTCTTTTAAGCAAGATAAAGCATATAAGGACTTTTTGCAACAGTTAAAAGATTGGGGTAATGAGTATGTTCTAAGAAACGAACATACTATAATTGCAGGTTCAGATTTCTTTAATTATATTAAATATCACAATTTGATTCAAAATATCATATTCTTTATTCGCCACCCCAAAAACCAAAAAGAAGATGAATTTATCGAATCTCTCAAAAGCAAAGCAACGGCATATCTTTGTGAAAAGAAAACTTTAAATTATGATGATACTAGAGCAATTAATGAATTCATTGATGAAATTTTTAAGCAAACATATGATTATTATAAAAGGCTGATCTCTGATGACGATGCGTTTATCAATTACAATGTATTGCAAGTACAAGCTACAGTAGAAAACATCAGTGAAGATGTCAAAGAAATAAAAGAGGCTGTTATCCCGAAAAAGAGTTCTTTATCAAGAAATATATATACGATACCAGAAAATACTATAATACGAAAAGTAGCTCCCTACAAAAAAATCCAGGAGAGTTATTATTTTTCGTTAGATTCAGAAGGTTTTCTTGAAGTCTGCCTACGGGAAAAGCATGTTGTTCTACTTGGAGAAGCTGGTTGCGGAAAAAGTATCGCTTTAAATCAGCTGTCTTCTGCAGCGAGCAACACACAATATTATCCCCTTCTTTATAATTTGAACAATTATACAGACAATTCTATTGAAGAAATAGTTTTTTCCGTATATCCAGAAGTTGATTTAGAAGCTGTATTCTTAATATTTGATGCTTATGATGAGATAGAAGAACAAAATCGCAATAGGTTTGCCCGAAAAATCAGTGAATTTTCAAAAAACAATCCAAATACAATTATTTTAGTCTCATCTCGAAATAATTTTTACAAGTTTTCCAACGACGATGGTAGTGGTGGGTTGTTTGATAATTTCAAAGAATACGGAATTGCACCTATTACTCATAGTGATATCGAAAAATATATAATAGACAACTCAGTTGATTACGATAGGTTTTCGAGCAAAGTTTACACTAACGAATTGCGCCGACTTGTTTATATACCGTTTTATTTGCGTGAACTTATAAATATTTATAAGCGCAAAAATGATCTTCCACTAAAATCAAGAATTATGGAAGAGATTATTTGCAATCGCTTTAATAGTGATTGTCAAAAATATATTAGGACAAAAGACTTGGAAAATTACGAAGAAGAAATTTTCTCTTGTCTTGAAAAATTAGCTTTTTCTATTCAATGTTTAAGAGTAACCAAAATATCAAACATTAATTATCAAAAGTTGTTTAATAAAACAGAACGAGATATAATAGGCTATTCCGGAGTGTTTTCTAAGGATACAGACAACAACTGGAGTTTTGATCACAATAATTTCCGTGAATATCTTACAGCTAAATATATAAATAAATTACCATTATCTGAGTTGCAAAAATTAATATGCAACAAACATGGCAAAATTATTAATTCTTGGATTAATGTATTATCCTATCTTGTTTTGATACGAGAAGATAATGATTTATTAAGTTTACTTATGGATAATGATCCTGAAATGATAATACGATTTGAGAAAAGTCGTGTGGATGAAAACACACGAAATGAGATTTCAATTAAAATATTGGATGATTTTTCCCAAAAAAGCATGTGGTTATCTCATGGACTGAATAGTAGTGATGCTATCGCAAAATTCGGACAGTCCAAAAAGTTATGTGAATATTTATTAAAACAGATATCTAATCCCATTAATTTTAAAACACAAAATAATGCACTGAGCGTTTTATCTAAATTTACTGAATTATTTGGTATGGAAAACGAAATTAGACATCTGTTATTTGAATGCCTTAAATCAAAAGAAACACGCATATATGAAAAAAGTGCGATCCTAGAATCCATTGCAGCACTTGGTCTTCAAACAGATGAAATCACATCATATACTGTTGAAAATTTCAATCATACTCTTTTGCCTAATTATAGATTATATGTGCTAAGATATTTGGATGAAACAAAATGCTTTGAAGATTATATTGATTTGTATACGGAAGAATATGAATTAACAGAAGAGCTTTTTGATGAAAACATCAGCATTCGTTATGAGATTTTGGATGTGTTTGCAAAATGTCAAAAAAGCGAAAGCTTGCGCAAAATAATAATAGCACTTTCTAAACATGTCGACAATTATTCGAGTGATGAAGAAAGTTATCGTTCAATAATATCCAACGCCATAAAATTATATCAAGACGGAAATACAGAAACATACGAATACATAATTGATACATTAGTAGATTCAGACGTGTATAATAGCAGGTTTTTCAAGCATTGTATTTACTTTTTCGAAAAAACCAACACAAGAGTTGATGCATTTATGTCACTTCTCCAAAAGGACATACACTTTGAATCCTATAAGTTTCTTTTGCCAATGGAGAGCTTAGCTGATGATTCTTGTTATATGTCTTTATTGACTAAATACATAGGAGAACCTGATAAATATGTTGATGCTATAAAATCTTTTGCAATAAGATTTAAGGAAGACAATCCTTTGTTAGAAAAATACAAAGAAGCTCTCATTTCTAACGGAATTGACTTGCCAGAAAGAAGAATGCATTACGATTACCAGAAAGCAATGCAAGAAGGCCAGCAATATTGTTTTGACATTTTGTTTGACAAGAAAAAATACTGTGCTTTAGTTAAAAAATTAGTTCTTTCAATAGGTAACGAAGATCTCACATTTGCAGATTTGGACGATGCAGATTATCATCCAATAAACTATAATAACGAAGACAATAAAAAAGAAGAATATGCGTTGTTACAATTATACCATTGCCTAACAAGGTATGAGCATAACAACGATGTAGTTATTGATACTATTTCTGGAATATCAAATTGGAACAATTTCATTATAGTAGAGGCTGATTATTTGCTAGACCGTGACAGACAATTTATTATTAACGACGAGCAAAAAGCCTTTTTCACAAATTATTGCGAAGAGCAACTAAAGATTATCGACTTTCAAAATGAATTTAGTTACGAAGGAACCACTCTTTCTTGCTCTAATCGTTTAATGCGATTTATATTTTTTTCAGAATATTTTAATTTTGAATATGATAAAGAAGTGTATAATGAAATGTTGATGCTTCCATCATGTTTGTTTAATGGTGTTAAAGGTAGTGAGTATGGGAAAATCCCTCCGTATATTTTTGATAAATATTCAGGATTAGAACTACAGGAGCAAATTAAGGCTAATTTACAGTTAGATACTTTGTGTGAGGAAGTTATTGTCACATATATTAGATATTGTAAAAATAATAATCTTGATTTTGCTATTGCACCTGCAGAAAAAATATGTTTAACTTCGCCAGATTCTTGGCACAAACGCAATGCAGTTGAATATTTATATGTTGTCAGAGGTGTAGAATACATCTACGAACATTTCCTTGATACTAATGATAAAGATTTATTAGAACATATAATTTCATTAACAATAAACCATAAAGATATTCGTCTTAAAAACAGATTAGAAGAGTTAAGCAGCATGTCACCCGAGGATAACCTCTACATAGCAAATCTTATTTTCTTAAATAGCAAATATGGGTTAGAATCATATTTAAAAACATGCAAAAAAACTATGAAATCTACTAGCATACCTCACAATTCTCGTATTGACTCCGTTTTAGAGACATTATGTGTCATATCGGATATTGCTTTATTAGATATAGTGGGTGAACTCCGTATTTTGCTATATACAAATGGATTTGAAGATTTAGACTCTTTTGGATTAAGAAACAGCTTGTATAAAGCATATCAAAATTTGTCGATATACGATTTTGATTCTGTAAAGAAACATTTAGATGAGGCATTAAGCAATCCTGATATTTGCGATAGTGAAAAAAGCTTTTGTAATACGTTATTGGTAGATATACAAAATGCAAATAATCAGAAAAACGACAAGGCTTGGTCTGTAGATGATATCAAAAAGTTTTTGGTTGCTAATGAATGAATACTTTTTTGGCCAAATATTCGGTAAAGTAATACCAATCTATATCGAGCGTATAGAAACAATCAATTTAAACAAACACTTATCTAATCCCCCTCCCCCACCACTCTCACACAATACACAAAGCCTTCTTCGTCTGTTATTACCACATTGTTTGCGCCTGCGTTGCAGTGGATGACGAGAAGGCTTCCGTTGTCTTTCCGTCCGGATACTATGCCAATGTGTGAGTTGTCTGAATATACAACGAGGTCACCGGGTTTGGCTTCATCCCACGTTATACGAACGCCCTTTGCCGCCTGATTTCCTACGCCGTGACCGATGTAGCTTTCGGAGAATCCGGCGTTGATGAATACCCAAGTGACAAAGCCCGAGCAATCAAGCCCGAACGGTCTTGTCTTTCCGGTAGTAACACTTCCTGCAGCTGTTACTGTCTTCATCTTACCCCATTCGGAATCCCAACCTATGCACGATGATTTACCACCCCAAAAGTACGTTACCTTACCGACGAGTGAGCACGCTTTTTTCACGATAAGCTTTCGTTCCTCAGATAAATCTTCGGGCAGGTTCTCCAAGATTTCTCTTGCAGTAGCATCAGATACCGCAAGGCTCTGCATTGTTCCGGTAAAAGCATCACTGTTTTCAAGAAGCGTTTCAAGCGCTTCTTTTTGTTTTCTCCCGAAAAAGTATTTGGTTATCATCTCATCCTTTGTCTTTGCATCAATCGTTATGTATAGGACTATCTGCGTAAGCTCACCAACCGTTTCAACCTCGACTCGTGAGGTTATCGTGTGCATATCCCAAAA
>JAZQFJ010000023.1:0-21127 GCA_045539475.1 Eubacteriales bacterium | reverse complement strand
ACAGATTCAGAAATCGTATTTTACATATTTTCTCTCATCAGCAAGTCAACAATGAACAAGCAGCCGCCTAACGACGACTGCCTGCCTAATCACTTTTTCATTTTAACTCTTTACCCCAACTATTGACAAAGAGCCTTTTTTCTTTGCGGCAAGAAGGGTTGATGAGAACAGGACGGCACACCTCAGTGTGCAAAAAGGCTGCCGGTGGCAGGCTTTTTAGTCCGCGGGTAGAATCCCACCTTCCTTTGGGATAGGTTATTATTACAACGAAGAGCCAACTTGCTTTTTGTTACACTTTTCACAATTTAAAAAAATAAAGCTGTGCCTTTTTGTATCTATTGACAATTTTTTGACAATTTCCGAAAAATGCCTTGAAACAGCGCGTTTTTTGTGGTATTATATACAGGTTGTTAAAAATTAAACAAACCTTTGACCGAATTTTAACAATTTTGTCGCCGGTTTGACAACACGTTCCGCAAGGGAACATTTGGAGGTATAAGAGAATATGAAATTGCGCTACTTCCCGGGGTGTACATTAAAAAACAAAGCGCGTGAGCTTGATTTGTACGCCCGAAAATCAGCAGAGGCGCTCGGCATAACATTGGAGGAAATCGAAAACTGGCAGTGCTGCGGCGGTGTTTTCACTACCGCTCGCGATGAGATTGCCACAAAGCTTTCTTCCGTGCGCGCGCTCAAAAATGCAGCGTCCGATTCCCTGCCGCTTGTTACCGTCTGCTCTGCTTGCCACAACGTGATTAAGCAGACGAACTTTGCTATGCAGACAGACATTGAATTTGCAGACAAGGTGAACAGGTATCTTGCCCCCGAAGCTCCGTATTCCGGAGAATGCGAGGTTTACCACTACCTTGAAATGCTTCGTGATCTTGTCGGCTTTGACAAGATTTCCGCATCAGTCAAGAACGCACTTTCCGGCAAAAAAATCGCCGCATATTACGGTTGCCTTCTTCTCCGCCCCGGTTCCGTTATGAAGATGGACGATGTGGAAAATCCGACAATTATGGAAGATTTAATCCGATCTCTCGGCGGAGAGCCTGTAATTTTTGCAAAGCGCAACGAATGCTGCGGGGGATATGTGATGGCAGAAAGCCCGGAGCTTGCTAAAAAGAGCAGCAACGCGGTTTGTGAAAACGCCAAGGCGCAGGGTGCCGATATGATTATCACCGCCTGCCCGCTCTGCCGCTACAATCTTATGAAAAACGGCTCAGACATTCCGGTTGTATACTTCACAGAGCTTCTGGCAGAAGCACTCGGAGTTAAATCAGCGGAAATCAAGGAGGATACTGATGAAAAATAAAAATCTTCAGGATGAGCTTTTGCGCAGAAGCGGCGTAAATCCGAAAAAATGTATGCGTTGCGGCAAGTGTTCTGCAACCTGCCCTGCATATGACGAGATGGAATTCCATCCGCACCAGTTTGTATATATGGTAGAGACCGGCGACATAAAGCCGCTTCTCTCTTCCGAATCTCTTTACAGATGCCTTACCTGCTTTGCGTGCGTTGACAGATGTCCGCGCGGTGTGGAGCCTGCGAAGCTTGTTGAAGCGGTGCGCCTTTCCGCTATCCGTGCACAGGGCAACAACCGCATAACTCCGGACGATATTCCCGCAATACTCGACGAAGACATTCCTCAGCAGGCGATTGTCAGCGCATTTCGCAAATACACAAAATAATCCGGAAGTGAATTTCCGTGATATATGAGATAAAAAAGAGAATAGATAACAGATAAGGGATGATAAAAAGAATGCAAAGAATCGGTGTTTTTGTATGTTGGTGCGGAAGCAACATCGCCGGAACGGTAGATGTGAAGGCCGTCGCAGAAGCTCTCGGAAAAGAGCCCGGCGTAGCCTTTTCCACCGACTATCAGTATATGTGTTCTCAGGCAGGACAGGATATGATCAAGGCAGCAATACATGAGCATAAGCTCACAGGTATTGTTGTCTGTTCGTGTTCTCCGCGCATGCACGAGGCAACCTTCCGCAAGACTGCAGCTGCGGCAGGACTTAATCCGTATATGGTTGAAATTGCAAATATCCGCGAGCAGTGTTCCTGGGTACATAAGGACATTCCCACAGGAACGGAAAAAGCAATAATCCTCGGCCGTGCGGCAATAGCAAAGGTAAGCCTTAACACCCCCCTCACCCCCGGTGAGACACCCGTAACAAAGCGCGCGCTTGTTATCGGCGGCGGTATTGCCGGCATACAGACGGCACTCGACATTGCCGATGCAGGTTTTCCGGTTGATATAGTTGAAACCAAGCCCACAATCGGCGGAAAGATGGCACAGCTTGATAAAACCTTCCCGACGCTTGACTGTGCGGCGTGTATTCTCACTCCTAAAATGGTTGAGGTTGCACAGCATGAGAATATCCGCATTTTCTCTTACAGCGAGGTTGAAAGCATCAAGGGCTTTGTAGGAAACTTTGATGTTACCATAAAGAAAAAAGCGCGATATGTCCGCGAAGATTTATGCACAGGGTGCGGTGCGTGTGTTGAAAAATGCCCGATGAAAAAGGTTCCCAACGAATTTAACCTCGGTATGGACAACCGTCCCGCAGTTTACATCCCGTTTGCACAGGCAGTGCCGAAGGTTGCAACGATTGATCCGACGGCATGCAATATGCTCAAAAACGGAAAATGCGGCATCTGCTCAAAGGTATGTACGGCAGGCGCTATTGACTACACGCAGAAGGATGAATTTATAGAAGAGCGCTACGGTGCAATCGTTGCGGCGACGGGCTTTAATCCCATCAGTATGGACAAGTTCGATGAATTTGCCTACAGCCAGTCAAAGGACGTTATCACCTCTCTTGAATTTGAAAGACTTACCAACGCCGCAGGACCTACTGCCGGCAAGCTCCTCCGTCCGTCCGACGGACGTCACCCCCACACAATCGTCTTCGTTCAGTGCGTTGGCTCTCGCTGTGCAGCATGTGCGGAAAAAGGCAAGGAATACTGTTCTAAAATATGCTGTATGTACACAGCAAAGCACGCTATGCTGACACGCGATAAATATCCCGACACAGAGGTCTATGTATTCTATATAGATGTAAGAACGCCGGGCAAGAACTTTGATGAGTTTTACCGCCGTGCCGTTGAGGAATACGGCGTGAACTATATAAAAGGTATGGTCGGAAAGGTTACCCCCGAGGGCGATAAGCTCAAGGTTCAGGCGTCCGATCTCATTGCAAACAAGCAGCTTCATATTGATGCCGATCTCGTTGTTCTTGCGGCGGCAATCGAGCCGGACAAGTCCGCGAGACCGCTTGCCACAATGCTGACGGCAAGCATGGACACAAACGATTTCTTCACCGAAGCACACCCGAAGCTTCGCCCGGTTGAAAGCCCCACGGCGGGCGTGTTCCTCTCCGGAACCTGCCAGGGACCGAAGGATATCCCCGAAACCGTTTCTCAGGCAGGTGCCGCGGCATCAAAGGTTATCGGTCTTCTTGCAAAAGACAAGCTTACAGGCAACCCGTGCGTTGCTCACTCCGACGAGCTTATGTGTAACGGCTGTTCATCGTGTGAACGAGTTTGCCCCTACGGTGCAATTACATATGAAGATAAAGAATTCCGTCAGCCGGACAGAACAACAAAGATAAGACGCGTTGCATCAGTTAATCCTGCAGTCTGCCAGGGCTGCGGTGCATGTACAGTTGCCTGCCCGTCGGGCGCAATGGATTTGAAGGGATTTGCAAGCATGCAGATTATGGCGGAGGTAGATGCGATATGCAAATGAATAATTACAAACCTTTGATTGTAGCTTTCTGCTGTAACTGGTGCTCATACGCCGGTGCAGACCTTGCGGGAAACAACCGTTTAAGCTATCCAGCGGATGTAAAGATAATCCGCGTTCCCTGCTCATGCAGAGTAAACCCAATGTTTGTTCTCCGCGCCTTCCAGCGCGGTGCAGACGGAGTTATCATCTGCGGCTGCCACCCGGGAGACTGCCACTACACATCGGGAAATTACTACACACGCCGACGCATGGCTCTTCTCTTCTCTATGCTTGACTATCTCGGCATCGAAAAAGAGCGCACGCGCGTTGAATGGGTTTCCGCGGCAGAGGGTGCAAAATTTGCCGCAACAATGAATGACTTTGCCGAGACCGTGGCAAACCTTGGAGAAAACAAACGATTGGAGGATCTGCGATGCAAGCGATAGAGCGCAAACAACTTATTGATAAAGCAGCTTCTCTGCTTGATAACAACACCGTTTCCGCTGTCCTTGGCTGGAAGCGCGGCGAGTTTAACTACGACATCACACCCGCTGTTTTCACTTCCGCCGATGAACTTAATCGCGAGTTTATCTGGAATGACTTCTGCGGTGCAAACTTTTCAAAGTATCTTGTTTCAAAAACAGACAGACTTGAAGGCAAGCTTCTTGTATTCTTAAAGCCGTGCGATACATACAGCTTCAATCAGCTTCTCACCGAGCATCGCTTTGACCGCGAGAGAGTTTATGCAGTGGGTATCCCCTGCAACGGTATGGCGGATATTGATAAGATAAAGAAGATCTCCGGTGACGGCATTTCTAAAATCAACGATAAAGGCGACAAGCTCGTAGTCGAAACCCTTTACAGTGATGCGCCTGTTGAAATTGATAAAGCAGACGTTCTTGCAGAACGGTGCATAAACTGTAAGAGCAAAAAGCACGTTGCGTATGATGAGCTGCTCGGTGAGGACGGCGAGGTTATCTCATCAAACCGCTTTGATGAGGTTGAAAAGCTCGAAAAAATGACGCCGGATGAACGCTATGCTTTCTGGCAGAACGAGCTTTCCCGTTGCATCCGTTGCAATGCCTGCCGCGATGTATGTCCTGCCTGCACCTGCGAAAAATGCGTTTTCAACAATCCCGCATCCGGTGCAGAAAGCAAAGCACCGTCATCGAGCTTTGAGGAAAAGATGTTCCATATCATCCGTGCATTCCACGTTGCAGGACGGTGTACAGACTGCGGAGAATGTTCACGCGTATGCCCGCAGAACATTCCGCTCCATTTGCTCAATCGTAAGTTTATAAAGGATATAAACAGCTTCTACGGCGAATATCAGGCAGGTGCCGAGGTCGGCTCACGTGCACCGCTTGTGGATTACACAACCGACGATATTGAACCGTGTGACGTTTTTAACGGGAGGGATACAGATGCGTAAATGCGCTTTAGAAAAAATCAATTCCGTTTTCGAAGAAATATCAAAATCAATGACGCTTTATCTTCCCGTTGACGGAAGCGACGGAAAAGCAGCTTTCACAAAGTGGGAAAACGGCATGGAATGGTCCGATGCTCTAAATACAACAAAAAGCCCGAAGGACTTTTTCTTCCCGCAGAGCGAAGACCTTATGAAGTTCAAAACCGAAGGAAAAAACATTGAAATCATCGACACAAGAGATGAAAAAGAGGATTTTGCGGTGTTCGGCGTTCGCGCTTGCGATGCAAGAAGCTTTGATATACTCGACCGCGTTTTCCTCACAGAACCTTATGACAGCTTTTACGCTTCCCGCCGAGAGCACGGGATCATAATTTCAGTAGCCTGCAATAAGCCGTCCGAAACCTGCTTCTGCACGGCTTTCGGAATTTCGCCCGCGGAACCGAGCGGAGATGTAACCGCATGGAAGGACGAAGAGAATCTTTACCTTTGTGCCAACACCGAAAAAGGCGAGGCGTTGCTCGAAAAGCTTGAAGCTGTTACGGAAGATTGCACTGACGACAGCGCAGATGCCATAAAGAAAAACTTAGCAAAAATCGCAGAAAAGCTTCCGCTCGGGAGCCTTTCGACAGATTCGTTCGGTGGCGGAAAAACAGACGAGTTTTTCAACGCACCGGAGTGGAGCGAGCTTTCCGAAGCTTGCCTCGGTTGCGGAACATGTACTTTTGTATGCCCCACCTGCCAATGCTATGACATCAAGGATTTCAAAACCGGAAACGGCGTAATCCGTTACAGATGCTGGGATTCGTGCATGTATTCCGAGTTTACCAAAATGGCACACGGAAATAACAGACTTTCTCAAAAGGAACGCTTCCGACAGAGATTTATGCACAAGCTTGTATACTTCCCTGAAAACAATGACGGTATCTTCGGATGCGTCGGTTGCGGAAGATGTGTTTCAAGATGCCCCATTTCAATGAACATAGTCAAAGTTATGAAAAAACTCGGAGGTAACAAAAATGAACAGTGACGCATTAATTCCAAAAATCGGCGTTATCACCGATGTACGCATAGACACTCCCGATATCAAAACCTTCCGAGTTGTTACTCCTGACGGAAAAAAAGCGTTTGACCACCGCCCGGGACAGTGTGCTATGCTCTCCGTCCCCGGAGTCGGCGAGGCTATGTTCTCCATAACGTCCTCACCCACAAACGAGGAATATATGGAGTTTTCAATCAAAAAGTGCGGTTGCGTTACGGAATGGCTTCACAGTGCAGAGGTCGGCCAGCAGATAACAATCCGCGGACCTTACGGCAAGCCGTTCCCGGTTGATGACGTATTTGCAGGAAAGAATCTGCTCTTCATCGCCGGCGGCGTAGGTCTTGCTCCTCTGCGCTCGGTAATAAACTACTGCCGTCACTACCGCGACCGCTACGGCGATATCGACATCGTTTACGGTGCGCGCGGACGCGAGGATTTGCTTGACTACAACGAAATCATTGAGGAGTGGGCAAACGATGCAGGTGTAAACGTTCACCTCACCATCGACAACCCGCAGGAGGGTTGGGACGGTCACGTCGGATTTGTTCCGAACTACGTAAAGGAACTTAACTTCACAACAGACAAAACCGCGGTTCTCTGCGGACCGCCGATTATGATTAAGTTCACGCTTGACGGACTTTGCTCCCTCGGTTTTGACAAAACTCAGATATACACGACACTTGAGCTTCGTATGAAATGCGGAGTAGGAAAATGCGGAAGATGCAATGTCGGTTCAAAATACGTCTGCAAGGACGGACCTGTTTTCCGTTGTGACGAGCTCGATGAGCTTCCGTCGGAATATTAAAGCATACAGTTTTGAGATAGAAAGATAAGGGTGACAAACATGGAAAATTTTGTTGATGTTTTTATATTTGGCAAAAAGTATTCCGTTCCCGGGAATCTGACGATTATGACCGCAATGGAATATGCCGGATATCAGCTTGTGCGCGGATGCGGTTGCCGCAACGGCTTCTGCGGTGCGTGCGCTACGATTTACCGCATCAAGGGCGATCGCGAGCTGAAGGCTTGTCTTGCCTGCCAGACGCAGGTCGAAAATAATATGTACATAGCAACTCTCCCGTTCTTCCCGCTTGTAAAGCAAGGCTATGATATTGAAAAAATCCCCACAGATCAATCAATAATGATGCAGCTTTATCCGGAAATTTACGCGTGCATCGGTTGCAATGCCTGCACGAAGAGCTGTACGCAGGAGCTTAATGTTATGCAGTATATTGCTTATGCACAGCGCGGTGATTTTGAAAAATGCGCTGAGGAGTCTTTTGACTGTGTAATGTGCGGCGTATGCTCATCCAGATGCCCCGCCGGAATTTCCCATCCTCAAGTTGCAATGCTCGCTCGGAGAATCAACGGCAAATACCTCGCCCCCGGTTGCGGTCATCTCGAGGACCGAGTTAAGGAAATCAAAAACGGCGATTTCAAGGACCTGATTGAAGCTCTTATGCAAAAGCCAATTGAGGAAATAAAAGAGCTTTACAACAACCGCGAAATCGAAGAATAAGGAGGGTGAGCAGAATGTATCCTGATAACTTGAAAAAATCACTTGCCGCCGTTGAAGCTGCAAGAGAAAAGAATATCGCACTCGAACCTGAGCGTATGACAGCACAGCAGAAGGAAGACCTTCTTTCCACCTACCATCCCGATTACAGAAAGGACGAGTTCGTCACTCTTACCGTCGGTCCGAACAAAGGCGAGAAGGTTCCCACGGAGCTTGCAGAAATTCTTCAGGCGCACAGCCGCATTTCCTCAAAGGATATAAACCTTGAAAAGCCGGATTATGAAACCGATGTTCTTATCATAGGAGGCGGCGGAGCCGGTGCGTCTGCCGCAATTGAAGCACACAAAGCAGGCGCTGACGTTATGATCGTCACAAAACTCCGCATCGGCGATGCCAATACAATGATGGCAGAAGGCGGAATTCAGGCGGCAGACAAACCAAACGACTCCCCCGCAATTCACTTTGTTGACGCTTTCGGCGGCGGACACTTTGCCGCAAAACGTGAGCTTCTTTCCAAGCTCGTCTGTGAAGCGCCGGAGGCCATTGCATGGCTTTCCGACCTTGGAGTTGAGTTTGACAAGGAAGCAGACGGAACCATGATTACAACCCACGGCGGCGGAACTTCACGCAAGCGCATGCACGCAGCAAAGGACTATTCCGGTGCAGAAATCATGCGCACCCTGCGTGATGAGGTTCTAAACCGACAGATTCCGGTAATTGACTTCACTGCCGCAATTGAGCTTATTTTAGACACCAACGGCAATGCTGCAGGCGCCGTGCTTATGAATATGGAAACGAAAGAGCTTCTTGTTGCCAAAGCAAAGACGGTGATAATCGCAACCGGCGGAGCCGGAAGAATGCATTATCAGGGCTTCCCGACCTCAAACCACTACGGTGCAACGGCAGACGGCCTTGTTCTCGGATACCGTGCAGGTGCAAAGCTTCTTTACGCAGACACCCTCCAGTATCATCCCACAGGCGTTGCATATCCCGAGCAGATTTTCGGTGCGCTCGTTACGGAAAAGGTCCGCTCTCTCGGTGCAAAGCTCGTTAACGTAAACGGTGAGGTTTTTATGCATCCGCTTGAAACCCGTGATGTTGCGGCAGCTTCTATCATCCGCGAATGCTCAGACCGCAACAACGGCATTGACACAGGACGCGGTAAAGGCATTTGGCTTGACACTCCGATGATTGAAGCAATCGGCGGAGAAGGCACAATTGAGGCACGCATTCCTGCAATGATGAGAATGTTTGCAAAGTACGGCATTGATATACGCAAGGAGCCTATTCTTGTGTTCCCGACTCTGCACTACCAGAACGGTGGACTCGATATCACGCCTGACTGTATGACAACAAATATCAACAATCTCTTTGCCGCAGGCGAGGTTGTCGGCGGAATTCACGGCAGAAACCGCCTTATGGGTAATTCTCTTCTTGATATCATTGTTTTCGGTCGCAGTGCCGGTCAGAGTGCGGCAAAAGCCGCGAAGGAAGCAAAGCCCGGAAAGCTTACGCTTGCGCATATCGAAAGGTTTGCGCAGGAACTTGACTCTGCAGGTATCTTCACCGATACCGTCTCTCCCAAGCTTTTACCGAATTATACAACACAGGAGAATATATAAGCTCTGTGACGGATATAAAGGACAGGGACTGTAAAAACACTTTAGAACACAAAAAGGCTATATAATTCAAGGGATTGCAGCTAAATGAATTTTGTTGCAATCCCTTCATTAATTGGCGTTTATCTGCTCAAATGTTATTTTTCATGTTTCGTATTACAAAATATCATCCGGAGCGGAAATGCCGAAAAGCTCGTCGGCGGCTATTTGCGCCGCGCCCTGCGCGGACTGGGCAGAGGCAACAAACACCTTCTTAAACTCCGGCGTTTTCATCGCAAGGCGCGCGGTGTGCGAAACCGCAAGGTCAATTGCGGCGTTATACATCGGCTCTATCTCAAAAAGCTCTGATGCGTTAACGATAATGAGGTCCGGCTCAAACATCATAATGAGATTAATAATTGCCGCGCTCATATATCCGCAGGCTTCATCAATTACGCGGCGGGCGATTTTGTTTCCGCCGCACGCGCGTTTATGTATATCTGAAATCGGCACAGGCTCGCCCGAAAGCTCCTTGTGGTGAGCCTCGATGTACCGCACATTGCAAACATTTTCAAGACAGCGAAGCTCACCGTCCGCGGCGGAAATTACCGTATGCCCGAATTCCCCCGCAACAGCGGCATTTATCTCTCCTTCATATGCGTTTATTATACCTATTCCGTCGGAGGACATATCAAGGAAAACGATATTCTTATGCATTTCATCATTCAGCGCGCGAATCGTCCACAACCCTTTGGTCTTCGTGTTATTCGATATGTAAACAGGCATTCCAAAACGCTTTTCAAAACGTGATTTCACATCAACTCTGTCCCAGTTCATGATGCTTGAGCTGACTTTTCCGTCGGAAGAAACGTGACCGGACACCGCAAAGCCTATCGCCTTTACATCACTGCGCTTGCGAATGATCGTCACAACCCGCTCTTCAATAACGGAAATCACCTTATCAGCCGCTTCTTTTCCTGATATTTCAACGCTTACGCTCTCTAAAATTCCCCCGACAAGGTCGGTGATTGAAACAGTTGCTTCATACGGCTCTATATTTATTGCGATGAGAGAATATGCGCCTGCATTAAATTCAAGCATAACGGCGCGCCGTCCTGCGCCCGCGTTTTTTATCCTTCCTGTTTCCGTAACGAGATTTGAATCAATAAAAAAGTTTATTATATTAGTTATGGAGGAAAGACTCAGCCCCGTAATCTTTGCAAGCTCATTTCTCGACACCGGGCTGTTCTTACGAATATAGCCGAGCGCCTTTTCGCGGTTGAGCTTTTGCATAAACCTTACGTTTCCTACATTGTCAAACATATCTATCCCCCCGTTCTTTCATATATAATAACATAAAATCAAAAAAAACACAAATAAAATATTAATTTAATGTGTTACAATATTTTTTGTATTTTTTTGCGGTAAGTATGTAATTTCTTCTTGTAAGCCGAAAAAAAATATGTTATAATATTGTTGAATAAGTGTATTCAATTTATTAAGATATTAACCGGAGGTTCTTATGGTCGAGTTTGTCACCAAAGAAACACTTGAAGAATATGAAGCTTTTGTTGCCGCGCATCCCAAAGGGCATTTCCTTCAATCCCATGCATGGAGCAAGCAAAAGCCCGAATGGACCTGGGAAGGAATAATAGTCCGCGCTGAGGACGGAGCTATCCGCGGCGCAATGTCTGTTCTTATCCGCCGCGCTCCCTCTCTTCCCTACAGCATTATGTATGCGGCACGCGCCCCGGTATGTGACATTCACGACAAAGCGACTCTCACAGAGCTTTTAGACGGCGCAAAAAAGCTTGCATCAAAATACCGCGCATATGTTTTCAAGCTTGATCCCGATGTCGTTCTTACCGACACTGAGTTTGCAGATATTATGACAAGCCTCGGCTTTCGCCACCGCGATACGGGAAAGAACTTTTCAGGCATTCAACCTCGTTTCGTTTTCCGTCTTGATGTTGAAGGCCGCGATACAGAAGATCTTATGGCATCCTTCCATTCAAAAACACGCTACAATATACGTGTTGCAGAGCGCAAGGGCGTTGAGGTTAAGCTTTGCGGACTTGAAGCAGTCGGCGATTTTTCCGATATGATGCTTGAAACGGGTGTCCGCGATGGCTTTGTTGTAAGAAACCGCGAATATTTTGAAAATATGCTCAAAAATCTCGGTGAGAATTGCAGGCTTTACATGGCATATTCCGGTGATATCCCGATTGCCGGCACTCTTGCGATACATTACGGCGACAAGGTCTGGTATCTGTACGGCGCATCGTCAAACAAATATCGCAACTTTATGCCTAACTACCTGCTTCAGTGGCATATGATACAGTGGGCAGTGGAGCTTGGTTGCCGCATCTACGACTTCCGTGGCGTTTCGGGAGATCTTTCCGAGGACAATCCGCTTTACGGTTTGTACCGATTCAAAAAAGGATTTAACGGTGACCTCGTCGAGTTTTGCGGTGAATATGATTATATATTCAACAAACCGATCAACTTTATGATTGAAAAGGGCGAATTCATTTACAGAAAGCTCCGCAAACAGCTCTTTATGTTAAAGCATCACAAATAGAGAAAAGATGTGTTATAAATGACTTCATTTATCATTGAACGAGAAAAGATTGAGCAGAACGCACGAGAAATCATTTCCAGAGCCGGCGATGCAACCGTTTTTGCGGTTGTTAAAGGACACGGCTACGGCTTCGGTCTTTCGGAATATGTTTCCATTCTCCATTCCTGCGGCATACGGCACTTTGCCGTGACGGATGTTTCCGATGCCCTCGAAATAAAGAAGAAAGAGCTTCCCGATACCGATATTCTCATGCTGCGCTCAACAGCTCTCTCTGATGAAGTCTCAGCCCTTATTGAAAACGATGTTATTCTGACAATAGGCAGCACGGATGCCGCTGTTGCCGCGAACAGGGTTGCTCTTGAAAAGGAGAAACTCGCCCGAGTTCATATAAAGGTTGACACCGGCATGGGGCGCTACGGCTTTGCCCCGTCCGATCCTGAGCAGATTGCTTCTGTTCATACGAGCTTTCCGTCACTTTCTCCATGTGGCATTTATACCCATCTGACATCGGCTTTTAAAAGCCGCCGGGTAACAGAACGGCAGACTGACACTTTTCTCTCGCTCTGCAGTGAGCTTGAAGCACGCGGCATTGACTGCGGTATGGTTCATTTTGCCAACTCCGCATATCTTTTCAGATTTCGTGAGCCGCTCGGGAATGCGGTAAGAATCGGCTCTGCATTCACCGGCAGAATCGCATGCAAAACAAGACGAAGCGGACTTTCAAGAGTCGGGCATCTGGTGAGCAACGTATGCGAAATACGCTGGCTGTCCCCGGGTTCAAAGGTAGGATATGGCGGTGCATATACCGCAAAGCGTGCCGTAAAGACAGCAGTTATTCCCGTCGGATACGCTGACGGTTTTTGCACAGAAAAGTCAAGAGATACATACAGATTCCGCGACGGGATTTTCTATGTTCTCTCCGATATAAAGCGCATTCTTTCACGAAAGCGCATATACGTAAAGATAAACGGACGGCACGCAAGGGTTCTCGGTCACATAGGTATGACGCACACGGTCTGTGATATAACTGACATTCCTTGCGAAATCGGCGATACGGCAGAGTTTGACGTAAACCCGATATACGTTTCAAGAGATATTTATAAAGAATTTATTTAGGCAGTTTGTAATGAATACGGATTTTCCGTTTCAAATATAAATACCGGGAGGTAATTGATTATGAAAATGGTAATGGCAATCATCAACGCGGACGACGCTCATACAGTCGTTTCCAATCTCACAAAGTCCGGTTTTTCCGTCACGAAGCTTGCAACGACGGGCGGATTCCTTAAAACAGGCAATACGACCGTTTTGGTCGGTGTAGACGACGAAAAGCTTCAGGATGTCCTCGACATCATAAACAAGCATTCACACAGCAGAAAACAGCTTGTTCCTGCTACGGCAGAATTCGGCATCGGTATGATCCCCACAGTTCCCGTTGAGGTTTCTGTCGGCGGCGCAACCATCTTTGTTATGGATGTTGAGCGCTTCGAAAAAATCTAACTGATGAATTTTGACGGTTTTTACGGAAACGAGCGCGCAAAGGCGTATCTTGACTCCGCTTTTGCGCGCAACGCCCTGCCCCACGCTCTCCTTATTTCCGGCGAGCGCGGGATCGGAAAGAAAACTCTTGCCAACCTCCTTGCACGAGCAATAGTATGCACCGGGAATTCCGCACCGTGCGGCAAATGCGATGCATGCTATAAATCCGAAAACGGGTTTCATCCCGATATTATAAAGCTGGATGCCGAGAATATAAAAGCAGATGCCGCAAAATATGGGATAGCCCTTCAAAAGGAAGGAATTCTCAACGTAATACGTGAGGTTAAGCTCAATGCCCTTTTACGACCGAATGACGGTGAGCGAAAGGTATATATAATAGACAATGCAGGAACGCTCAGCCATGTATGTCAGGATGCTCTTTTAAAAATATTGGAAGAGCCACCTCTCTTTACATTTTTTATAATTTTGTGTTATAATTTAAGTGATTTGCTTCCGACGATAGTGTCAAGAGCCGCGCATATTGCGCTCTCTCCTCTTTCGGATTCGGATATGCAATCCGTCATAAACAAAAATATGCCCGGCATTTCTGATGCCGAGCGCGATGAACTTATAAAAACGAGCGGAGGTATTTGTTCTTTCCTCGTTTATGAAAAAAACAATGACTGCACAGAAACCGCGGTAAATATAGCAAAGGCTCTTCTTACCGCAGACGAGCTTGAAATTTTCCGTGCGATATCAGTTCTTGATAAACGCGACCGCGACGGTGCGTCTGAGGTGTTTGACGAATTGTGCATTCTTTTCCGCGATGCATGCGTTATTTCATCCGGTGCAAAAAGCACATTAATATCGCATGACAAATCAGGAATATCGGAAAAGCTTGCGACGATTTTTCCGCCGAAAGTTTCTTGCAGCATTATCGACCTTTTAACAAACGCAAAGGTCTCATGTATGCGAAACGTAGGTTTACCGCACATAACCGGAAACCTTATATGTAAACTTGCAGATACAGCCGCGAAGGCGGCTTTGAAAGGATAGATTAAATTTTGAAGGAAATAATCGGTGTACGTTTCCGCGACGGCGGAAAAATATATTCATTCGACCCCGGCTCTATCTCCCCGCGTTCCGGCGACAAAATCGTTGTTGAAACCGCGCGCGGGCTTGAGCTTGGTATTGTGGCCGATGAACGACACATCGTCGAGGATGAAAAGATTATCGCACCGCTTCGCAAGGCCGTCAGGATGGCAAACCCCGTTGACCTCAAAACGGCCGCAGAGCTTCGCGACCGCGAAAGGAAAGCTGTGGTAACCTGTCAGGAAAAAGCTGATGCGCATAATCTTGAAATGAAGATAATCAATGCAGAGTGCTCTTTTGACGGTTCTAAAATTATATTTTACTTTACCGCAGACGGAAGAATTGATTTCCGTGCACTCGTAAAAGACCTTGCTTCCATATTCAGGACAAGGATTGAGCTTCGCCAGATAGGCGTGCGCGACGAAGCAAAAATGCTTGGCGGTCTCGGCATATGCGGCAGACCATTCTGTTGTGCAAGCTTCCTTGATGACTTTCAGCCTGTTTCTATAAAAATGGCAAAAGACCAGAATCTTTCGCTCAATCAGGCTAAAATTTCAGGCACCTGCGGCAGACTTATGTGTTGCCTTAAATATGAGCAGGATGCTTATGAAGACCTCATCCGCACTACGCCGCGCGTAGGCGCTGCCGTTGACACTCCCGCAGGACCGGGAACCGTTTCCGACGTCAGCCTTATCTCAGGCAAGCTTCGGATTAAGATTGAGAACGCTTCGGATGAAGTTATTTTTAAAACCTTCGACAAATGCGACGTGTGCCCCCGCGGTGCGGACGGATGTCCGCACGCCCAAGGCGCTGCAGCTTCCGCAAAACGTGCGAAAAAACAAGTAAAAGCCCCCGCAAAAGCTGCGGAGGCCTCTGACAATCATCAATAAGTACTATTAATAATATCTTCTTCTGCGGCGACGCTTGCGCTTGTTATACTGTATAACATAAATGACATAGCAAACGATTGCAAAAAGAACAACTGCAACGGCAATTAATGCATATGGACTTTGGACAATATCCTTTATTTTGTTTATCGCATACGCGATTATCGACCGTTCCACATCATCTGCCGCTACCAGAGGAAGTGTTATATATTCGCGATCCTCATATTTTATAAGTACCGAACCTATCTCGTCACCTTTTTTTATCGGTGCTTCAAGCTCCTGCGCGGCGTTTGGAATAAGCTCAACCTTATCTGCAGCAAAATCACGCGGCATGAGGACGGCGTAATCCTCAGGTGTGTGAGCTACAACATAGTCGCGGTGCTTTGCCGATCTTACATGAACTTCACACACAGGCTGATTGGACGAAAGAAGAGTTGCTTTTCTGAAGTTTTCAAATCCCCAAACTAAAAGCTTCTTGGATTCTATAAAGTTTCCTTTCTTCCCTTCTGCATCCTTCTCAGCACCAAGGACAACCGAGATAAGCTCTGTACCGTTATATTCGGCACTTGCCGCAAGGCATAGTCCTGCAGGCGTTGTGCTTCCGGTTTTTAAGCCGTTTGCACGCGAATATTTGTAACCGAGTTCCTTGTATCTTGATATAAGCGAATTTGTTGTATAAAAGAACCTTTCCTCACCAATATTGGTTGCCGGAACAGTTGCCTTTTCCATAGCACAAATTTCGCGAAGGCGTACGTGCTTTCTTACTTCCATTGCAATTTTTGCAACATCGCGGGCAGTTGTGTAGTGGTTCTCATCATGTAAACCGTTTGTGTTCATAAAGTTTGTTCCCGTAAGACTAAGCTCTGCAGCTCGGCTGTTCATAAGCTCGACGAACGCCGGAACACTTCCCGACACGCGCTCGGCAAGAATATTTGCAGCCTCATTTGCACTTGCGACAAGCATGCAGATCAACAGGTTATCGGCAGACATCTCCTCTCCCGGCTTTATCCCGACTGTACTTCCCGCATCAGAAAGGCCTTCAAACGCACTTTTGTTTGCGGTTATCACCTCACTTAAGTCAGGAAGCTTTTCAACGACGAGCAATGCCGTCATGAGCTTTGTGATACTCGCAGGGTACTGCTTTGCATCCGCATTTTCCCCATAAATTTCGTGGCCATCGGTTGCATCTATCAAAATAGATGCCTTGGAATTTACATCCATCGTCTCTATCGCACCGGCAACGCACGAAAGTGCAGCTGCGCATACAAGCAACAGAGAAATCAAACGCATTAGTTTCATTTCTTTTCCTCTCTTAAAACTTGTTTTCTATATTATAACAGAAAACTTTGAAATTAACAATATCCGAAATTTAACCGGTGATTATTTATGAAGCTTTTATTTCACGAAAAGATTCTCGGAGCTGTTACACTTTTATTTGTCGGCTTTGTTTTTGCATTCTGTACCGTTCGCACGCCGACAGTAACCATTATTTCTGGGTCATCCTCCCCTTCTGCTCCGTATCTTATAAACATCAATACTGCAGACACGGAAGAGCTCGATACTCTTGAAGGTATCGGCGCAAAAACCGCAGAGGCAATCATCAGCTACCGCAACAAAAACGGTGCGTTTAAAACAGTAAATGAGTTGTGCGAGGTCTCCGGCATCGGAAAATCCACACTTGATAAAATAAAAGAATATATCAAAGTTTAACTGGGGGTTATCATAATGAGAATACTTGTAGTTGACGACGAAAAAATCATCGTTAAAGGTATAAAATTTAACCTTGAAAATGAGGGTTTTGATGTTGAAACAGCATATAACGGCGAAGATGCGCTTGAAATTATCAAAAACGTGCATCTTGATCTTGTCATCCTTGATCTTATGATGCCTAAGCTCGACGGACTTGAAACCTGCCGGCGTATCCGTGAATTTTCAACCGTTCCCATTATAATGCTTACTGCAAAGAGCGAGGACACAGACAAGCTTCTCGGTTTTGAATACGGTGCAGATGACTATATCACAAAGCCGTTCAATATTCTTGAGCTTAAGTCTCGCGTCCGTGCAATCCTGCGCCGTTCCGGCTCTTCATCCTCAAAATTCAAAAACACACGCCTTATCGCTGATTCTCTTATCATTGATACCGAGCAGCGCAATGCTTATCTTGACGGAACACCCGTCCAGCTCACAGCAAAGGAGTTCGACCTTGTTGAGCTTATGATGCGCAATCCCGGACGTGTATACAGCCGCGACAATCTTCTTAATATTGTTTGGGGCTATGAATATCCCGGTGATATGAGAACAGTTGATGTTCACATAAGGCGCCTTCGCGAAAAGCTGGAGGCAAATCCTGCAAAACCCGAGCTTATTCTCACCAAGTGGGGAGTTGGATACTATTTTAAGGCATAGTCATACTTTCAATATGAAGCTGCGAGAAAGCATCTCGTTTCGGATACTTATTCTCTGCGGTGTTGCAGCTTTTCTTTCCGTATACATTATGAGCTCGGTTATCTTGAGCAGGATTGAAACCGCAACACATCTTGCTAAACAAACAGAACTTCAGGCTGCGGCGTCGGAATATGCGACGTCGCTTTCCGTATATGGCTTGGATGCCGAAATTACTCTGCCGGATACATATGCCGGAATAAATCGTCGGCTTATCATCACAGATAGCTCACTGCGCATTATTTTTGACAGTTCCGATATCGAAAACCACGAAGGGAAAATCATATATCTGCCTGCCGCCGTTACAGCTTTGCGCGGAGATGAATTCTTTGAGTTCAGTTCCTCTAATTTACGCCTCGAAAGCTCTGCCGCTGCACCTGTTATTTCCGACGGCAAAATAATCGGCGCTGTTTGTATCTTTGAAACAGACGTAAGTCTGCAAAATATATACAGAGCACTTTTACCGGCGCTTCTGATATCCGGCATCGTGACGATTCTGTTTTTTTTAAGCTTAGGTGCAGCGTTTGTATTCTTTCTTCTCCGACGCATTTCAAGCCTTATAAAAACGGTAAAAGAAACTCAGGGCGATGAGAAAATTGAGAGATTACCCATAAATTACAATGATGAGGTAGCCCCAATAATACGAGAATTCAATAACATCTACGAACGACTCGACTATGTCCAGCAAATGCGTCAGGCATTCGTTTCCGATGCCTCTCACGAGCTTCGCACGCCCCTTGCTGCAATACGGCTTCTGTGTGAATCTATAACCCAGACAGACGATGTGGACACAGAAACCATTCGCGAATTTATGGAAGACATAATCTTAGAGGTTGACAGAATGTCTCACACCGCTGAAAAGCTCTTGGTTCTTTCAAGACTTGACAACGGAAACCGAAAAGGTCACGCTCCTGTTTCGCTTTCCGAAACCGTGTATAAGATGATAAATGCATTTGAACCAATTGCCGCAGATAAGGACGTCACAATTGAAAGCTACATAGAAGACAATTGCATTATCCCCGGAGAAACAGAAGGTGCAAACCAGATTGTGGGTAACCTTATTGACAATGCAATTAAATACAACAATGTAGGCGGAACGCTCCGTATATATCTCTTCTCAAAAAATGGCAGCTGCACATTTATAACAGACGATACGGGCATCGGCATTGCTCCGGAATACCGGGAGCAGGTGTTTGAGCGTTTTTACAGAGTTGATAAATCACGAGAGCACGATGGTCGTGGCGGAAGCGGACTTGGGCTTGCCATCGTAAAACGAAACGTTGAGCACTTTGGCGGCACAATCAGAATTTCCGACTCCGTAACCGGAGGAACGCGCTTTACAGTAGTGCTTCCAAGTCTTCAGACCGAGGAGGAGCATTCTATATGAAAAAGCAGATTTTATTATTACTCACCCTGTTTTTGCTTTTTTCCGCATGTTCTTATGATACCGATGATGCAAAAAACACGTGTTCTCTGTATTATCTCGATGCGGAAAACGACAACCAACTCGTGTCCATTCCCGGAAAGCTTGACGCTTCGACCGCAGAAGATGCCGTGAATGAAGCTTTTTTCAGGCTGAAAACACCCGAAAAGAAAAAGCATCTATCCGCTGTTCCTGCAAGCATTAATCTCCTTACTGTATCTGTTTCTGATGCAGTCTGCAAAGCAGAGCTTTCCCCGCGCTATGCAAAGCTTCCGGATACATCAAGAGCGGCAATTGATGCCTGTCTTGTCAAAACGATATGCAGCATTGAAAACATAGACCGTGTTATAATCTTATGCGACGGCGTGGTTATGGGCGAATTTGACGAGAATGACTTTCTCATAAATTCTCCGCGTACATATTATGACGTATATACCGTAAACCTCTATTTTGCAAACGCCGCTTTTGACGGTCTGCAAGCGGACCGAGAGACAATTTCGCTGTCGCCGGATACAACACTTGAGCATGCCGTTATCTCTCGGCTTCTCTCTCCTTCGTCTTCAGGAAAGCTCAGAAGCGCTGTTCCTACCGGAACAAAGCTGAATGATGTTTATGTCAACGAGGGAATGTGCGTTATTGACCTGTCGCGCGAATTTGTTGATAATGTTGTTCACGACGAATTGCATGAAGGCATTGCAGTTTATTCGATTGTAAACACCATGACAGAGCTCCCGATGATAGATAGCGTAAAAATACTCATAGACGGAAAAGACGCAGACGGATATCTTCATCACAAGCTTTCTCTCCCGCTCACTAACAACTCAAAGCTGTTTCCGACACAGTCGTCTGAAAATTAATTTAAAATTCAAGGATGTTTTATATGGTTTTTCTTCTTGATGTTTCTCCGCTTAAGGATAAAGATGTTTTTAACAGATTCTTTGTTTCCTGCAAGGAGTATCGAAAAAACAAAATAAGCCATCTTGCTGTTGAAGATGATCGCATACGCTCTTTGGGTGCAGAGGTGCTTCTGGCATTCGGTATGATGGACTGTGATAATCCTGATTATGATATTGCTGTATCGGAAACCGGAAAGCCGTATGACAAGAACTCCGACACGCATTTTAACCTGTCTCACTCCGGTATGTTTGCCGCCGCAGCTTTTGACGAATGCGACGTTGGCATTGACATTGAGGTTCCGAGAGCTGTTGATTTAAAGCTTGCAGAGCGTTTTTTCTCCCCCGAAGAAACTGCATTAGTAAAGTCCTCACCTGCTCCCGAAAAGCAATTTTTGCGGATATGGACACGAAAAGAAGCACTGCTCAAAGCTTACGGAAAAGCTCTGTCATGTAAGCTTACAGAGCTTAACACTGTCTGCGACAACGTTGAAATAGATGGTGCAAGCTACGGAATAACAACAATTGAAGATGAAAACTATTTCCTGTCTGTTGCCCGAAAAGGGGAACCAAAACCAATCCTTTGCGAAAATATTATGGTTATGTAGACCTTACCGCTGTGTGATATGACGCACGGCGGTATTTCGTATAACTTATGCGTTGTAAAAATAATAAAAATAAAAAAGTTTTTTCAAAAAAAGCTTGCAAATGAAGGTAAAGTGTGGTAAACTATTATAGTCGTCCAAAGACATAGGGGTATAGCTCAGTTGGTAGAGCAGCGGTCTCCAAAACCGCGTGCCGAGGGTTCAAGTCCTTCTGCCCCTGCCAAAAACCACCCATCGCACAATGCGTTGGGTGGTTTTTTATTTTTCGGCTCTTTGTCAATAGTTGGGGTAAAGAGTTAAAATGAAAAAGTGATTAGGCAGGCAGTCGTCGTTAGGCGGCTGCTTGTTCATTGTTGACTTGCTGATGAGAGAAAATATGTAAAATACGATTTCTGAATCTGTTGAAA
>JAZQFJ010000022.1:0-13868 GCA_045539475.1 Eubacteriales bacterium | reverse complement strand
CACAAATCAAAGATTCATTTTCAAAAACATTTATCTTAATTCCATTGGGAATATATTGTTTTCCAATCTCATATTCGTCTTTTTGGATATGTATAACAGCATTTGTAAAATATTTAACACATTCAATATGATCATGATGTGAATGTGTTATAATAACATCTGTTATATCTTCGGTTGTAACATCTTTGTTTTTAAGAGCTTGCACTGTACCGATAAAATCCCTCATCACAAATCCTGGCATTGTTTCGCATCCGGCATCAACCAAAATAAGTTTATTATCGGTCTTAATAAGATAAACCTTGAAAACTATATCTCGAATTATATCATTATGGCCGTTTACAAAAATCATTTTCTCTGGCAAAACAGATTTACCGTATTCTATAGGTATTATTTGCATCTTATCCCTCACATATTGTCTCTTATCGCTTTTACATTTTTTAGAAGAGGCTGTGATGGCGTGGCAAGTTCATCATATTCATAAACACAAAGATACATACAACACCCTAATTCTCCGCCTATTCTTCTTAAAATATGACATTCTCCGCCAGCAAGGAACAAAAACGGAATTTGCAGATTTTCTTTTAGCAGATTGATGATCTTAAGATTCTCCAACTGTTGCTCCATTGTATCTGCACCCGTTACGATTTTTGAAATATCTGCACCTCGTCTTTGATGCTCTAATGCAATCTCAAGCACTCTTTCGGCTGGTGTGTAGGTGTAAATATGCGAAGAAATAAGAACTTCTGCTCCTTTTTTATGTAAATCTTCAATTAGTTTTATCTGTCTTTCTATTGCTTTATCATCCAAAGCAACCTCGTCTGGCTGTTTATCAAACAAATCACCCATTACATCACATAAGGTTGCACCACAATCTGCAAGTTCTAAAAGCTCTTCTGCAAGAACGTCGTCTGTTTTTCCTTCATTTTTTCCCATTCTATAATTTGTTACATAAACAGGCAAATCAGTGTAAGAAAAAAGCTCTTTATATACTTCTTTGTTTCTGTATTCACGCTCTAATCTTTCAAACTGCATTCCGAAGGCTTCAGCATCTTCAAGTAATGATTTATCCATAAGCTCTTTTATCCGGTCTGGATTATCTGCCTGAACCATAGTCGTAAGAATTGGTTTATCATTCTTCAAAAATGTTCTTTTCAACTTAATTCCACCTTCCCATAGCATTTCTTCCGCCATCTATCATAATATTTTCACCGTTTATAAACTGCCCCTTCTCGGAAGCAAGATAAAGGCACAGATCAACTATTTCCTGCGGATCTGCAGCTCTGCCGAGAAGCGTTTTCATATTTGCCATATTGGCTCTTGTGAGAACAGGTCCGGGCGAGACGCAAACGCACCTTATGTTGTGGGTTGCGCCGAATTGTGCGATGGATTTTGTAAGGCCGAACATAAGCGCGGCTTTCGAGGTTGGATAATCCATTCCGTAGCCGTCACCCTCCATACCGGTTATTGAGCCGATATTTATGATAAGTCCGTTCTTTTGCTCGCGCATTTGCCCGAGAACCGCATGGGCGAAGTAAAACGGTCCTTTGAGATTTACATCAATTCCCCAATCATACACCTCAATCGGAACATCGGGAAATTCGGGATATGCGTTTCTATCAACTTTTTGCATTCTCACGGCTGTTCCTCCCGCAAAGTTTGCAAGAACATCAATGCTCCCAAAGCATTCTACCGCTATATCGCGCGCGTTTACAATCTGCGCATAATCGCGGACATCACAAACAACGCCGATGGCCTTTCCTTTTCCTTTTGCGTTTATCTCTGCCGTTTTTTCTTTTATACCCGCTTCGTCCACATCGCACATAACCACATTGCCGCCAAGTGCTGCAAAATTTTCGGCAAACAAAAGTCCCATTCCGGAAGCGGCGCCAGTGGAAATAGCCGTCTTGCTTTTAAACATCATATCGAAACCTCCTGATAATTTAAGTTAATTATATGAAGATTCATTATAATTTGCAATGACGAAAATGAGAGCTTTTAACATTTTCAGAACATAAACATAAAAATATTGTTGCAATACTTGACAAAAACGGTATAATTAAAGAGAGGCGATGTGAAATGAACTTACCCGCAAAAATAACCGTAACAAAAATCTGCGATATTGTCAACGTTATATCTTCAAAGGGAAGACGGAAAATAATGCGAAACCGAAAAAGCTATGGCATTTCCTTTTGTGCGGATGGGGAAATAATATACACCCACAACGGCAAGCAGTTCAAATCAAATAAAGATTGCGCTGTTATTTTACCTCAGGACTCAACCTATTCACTTTTCTGTACACATTCGGGGCGTTTTCCTGTAATAAATTTTATGTGCACAGAAAGAATAACAGATGAATTTATTGTCATTGATATACATAATTCAGCGAAGTATTTCGAAAGCTTCAACCGCTTAATTCAGCTTTCTCCCGAAGAAAACTATGCGCGTATGACTGTTATGTATGAAATCCTAACGGGCTTGTCAAGGGAAGGGAATATGCGTGGAATTGTAAAAATTGAAGAGTATATCAGAGAAAACCTATCCGATTCGGAGCTTTCAAATTCAGACCTTGCCGAGCTGCTTGAAATAAGTGAAACGGCATTGCGTAAGAAATTTAAGACGGTCTTTGGTTCAACCCCGAAGCAATATATCATAGATCTTCGCATAAACGAGGCAAAGCATCTTCTTTCTTTGGGAGAAAAAAAGGTTCTCGATATATCGGAGGCCTGCGGCTTTGCGAGCGTATATCATTTTTCACGTGCATTTAAAGCCAGAACAGGCAAAACTCCGTGCGAATATGCGCGCAGCCTTCGGGAATATATAATTTAGCTTATTCCGCAACACTTAAGCACTGTTTTGTATAGCTCAAGCTCATAATCGGGAGCGAATGGATTTTTCTTCTCACCTCGAACCATTTCGGCAAAGGCAGTCATCATAGGAGCATACCTGTCAAAGGGTCCGAAGCCTTCCTTTTGAACATCCTTGTTTTTCCATGAGAAGGTTCCGTCTTCACCGGCAAAAGCATAGGAAACGTCTGTTTTCAGCTTCGATATCTCGTTTTCGTCAAAATAATCCTCAAGCGGCTTTATCTCATATGTTCCGCGTGTTCCGCAAATTACTATCTGACGGCGGTTAAACCCGCCCGGCTCAACGGCAGTTGTCTTCGCAAACGAAACTCCGTTTTCGTATTCAAACAGGCAGAAGGTGTTATCCTCACCTTTTGCACCGAGAAAACCCGAACGAAAGTTATACGGAAGAATATTCTTCGGTTTTCCCTGAAAGCGCAGAATAATATCAATTAAATGACAGCCGAGATAAAACATCATTCCGCCCGGAAGTGCTGCAAGCCAGTCACGCTTTTCACGAGGATGAGTACAGCTCATCTGTGCTTCAATTGAATATATTTCCCCAAGCTTGCCACTGCGGATAAGCTCTTCGGCTTTTTTCAATGCAGGGTTATAACGGTACATATATCCGGTGTGGAGCACAATGTTTTTTTGCTTTACAATGCTTATCAGCCGTTCAAATTCCGCAAGACCAACACCTCCGGGTTTGTCCATATGCACGGATATTCCTCGCTCTGCACACATCAGTGCGTACTTTGCAAGCTCCGGCTCGTATGTTTCAATTATTACCGCATCCGGAGACAAATCCCATATTTCTTCCAGGAAAATATGCTTGTATTGGGAATAAACAGCGTTTTCTTTTGACTTTTTTCTTGCAGCTTCATTCGGCTCAAAGTATCCGATGATTTCATATATCTCAGGAAGCTTGTGCATTGCTTCAAATGCAAAGATGGCGTGGTCGTGAAGCGTACCTATCTGCGCCACTCTTATTTTTTTACTCATTTCTTCTGCTTCTCCAAATCATCCAAAAACCGCTGACGATAGGATTTTATGCACGAGTGAACACCTATTCCCCATCCGCCGTCAACTATTATATTTTGACCGGTGATAAAGCTTGCTTTATCGGATGCAAGAAACGATATTGCATTTGCGATATCATACGGCGAGCAGTTTTTACCAAGGAAATTGGTTGCACCGACATCACGGTTATCTCTCTGCACAAGCCCGGGCGATACGCAATTTACCGTAACGCCCATTTCTCCCATTTCCTGCGCAAGCGCGCGGGCCATAGAGAGAAGACCTCCCTTTGATGCGGAATATTCAACCGTACCGGGCTGACCGTTGGTAGCAAGGACAGAGGTGACGAAAATCATTTTGCCGAAATTCTGTTTTGCCATAATTCTTGATATTGCGTGGGCAAAATACAGTGCACCGAAAAAGTTCATCTGAATGTTGTCGGCAATAACCGCTTCCGTCTGGTCGCAGAAATACGCCATTTTTTCTCTTGTGCTTCCTCCTGCAACGGATACAAACAGATCAATTCTGCCATATTTTTCATACACATCGGAAACAACAGATTTAACCTCGTCGCTGTTTCTGATGTCTGCGGCATATGTCGCAACCTCTCCAAAAGAAGAAAGCTCGTTCTTTACACGTAGAAGTGTATCATCGTTTATATCACAGATTACCGCTGTGTATCCGTCCCGCAGAAGCGTCTCTGCCGTACGGCTTCCGATGAATCCCGCTCCGCCCGTAATTATCGCAATTTTGTTTTCCATATTTATCAGCTCCTTATACTTTAAAGTATAAGGCATTGAATTTTCAAAAACAATATGCTATACTACTGAATAAAAACACTATTCTACTGCAAGGTGATAAATAATATGGAAAATTCAAGATTTTATTATATGCAAAACTACTGCTGCTTTGCAATTGCCCGCAACAAATTTCTTTCGATGCACAGATACAAAACCGAAAACGGCTTCGTTGTCCCTCACATAGGCTTTATCGAAGCAGGAAGTGTGCTGCTGAAATTCGAAGACTTTTCATTAGAGGCAAACGAAGGCGATGTAATATTTATCCCACCAAAACTCCCTTATAGTTCCGAGTGGAATGGAACGCCTAAAATTGATATGTTTGTACTTGAGGTGGAAACTGATTTATTGGACAGTTTATATATCCCCGCGCAAGTGATAAGCTTACCGACACTTTCAGCAGCCTTTGAATCACTGCACAAAAAGGCATTTTCCGAGGAATGTGAAGCTGCGCTGTCTGAGCTTTTCTTTATTCTGGGTACTGCGAAAAAAAGGCTGTCGGTATACCGGCAAGGGCAAAATAAAGCCACAGAGTGCGCAAAGGCATATATCGAACAAAATCTTACTGAGATCTTTTCGGTCGAAAAGCTTGCGACTCTCTGCAATTTAAGTCAGTCAAGATTTTTTGCATTGTTCAAAGAAGAAAACGGAATGTCACCAATTAATTATAAAAATTTTCTACGGATAAAAAAAGCCATGATATATTTAAAGTGCGACAAGCTTAGTGTCGAAGAAATATGTGAAAGGCTGAATTTTTCATCACCCGCTTATTTCCGCAGACTGTTAAAAAAATTTACCGGTAAAACTCCTTCCCGGATAGCACACGAGCATGAAATGTAAATTACCCCTTTATATCTGACGCAAAACGAAAAAAGACTACTCACAAGATGGATTGATCTTATACCTATCTGCTCATTCGTCATCTTATCCATCGTTTTCTCCTTCCGGCACTTGCCCCCTTATTCAACTAACCCGCTTCGTCTAAAGGTGCTTTTTCTTTGCTCAAAAGCCAGTAAATTCGGATAAACAAAACAGGCGATCTTTGCGACCGCCTGCCTGCTAAAATATATTTTCTTTCAATACTTCTTCTAAAACTTGTACGGCAGTACTGTAATCAACCGGTTTAAATAAAAGTGCAGAAGTTATATTTTCATAATCATGACGATTCTCATGCAAAAACATATCCGCTGTAATACCCCATAATTTTGTTATTACGAAAAATATACTTCTTTTCCACAACAACTTCCGGTGGAATTGCAACGCTGCCGCCAAGCAAAGATTTTTTTGGAATGTAATAGATTCCGTTTTCAAAGCGTGATAGTTTACCGCTGTCAGCCTTTTTTCGTATACCCTTTTTTCTGATTTTTGATGTTTGTAGTAAATTGTTTTCGCAAGAAATTCAATTTACTGTTTTTTATCTGCGTTTTGCACCTCGCTATATTCAATTATTTATTTGAGATGCAAATTCCGGCGGCAATAAGAATAAAGGATATTGCATATTGCGGACAGAAAATATTCTCGCCAAGAAGCAACGCACCAAACACCGCCGCAAAAACGGGCTCGGCAAACTTTATTATAAAAAGCCTTGAAAGCTCCTCGCTTTTTACAATAATAAACCATATGCAGTAGCTTATAACGGAAGCTATGCAGATATATATCATAATAAACGCAGAAGAATCAAATGAAAAGCTCATTTTTCCGCCAAGAAGCGTTCCAACAACAAGAAGAACAATTCCTCCGAAAAGCTGTGATACTCCGGTGGAAACAATGGGTTCTACCGTCCTGAACACGCGCTTGCTTATGATGTTCGCCGCTACGGTGCAGAAGGATGCGGCTACAATAAGCGCATCACCAAAGGAAAAGGATACCTTTCCTGCTCCGGAATTTATGGCTATAATTCCCGCAAAGCCTAAAACAGCACCGAGGATTTTCTTCCATGTCACGCGGTCATCACGGAAGAACACCCACGAAAAGCAGACGTAGAACAGCACACCAATTTGCTTTAAGATAGCTGTTTTTGAACTGTCCGTAAGCGAAAGACCGATGTATGTAAACGCATAGTGCAAAACTATGGAAAAAAGCCCTGCGCAAAGAACCGGAACGATTGCGGATTTTACCGGAACAAAGCTTTTTCTGTTACGGAGAAACGCAAAAACGCATATAATCGCTCCGCATATAAGAAATCTCACTCCGGCAAAAAAGAGTATATCACCGGTGCTTGCGATTCCGTAAGCACCGTATCCCAGCTTGACAAATGAAAACAGCGAGCCCCAGAGGAGCATAACCAAAAGTGCGGATAAAACAGTTTTTGACTTTGCCACAGGATTATTTACCTACCTTCAAAACGATTTTACCGACGTTTTCGCCTCTGACGAGAATGTCAAGCGCTTCATTTGCCTCTGACATGGGAAGAATTTTATAAATAGACGGATTCATTTCTCCGCTTTCAAGCTTTGGCCATACGCGCTCTACAAGCTCGGAAAGAATACGTGCTTTTTCTTCGCTTGTTCTTTTTCTCAGCATACTGCCGACAAGGTGGAGGCTTTTTGTAAGAAGCGGACGCAAAAGAACGTTTGTTTCAATTCCTGCAAGAGTGGAGATAACCACCCAGTATCCGCCGTCAGCCATAAACGGAAGGCTTTCACCGAGCGTTTTCCCCGAAAGACAGTCCATAGCCATATTTACCGGTCTGCCGAGCTCTTCTTCACGCTTGAGCACTTCTGCAACATCCTCGGTTGTAGAAGTGATTATTATGTCAGCACCGAGATGCTTTATCTTTTCTGCAATTTCATCCGAAAGGACGGAGGTTATAACTCTTGCTCCGAAAGCCTTTGCCATGGGAATAGCCACAGACGCAAGACCGCTCGCGCCTGCCGGAATAAATGCTGTCTGTCCCTCTTCCAGATGTCCTTCCCAGAATAAGTTCAGATATGAAGTTGCATATGCTTCCGGAAGAACAGAAGCCTCTTCAAACGAAAGTCTTTCCGGCATAGGCATAACCATACCGTAAGGTGCGCAGACGTATTCTGCATATCCGCCTCCGCCGAGAAGCGCACAGATTTTATCTCCGATTTTAAATGATGATTTTTCTTCTGCCTCTTTTCCCATTGCAGCAACAACACCTGCAACCTCGAGCCCCGGCCACTCCGGCCAACCCTTGGGTGATGGATATTTACCGCCGCGTTGCAAAAGGTCTGCACGGTTTATACCGATTGCCTTTACTTCAATGAGAATTTCACTGGTTTTCGGTTCCGGTCTCTCAATCTCACGCATAACAAGAGTTTCGTTTTCAACAAGCATTGCTTTCATGATTAGTCTGTTCCTTTCATTGATAATGATCTTCCGCCGTCGCAGATATAAGTCTGTCCGGTAATAAATCTCGCCTTATCCGACGCTAAAAATTCTACTAAATTTGCAATATCCGATGCAAGGCACTTCTCGCCCAAAACGTTAGTTCCCAACGTTCTTTTCGGGTCGCCATCCTCGCCCGGCCGTTGAACAACTCCGGGTGCAACCGAGTTTACATTGATTTTATATTGACCGAGCTCCTTTGCAAGCGCTTTCGTAAGAGATATCACTCCGCCCTTTGATGCCGCATAATCACAGCAGGTAGCCAAGCCGTTTAATCCCACAGCGGACGAAAAGTTTATTATCTTTCCGCCCTCTCCCTGCTCAATCATAATACGTGCCGCCGCACGGCTTGCCCAGAACGCACCATAGAGATTCACCTGAAGCACACGGTCAATTACATAATCCTCCTGTTCAACAAGCGGAACATATTTCACATCTTTTCCCGCTATGCGTGCACTGCCGCCCGCAACATGAACCATAACACCGAGCTTACCAAGCTCACTTACAGCAGTTCTCATAACCTCTTCAACATTCTTTGAGTCGGTCACATCACCGATATAGCCCTTTGCCTCACCGCCGGCTTCTTCTATGCTCGCAACGGTTCTCGCAACCGCTTCTTCGTTAAGATCGCACACCGCGACTTTAAATCCTGCACGGGCAAGTGTTGCGGCGCACTCTCCGCCGATGTAACCTCCCCCACCTGTGATAAACGCTGTTTTCTTCACTGTATTTGCTCCTTTCAATGTTTAAATTTCATTTATCGTCTATAGACTACTTCTCCGTCGGATATAGTGAGAACACATCTGTATCCCATATCGGATTTCAATTTGTTCCCTGTACGGTCTGTTAAATCAAACCCTTCATCCGCATATTCAAACACAGAAATATCTGCACATCTGCCGCGCTTCAGATATCCCCATTCATTTTCCTTGCCGAAAGCTTTTGCCGGAGACGACGTAACACATCTGAATATATCCGCATCACGCATACCAAGCGTTTTTGCAATGCTCATACACATTGTCATGCCGTATCTGCCGCCTCTTTTATATGCACTGAATTTAGTGATATCCGTGCTGATGATATCAGGAAGGGCATCACACTCTATCGCAGTTTTGAATACCCTAAAATCGGTGTGGATATGACCTGCAAGTCCGGCATCAATTATGACGCCGCGCCTTTTTGCCTCTTTAATGCATGCATAGTTATCTTTGGATACATTATTTTTTCCGCCGTGGTATGCGTGGGTTAATATATCACCTTTTCTTAATGCTCCTAAAAGCTCCGGCATGGAAACCGGAGAGTTTGAAGAATGCACCATGACGATAAGCTTGTTTTTTTTCGCATACTCTATAGCTTCGCAAAGCGGCTTAATGTCTTTTACATCGGATACCTGCGTATCGAAATAAGCCTTTATTCCGACAGCCTTTTCCCCGTATTTCTCAAGCATTTTTTCAGCAGCTTCAAAGCAGGCTTTATTGTTACGAAACTCTACAGGTACAAATATAAGATTTTTGAGTAAAAAAGAGTCAAGCAAGGCTTTATCTCCATAAGCCCCACATGCATCGACAGCAGCTGTTACGCCAAAAGGAATACTGCTCATTTCTGCATGAATTCCGAATTTCTCATTTACTCCCCTCATATGAACGTGACCGTCCACAAGTCCTGCCGATACTATTTTGCCGCTTGCATCAAATACATAATCTGCGTTTTCAACAATATTGCGTTCTATTTTGCTTATATTATCTCCATCGGTCAGAATATCCGCGGAGGAAAAGTGTTCTCCATTCCAAATTTTCCCGTTCTTGATGAGTATTCTTCCCATATCAATATTTATCCTTTAATGAATCAACGTCGTGCGGTCGGTCTTCCCATTCACCGCATATCTCATATAAGACTTCCTGAACAAGATAATCATGCTCATACGTAAACGGGTTTTCCTTTTCACCCACACAGTAGGAATAAAAATCGCGCATCATATCGTCATAGCGGCAGTCAGGCGCCAAATCCTCAACATCCGCAAAAACCTTTTTATCCTTATATGTCTCCGCAATTTCCGTGTCGGAATACGTCATAACACACGGGTTCTCTATCGGCAGAATGTTTACCGTACCTCGGCTTCCCGATACCATGAGCTGACGGTGCCCGTAGCCGTTGACCTCGACGCTTGACACGTAAATTCTCGCAAGCGCCTTTTCATATTCGAGAACAACGAGGTTATTATCCTCAAAATCAACTCCATCAAGCCCTGTATGCTTTAAGAAAGGAACTATCCGCTTCGGACGACCGAGCATATATATAATAAGGTCGAGCAGGTGACTTCCGAGGATATACATAATTCCGCCGCGAAATCCCGTGAGCCATTTTTTATATCCCACCGGGTGATACGTACTCATCTCGGCATTTATCGAATAAATCTCGCCGAGACTTCCGTCCTCTATAAGCTCAAATGTTTTTCTGACTGCGGGGTTGTAGCGGTACATATACCCCATCTGCACCGTGAGTTTTTTCTCCTTTGCCGTGTCAAGCACCGCTTTAAAATCCGAAAGCGAGCCGCTCGCAGGCTTATCCATATGTATATGAAGTCCTCTGTCAACACACATTTTTGCATATTTTGTAAGGTTCCATACATCGCTTTCCACGAGCACCGCATCACAGCTTGAAAGAAGCTCTTGGACACTCATTCTCGTAAGGTCGCGGTAACCCTCAAGGTTTGCACGGTGTTTTATCCAGTGTTCTTCCTCCTCGGCATATCCCACAATCTCAAAAAGCTCGGGGAATTTCCGCGCTGCAAGCATCTTCGCCTCACCGTGGTTATGCCCTATGCCGATTTGCCCTATTTTTATTTTCTTCATTATATATCTCTCCAATCAAACACCGTCCCAATCGGGAAGTTCTTATCATCACACAGCTCTGCTTTTTAAGCAGCTGTAAAAAATATCTGTTTGTTTAACATTTTGCACCTCACATAACTTTTTTCATATTTTCGATAATCGTCCTTACCGTTTTGAGATCAAGTTGCTCCATTGTGCTTGACTCGCTGAATCGGTCAACGCAAAATACTATATGTCCGCCGAGTACGGGGTTTATTATTCTTGAGAGAGAGCCGGGAACACCTGCCGCGTGGTAGCTGACCTTTGTTTTTACCTCTCTTTTCAGCATCACCATCGCCTTAAAGCTTTCGAGTAAATCGTCCTCATTTTTCGCAACTGTGACAATTTTTATTATATCAGGGGCTCTCTTTTCCAGGAACAGTGCAAGGTCAACAACCTGCTCTGCCGTCATGGGTATTCCCGGATGGCAGGACAGCAACACCTCTCCTCCTTTCAAATGTATTCTCTCAATAAACTCACTCTGCCTTGAGATAATTTTCTCGTCGGTTACAACCTCTTTCGGTTTTCCCTTTGTAAACGAAAATTTATCCTCGCCGCAGAAATCATCCTTCGACGGACAGTGGAAAGTATAACCCTGCATATCAACTCCCGCAGCGCCGCACTCAACCGCCTTTAAAAAGAGCTCTGCGCGCTCATTCTCAGAATACTGCGCATCCTGTCTGTTGTATGTAGTGTTATAATTAAGTGCAAGCACCGGAAGCCGGCTTGATGCAAAAATGCCCTTCAAGCTGTCGTCGGTGATGTCCTCAAGACATGACAAATGAAGGTCTATCATATCCGCTCCGTCATACATACAGTTTTTTATTTCCGCAATAGCAGCATCTTTTGTCTTTTCCTTTACAACACCCGCAAGCGCAGGAGAAGGAAGCTTTGAAAGTACTTTGTCCATAGTGTTTTCACCTCATATAATATATATCATTTCGAGTCGCATAAGTAAATATCACATATGATATTTTTATCAGATTTGATATTTAATATGGATTTTAAACCTCAGATGTGTTATAATTTTTATAATCCGAGGTGAGAAAAATGGAAAGCAATATTTTATCCGATTTGATTATAACAAACATAGTTTCTGCAACAACAATATACACAGATAAAGGTGCGAAAGCAAAGAGACACAACCGCCCGGTATGGGCACTTTCGTTAAAGTATGAGGGCGAGACGGAATATACCTGCGGCGGCAGCAGGATAATATCCAATGCAAATGAGATAATCCTGCTTCCGCGCGGCTCAGATTATGAATGGACGTGCACTAAGGCCGGGCACTGTACAATTATTGACTTTGAATGTAATAGAGATGAAAAAGAAATTTATTCATTCCGCGCAAGTGATGCCGAAAAAATTCTGCGCAAATTCCGCGAAACAGAATACAGAATAACGCTTCGCTTGCCTATGTATCTGCAAGAGAGCCTGCGATGTCTATACGATATTATTTTATCCCTTTCCGCGGAACGTGCGGCGAGCTATGTTCCTACCTCAAAAGCCTCAAAAATCCAGCCAGCAATTGACTATATCGCAAAAAACTATGCACAAAAAATCACAAATGATTTTCTCGCCTCCCTTTGCGGACTCTCAACCGTATATTTCCGAAAACTTTTTACCGAAATCTATGCAACATCTCCCATAGACTATATTCATAAACTAAGAATCGGCAAAGCAAAAGAGATGCTTGCTTCTGATTTCGCAAGCATCTCTGCGATCGCTGTTTCGCTCGGATATGCAAATATATATGATTTTTCAAGAGATTTTAAAAAACAAGCCGGAATTTCTCCCAGCCAATATAAAAAGAATATCTGAAAACAAGCATCTCAGAGCGACAAATCAATTTAGATTTGCAATAATTTCCGGGTTTATTATTCAGCATTGTATCCCCAACTCTAATCGGATGACCGCTCTTCTTTCAGAAATTCCAATGAATTTCAATCGGAGGGTATTTTTCGCCTTTCCGTCGTCTGCCTACAATTATGTAATCAATCAGGATTTCCACCATACCTCGCGTAAGGTGCTCAATATTCGTATATCTTTTGACCAATTCTGCCCTTGCATCTTCCTCGCGAATTCCTGTGCGAAGCTTCTCTATTCTTTCAAGATTTTTTCGCAAAAGCTCCTCCGATAGTACTTTTTCCTGAGAAAGATTCTTCGAAATCATTATAAAATCCTCTGTTGTAATGACGCCTTTGGCTTTATCCATATACAGGTCACTTAAAGCTTTGGAATACTCTTCCACTTTCTTTTTTTGCCTTAGCACTTCGCTTTCCAATTTATCAATTTGCGCCTGCTCCGTATCGTAAATTTCTATCCTGTTTTTCAGTTCATCACGGTTCAGATAAAGTTCTGACAGTCTGCGCAATTCCGAAAGAACAACTTCTTCAAGCAAAGCAACAGATACGAAAGCGCCCTCACATGAATCTCTGGCAATAGCTTTACTTGCACATTTCAGATAATGTCTGTCACGATTTTTGCTTGACCTCATCACATATCCGCATCCGGCGCACCTCACCTTACCCGCAAAAATTCCGACCTTGCCTCCGCCGAAGGGTTTACTTTTTTCTTTAAGAATCTCCTGTACCCTGTCCCAAAGCTCCCGCTCTATGATAGGTTCATGCGTTCCCTCAACGCGGAACCATTCTTCCTTCGGACGCGGCTTGTTCTGTTTCGTTTTATATGAAACACTTCCGTATTTCCCCTGAACCATGTTCCCTATGTAAATCTCATTTTCAAGCATAGATGCTATTGCAGAGTATCGCCACAACGTACTGTTTTTTCTTTCCGGTGCCTTATACCTCAGCCCCTTTTGTCTTTTATACTCAGTCGGATTAGGTATGCCTCTGTCATTCAGGATACGCGCAATTGCACTTTTTCCATACCCCTGTGTAAACAGCAGAAAAACATCTTTCACGACCGTTGCCGCCTCTTCATCAATAATCAGGTGTCCTTTTAAGTGCGGATCCTTCTTGTATCCGTAA
>JAZQFJ010000021.1:0-17478 GCA_045539475.1 Eubacteriales bacterium | reverse complement strand
CCAATAACTTCATTACATACCACAGTGATGATGAAGCTGTTGCAAAAATAGATGCAACCGGCAAAATCACTGCAGTAGGCGGTGGTGAAGCAAAGATTTGGGCAGAGACAACGGACGGCAACGTTAAATCAAACGAAATTAGTGTAACCATTACAGGAACTCCGCCCGAACCGGAACCCGAGCCCGAACCGGAACCCGAGCCCGAACCTGAGCCTGAGCCTGAACCGATTGAAATGTCCGGAGTTAATCTTGTGTATGATGTAGCAAGCTGCATGGGAGATTCAACGGCTCTTTATACGGATTTCTCATATAAAAAGAACCATAACATGTGGGAGTATGCGGCAAATCGTCGTTCACAATACAGCTGGACAGATAACGGATACAATGCACCTCCGTCAAGCGGAGCGCACTTTGCATACAAACCGGGCGGAATTGCCATACGCGCAAACTGCAGCAACTGGTGGGCGATAAAGATAAATGTTCCGGTGGCAGGATATTATCAGCCATACGCACATTACGGAACATACAAAAATGTTGAAAGTATATTTATAGACAGCACGAAAACAAAAGAAAATCTTCCTTCGGGACCGGTAGATGTAATGATGAATTATTATCTCGTTCCCGTAACAGAAGCAGGCGTGAGTGCTGACCTTGCAGGCAGCGAGTTCATCAATGCAAATAACCTTATCGGAAGTGTTAATTGCACGAATGTAAACGGAAGCAACGGACTTGCGGCTGATATGAAGGTATCGACAGATGAGTTTAAAGTCCGCAAGTTTGAAAAAGGTGAGTATTATCTTATCTTTGTTCCGACAGCGAAAACTCCGGCAATACCGGAGGGGTATGACACGTTCGTGGGAACACTTCGCGGAATTGCCGGTAATTTCGTTTTGGACGGAGGCACAGATGCGATTGCTCTCCCTGTTGATATGGAGATAATTGGCGCAGATGTAAATGATCTTGATGCTATAGTGTATATGTCTGATGGTGAAGTTGTTCAGAAGGCAGAAGCAACGTACACCGGATATGATGAAAACATTATTTCTGTTGATGAAAACGGTGTTATAACTCCTCTTGTTACAGAGGGAACTACCCAAGTTACGGTAACAGCAAGTAAAAATGGCGTGTCTGTTTCTAAAACCGTTCCGATTACTGTAGAGCCTCCGAAAATTCCGGGGATTACGGTAACATATGACATTGCGCGCAGGATGGGTGAGGCAACAGAGACAGATCTCCTGTTTACGGACTTCACCTATGAATCCAACGATAACTTGTGGGAGTATGCAGCGAATCGCCGATCACAATACAGCTGGTCAAGCAACGGCACAAACACAACAACCACAAGCGGTGCTCATTTGGTATATCGACCGGGAAAAGGTCTTGCTATACGCGTGAGTCGCAACTGGTGGGCAATAAAAATCAGAGTCAATGAAGGCGGACTGTATCTTCCGAGAGTTTCCTGCGGAACATATAAGAATATGTCTCCATATCAGATAAACGGCGAATATGTATACGAAGAGGACGGCGTTACCCAAAAGCAGGTCCCGGTTGATGTGTATATGAACTACTATTTGATTCCGGCAAAAGAAACAATAGGGTCAGATGGTGTGATTCCCGAGCTTAAAGACGATGCATTTACCAAAGGTAATTATCTGATAGGTTCAGTGCTGTGTACTGATACAAGCATAGCGGATCAGACGATGAAAAAGGCAACACTTACAAAGCGTAATATAGAAAAGGGAGAATATTACCTTGTGTATATGCCATCGTATAAAAGCCCGATAGAGGGAGCGTCAATGGTCGGCACGCTTCGCGCAATTGCGGGTAATCTTACGCTTGATGGTGTAAATAACATAAAAGAAGCTGAGATATCAGCAGATAAGTATGATCTTACTTATTACACACCTGAGTTTGAAGCAAAGGCACAGATAAATGTCGCGGCAAAAAAACTTGACGGAACAGTGCTTACTTCCGATGAACTGGATGTGACATATAAATCTCTTGACCTTGATGTTGCAGAGGTGGATGAAAACGGTGTTGTTACCGGTACAGGTGACGGTGCTGTTGATATTCAAGTAACCGTAAGCGATGGAACAGCTTCGGTATCTGACATCTTAACGTTTAATGTTACTGATATGACCGGAATTAAAAGCACATCGGCAAACATAGATGACGATATGTTTGTACGTGAGAAAAAGCTTATCAGATGGAGTGCCGAGATGAACAGCGGAAACGTGATAGACATTCCGATTGAAAGCGAGGAAATAAAGCTTTCAAATATGAGCGCGCCGGATATTGCTTCCGTTGAGAATGGAATGCTGCAGGCAAAGACTGAAGGTTCCTTCACCGTCAGCTTCAGCAAGAATTTCAGAGGACAAGAGGTGTCTTTTGAAGAAGATGTAACCGTAGTTTTACATGACGGCAAGACAGGGCCCACATATTTTACAAATGAAATGCGAGAAGCAATGAGAGAAAACATTGCAAAATATGATTGGGCAAAGAAAATACAGAAGGATTCAATCAGTGCTGCAGAGAAGATTCTTGACGAAGTTGACATTTTGTATGAGCAACTGCACGGAGAAGGAATACCGCGAGGAAGACAAATCGGTGTTCGCGGAGACGACTACGCTATGTATTGCCGCTATTGCGGGGCATATATAGACGGAACAGATTCATGGGTATTCAATTTCGTAGCTCGCCCATGGAAAATTCAGTGTTCGGCATGTAAGCGTCTTTTCCCGACAAACGATTTTGAAAGCTTTTATAAGCTTGGCCGTGACGGATTAGGATATTTTGATGTTGACCGTGCAAGGCAAGCGCATCACGAAATGCTTTTCCATAAGGATGGTTCGGAATGCACCTGTGAAAAGCCGGCAAAAGCCAATACGCCGGAGTGGTACATCTTCTATGGCTACGGCAACCCTGAAGGCTATCTCTATAACGAGCTTTACCCAGAGATAAGAGACAGCAATACTGATCCGTGGGGAGCTAAGATAACCTGGAATAAGGATAAAGATGGCAACGACCTTGGTGCAGACCTCGGTACATACAAGGATGAATCCGGCAATGTTCTTTGGACAGGCGGCTCTATGTGGGCTGTGGACGATGGCTGGGGATATCTCCCGGGGAGAAAATATGCAGACGGGCTTGAAGAGCGTCATGGCTACATTTCGCTTTACAGCTATGAATTCTGGAGCAATATTTATGGCGATATAAGGGACCTTGCAGACGCATATCTCTACACAGGTGACTTGAAATATGGCAGAGCAGGCGCGCTTATGATTGATAAGATTGCCGATGTATTCCCTGATTTTGATGTTTTCAGCTGGGATTATCCGAACGGAAAGTTTTGGGTAACAGGAACAGGAACATTTAGCGGAGCATTAGTAGGAAGCATAAACGACTCATACCTTGCCCGAGAGCTTATGCTTTCTGCAGATATACTTTATCCGGTGCTTGAGGATGCGACGCTTATTCGCACTTTGGCACAAAAAGCGGAAGAGTTCGGAAACGAAAGAAACGACAAGACAAGCTCGGCAAAGATATGGGAAAACTGGGCAGAGAGGCTTGTTTATACATCGGCGATAATGTGCCAGGACGGTAGAATAGGCGGTAACTTCGGTCAGGCGCAGAATGTTGCGGCAATTGCGGCGATAGTGCTTGATAAACAACCTGAAACAGATGAAATACTTGACTGGATTTATAAAACAGGAGAGCAACCGTATCCGTATAACATACGAACAGGCGGTAGTATGACGACTACACTCATTGACCAGGTTGACCGTGACGGTATGGGTGATGAAGCATCTCCGAGATACAATACATCCTGGATATCCAACCTTACCAATTTTACAAAAGCTGTTTCAAAATATACCGGAGAGGGAGATTATAACCCATATAAGAACCCCAAATATGCTAAGATGCATGAACCGCAGATGAACATAATTCTCACAGGCAATAAGCATCCTAATCTTGCGGATTCCGGAAGTCCGGCAACGGTTGCGCTCAACGGCGGTACAACTGTTTGGCTGGAAGCGTTCAAAAATATCGAAGATGAAAGTCTCAAAAAGAAAATAGCGCAGCTGCTCTATATTTTCAACGGCAACAAAACAGAAGGATTGAAATATGACATTTTCACTGAAAATCCGGAGAGCGCTGAAGACGATATTGCAGAATATGTGGACGAAAACGAGACACTTGGAAGTTTGATGCTTACCGGCTACGGATTTGCGGCTCTTCGTGACGGTGGAAATTATGCATCTGCAAGTGCATCAACGCAGAATAATACTCACCGTGATTTCTGGATATGGTTTGGACGAATCGGAGTAAGCCATTCTCATCAGGATGGACTAAACCTCGGTATGGATGCATTTGGTCTCGATATCGCCCCGGATCTCGGATATCCGGAGGAAACAAGTTATGCACCCAACCGTCTGCAGTGGGTGGATGCAACCATTTCACACAATGTTGTAGCTGTCAATGATCAAAATCATAAGAATCTTACGACAGCAAACGGTGATCCTATCCATGGCTTCCCGAAGCACTTTGATGATGCCGGAAGAGTTAAGGTTATGGATATAGAATACGATGAAGTGTATGATGAAACGGAAAATTACCGCAGAACGCTTGTTATGGTACAGGCAAACGATGATGTTTCATACGGCATAGACTTCTTCCACGTAACGGGAGGAAACAAGCATACCTACAGTTTCCACAGCCAGGCTGAGAACGCATATCCGATAAGCGGACTTGAGCTTACAAAACAGGTGGACGAAAACGGAAATTACATCGGCACATATGCAGGTGTTGACGGCAAAGATCCGGAAACCGGCGAGTATATCGCTTACGGTCCTGATCCGTGGACACAGGATAAGTGGGAGTATGAAACAAAATATCCGCGAGGATATACATGGATGAACAAAATCCGTCGCGATAAAGACCCTGAAGCTCAGTTTACGGTAGAGTTTGATGTTCAGGATTACCGCAAGGTGCTGAAAGATGGTAAGGGAATAAAGCTGCGTATGACACAGCTTAATAATTTCACGCCTACCGAGGTCGCAATAGTAGGTGGTTACACCCCGCAAAAGTCAGATACCGGAATGCTTCCAAAGACGCTTGACTATGTTCTTGTTCAGCGCGAGGGCTCTGAGGGAGAAAAGCTTGACAGCTTGTTTACAACTGTGTTTGAGCCGTATCGTAACACTCCGTACATCACTTCAATTGAACCCGTTGAAGTTGTTCTGAAAGAAGGAACAGAAAATGCGGGAGATATGGCACGTGCGGTTAAGGTGTCGAGAGTAAATGATGATGAATCGTATACAGACTATGTTGTATATGCAACCAACACAGATGTTGTTTATACGGTAAAAGACAAGGCTGAAAACGGCAACGCAGTGTTTGATTTCTCAGGCTTTACCGGAGTATACACATTAAACAAAAATAATGCAGTTATTTACCGATATGTCAATGACGGCACACTCATCGGAGAAGAAACTGGCAAAAAGAGTGAGTATACAGGAACGGTAACGGGATTCCAGAAAGAACTTGCATTTAATAACTACATTGACGTCAATATAGACTGTGATGATTTATCTGAGCTTACAGATAAATACATATATGTAAATAATGACGGTGTAGAGAACGGTGTATACAGAATTATTTCAGCAACTGACGAAGCTGAAGGACTTGCTGAAGGAGAGGTTCGTCTCGATATAGGAACGGTAACTCTTATCAGAGGACATAAGGATAAGAAAAATCCCGAGCACGGCTATGTATTTAATATAAAAGAAAGACAAAACTTCTCAATACCAATGTCATTTGTTGACCAAAGTCTTCCGGAATTTGAACCCGTGTCGGATTCTTTGAGCACTTCTGCGGGCAGCTCAATAAGTGTAACAGTAAAGGCAATAAGCCCGATAGTAACAGACACACCGACTATTACTTATATCGGAGCAGCGCTTCCTCGAGGTGCTTCGCTCAATTCAGAGACCGGAGAGTTTACATGGAAACCGACATCATCTCAGATTGGCGAAAACCACGTTGCAATAACTGCACGTGACAGCGACGGTCGTGAGGAAACCATCCACTTTGATATAACGGTTTACGGTTCGACAACGGGAAGTTCCTCATCTGATAAATCCGAAGCTCCTGGAACAGGTACTACAGATACACCTGCCGGTGGCGGCGGTGGAGGAGGCGGTGGCGGCGACGCCGCACCGACCGACAAACCGGATGATACAGCAAACACTGATGAGAACGACGCATCCGGTGAAAACGGAGAGGGCGAAGCTTCAACACAACCCGATGCAGGAAATGGAGGTTCCGATGCTCTGCAATTCATAGATATTGATAATCACGCTTGGGCGGCAGATTCTATCAATACGCTTGCAGACAAAGGAGTAATCCGTGGTACAAGCGGGAATACCTTCTCACCGGCAGCGAATATAACAAGAGCTGATTTTGCAATCCTTCTTGTTCGCGCATTCGAACTTGAGTCGGATAGTGCAGAAAACTTCGCTGATGTAAATGCTTCTGACTATTTTGCATCAGAGCTTGCAATAGCGCGAAATAACGGAATTGTCGGAGGTATCGGTGATAACAAGTTCGCACCTCGCAACACAATCACCCGTCAGGATATGATGGTAATTGTATACCGCGCGCTTACAAAGCTCGGTGTAGAGCTTCAAAGTGCAGATGTCGATTATGAGGATTTTGCGGATGTTTCAGACTATGCACAGGATGCAGTAAAATCGCTCGCAACAAGTGGCCTTGTGAACGGAAAGAGCGGCAAAATCGCCCCGACCGATTACACGACCCGTGCAGAGGTTGCTGTGCTTGTAAAAAGAATACTTGATTACATGGCAAAATAGTGTAACAGCTTTGCAAGGGACATGTATGTCCCTTGCAAAGAAAGAAGGAAACGTTGGGATTATGAAAAAAATAACGCTTTTCACAAAGAAAAGTCAAGTGGAAAAAATGTTCTCGCAATCTCATCTTGAAAGACTTGGCAGCTTAGGTAGTCTGCATATCTACGACAGAGACGATTACGATGACAGAAAATACATACTTGACTTTATAAAAGACAGTGAGCTCATTGTCACGGCATGGGGCTCAAGTAAATTAGATGATGAAATGGTTGAGCTATGCCCGAATTTGCGTGCGGTAATTCACGCCGGGGGAGCGGTTAAGCAGTTACTTTCAGATACGATAATCAAGAATAACATTATCGTATCAACTGCGAACGGAGAGTTGGCAGACGGAGTTGCAGAGTCAACACTTGCGATTGCTGTCGCTGCCTGCAAAGGAATGTTCTTTCTTGCCGAGGATACAAGAAATGGTTTATGGGCTGAAAATCGTGAGAGGGTAAAGGATTTTTACGATATTACAGTCGGTATCGTCAGCGCAGGAGCGATTGGACGGAGAGTTATAAAGCTTTTGCAGAACTATCAGGTGGATGTTCTTGCTTACGATCCGTATCTTTCTGCGGAACAGATTGCAGAGTTCGGCGCAAAAAAGTGTGATTTTAAAGAGCTTATATCTCAAAGCGATGTTATAAGCATCCACACACCGAGTATACCGGAAACGGACAATTTGTTTAACAGCGAGACTATCCCTCTTATAAAAGATGGCGCAGTTGTTATAAACACAGCAAGACCTAATGTGATTGACGATGATGCATTTGTGAAAGAACTTGCAAAGAACCGTTTTACAGCAGTTCTTGACGTTGTGAGAAAAGAACCCGATGCTGACCATCCATACAGGAAATTGCCAAATGTGGTTCTTTTGCCACATGTTGCAGGCGCTGTAACAAACGGTTGCAAGAGAATGGGAAAGTTTGCTGTTGAAGAAGCAGAAAGACTATGCTCAGAAAAACGTTATTGGGACAGGTCGATTTATCAAAATTGTCTATAATGGCATGATTATATCCATTATGAATAATAACAAAAATAAAAGGAGAATAGTGAAATGAAAAGAATTATTGCTACTTTACTTGCTTTGATTATGATGTTCACTTTGTGTTCTTGCGGAGGTCGGAATGAGAAAATGTCGTATCTTTCCGGTGAAGGTGCCGATGAGCCGCTTACCAAGGATGATGTAATTGATTTTATGGTACAGTCAGCACCGAGCTGGCCTGTTCGTGAGGATTGGAAAATATGGGAGTATATGGAAGAAGGCTCTGGCGCAACACTCAATATTATTGCAATTCCGTCATCAGATGCTGGAACGAAGTATCCTCTTTTATTTGCAGCTCGCGAAGAGCTTCCAGATGTAATGGCTTTTGGTTCCGCAGATACTGATGCTAAATATGCTGGGGAAGGACTGATAGCCCTTGATGATCTTTCTGCATATATGCCAAATTACAATGCATGGCTTGATTCTCTTTCCGATGAGGAATACGCTACTGCTGTAAAACCGAGAAAACGTGCTGACGGTAAGGTTTACTATACTCCGGGAACAGGTCGCGAGGGGAAAACACGCATGCGTGCATGGCTCTATCGTGAGGACATATTTAAAAAGCATAACCTGAACGCTCCGGAGACCTTTGATGAGCTTTATGAGGTATGTAAGAAGCTCAAAGAATTGTATCCTGACTCTTATCCGTTCTGCACTCGTTCTATGGAATATTTGTTCAATATTCCGGGATCATCGTTTGATAAGTGGTGGCAGTATAACGCATACTATGATTTTGATGACGAAGAATGGCGTTGGGGCGCAACAGAAGACACTGCGCTTGAGGTTTTGACCTTCTACAAAAAGATGATTGATGAAAAGCTTATGCCTTCTGATGCTATAACACTTAATAACGCAACATGGGAAGAACTTATGCTTACTGATAAAGGATTTATTCTTCCGCACCTCCAGCTTCGTATAGATTATTTTAATCAGATAGCTCACAAGAATGGGAATACTGACTATAAACTTCAGGCATTTGCTCCACCGGTTGCAAATCTGAAAAAAGGAGCTTCGATGATTGAGCGAGGCGACCTTGAAATGATAGGCTTTTCTATTCCGGATACCGGAAATGCAGAAACTATCGGAAATGCTGCGAAGTTTATTGACTGGATGTATACAGATGAAGGAATGGAATACGTCTCCTGGGGTAAAGAAGGAGAAACATATGAGATAGTTGACGGAAAAAAGAAGTTTATTACAGACGAAGTGGGAACTCTCCCGAATACAATGTATGGCTTCCAGGTTTATGGATCATTCTGTCGCCTTGATCCGGCAGCTGCTGAAGCAATGCAGTCTGAAATAACGCTTGAGAGTGAAGAACTTGTTGTTGCACACACTCTCCCTGAATATCCGATAACTCTTTGGCTTGACTTTAACGATGAAGAGCAGAAGGTTATTGATATGTACACCGCACCGATTAGCACCCACACTAAGGAAATGCTTATCAAATTTATGCTCGGACAGGAGCCGTTATCAAACTTTGATAGCTTTGTTCAGAATTTAAAAGAAATGGGTGTGGATGAGCTTCTTTCGGCATATGAAAGTGCGTATAACAGAGTGAAGTAAGCACGTGACACTTGCTCAAAGTCGCTTCATGACGAGGACGGCAAGCCGTGCTATTGCAAAGAAACTGTTGTATGGCATAAGGAAGCAATTGACATTTATGGTGATAAGCTTTTTTACACACATCTTAAAAACTCATCTCCGCTTCCGGGAACAAAATCCCGCCTTGCAACATATTTGGGGGATGGAGAAATAAATCATCGTGTATACCTTATAAAGCTTCGAGAGGTTTGTTTTAAGGAGTCTATTGGTATTGAGGCTCCTTGCATGGGCGATCGGCTGTGGTTTGCACAGCAGGATTTTAAATACTTTTAATCAGTTATGAACTCCATTTAACGAAATTGAGGGGATTGTAGTAATGAAAAAAATTGATATCCACTGCCATGTCGTAGCATTTCCTGAGTTTTCAACAACTCGTCCGAACGGGCAAAACTTTTTATCAGCCGAAGAGCAGATTGAAATTCACGATAAATCAGGTGTTGATTTCGGTGTGATTTTACCTCTCATTTCACCGGAGGCTCGCTGGTCATGCATGAGTAATGAAGAAGCTCAATATGTTGTAAGTAAATTTCCTGATAGATTTACGTGGTTTTGCAACGTCGATCCAAGACAAGGAAACTACACGGATACAGCTAACCTCTATCATCTCATAAGTCAATATAAAGAAAAAGGCGCAAAAGGTGTAGGCGAACTTACTGCAACACTTTATGCAGACGACCCGATGATGCAGAATCTTTTCAGAGCCTGTTCGGAACTTGATATGCCTGTTCTTTTCCATATTGCTCCGCAACATGGAAAACACTATGGCATAGTGGACGATCTCGGGCTTCCAAGAATCGAGAAGATGCTGAAAAAGTTCCCGAATACGAAGTTTATCGGACATTCAACCTGCTTCTGGAGTGAAATCTCATCTGATATTGATGAAGAGACACGCAAGGATTGTTCTATGACTAAAATCATAGAAGGCAGAGTCCCAAAACTTATGAGAGAATATGGGAATCTTTACTGCGATATTTCTGCAGGCAGTGGAAGTACAGCGATGATGCGTGATCCTGATTTTGCAGCCAAGTTCCTTACTGAATTTGCTGACAGAATTTATTATGGTGCAGATGTATGTGCGCCGACACAAACATTCCAGTATGATTTTCTTGACTATCTCGAAAATCTTTTTAAGCAAGGCGGCATAAGCTTGGAAACCTATGAAAAGATTATGCACAAGAATGCTGAAAAGTTATTAGGGATATGTTGAAAAGAAGGCAGGAAACGAGTGATTTTGTAATCAGGAAACTGAATGGAAAAATATGCTTGTTGTTCGAAAAATAAAATCAAGGAGAATTATCAATGGATATTAAAAAGCTTTGTGCTGAAATTGATGATAGAAAAGAAGAGCTGTACGATCTGCTTTGCAGTCTTATTCGCATAAATTCTGAAAGCTTCGGTTCTGTCGGGAATGAAAAAGAATGCGCAGAGTATATAAAAAATCTCTGTATTGAGCTCGGTCTTGAAACGGAGATGTATTCTCCACTTGATATTGATGGATATGCGGAGCACCCCGACCATCTCGGCGGTAGAGACCTTGAAAATAGATACAACGTGACTGCACGTTGGAAAGGTGCTGAATGTATTGATGCGCTTATGCTGATGGGGCATTCCGACACCGTAAGAATAGGTGACAGGAAAAACTGGAGCATTAACCCGCTTTTAGGTGAAGTGTACGACGGCAAGATATGGGGCAGAGGTGCATGTGATGACAAATATGCCCTTGCAACTGCATTGTTTGTTATAAAGCTTTTGAAAGAAAGTGGCTTTGTTCCAAAGAAAAATATCCTCTTTACCGCTTACTGTGATGAGGAATATGGTGGATCCAACGGCGCTCTTGCCACAGTGCTTCGTTATCCTACGGAACGCATAGTAAATATGGATTGCAAGAATTTTGAGATATGGCACTGCGCTTCCGGCGGTATGGAAGTAAAGTATCGCTTTCACACGGAAAAAAGCGTAGACAGTGCAGCTTTTGCAGCGAAGGCTTCTGTCATCGTAATGGAAGAACTTGAAGGTTTTGCAAAAAGAAGGCGTGATGAGCTCTCGGACAACCGCTTCTATAAAGGAACAATAATTCCGGATACGTCCCTCAGATACATGCATGTTAAGGCAGGAGATAATGGCGCGGATCTCGGCGTTGGAGAGGTTCTCTTTGTTATGTATACCGATAAAACAAAAGAGGAAATCTTCAAAGAACTTGCAGAGCTTGAAAGGATAATTTCCAGAAAACTCAAGCCGATGGGAATAATTGGCGACGGATTTACTCCACATACACGCTTTTTCCATTATGCATATTCCGAACCGGACAATGATTCAATCCGGGATATGCAAGCATCAGCGCTCGAGGTGAGTGGTCGTGAGCTTAAACCGTGCGCATCATGTCTTTCTGACTTATCCGTTATTCTGAAATATGGTTCTCGGAATGCTTTTGGTTTCGGAATAGGCAGAGATTTTGGTACATACGGTGGAGCTCATCAACCGGATGAATACATTGAGTGCGAAAAATTGGTGGAATACGCAAAAATTATCGCAGCTTATGTTGTGAAATTTTTAGGCTAAATGTAAATCACTTATCAAACAAATTTCAGACTGCACAAATAACAAAAAGTGGGTTTTGGGGTTTAAAGCCTCAAGACCCGCTTCTTTTTTGTGCGAAAAATGTAGAAAGAGAAAGAAAAATGTAGATGCACAGAAATTGGAGGTGAGAACATTGTATATAGCAAAAGCGGAGAAATTGAGGACACCACACAAAAGAAATATAAATAGGCGTGGCATATCCGTCCGTAAATAGGTTCTTCGCTGCTACCGCGCGGCGGATAGCCGTGCGGTAGGAGTGGGGTTTTTGATAAGATATATAATATGTTATTTCAGGCGCAGAGAACATCGTAAGCATAGCAGAACAAGCCGTAGAACATCAAACGATGACGGCTATGGAGGACACTCTGAACGTACAGCCAAGGTAAACTCTTATGGAGTTGCTTTTGGCTGTTTTCTTTTAGTCAAAACTGAATATCGTTGCCGTTCTCCTCCTTTTCAATTGGAATTTACAAAAATTCTGATTGAAAGGACGAAAGGTAATGAAAAAAATAAGATTAAAAGATGAATACCCGTGGTTTTCGGGAGATGAATACATAGAAATAAGCGATGAGATAGCGGAGGTGTTTGCAGAATTTGCAAAAAGCGAACGGAGTTACAAGAGTAGAAAATATTATCATCGTGCATTTTATTCGCTTGATGCAGGTGATGATATTGAAAGGGAAATCCTTTTTGTATCTGCTTCGCCGCAGGAACTTTATGAAAGAAAAGTGACGCAGGAAGATGTTTATACTGCGATAAATAAGCTATCTGAAAAGCAGGCAAAGCGCATATATGCTCACTTTTTTCAGGATATTCCAATGTCTCATATTGCAAGGATGGAAGGTGTTGATGAGAGTTCCGTGAGGGAATCTATTGAGCGTGCTTTGCGGAGAATGGAAAAAATATTTAAAAATTTCTGATTTATACCCCCGAAAAGGTCGTTTTTTTCTCACGACTTATAGAGGGACTTTTTTAAAGTCTTGCTCTGACTACGGCGGCTCCTTCTTCTATTTCCCATTCCTTTCATTAAAAAGGAGGAGCCGCATCTCATAATATGCACCTTGAAAAGTACGGCATATGCCGGGAATAGTGCAAAGCGGATACGATATAATGATACTTCTGTTCAGCCACAGTCCGAGCGTGATAAGCAATCAGCGAATTGCGACGCCGTCGCAGGCAATGGGAGCAGTCCGAGGTATAAGGAAGGTGAAATCCCTATGGTATGGCACTTGCCATCGTCCGCTTTGCTTGAACAAATTTTGCGACTATGAATTTGGAAAAGTCATTTGCCTTATTACTGTAAATATAGGATAAGAAAGGCGTTTTTTGATTTCCAAGAAGGAGCAGAATCTATACGACAGGCTTGACAAAATACTTCTGTGGGAGTATAATGTGAATGTATAACTCTACAGAAGTATGAGGAACGTAACTATGAGTAAGTTAACAATATATCACGGCTCGCCTGAAATCATTGAAAAACCTCAGTTCGGTAAGGGTAAAACCTATAACGATTACGGGAAAGGATTTTATTGCACAGAGCATATTGAGCTTGCAAAAGAATGGGCTTGTACCGAAGATGTAGACGGCTTTGTAAATAAATATGAGATTGATATGTCAAACCTTAAGGTTTTGAATCTTTCTTCTGATGAATATACCATTTTACATTGGCTTGCAATGCTGATGAAGCACAGAAAGGTTCGTTTGTCCACGCCGGTTATGAAACGTGGTCGTGAATGGCTTATTGAACATTTTATGCCTGATACAGAAGGCTACGATGCAATTATAGGCTACCGTGCTGACGATTCTTACTTTTCCTTTGCAAGAGCCTTTGTTAATAACGAAATTTCACTAAATCAGTTGTCTTATGCTATGCGACTTGGTAAACTTGTTGAACAGGTTGTCTTAAAGAGCAAAAAAGCATTTGATAAGATAAAGTTTGTGTCTTATGAAGTTTGCGATAATACCATTTATTACGCAAAGCGTAAAGCAAGAGATGGCGAAGCAAGAGAAGCATTTAATGCAGAAATTGAAAAAGAAGATTTAAACGGATTGTTTATGAGAGATGTTATTCGTGAGGAGGTAACACCTGATGATGCGCGCTTACGATGAGCAGTATTTAGACGATGCAATGCGAAATCTTGGCGAAGCTGCAGATTATGCAGTCAATGCTTGTGATATTACACTACAGAAGTTCTTTGATTTATTTGTTACAACCGGGTTTGCAACACAGTTTGGAAATGGTGTGCCTAAAATCATTTCAGGATTATCAGGAACTGAGCTTGTTCACGAAATTGTTGTGAAAGCGGGCATAGAACAAGACCTCCCGGAAGTACAGACAGAATATGTTTGTTCTCCTGAATATTGGTGCGGTTGGATTGTAGCTTATTATCAGTGGCACACGGGTAGAACATTTAAAGATATCTTTCAGAATGTATCTGCAAAAGAAATCGAAAAACTTTATCCAACACTTCACGAAGCACACGAAGATAAATTTGTTGATGTCGTAAATTCGATAATCGAGAGAAAAACCACGACAACCAAGTTGCAGGAACTTCGTAAAAACATCGGCTACTCTCAAAGAGAACTTGCCGAAAAATCAGGAGTGAACTTAAGAACTCTGCAACAGTATGAACTGAAAGCAAAGGATATAAATAAAGCAGCAACAACAACGCTTCTTGCACTTTCCAAAACGCTTGGGTGCAAGATTGAAGATTTGTTGGAAAATAGCTAAAAACAAATATAAATGTATCCTAACAAAAACAACATTAAACATATCATATGCAAACGGTGGCTGACGAATGTCAGTCGCTTTTGTGTTTAACGATCGGTTAATTCCGGTCGTTTTTTTATGCTCGAAAGCAGAAAGTATATTGTTATTTAAGTAGAAATTAAAACATAAAATTATACGAGGTGGTAGAAATGGATGAATATAAAGTTGAATTCTTCATAGCAGGTGATGATGAGCAAGGTGTAAAGCTCACAAGTTTAAATGAAAAGGATATGGAACATTGGAAAAGAGAGCTTGAGGAGCAAGCTCTCTTTGAATACTACAACAGAAAAATTAAAATTAAAAGCAAAAAAATTTGATTTCAAAAAGCGGCATTGATACAATAACCATAAAGAATAAATAGTTGCCGTTTTTTCAAGGAAGGAGGTTAAACAAAATGAAAGTAGCGGCAGCTTACATACGAGTTTCTACTGATGATCAGCTTGAGTACAGTCCTGACAGTCAGTTAGAGAAAATAAGGCTCTATGCGGAAAGAAATCAAATTTTATTGCCAAAAGAATTTATATTTGTAGATGAAGGCATTAGTGGAAGAAAAACTAAAAACAGACCTGCATTTAACGAAATGATAGGTCTTGCGAAGCGTAAACCAAAACCTTTTGATGTTATCTTGGTTTGGAAATTCAGCCGATTTGCACGAAATCGTGAAGACAGTATCGTTTATAAATCTATGCTCCGAAAAGAGCATAATATTGATGTTGTATCAGTCAGCGAAGACATTGGTGATGATAAATTATCCATACTGATTGAAGCTATCATAGAAGCAATGGATGAGTTTTACAGCATCAACCTTGCGGAAGAAGTAAAACGAGGAATGACAGAAAAAGCGAAAAGAGGTGGTGTTCTTTCGATACCCGGATTTGGTTACAAAGTGGAAAACGGCGAGTATATTATCGTTCCTGAAGAAGCGGAGATTATACGAAAGGTTTTCGACGATTATGTAAACGGTAAAGGCCTTTTAACAATTGCAAAAGCTCTGAATGCTATGGGAATAAAAACACATCGTGGAAACAAAATTGAAAACAGAACCGTAGAATATTGGCTTAATAATCCGGTGTACATAGGTAAAACCCGTTGGAATCCTGATGGTAAGCTGTCGCGAAATTACATGGCAGATACGGCAATTATAACCGATGGTCCCCACGAATCTATTATTGATATAGAAACTTGGGATAAAGCTCAGGAAAAAATGAAGGCACAAAAAGAACGATTCCGAAAGTACTTTAATCCTGACAGAAAGGGGTTGTCCCATTGGTTGACAGGAATCCTCAGATGTGAAAAATGTGGCAAGGTTCTGTCTTATCAGGGAGGTTATTTTGGGTGTTCAGAGCGAAGTAGAGGAAAATGTGATGGCGTTGGCTATATAAAAGCTGAAAGAGTATCTAAAATTATTCTTGATATTTTGTCTGAGATGGAACTTCCAAATGTTGAGCTTGAATTTGCTGAACCTGAAGCTTTAGAGCAGTCAACTTATACTGATGACAGTAAAATAATCTCTACTCAGATTCAAAGACTTGAAATCCGCCTTGAACGAGTTAAATTGGCTTATGAGGATGGCGTTGACACACTTGAAGAGTATAAAGCGAATAAAAAAGCTATTACGGATGAAATTGATAAGTTAAAAGAACAGCTTGAACAAGTTCAGGAAGAAGAGCCAAAAGAAGAGGTTAAAGTGGACAAAAAAGAACTTCGCAGATTAACAGAAGTTTTGAAAGATGCTGATGTAAGTAATGTTGAAAAAAACAACATGGCAAGGACGATTTTTAAAGAAATTATAAAAGGCGGAGAAGGCGGAAAGTCGCTTAAATGCGTGTTTTGGCGGCATTAGATAGGTTACTCAAACATTTGGTGTACGGCGGCCCTGACGGCGAGCTTAATGCGGCGATGCGCTATCTAAATCAACGCTATGCGATGCCTGTTGATATCGCCAAAGGTGCACTTACCGATATAGGTACAGAAGAACTTGCGCACCTTGAAATGATTGGTGCAATATTGTATCAGCTTACAAGAAATCTTACCATTGATGAGATAAAGAAAGCGGGATTTGACGCATACTTTGTGGATCACACAACCGGTGTATATCCTCAAGCGGCAGCAGGATTCCCGCAGACATCGGCAAACCTTCAGGTAAAAGGAGATCCTATAACCGATCTTATGGAAGACCTCGCAGCAGATGCTGCTATCGCGTAAGAACAACATATATAGCTGAATTGCTGGGAACCTTTGATATGACTGGCTTTTCGGCACTTTGAGACTTTTCGCAAAAATGGCATACCTGCAGTCACATAAGAACAACTTGATCACAAAATGCACTAATTTTTACAAAATTCACGATAGGACAAGCTGTTTCCGAAGAAAAGAAAACATTCCCGATACTGCTAAATTCCCATTTGGGACAAGCACTATCGGGTGTATTTTAGAGACCACCGAAAATTTTGTGTAAAAGTGAATAGAAGTCATCCTTTCAGGCAAGTATTGGATATATAAACCAAGAAATCTTGAAAGGATGATTTTTTATGGAATTAACACCAAAGGAATTAATGAAACAGTATGTAGAC